>JBHIBG010000005.1:0-102595 GCA_046758965.1 Methylomirabilia bacterium | reverse complement strand
TGGGGTTGGACTTCGGGCCCACCACCTTCTACGACGGCCAGGGGATGATGGTGCGAAAGGACTCGGGGATCAAGAAGATCAACGACATGAACAACGCGTCCATCTGTGTCACGACCGGGACCACCACCGAGCTGAACCTGGCCGACCAGTTCAGGAAGCGAGGGCTCAGGTACAAGGCCGTGGTCTTCGAGGATCCGGACGCGGTCTTCGGCGCCTACGAGCAGGGACGCTGCGACGGGGTGACGACCGACATGTCGGGTCTCGTCTCCCGCAAGACAATCCTGAAGGACCCGGGCGCCCACGTGATCCTGCCCGAAGTCATGTCCAAGGAGCCGCTCGGGCCGGCTTGGGCCCACGGCGACAACAACTGGGGAGACATCATCCGCTGGCTCGTGTACGGCCTCATGACGGCTGAGGAGCGCGGGATCACCTCGAAGAACGTGGACCGGTTCCTCAACAGTAAGGACCCCGAGATCGCCCGGCTGCTGGGAGACGAAAAGGAACTCGGCAAGGCGATGGGGCTGGATAAGAGGTTCATCTACAACGCGATCAAGCAGGTCGGTAACTACGGCGAGATCTTCGCCAGAAACCTCGGCCCCGGCACACCCTTCAACCTCGAACGTGGCCTCAACGACCTCTGGACCAGGGGAGGGCTTGTGTACGCCCCGCCGCTCCGCTAGCTCACCAGCGGCCGTGTGACCGCACACCGGCAGGTGCCGGATGAACGTGGTCTGGCACCTGCCGATGGTCCCTCGGGATGTCGGCTGACATCTCTTCTCCTCAGGCTACTCGCCGCAGCGTGGCTTGGTGGCGGAACGAGCGTGTGCTGCGCGTTCTCGCCCAGGCGATCTTCCTTCTGGCCGTTGTCATCGTCGCCGGCCTGCTCTATGCGAACGTGCAGCGTGAGCTCAAGAGCCGCGGGCTAGCCGGAGGCTTTGACTTCCTCTACCGGGAGGCCGGATTCCCGATCGGCGAGGGGATCGAGTACCGCGAAGGTGACCCGTACTGGTACGCCTTCCTCGTCGGGGTGGTCAACACCATCAAGGTCTCCGTGTTCGGAATCGTGCTGGCGACCGTGCTCGGCACCCTCGCGGGAATCGCGCGATTGTCCACCAACTGGCTTCTCCGCAAGCTGGCGGGAGCCTACATCGAGATCGTGCGCAACGTGCCGCTCCTGGTCCAGCTGGTGTTCTGGTACTTCGCCGTCATCCTGCAGCTTCCCCGGGTCAAGGAGAGCATCGTGCTCCCCGGCTCGATCTTCCTCAGCAACCGGGGCGCAGCCTTGCCGAGCTTCACGCCGACCGAAGCGTTCTACCCCTGGCTGGCCTTCCTCGCGGCCGCCCTGATCATCGCCCTGCTGCTCTGGCGCTGGCGGACGCGCCGCCAGGAGCGGACCGGCCAGCCCAGCCACGCCCTTGCGTGGGCCGTTGCCGCGCTCGTCGGCGTCCCAACCATCGGCTGGGTCGTCGGCCCAGGGCAGCCGCTCACCGTGGACCTTCCGGAGATGGGAGGGTTCAACTACGAGGGAGGGCTGACGCTCACCCCCGAGTTCACCGCCATGCTCGTGGGGCTTACCGTCTATACGGGGGCCTTCATCGCCGAGGTCGTCAGGGCGGGAATCCAGGCGGTTCACGTCGGGCAGAAGGAGGCAGCCCGGGCCCTCGGGCTCAGCGGGGGTCTCGCCCTGCGCCTGATCGTCCTGCCCCAGGCGGTGCGGGTCATCATCCCCCCGCTCATCAGCCAGTATCTGAACCTGGCCAAGAACTCGAGCCTGGCCGTCGCCGTGGGATTCCCAGACCTCTTCTCGCTCGCCGAAACGATCTTCAACCAGACGGGCAAGGCGGTAGAGGTCATCGGGATGGTGATGGCGAGCTACCTCGTGATGAGCCTGTTCACCTCGCTGGTGCTGAACCTCTATAACCGTCGCTTGCGGATCTCGGAGCGCTGAGGTGGACCGGGCGATTCCCGCCGAGCTCATCCTCCCCCCGCGCGCCTCCATCGGCCCGCTCGGGTGGCTCAGAGCGAACCTGTTCAGCACCTGGTACAACATCATCCTGACGCTCCTGATCCTCTGGTTTTTCGCCTCGATGCTCCCGCCCCTTGCCCGCTGGATGGTCTTCGAAGCCACCTGGGCGACCACGCCCGAGGCCTGCCACCAGGCCAGACAACTCGCTCAGGCCTCGGGCGGCTCGCCGGGAGCCTGCTGGGCGGTGATCCCGGCCAACCTGAGACTCTTCCTGATCGGGACCTACCCCTCCACGGAGGCGCACCGGGTGGTGGGGGCCCTGGCCATCGTCGGCGCGTTGGGGTTCCTGACGGCGTTGCGGCGCACACGGGGCAAGGCGGTCACGCTCTGCTGGGTGCTCTCCGTTCCCGCCATCATCGCCCTCCTGCACGGCTTTCCGGGAAGCGCCATTCTTCCCCGGGTGGACACGATGCAATGGGGCGGGCTCATGCTCACCTTCCTCCTGGCCATCGTCGCGATCGTGGCTTCGTTCCCCCTGGGAGTGCTGCTGGCCCTGGGACGGCGAAGCCGCCTACCCGTGGTTCGCCTCCTCTCGACGGTGTACATCGAGGCGGTCCGGGGAGTGCCGCTCGTGACGATCCTGTTCATGTCCTCGGTGATGTTTCCGCTCCTGATCCCGGGCCACCTCCACGTGGACAAGGTGGTCCGCGCGATGCTGGCCCTCACCCTGTTCAGCGCCGCCTATCTCGCGGAAAACGTGCGAGGCGGGCTGCAGGCGATCCCCCGCGGGCAGTATGACGCGGCCCGCGCCCTCGGCCTGGGGAACGCGCTCACCATGGGACTGATCATTCTCCCCCAGGCACTCAGGGCCGTGATCCCGCCCATCGTGGGCCAGTTCATCGGCCTGTTCAAGGACACCTCGCTGGTGGCCGTGGTTGGTCTCCTCGACCTGTTCGAAATCGCCCGGAGCATTCTCTCCAACCCGGACTGGCTCGGGCTCCGCACGGAGGTCCTCATCTTCATTTCCGCCGTATACTGGGCCTTCAGCTACTCCATGTCGTCCGCGAGCCGTCGGCTGGAGCAACGGCTCGGCGTGGGGACCCGCTGAGAGGGGGTCATGGAGCCACGGCGCGACCGCGACGAGATGATCGTCTGCCGGGACGTCCACAAGTGGTACGGCCGCTTCCACGCCCTCAGGGGCGTCAGCACGACGGTCGGAAAGGGCGAGGTGGTGGTCATCTGCGGGCCTTCCGGCTCGGGGAAGTCGACATTCATCCGGACCATCAACCGCTTGGAGGATCACCAGCGCGGCCAGATCATCGTGGACGGCATCGAGCTGACCCATGACGTCCGCAACATCGAGGCGATCCGCCGGGAGGTGGGCATGGTCTTTCAGTCCTTCAACCTCTTCCCGCACCTCACCGTGCTCCAGAACATCGCCCTGGCTCCGATGTGGGTCCGGAAGTGGCCGCGGGCCAAGGCGGAGGAGATTGCCACGGAGTTACTCGTCCGCGTGGGCATCGCCGAGCAGGCCGGAAAGTATTCCGCCCAGCTCTCCGGCGGCCAGCAGCAGCGCGTGGCCATCGCCCGGGCGCTGGCCATGCAGCCGAAGATCATGCTCTTCGACGAGCCGACCTCGGCCCTGGACCCGGAAATGATCAAGGAGGTCCTCGACGTCATGCGGGGCTTGGCTCGCTCAGGGATGACCATGGTGGTGGTCAGCCACGAAATGGGGTTCGCCCGGGAGGTCGCCGACCGCATGATCCTGATGGACGATGGGATCATCGTCGAGGAAAGCCCGCCTGGCGAGTTCTTCGGCAATCCGCGCCAGGAGCGGACGCGAGCCTTCCTGAGCCAGGTGCTGCAGCACTGAACCACTTTCTATTCAGCTTGCGCAGGCCGGGTACCGGTGCCGAAGGCATGGGTGGCGACTCGACCCAGCGCTCCTTACCGGCTAGGTCTCCTCGGTCACACACGCGCCGTGAACGATCCCGCGGCGTTCCACACCAGCACGCGCACTCCTGCCCAGGTCAGGTAGAGAGCAGCCGCCAGATCATTATGACCGGCGCCGATGATGATAACATCGTACTTCGTCGTTGACTATCGCCTCATCCGGCGCATTTGCCTCGCACCCGCTCGGCCATCAGGCTGAAGCCTCCCGTCGCGCTCACGCGCTTCCGGCTGCTCCTCGGCGCCAGCCCTAAGGTTCGGCGCCCACACACGGCCTGGGGAAGCCGTCGATGGAGTATTTAGCGCGGCACGTTCCTCTCGAAGGGCTATAATAGCAGTGAGGAGGCCAGAGATGGCGGAGATCGAAATCATTTTTACCGTAAACGAGTCACCAGAGGGTGGCTATGAAGCCCGAGCCTTGGGCTACTCCATCTACACACAGGGAACCACCCTCGAGGAGCTGAAGGAGATGGTCCGGGATGCCGTCCGCTGTCACTTCAGCGAAGAGAACCGGCCACGGGTAATCCGCCTTCATATGGTGAAGGATGAGGTCATCCCTGCTTGAAGCTCCCGCGAGACCTGCCAGGGACGGCACTGGCCTCTCTTCTCCGTGGGTACGGGTACGACATTACGAGGCAGACGGGAAGCCACCTTCGTCTGACCTCAACCATTAGGGGGACTGAACACCACATCACCGTCCCCCGTCACCGGCAGCTCACAGTCGGCACATTGAGCGCGATCCTCGCAGACGTAGCCTCTTACCTGGAGATGCACCGGGAAAAGCTGGGAGAGGATCTCTTCGGGCGATAGCGCCATGGCGCCCCTCGTTAGCGAACGCCAGACTGCCTCAGGCCCCTCTCACGAGCTACGTCGTAGAAGCCGGCTGATCATACCTTCTCTCGCGCAGGTCTTCCGGCTTCCGTCGGGGCCACCCAACTCCGACCCGCTGGCACATGTTTTTCGAGCGGCCCAGGAGGCTGACCAAGGGAAGTCCAAAAACGCGGTCATCCCCTTAAGGTCCCGCCACAGACCTTCCGCCCATCGCGTACAGATGCTCATCAGGAGATTCACCGAATCCCCAGAATTCATTTGCCTTAAAGCGGAACAGCAGCATCTCCTTTTCATCAAAAACTGCCCGATCCAATGTTTTCAAGATGTCGTCCTTGCCAAACCCCCTTTGGTCCAGGGCGATGCAATAGAGCAACGATGATCGGACCAAGTTGGCGAACGCTGCGAGGTCCGGCCCGGCTACTTCGGGAAACCCCCGCTTCCTTCGGTAGACTGATCCGTGGACCAGCCGGCTCCGGAGATCATAAAGCCCCTTCGTGAGCTCAAAAACTGTCTTCCGTTCCCCAGGGTGCGAACCGTTCAAGACTGCGATTCGCTGTGACAATCGGTACCCCACTTCTGCCTTGTCATCATCCGTAAACAGAGCCTCGGTTGCGATCATCAGAAGAACTAAACGCATATCCGGTGAGAGCCACCAGTTTCCATGCGCCTGCTCAAAGAAGTCAGCGGCAATTATCAAGTAAGCAGTTCGCGAGAGAAATCTCTCCCCTGTTGGATCCGAGGGTTCAAGGAAATCGCTGACTACTTCACCCAAAGCCTGAGAAAAGTAGCGAACCAAACGATAAATGTTTCGCTGTTCCTGGAAAGGAATGAGCTTTTTTGAAAAGTCGCAGAAGCGGGTAAGCTCTTCACCTCGGAGGACGTACGGAGGTGGTAACGGCCAAAACCGAGGACGAACTTCATTGCGACGTTCCCAAGCCGAGATCCAGAAAGGGCCCGGCTTAAACAGCCGAAACGCGAGCGATAACTGCCGTTGACACTCGAACTCCAGACCGTCCCTGCTAATATCGGACAGTATCTTCAATTGGTTTCGAAGTAATCGCGTGATTCCAGTGCGTTGCATTTTGTCGCGTTCGATGAATACCTGGCACGGAATACGCGTACCCAAACTGTCAAACATGATCGTAGTGCTTTCCGGCTCAGGGTCACCAGTCATCGCAGCGCCGAGTGCAACACCAAACTTAAAGTTGCTCGGATCGATCTCGAGGTTGAAGACCGCCCATACGTCCTTCATGCCTTCGTCCCTTCGCTGAGCCCCGGCCGGCCGAAGAGCGCGCGTGGGGAGAGAAGCGCCTTGGGCGGCACGAAGTCGCCGATGACACCCATCAGGAGATCGAGAAGGTCGGCGCGGCGGGCGAGCCGATGGGCTACGAGGTTCGCCAGCCATCGCCGCCTGATCACGACTTGCAGGAGAGACGCCACCTTCTCCTTGTCTGCGAAGGCCTCGTGCCGCCTCCTGAAGAAGGGAGCCAGGGCATCCGCCGAGCAGTCGCTCGCTGAAAGCGCGTGATGGGCGACTTCGGCCGCCAGCTCGGCCGAGCGCATCGCGGCAAATATCCCCTCGCCGGTGAACGGGTCGTAGAAGCCGGCCGCATCGCCCACGACAAGCACGCCGCCGACGCGGGGTTGAACCACCCGGTAAGCAAGCGGCCCCAACGCTCTTACCGGAGAGGCAAGCCGCATTCCGGCAACGCGCGGCCAGAGGTGGTCGAGCTGCCTGAGACGGGCCCGAAGGAACGACTCGAACTTGCCTCGGTAAGGCGTGGCGTGCGCGAGCGGGACAACCAGGCTCAGGTTGACCTGCCCCGGCGCAACCGGGTTCAGGATGGCGTAGTCGGGGGGATCCACGTAGATCTCGCCGTGGTCGTCAAGCCCTCCCACTCTCTCAACGTAGCTCACCAGCGCGAACCGCCGGAGCGGGCGGGGCCGCACGAGTCCCAGAGCACGTGCCACAACGGAGTTCCGCCCATCAGCCCCGATGACGAGTCGAGCCGTCACCTCGATCAGGCGACCACCAGCGTCCCGGACGAGTACACCCCCTACTTGGTGGCCCACGAGGAGCAGATCGATCACCTGGTGCCGCTCGCGGACCTCCGCGGGAGAACCCTTCACTCGTTCGAAGAGGATCCGGTCAAAGATCAGCCTTGGGAGCGCCAGGGCGTAGTCGCGATACCCCCGCCACCGCCCCTCCGTGGGATAACGGCCCACGAGCACGCTCCCATCGGGAGCGACGATCCTCATCCCCTTGAGCGGGACCGCCCCCGCCTCATCCACCGCCTTCAAGACCCCGAGGCGGTCCAGGATTCTTGAGAGTTCGGGACTCAGATACTCGCCGCAGACCTTGGGGCGAGGGAAGATGGCCCGGTCGAGTACCAGCACGGAGTGGCCATGCTGAGCCAGGAAGATCGCCGTGGCGCTCCCCGCAGGGCCTGCCCCCACGACAACGACATCGTAGGCGCCTCGCGGGGTCATCCCTTGCGCCTCACGGCGGCGAGCCGGCAGAGCCACGAGTATCGGAGGATGCTGATTCGCGAAAGTCCGGCCCGCCGCGCGAGATCCTGGATCTCATCCGGGGTGTATGCGCGAAGGACCGAGAGGGGGCCGTCATGACGGGCTGCCTGGCTTCGCGTGAAGAGGCGGGTGGCGAACCAGACGAGGCTGTAGGCGACGCGGCTCCGCATGAGGTCGTTGACGACAAAGCCACCGCGCCCCACGCGGTCTAACTCGGAGAGCAGGACAGACCCGTCGGTAGGCTCGAGGTGGTGGAGGGTCAGCGAGGCCAGCGCTACGTCAACGGCCTCGCCAGCTACCGGCAAGGACAGCCCGTCACCCTGTACGAACGCGATCTCGGGATACTCTGCGGCGAGCCGCCGGGCGACTGCCAGAACTTGGTCGCTTCGGTCAAGGGCGAGGACGCGGATTCTTCGGCCACGGCGGCGGGCCCAGCGGACAAGGGCCATCGGGAGGTCGGCCCCGCCAGTCCCCACATCCAGGATCGTGACTGGCTGATCCGCCGGTATCTCTTTCACGAGCCGGCCCAGCTGGGCGCAGACCAGCCAGGACCCCCCGAAAAGGCGATTCAAGCGACCGAGATCACGGAGGTTCTCCTCAAGCTCTCGGAGAGGGACCGGAGCATCGAGGAACTCGCTGACGCCAACCGCCCGAGGGAGTGCGGCCGGAGCTGCCACGGTCTCACTCGCACCGGAGCAGGACGCCTTCGGCGGCGAAGCCAGGCCCCAGGGCGATCATGACGCCCCAGTCGCCAGGAGCCGGGCGGGCGGTCTTGAGCAACTCCTCAAGGACGAAGATGATGGTCGCCGAGGACATGTTGCCGTAGCGTCTGAGTACGGTTCGGGAAGGCTTGACAGCGCTTTCGTCCAGGTTCATGAGCCGCTGTACCTGTTCGATCACTCGCCGCCCCGCCGAATGGAGAATCCAGTGGCTCACGTCCGCCTGTTTGAGGCCGTGGGAGGCCAGGAGCGCCTCTGCCATCTCTTTCATCATCACCGCTCCGATCCGCCGGACGTCCTTGGAGAGGATCACGCGCGGGCGGCCGCCAGGATAGGCGAACCCCATCGCGCCGAGGTGCTCAGAGCGGAAGAGGGTCCGGTGGCTCAGCACGCTCATCCCTTCACCCACGCTGCCGAGGGCCAGGGCGCCCGCCCCGTCGGCAAAGATGGCGTGGGCCACGGCGCTTTCGAGCCGGTCATCCAAGTAGTAGGCCGCCGAACAGATCTCGACGGCGACCACCAGAGCCCGGTGACCCGGGAACGCCATCAGGTGATTGTAGGCCTGCTGGAGGGCCACCATCGCGCTGGCGCAACCGGTGTCCCCGACATGCACCCGCTGGATAGCGGGGGAGCAACCCAGGTCGTCAATCAGGTGGGCATCGAGGCTCGGGCAGATACGGCCCGTGCACGTGGTCGTGGCCAGGAAGTCCAGCTCATGGGGTGACCATCCCGCTCGCTCCAGGCAGCGAAGCGCCGCGGTTCTCGCCAACTCCAGGGCTCCTCGCTGGAAGCGGTCGTTCAGCTCCTCCACGCTCTCGTCTGTGCGGACGTTCGCCGGATCCAGGTAGAGATAGCGCCCATCGATCTCGCTGTGAGCGAAAAAGCCCAGACGCTGGGGATCGTCGTAACCGGCCAGCGCGGCCAGCCGAGACTGGGGGAAGAACGCCGAGGGCGTGGCGGTGGCCACGGCCAGCATCTTCGGAGCAGCCATGGTGCTTGGAGAATACGCCCGCCTCCCTCCTCTGTCCAGTGAAGGGCGCCACACCTTGACGAGCCCCGAACCTAGGTGCTACCGTTGGCGCGATTTTTCAGTTCTCTCAAGAGAGGAGACCCGCCCCATGCCGCTCTACAGCCTCGAGGGAAAGTCGCCGCAGATCCACCCGCTGGCCTTCATCGCGCCCACCGCGACCCTCGTCGGCGAGGTGATCGTCGAAGAGAACGCCTCGGTCTGGTACAACACGGTGATCCGCGCCGACCACGGCCCGATCGTAATCCGAAAGGGCGCCAACGTGCAGGACTGCGCGGTCATCCACTCTACGCCCGCCAACCACGCCGATGTGGGACCTGGAGTGACGATCGGCCATCTCTGCATGGTCCACGGCGCAACGCTCGGCGAGGAGTGCCTGATCGGGAACGCCGCGGTTGTTCTCGACGGGGCGCGGGTCGGCCCCCGCGCCATGGTGGCAGCGGGAGCGCTGGTAACTCCAGAGACTGAAATTCCCGAGGGAACCCTGGCCGTAGGGGTCCCGGCGAAGGTTAGAGGCCCGCTCGCGGGGACTCCCGCCGAGCAGTGGGTTCGGATGACCCCTCAGAGCTACCAGGCCCTGGCCCAGCGCCATCGGGTCGGCGTCAAGCCGGCGTGATCTTGTCGTGAGCTCCTGCCGGACCGTGGCTTAACGGCCGGTAAACTTTGGTGGGCGCCTCTCCTGAAAGGCCCGCACACCCTCCCGGTGGTCCTCGGTCTGCCGCGTAACGGCCATGTGGGAAGAGATCAGATCCAGGTGGGTGATGAGGTCGAGCCTGAGACTCTGGTACGCCACCCGCTTCATGAGCCGGATGGCAATCTGGGGCCCCTCGGCGATCTTCTGCGCAAGCGCGTAGGTCTCCTCCCGAAGCCGGGAGGCCGGGACGACCCGGTTCACGATCCCCAGGCGCTCGGCCTCCCGAGCCTCCACGAACTCTCCCGTCCAGAGGAGCTCCAGCGCCTTGGCGATCCCGACGAGCCGGGGCAAAAAGAAGGCGTCGCCGTCACCGGGGACCAGCCCGACCTTCACATAGCCGGTCGAGAATCGCGCCTCTTCTGAGGCGATCCTGAGGTCACATTGGAGCGCCATCCCCATCCCGGCGCCGACCGCCACCCCGTTGACCATGGCGATCACGGGTTTGTCCATTCTGTCCAGGGTCTTGGGAATCTGGTGGATCTTCTCCCACAGGGCGTTCTTATGGTCCAGGGGAGTGGGCTCGCCCTCCCCCATTCGCCCCACGTCCCCGCCCGCGCAGAACGCCCGACCGGCGCCTGTGAGCACCACGACGTTGACCTGCTCGTCACTCTGAGCCTCGGCGAGCGCCCAGGCCCATCGCTCGACCATGGCGCTCGTGAACGCGTTCAGCTTCTCCGGCCGGTTGAGCGTGATGGTGGCGATCCGATCCTTCACCTCGTAGAGGAGGTCGTCGGCCATGCTGGTCTCCGTCACTCCTTCGGCAACCCCAGGACCCGCTCACCCAGGATATTTTTCAAGATCTGGGAGGTGCCGGCTCGAATCCCGCTGGCCTGAGCCAGCAGGCAGTAGAACGCCCACTGCCCCTCGTCCGGGGCCCACTCCGAGCCCTCGGTGACCTGGGCATACGGCCCGAGCAGCTCGGTCGCCACCTCGGCCAGCTCCTGGTCAACCTGGCTCCAGAAGAGCTTGGAGGTGGAGCCCTCGGGCCCCGGCTTGCCACCCCTCAGGATCTTGGTGAGGCTCCGATAGCCACCGAGCTGAAGACACTTCTCATAGATCGCGAGCGCAGCGAGCTTCTGGCGAAGTCGGGGATCATCGGCGCTGCGTCCACCGTTCACCTTCACGCGCCTGGCGAGCTCGATCAGCCTGTCCAGGGCATGGCGGAGCGAGATGTTCCGGATGAAGGTCAGGAGGTCACGCTCGTAAGCGAGGGTGGTGATGGCGACCTCCCAGCCCCGGTTGACTTCCCCTACGACGTTCTCAACCGGCACCCGCACGCGGTCGAGGAAGACCTCGTTGAACTCGGCTTCTCCAGTCATCTGGCGCAGGGGTCTTACCGTGATGCCCGGCGAGGTCATATCAATCAGGAGGAACGTGATCCCTTTGTGCCTCGGTGATGCGGGATCGGTACGAACGAGGAAAAACCCCCAGTCAGCCACGTGGGCCAGGGAGGTCCAGACCTTCTGTCCCGTGATGAGCAAGTGATCGCCCTCTCTCACGGCTTGTGTCCCGAGGTTGGCCAGATCGCTCCCGGCGTTGGGCTCGGAGAACCCCTGGCACCAGATCTCCTCGGCGGTGAGGATCTTGGGGAGAAAGCGCTTCTGCTGAGCTTCTGTCCCGTACGCCATCACCGTCGGGCCGAGCATGCTGAGGCCGCCCCGGTTCACGGGCTGGGGAGACCTGGCCCGAGCCAGCTCCTCGTAGAGAATGATCTGCTCGACCACGCTCGCTCCGCGCCCCCCGAATCGGGTCGGCCAGTCCATCCCGACATAGCCGGCCTCGTACATCCGCTTCTGCCAGGCACGAAGCCGGTCCACCTCGGCGCGATCGGCCCGGGAGGCAGCGAAGCCCCGCCCCCTGAGGTCGTCAGGGAGGTTGGCTTGAAGCCACTCCCTCACTTCATGACGGAAGGCCCGCTCCTTGGGGGTAAAGTCGAAGTTCATAGCGCTAGCCCATGCCGGAGTCCTGCCGGGTCACGACAGCGTTGACCCTGCAGCCCGCCTTTTCCCGGACCCTCTCGGAGAGGGCCACGTCCCCACCAAGAGCAAGACGCTCAGCCGGCTTTTCACCCACCCCGCCCTGTCTCCATCGTCCTGACCAGGCTGCACATCACCCGGTTCACGGGAACCGGCACCCCCAAAGCCTCCGCCTCCCTCACCACACCTCCGTTGATTGAATCGATCTCGGTGCGCCGGCCCGCCTCCATGTCCTGCAACATGGAGGGGCGAGCCCGGGGCATCTTCGAGGCGAACTCGCGAACCCAACGGACCGGGTCGTCGTACGGGAGGACGATCTTCTTGGCCTGGGCCACGGCGAACGCCTCCCGGACCAGGGCCTCGGTGATGCTCCATGCCTCAGGACTGGCGATCACCTCGCCCACGGTGAGGCCCGTGACCGTGCAAACGGCGCTGAACCCGACATTCCCCATCAGCTTTCCCCAGACCAGCGGCTGGATGTCGTCGAACACCCGCACCTTGAACCCGGCTTTTCTCCAGACCTCGGCGACCCGATTGAGGCGCTCGCTGAGCCCGCCCTGGAACTCCCCGAGGTGGATCGCCTCCCAGCCGTTGTGATGGACATGGCCGGGCCCCACCACCGAGGCGCCGAAGCCACCCGCAATCCCAACCAGCAAATTCTTCGCCCCGACAAGCCGCTCCATCCTCTCGGCATTGCCGAGCCCGTTCTGAATCGTGAGCAGCAGGGTTTCGGCCCCGATCATCGGGGCCGCGTTCTTGACGGCCGCCTCGGTGTCCATCGCCTTGGTGGCGACGATCAGGAGCTCGCAGACGCCCGCCTCCTTGGCATCCAGCGTGGCGTTCACGCCGACCGTGCGATCTCCGCTGGCGCCCTCGACTCTCACCCCGCGCGCCCGGATCGCCTCGATCTGCTCCTTCCACACATCCAGGAGCCAGACCTCGTTCCCCGCGTCCCCGAGGATCGCCCCGTAGACCGATCCCATGGCCCCGGCGCCGACGATCCCGATCTTCATTTCGCACCTTCAGGGCGCCTGCGCCCAAGGGTGCGGTAGATCTCCTGCACCGGCTCGGCCGTCACGAAGGAGCGACGAAGACGCGGGGTTTGCAACCTGCCCAGAATCCCCTCAATCGCCTGCACCGCCTGTGACAGCTGACTCTCCGCCTCTCTGTCTCTCCCTATTCGGGCCAGCACTTTGCCGAGGGCGGCCTTCCCCATCCACACCTCGCGCGGCGTCCCGATGGCTTCAGCCAGCCTGACCGAGGCATCCAACGGCTTCACTGACTCTTCGAGCCTCTCCCTCGCCGCCAGGATTTCCCCCTGAAGCCGCTGGGCGCGCGCGAGGTGCTTGCGCGAGTCGGACTGCTCGGCCATGTCCAACGATTTGGTGGCGTAGGCCCAGGCCTCGTCGTGCCGCCCCTCAATCAGCGCCAACTCCCCGCGAGCGCGCAGGAGAGGGATATGCCAGCGCCAGCGGAACCAAACGTCCGCCTCGAGCAGGGCCCAGGCCCGCATGAAAAACTCCTCTGCAAGACCGTGCTCTCCGCATTGGAGATGAGCCAGACCGACTTTCAACAGGGAGTGGCCGCGAGGCTCTGGCCAGGGGAAGACCTTCCGCGCTATCTCGTCCCCTTCCAGGTTCAGCTGGAGCGCTTCGTCGAGGTCGAAAAGCTCGAGATGGACCCCACCGATGGTGTTCGGGACACGGGCAATAAAGACCTTGTCCGCCGCCGCCGAAGCATAATCGCTCAGCCGCCGATACCACCGGAGCGCTTCCTCATACTCGCCTTTTGCGACATTGGCGTTACCGATAAAGAAAGCAGCCCGGGCGAATAGGAACCCCCTGTGCTCGCGCAATGCCAGCTCTGCGCCCTCGCCCAGGTATACGAGGCTCCGGTCGAAATCTCCACGCCACTGGAGGGCGCCTCCGAGGAAGATGAGGGTCTGGGCCAGCAACTTCGGATCCCCGATCTCCTTGGAGAGGCGGAGCGCCTCCTCGGCATCGGCAGTCGTCTCAACGATCTGGCCGTACCCGGCCGATCGAACGTGCACGCGGTTCGCGAGACAGACGGCCTGGAAGGCCCGATCGCCCAGCTCACGCGCAATGGCCAGCGCTTGCTCGTTGTACTCCATCGCCGGCTCCGGACGGTGATAAAAGGTGTACACCCCGCTCAGCGCGACAAGGATCTCGATCTCGCGCGGCCGATCTCCGACGCGCCGCATCAGCTGCAAGGCCCGCCGATACACCGCTGCCGCTTCCTCGTACTCGGCGAGGACTGCGAGAACAGCCCCCTGCTTCATGTGAAGGCTCGCCAATCCCCCGGGGTCGGGGAGCGGGCGGACCTTCTCGGCGGATCCGAGGGCGCGCGCGAAATGTGCCTTTGCCTCGCCGTTAGCGAACGCGTGAGCGGCCCGATCGCCGGCCAGGACGCTGTACTCCATCGCCTTCTTCCACTCCTCGGCCTGGGTGAAGTGATGAGCCAGCTCCTCATAGTGGTCTGCGAGACGGTCGGGGTAGAGCTCCTCGATGGCATACCCCACAGCTTTGTGAAGCTCCTTCCGCCGCTCCCTGAGGAGGCTCTGGTAGGCCACGTCCTGAATCACCGCGTGCTTGAAGACATAGGATGGCTCGGGGAGCAACCCTTGCTCGTAAATGATCTCCAACGCCTTGAGCTCGCCGAGCAGCCCCTCGAGCTCGCCGGTGAGGCCGGCGATCCGCTCCAGGAGACGAAGCAGAAACTGCCTGCCGATGACTGAAGCAAGCTGGACCGTGCGCTTGCCGTTCTCGCCGAGGCGGTCCAGGCGAGCCATGATGATCCCCTGAATCGTCTCCGGCACGCTGACCTCCCCCACGCCCTTCACCATGCGGTAGCCGCCGTTCTCCCGCCTGAGGACACCGAGATCGATGAGAGTCTTGGTGACCTCCTCGACGAAGAGCGGCACTCCCTCAGCCTTCTCCATGAGAGCTACGTTGAGCTCCCGGGGGAACTGCTCCGTTCCGAGGACGCGCCCCGCCATGGCGAGCGTTTCGGCCTCTGAGAGGCTGCGGAGCGTCAGCGTCGTGTAGAAGCTCCGGCTCCCGAACGGCAGGGTGTAGCCCACCCGGTAGGTCAAGACAAGCATCAGCGGCACTCCAGCCACCGAGTCCATTAAGGAGCCAAGGTACTCTTCCGTGCTCGTGTCGATCCAGTGAAGGTCTTCGAAGACGAACACGATGGGCCTGAGTCTCGCTCCGCGGAGGGACATCGCCCGGTTGGCATCAAACACCTTTTTCCGCCGAGCTGAGGCGTCCATGGCCAGGATCGCCGGATCCCCAGGATCCACCCCCAGGAGGTACCGGACGTAAGGGATATGTGCCTCGAGCTCGCCCATCCGGCGCATCCCGTGCTCGACCTTGGCGATGATCTCGGGTTCCCCATCTACCTCTTCGATCCTAAAGTTCTCCCGATACTGATCGATGACGGGGAGGAACGGGATCGACCGACCGAACGAGATGCATCGTCCCTCGAGCCAGGTGGCCGCTTCCCCGGCCTCGGCCAACGCCCGGTGGAACTCGAGGACCAACCTGGATTTGCCAATACCCGCCTCCCCGGCAATGAACACCACCTGCCCCCGCCCGGCCTCAACCTCCCGGAAGAGGTCGAGCAAGGTGTTCAGCTCGCGGTCCCGGCTGACGAGCGGGGTGAGGCCGCGCTCGGCCGCCACACCGAACCGAGCTCGGCGCCCGCGCGGCCGGAGCACCTCGAACGCCCGAACCGGGGCGTGCCCCTTCACCGGCATCTCCCCGAGGTCCAGGGTCTCGAAGAACCCGGTGACCAGCTTGTAGGTCGCTTCGCTGACCAGCACGCTGCCCGGCCGCGCGCTCTGCTGGAGTCGGGCAGCCAGGTTCGTCGTGTCCCCCACCGCGGTGTAGTCCATCCGGAGATCGTCTCCGATCCGGCCGACGACAACCGGACCCGTGTTGAGCCCCATCCGCATCTGAAGGCTCAGCCCCTGCTCAGCCTGCAGCTCCTTGCTGTAATCCCGGAGCGCGCGCTGAATCCCCAGGGCCGCGTGCACCGCCCGCCGAGGGCTATCCTCGTGGGCGACCGGCGCGCCGAAAAGAGCCATCACGCCATCGCCCGTATACTGGTTGATCGTCCCCTCAAAGCGATGTATCTCCGCGGTAATCAGCTCGAAGCAGCGGTCGATGATCCGGTGCACCTCCTCAGGATCCAGCTTCTCGGCCAGCGCCGTGAACCGTGCTATGTCGGCGAAGAGGACCGTAACCTGCCGCCGCTCCCCCTCCAGGGCAGACCGCGTCTTCAGGATTTTCTCGGCAAGATGCTTGGGGGTGTAGGAGACGAGGCGGCTCTGGTAGTCGGCGGTTACCGGGGGTTTCGGAGCGGGGGCCTGAACTTCGGGCTCGGGCCCGGTCAGGCGCTGACCGCAGCCCCCGCAGAACCTTGCTCCTGGCCGGAGCGGCGCGCCGCACTGGGCGCAGCGGACCTCCAGCGCGGCGCCGCACTGCTCGCAGAATCGGTTCTGTGGGGGATTGTCAAACCGGCAGCTTGCGCAGAGCATGGTCCTTCCTCTGTACCACAAACGTGTAACACAAACGGCCCCCCCTGAATAGCCTGTGCTCTTCGCCCGTCAAAGGGGAGGAGAAAGGAGGTGGCTCAGCGGCCTTCGAGAGCGCGTCTCAGTGAACCGTCAGCCGCGGCCAGCCGCCGTCTGGCTTCCCGGGCGCCCAGGTCTTCTCGAGCCATCAGGATCGCCAACTTGGCCCGGCCCTGAGCCACTGTCAAGAGGCGTCGAGCCCTGGACTCACTGGCGCCACCCAGCTCTCGAACCAGCCTCACGGCTCGCGCCCGGAGCTTTCTCGATGAGGGGCGGAGGTCCACCATGCGGTTTTGGTAGAGCTTGCCGAGCTGAGCCATGCTGGCCGTGGTGAGCATGTTGAGAATCATCTTGGTGGCGCTCCCCGCCTTGAGCCGGGTGGAGCCGGAAAGAACCTCGGGGCCCACATCGGCAGCGATCAGGAGATCCACCCCGGCACCGAGCCGGCTCCGGGGATTCACGGCCAGGAGAATCGTCCTGGCCTTTCGGCGACGGGCCTCGGTCAGTGCTGCCCGCACAAAGGGCGTGACCCCGCTCGCCGTGATCCCCACCACCACGTCGCCGGACCGAACGTTCCGCCTCACGGCTCGACGGGCCTCACTCTCGCGATCCTCCGCTCCCTCCTTCGAGCGAAAAACCGCGCTGCGGCCGCCTGCCACGATCGCCTGGATCAGGGACGGGGATGTCCCGAACGTAGGGGGGCACTCCGCAGCCTCCAGAACCCCGAGCCGGCCGCTGCTCCCAGCGCCCACGAAGAAGAGCCGGCCACGGGCTCTAAGTCCGCCAACGATCAGCTCAACAGCCCTTGCGATCTGCCGCCCTGCCCCCCTCACCGCTTCCAGCACGCGCTGATCCTCCCGGTTCAGCAGGGTCACGAGAGCCAGCGGGGAGAGCCGGTCCAGGTTCCGACTCCTCGGGTTATCCTGCTCAGTCGGGAGGCGATGATAGGTGACCCGGTCCATGGCACCCCGACTATTATAGGGGGGTGCGAGTCCTTCCCGGCCTCGAAGTTCTCCTCCGCGAGCGGGTGACCCGGCTCAGGGGCAAGCGAGTCGGGCTCCTGGCCCATCCGGCCTCGGTAGACAGCCAACTCCAGCACGCCCTTGATCTCCTGGGCTCCCTCCGCGGGGTGAAGCTTGCCTCCCTCTTCGCTCCCGAGCACGGTCTCCGGGGGCAGGCCCAGGACCACGTCGAGATCCGCAGCGGCAAGGACTCACGCGCCGGCCTTACGGTCCAAAGCCTCTACGGGCGGCGGCGCGCGCCCACTCGGGAATCGCTGGCCGGGCTCGACGTCCTCGTGGTGGACCTCCAGGACGTGGGAGCCCGATACTACACGTTCGTCTGGACCATGACACTGGCTATGGGTGCCTGCGGCCAAGCCGGAGTGGAACTCTTGATCCTCGACAGGCCCAACCCGCTGGGCGGCCGGCGGGTCGAGGGGAATCTCCTCGACCCCAGCTTCGCTTCCTTCGTCGGGCTCTCCCCGATCCCGGTCCGCCACGGGCTCACCATCGGGGAGCTGGCCCGGCTCGTGAACCACCGCCACCGGCTGCGCTGCCGCCTCGAGGTGGTCCCGATGAGAGGATGGCAGCGAGAGATGACCTGGGAGGAGACCGGCCTGTCCTGGGTCTCCCCCTCCCCGAACATGCCGACGCCTGAGACCGCCCGCGTTTACCCAGGCGCCTGCCTCTTGGAAGGGACCAACCTCTCCGAGGGGCGAGGCACGACGCGCCCCTTCGAATATGCCGGCGCCCCGTTCATGGACCCGCACCGATGGGCCGAGACCCTCAATGACCTGGATCTCCCCGGCGTTCACTTCCGCCCGTGCAGCTTCCGACCGACCTTCCACAAGTACGGAGGACGGATCTGCGGCGGCGTGCAGTGGCACGTCCTCGATCCAGACCGCTTCAAGCCGTACCTGACCGGGCTGGCGCTGGTCGCTACGGCAAGACGCCTCGCCCCGAGACGCTTCGCCTGGCGAAAACCGCCGTACGAGTTCGAGTGGAAGAAGCTCCCTATTGACCTGCTCTGCGGGAGCGACCGAATCCGGAAGGCTCTCGAGGCCGGGCGACCCCTTCACCAGATCGAGGCCTCCTGGCAGCGTGAGCTGGCCGCGTTCAACCGACTCAGGCGACCGTTCCTTCTCTACTCGTGACGCCCGAGACGCCCACACCCTGCTTGGTCCGCGCGTACCGATGATGCTCGAAGAGCTGGTCGGACAGCGGCTGATGTTCGGACTCCCGGGACCGCGGCTCCGCACCGAAGACGTCCGGCTCTTTCGGGAGACCCACGCCGGGGGGCTGATCCTCTACCGCCGCAACTTCGAGTCAGCCGAGGGACTGGTCCGCCTGGTTGAGGGGCTCGAAGAAGCCCTGGAACGCCGGCTCCTGGTAGCCACTGACCACGAAGGTGGCCGGGTCATCATGTTCCGCGACGCGGTCACAATCTTCCCGGACAACCTGGCCGTGGCCGCGGGCGAGTCCCACTTCGCCAGGCGCCAGGGGCAGATAGAGGCCCGGGAGCTCAGACGGCTCGGCGTTGACCTGAACCTCGCCCCCGTGGTGGATCTGCTGACAGACGCCTACAGCCCCAACATCGGAACCCGATCCTACGGAAAGGATCCAACGCTCGTAGTCAGCTTCGGCGCGGCGCGGATCGGCGGGATGCAGACGAGCGGCCTCTCGGCGTGCGCCAAGCACTTCCCCGGCAAAGGCCACTCGCCGCTCGATGCTCACCTGAGGCTCCCGACCATCACGTCCACCTGGAAGGAGATGCGAGGGAGCCACCTCGTCCCGTTCGTGGCCGCCATCGAGGCCGGGGTCCACGCGATCATGACCTCACACCCGCTCTACCCCAACCTGGACCCGACGCCCCGCACGCCGGCCACCTTCTCGCGCCGGATCGTCGGGGAGTGCCTGCGTGAGACGCTGGGCTTCACGGGAGTAATCGTGAGTGACGACCTGGAGATGGGGGCGATCGGCGAGCTCTCAGGGATCGGCGAGGCCGCGGTGAGAGCTGCCCGGGCCGGTCACGACCTGCTCCTCGTCTGCCACACCGAGAGCGCTCAGCGAGAGGCTCGGGGCACGCTCCTCGAGGCGTACCGGGCCAAACACCTCCCTTTGAGCGAGCTCGAAGCCAGTGTCGAGCGGATCCAGAAGCTCAAGGCTAAGCGGACGCTCCGCTCCGAAGAGGGACCGCCTCGCGCCGAGCGCGACGGCTCGCCGCTGGCAAAGGCCATGGCGACCTGGGCGCTCACGCGCCTGACGCCGGACTCGCCCGGGTTCAGGCAGCGACTGAACGGACGTGTCGCGGTGGTGTTCCCTCGCCTCTCCTCGCTCGCTGACCGGATCACTATCGAGGCTCAGCTCCTGGATGAAGCTCACTACCTCACGGCAGCCGTTCGGCCCTATGGGATCGCCCCGGAGATTCAGCTGGTCGCCATCGAGCCCGAGCCGGACGAGATCTCGCGCGCCGCGAAGCTGGCGCGAGACGCCGATGCCACAATCCTGTTCCTCTTCGACGCCCACCTCTACCCGTCGAACAAGGCCCTCCTCGACCGCCTCCAGGAGACGGCCCGGGCCCTGGCCGTGGTGCCCCTCAGAGATCCGTACGATGCCGAGTTCCTCAAGGCTCCCGTCCTCGGCCTCACAGCCTTCGGCTTCCGCCTGTGCCAACTCGAGGCTGTGCTGGCCCGCCTCCTCGCGTAAGGGATCAGGCTCTGTCGAGGATGGGGCTCAAGAGCCGGGTCAGGGCGATGGTCCCGACGGTTCCCAGGATCACGAGCCAGCTCCACCCCAGCGGCAGCGCTCCCGTCTCAATGCGGACCAGGAGCACGAGACACACCAGCGCCATCACCACCATGGCTACCACATTGGCGCGATTCGACGGGTGCTTCGTGGTCAACCCCAGGAGGAAGACTCCGAGGAGAGAGCCGAAGGTCACTCCGGCGATCTTGAAGGCCAGCCAGAGGATCTTGTCGAAGAACGAAAACCCGTAGGCGAGCCCCGCGAGAACCAGGCCGAAGATGATCACGGCCACGCGTGACACCACGAGATAATGGCGCTCGCTCCGTTGCCGGTGGAAGAGCGGCCGGTAGATATCGGTGACGAAGGAGGCCGAGAGCGACCCGAGCGGCGAGTCGATAGACGCCAGCACGATGGCCGAGAGCATGAGTCCCCGGAGCACCACCGGCATGGCCGACCCGATGAAGTGGGGAAAGATCTCGTCGGGGCGGGGCACCGACAGGCTCGGCTGCTGGGCGTAGTAGGCGTAGAGCCCGGCTCCGATCCCCAGGTAGAAGATCAGCGTGACAAGCGTCCCCAGCGGGGTCAGGGCCAGGGTCCGCTGGCTCACCCGGCGGGTCTCCACAGTCAGGAGCCGCTGCATCAAGTCGTGGTCAGTCCCGAAGGCGGCCACGCACCCCACCACGCCGTTCAGGAGCGCGAGCCAGATGATGTTCGGGTCTCTGAGGATCCGTGTCCAGAAGTCAGGGGCGCCGGGCGCCGGACCCCAGTTGATGACGTTCAGCCGCCCGGCCTCACCAGCCACCGAGAGGATCGTTCCCAGCCCGCCGTCAACCTGCGAGATCAGAAAAGCCAGGGTGGCAGCGCCACCGACGAGGAAGGTAACGGCCTGGAACACATTGGTCCACACCACGGCCTTTACCCCGCCGGCGGCGATGTAGAGAATGGACGCCACGGTAAAGAGCGCGATGGTCGGCACGATATGCCAGCCGATCAGGATCGAGACCGCCAGGCACGCAGCCATGAGGCGCACCCCGGAGCCCAGGAGGCGGGTGACGAAGAAGAAGATGGAGCCGGTGACCTGGGTGGCCTGGCCGAAGCGGTGGCGCAGGAACTCGTAGATCGTGGTGCAGTTGTAGCGGTAGAAGGCCGGGATGAAGAGGAGGGCCACGATAAACTTCGCCAGGCTGCAGCCGACGAAGAACTGGAAGTACTCCCAGTTCTCGCTGTAGGCAGTGGCCGGAACTCCGATGATGGTGAGGGCGCTGATCTCGGTGGCCAGGAACGACAGGCAGGCAGCCCACCAAGGCACGCGGCGGCGGGCCAGGAAGAAGTCAACCGTGTCGCGCTGCTGGCGGGTGAAGCTGAGCCCGATGGCGATCAGGCCGGCCAGGGAGAAAAGGAGGAGGGCGTAGTCGGGCCACGTCAGGGCGCTGCCGCCGGGAAACCAGGAGGACATGCGGTCAGCCTGGCGGGACCTCGACTACCCGAACCCCACGCGCCTCGAACCAGGCCACCACCCTGCGCCAGCTGTCAGGAGCCTCGGCCTCCAGCCAGGCCAAAACCTCCGCCGGCACCACCACTCGCTTCGCCAGGGGGTCGGCCTCCAGAGCCAGCACCAGATCGGCGAGCCAGGGCTCCCGCCGGCCGCTGCTCACGCCGTCATCGGTCACCACCCGAGCCACCGCCCACCCCTGGATCTCGCAGCAGGCGCGGATGCGCGCCACCTGCTGCTCCAGGCTCGCGATGCGCGCGCCCCGCTGCTTGCTCCGCCTCGCGTAACCGATGGCTGTCAGCTTCGTGACCTCCTGCTTACTAGCAGGCATACAGAGTTGCGCCATCGGCTGTCAAGCTAAACGGCCACGCCGTGAGAGAGAGGAATTCATTCCCTGCCCGGGGAAATCCGGGGAGAATAGTCCAGGGACGAGAAAGCTATGCCCGGGATGAGACGTCCTAGAGGCAGGATCGCTGCGGCTGTGGATCTGGGCGGCACCCACATTCGCGTTGTCACGGCGAGCCTGACGAGGGCAAAGAGCAGGCAGCTCACGGCTCGAGCGCCCGACCCCGCCGACCTTCCGAGCTTTCTCCGAGGGCTGTGGCGGCGCTGGCGAATCAAGGCGAGGATGGTTGAGGCCCTGGTTGTGGCATCGAGAGGGGTCTGGACGGCGGCTGAACGGCGGTGCCACGAACGGCGGCTTGACGCGCTCGCGCGGCGGGTCAGGGTCCTTTCCGATGCTGAGGCCGCCTACCTCGGCGCGCTGGGGGCGCGCCCCGGGCTGCTCGTGGTCGCGGGCACAGGCTCGATCGGGCTCGGGCGCACCGCCCGCGGACGTTGGGTTCGACGCGGTGGGCTAGGGCCGCTCCTTGGCGACGAGGGCTCCGCCTTCTGGATCGGTCGAGAGTGGCTCAGGGCCCACGCCCGGAATGATGCTCTGAGACAGGCCCGCAGCCTGGCCCGAACCCCCAACGCCGTTGTCCGAATCGCCGCCCTTGCCCCCGGGGTTCTCGCTAGCGCCCGACGGGGAGACCCGGCCGCCAGGCGAATCGTTGCGGAAGCCCAGCAGCGCCTGGCGTTGCTTGCCGTGGAGGCCGCTCGTGCCGCAAGCCTCAGGCCCCCGATCACAACCAGCTGGAGCGGACGGCTCCTGGAAGATCCCTCTTTCCGGGCCGGACTTCGTCGGGCCCTGCGCCGCTCAGGGCTCAGGGCCCGGCTTGTTCCCCCGCTCGCTCCCCCGGTCTACGCCGCGCTAGCTCAGGCTCTTAGGCTCTCCCGCCGTCAGCCTCGCTGAGTTCTAGACCTCAGCGCCC
Organism: Methylomirabilia bacterium; assembly: GCA_046758965.1. Lineage (GTDB taxonomy): Bacteria > Methylomirabilota > Methylomirabilia > Rokubacteriales > CSP1-6 > JBHIBG01. The sequence goes on along the minus strand of JBHIBG010000005.1, from coordinate 79,755 downwards.
CTCCATGGCGGCCCGGATGAGGTCGGGGAGCTGCCTGACCCACTCCTCGATGGGCGTCTCGGCATCCGCGGTGATCTCAAGCTTCCCATTCTGGAGCCTCCGGACCCCTCCGGGCGACGCCGGCCCGAGCGGAATCACCAGCTTCTCCCGATGGATCCCAAGGGTGTCGGTCACCGCAAAGATCTGCTCGATCTCCCTCATCGTGACGATTTCCAGCATCGGCGTCGAGCTCCTCCCGTGCCCGTTCGCGCCTCCCGGCCGCGACCGTACCGCTGGATCCGGCTCCACGGTCACTCGACCGACACGCCGGTCACTATGAACCCATCGTCCCGCTCCTCCAGGGTGAGGGTCCCCCTCCCCTCCTTTTCCACGCCCTCGGCCCTGATGGCGATGTGGTCCACGGTGACGCCCTTAACTTTCCCTTCTACCCGGACAGTCGAAAGCCCCCTGAACGGGAAGATCAGCATCACCTCGGTCGTCCCGCCGACCACGTCCACCGTGTACTCCTGATCCCCCGTCCTCAGCACGACCGTATCGGTGGCGACCATGCTCGCCTCATCCCACCTCCCGTGCCCCCATGCGATAAGGAAATCATAGGCCGCCTGAATCTGGGGAGCCATGGGGGGAGATGTCCCCGGTCTCTCCTGAGCCCAGCCCCCTACGTCAGTCAGCAGCAAAGCGACAAGAACTGTCACCACTCGCAAGCATCGCATCCTGGTCTCCTCCTTCAGGGCTACGCCCGCGGCCATTTGCCGCCGCAGGGCAAACCGCCTGGCGAGCCTCCCTTAGTCATCGAGCCGAGCACTGCACCCCAGCATGGTCTTTTATCAGTTTACCCTCCTCGGTAGTAAAGCATTGACTTTTCGCATTCACGCCCCCCATTTTCCCCTACATCTTGGGCCTCACCGCTACAGAGGCCCCTAGATACTGGGGTCCGATGGGTTGGAGAGCCGGAAGTCCTTACGTTGACAGGGGTTTGCGCTTCGATTAGAGTGAAAACCACCCTGGAGGGGGAGATGATTACGGTTCCTGCCCATCGCGTCAAGCAGTTTGGAGTGGAATTCTACCAGGCCTCCTTCTCGGCCAAGGAGATCGACCGCCTCGTGAAGTTCGAGGTCCTTGGCTATACCGGGGGACCGCCACGAGAAACCCAAAAAGTCAGGAGTTCATTGCGGGCCAGGGTTCACTGGGATCTTCTAGAAAAGCGTATCGGTGAGAGCGAGACGGCGTATCAGCGCCCCGTGATCAGGCGGAAGATCGAGGAGCTGATGGCCTACTACCTGGACTGTAGGGAGGCCGGAACCCTCCCAGCCATTCCGGGGGCCGTGATCATCACCTCCGAGAAGCGGTTCACCTTTACCCCGATGGCGAGCCACCATGACCTCGGGCTGCTTCAGATTCCGGAGGAGCATGGCGTACTCCGGGTGCTGGACGGCCAGCACCGGCTCCTGGCCCTGCACGCTCTCACGCAGCCCGGCGAGATCACGGGTATCGAGGTGCCGGCTGTCCTCTTCGATTCGCTCGACGCCCGCGAGGTCGTGGAGCTTTTCGTCACCATTAACGCCAAGCACACCAGGCTGAACCCTTCTCACATCGTGAGCCTGGCCGGGCGCAAGCTCTACCCGGACCCGAACCAGGCCCTGGCCCACGACGTGATCCGATCCCTCAACGAGGATGAAACCTCCCCGCTCCATGGGGAAGTCAAGATGCTCGGGACCGGGCGAGGCAAGGTCTCGCAGGCGCCCCTGGCCGAAGAAATCGTCGACCTGCTTGAGACCGTGGAGAAGATCGGCGGCAGCTCCCGCTCCCAGGAGCTGCGCCAGGGCGCCAAGCGCTTCTTCCTCAACTATGTGAAGGGGATTGCAGGCGTGTTCCCCATGGCGTGGGCGGGGCGTAAGTACTCGATCAAAACCGGAGCAGCCCTCCGCGCGTTCATCCGGGTCGCCCCCGACGTGACCTCTCGTGCCCGGCAGCTCAAGCGAGATCCCTTCGACATCAACGCGATCCGCGAGGCCATCAAGCCCTGGGGCGCGCGTCTCGGCGACCGGCGCTTCGAGACCGAGGGGGAGTGGAAAGCCAAGCTGGCGGGGGGCACGCGAGGCACCGTGGAGATCCTCACCCGCGAGCTCCGCGACGCTCTGAGATCCTAGCTCAACTCCTCCACTCGAAGTTCGCCCCGAGGATCTCGTACGTCTTCTTCCCTCCCGGCGTGCTAGCGACGACCGTTTCCCCTACCTTCTTCCCGATCAAGGTGCGGGCCAGCGGCGCCAGGACTGAAATCCGCCCTTGAGCGGGCTCGGCCTCCTCGGACCCCACGATCTGGTACCGCACCTCGTGGCCGGCCTCGTCGGCCAGGAGCACAGCGGAGCCGAAGGTGATCCGGTCACCACCGAGGGGAGGGTCAATGACCTCGGCCTGGCTCACCGCGGCCTCCAGCTTCGCGATGCGCCCCTCGATGAACGATTGCTTCTCCCGCGCCGCGTGATACTCGGCGTTCTCGGCGAGGTCGCCGTGGCTCCGGGCCTCGGCGATTGCCGAGGTAATCGCAGGGCGCTCCACCTTCTTCAGCCGCTCGAGCTCCTCCTTGAGGCGAGTGTACCCCGGCCGGGTCATCGGGGCCCGCTGAATGGACATTCGGTGCTTTCCTCGCTTCCTACTCCAATCCCCACGAGAACGCGCGAGTCGGCGTGACCTCGACGATCACCGAGTCCGCCTCTTCCAGAGCAGCCTCGGCAGAGTACTGGGGATACTTGGCGTACAGGAGCGCGCGCAGCCTTCTAAAGCGCGGTCCTTTCTCGATGAACGTCGCCATCCCCTGGACCATGACCCCTTTCAGGTTCCCCCAGGCATCGGAGTAGAGGTCAAAAACGAGGGCCACCCGAGGGTTCCCTCTCAGATTCAGCACCTTCTTGGCATCGCTCCCCGAGCCGAAATAGATCCTCCCGTCGGCAAGGACGTGGCAGACAGGAACGACGTGCGGAGTGCCATCGGCATCCGCCGTGCCGACCCGGCAAACCCGTTCCCACTGGATAAGATCGGCCAGAGACCTCTTCAGCCGCAGTCGAAACCCCTCCAGGTTAGCCAGTGCCAGGAAGCTGGCTCGGCACCTCGACCGTGGCGCGGGAGCGGGTCTCATCCACCCAGCTCCGCCACGTCTGATCGCGTTTTCCCTCGAGCAGCTGCTTTTCGATCTCAGGGCGCGCGGCCTCGAACCCCGAGGGATCCGCAGCCCGGCGTTCTACAGTCTCGACGAGATAAACGCCCTCGGCGGTTTTGACAGGCTCACCCAGCTGGCCGACGGGCGTCTTCAATGCGCCACGCATCACCGCTTCGGGAACCCCCCGAGCTTCGGCGAGGTCAGAACGCGAGAACAGGCTCGTCTCTCCGGTGGGGAAGCCCTCCTCTTTGGCGAGCCTCAACGCATCCTTCCCGATAGCAGCAGCGCTCGCGAGTGCCGAGGCGCGCGCCAGAGCCTCGGCCTCGGCCTTCCGGCGCTTCACCGCCCCGGCCACCCGATCTCTGATCTCGGCGAGCGGCGGGACCTGAGAGGGCAGGTGTTCGGTCACCTTGAGCACCACATACCCCCCGGCGGTCTCGAGCGGGCGCGAGACACCGCCGAGAACCAGAGTGAAAGCCGCTTCCTCGAGGTCGGAACTCCATCCAATCCCCTCAAGCGAGGTGCCGCGAGCATAGAGGATCTCGCTCACGGCGAGCCCTAGCTTCCGCGCCTCCGCGATGAAATCCTCCGCGGTCTGGAGCTTAGCCCGAGCCGCCGCCGCCGCCTGCCGAGCGGCCTCATCACTGCGCTCAGCCTGAAGTCGCTCACGGATCTCAGAGGCGACCTCCTTCAGAGGGCGCCGGCCGCCTTCGCGGATCTCCAACGCCTTGATGGCATGGTAGCCGAAGGCAGTGCGCACCGGCTCTTTGGTGATTTCTCCCTTTCTCAGGGCGAAGAGCGCCTGCTCGAACTGCGCCACGAGCTCGCCCGGGGCGATGTATCCCATATCCCCCCCGGCTCCCGCCGAGGCCGGATCCTCCGAGATCTCCTTGGCGAGCTCGGCGAAACCCTCGCCGGCGCGCGCCCGTCGGATGGCCTCCTCAACCTTGGCTCTGGCTCGCCGCTCCGCTTCGCTCCCCCCCACCTCTGGTACGCGCACCAGAATATGCGCCGCTCGGACCTGGCGAGGCTGTTCAAACTCCGCTCCCCGCTCCCTGTAATACGCCTCCACCTCCGCCCCGGTCACCGGCTGAACGAAATCCTTCGGCTTCACCACTACGTACTCGATCCGCCGACGCTCCGGCTGCCGGAACTCAGCCGAGTGCTCCTTCAGGTAGGCTTCGATCTCCGGCTCGGTGGCAGTGGCGGTGGCGAGGAACGGCTCGAGCTCCACGAGGATCCAGGCGGCCCGAACCCGCTCCCGGTCGAGGGCATAAGCCTGACGGAGCTCGGCCTCAGAAACCTTGATCCCCCCTTTGACCAGCCTCTCGGCCTTCTGGCGGAGCATCGCCCGCCGCAGCTCCGACTCGAACGCCGGCGGCGTCATCCGCTCCCGCTGGAGAATCTCCCGGTAGCGCTCAAGAGAGAACTGGCCGTTTTGCTGGAAGGCGCCAATCGAGTGGATCCGCGCGTTCAGCTCCGCATCGCCTACCGTGATCCCCTCCGCCTTGGCGCGCTGGATCACCAGCTCCTCCCTGACCAGCTCATCCAGGACCTGCCGGGAGAGGCCGAGCCGCCGGGCCAGCTCGGAGGAAAAGCGGTCGCGGTAGAGCTGCTGGTAGAACGCCAGATAGTCCTGGTAGCGGCGCTGGTAGCGCTCCAACGGAATCTCCTCCCCGTTCACCGTCGCCACCGCCCCCGGGCCGCCGGTCCCGGTGATGCTTCCCCTCCCCCACACCAGGAAAGTGGTCCCGATAAAGGCGGCGATCACCAGCCAGAGGAAGATGCTGAGCGTCTTGATGTTCCGCCGCATGGCGCCGATCATGGCAGACTCCAGCTTAGCACACGGCTCCGGAGGCGGCCAGCGTTCCGCGACCGCGTGCTCCTGCGGCTTGGTCGAAGAAGCGAACTCGCCTCCGAGGCGAAGAGAGACCGGAGTCAGAGAAGGGCGAAGTAGAGGAGGAATGCCACCGTGGCGCCATACATCATCGGGTGGACCTCGCGGCCCTTGCCCCGTATCAGCTTGATGAAGGAGTAGGCGATGAAGCCGGCGCCGATGCCGTTGGTGATGGAGTAGGTAAAGGGCATGACGGTGAGGGTCAGGAGCGCCGGGAATCCCTCCTCCAGGTCGGTGAACGGGATCTCCCGCACAACCCTGCACATCAGATACCCGACCACGATCAGCGCCGGGGCTGTGGCCTCCGGCGGCACGATCCGCGCCACCGGCGTAAACAGGAGGGCCAGGAGGAAGCAGAAGCCCGTGACCACGGAGGCCAACCCTGTCCTAGCGCCCTCGGAGACCCCCGCCGCCGACTCGATATACGTGGTCGCCGACGATGCGGAGGCCAGTCCGCCGACCACCGCCGCGAGCGAGTCGATCAGAAGCACCCGGTTGAGCCGGGGCAGCCTCCCCTGCCGGTCCAGCCACCCCGCCTCCCCACCGATCCCGATCACCGTCCCCATCGTGTCGAAGAAATCCGAGAGCATGATCGAGAAAATCGTGATCAGGGCGGTGAGGATCCCCACCCGCCAGAAAATCCCAAAATTCAATCCGGCTCCCACCGTGGAGAAATCGGGAAGCTCCACGATGTTGGAGGGCAGGACTGCCTGACCCGGAGCAGGGAACGCCGTGCCGCCGGAGAGCGCGTTCACCACGATCGCGACGGCTGTGGTTCCGAGGATCCCCAGGAGAAGGGCCCCTCTGATCCGACGTGCCAGAAGCCAGAGGGTCAGGAAGAACCCCACCAGCGCAACGACCACGGGGCGCGTAGTAAGGTCGCCCAGCGTGACCGGAACGCCCGGCGGCCCAGCCTCCACCACCCCTGCCGAGGAGAGCCCGATGAACAGGATGAAGAGCCCGATCCCCACGCTGATCGCCCGCTTGATCGGCAGGGGGATGGCATTCATGATGGCCTCGCGAAAGCCGGTGAGGACGAGAACCGTGATGGCCATCCCCTCGAGCATGATCACTCCCATGGCGGCCGGCCAGGGAAGCTTCATCCCGGCTACGAGCTGAAAGGCCACCACGGCGTTGAGGCCCATCCCCGAAGCCAGGGCAAGCGGGTAGTTGGTAAGAAGCCCCATGGCGAGGGTGGCGACGCCGGCGACGAGACAGGTGGCAGCCAGCGTGGGGACGAACGGCGGGCCCTGTCCCTGAAGCTCCGGCATGCCGGAGAAGGAGAGAATGGCGGGGTTCACGAAGATGATGTAGGCCATAACCATGAAGGTGGTGAGGCCTCCCATCACCTCGGTCCCGACCGTCGTGCCGCGCTCGCTGAGCCGGAAGAGGCGCTCGAGCACGAAACTAGCTCGTTGGGCTGATACCCTCGACCGGAGGCTCCACGCGCTCCTCGGGAACCACCCGTCGGGCGAGAGTAATGAAGCCGGTGTGAGCCACCATGCGGTGAAACGGACGAACCGAAAGCCCCTCGATGTTCCAGGGGCGGAGCAGCGTCTCGAAGGTCTCCACCAGGGCGTAGGCCGGGTTGCGGCGGAGGGTCTCGGCGACTTGCTGGGCCTGAGTGATCGTCGGGACGTAGCAGAGGAAAATCCCGCCCGGTCGCAGCACCTGCATCACCGGCTCCACGAGCCGCCAGGGCTCAGGCAGGTCCAGAATGACGCGGTCCACAGGCTCCTCGTCCGCGAGCCCATCCTCCACGGCGAGAAGCCGAACCAGGAGATTGCCCACCTCCCCGAACCGAGCGTGAATGTTGACGAGGGCCCGCCGGGCAAACTCTTCGCGCTGCTCGTAGGTGATGACGCGCCCCTCCCGGCCCACCGCCCTGAGGAGCGCCATCGTCAGCGCCCCTGAGCCTGTCCCCGCCTCGAGGACCCGCGCCCCCGGGTAGATATCTGCCCAGAAGAGCACCATGGCCAGATCCTTCGGGTAGATCACCTGGGCCCCCCTCGGCATCTCCAGGACGTACTCGCCCAGCGTCGGACGGACAGCCAGGACGCGGTGGCCCATCGAGGAGCGAAGCCAGCTTCCTTCAGGCTGGCCGATAACGGCATCGTGAGGGATAAAGCCGCGATCCGAGTGAAAGGTCTCTCCCTTTCGAAGGGTGAGGAGGTGACGCTTACCTCGTCGGTCGATGAGGAGAACTGACTCCCCGTCCTGGAAAGAGGAGAAGAGCATCATGTCCAGAGCCCTTATACCATAGCGGCCCGCACGGGGGGAAGGCCGTCAGGTGCGCCGGGGCTCCGGGAGAAAAAGCGCGGCGAGGAAGCCGAGAAACGGCATTGTCGCGCTGATGCCCAGAGCCACGACGAGCCCCCAATGGTCGGCCACCCAGCCGAGGAGAGCCACGCCCAGACCGCCGGTGCCGATGGCGAAGCCGACGATGAGACCCGAGGCCAGCCCGAGGTGACGCGGGAAATAGGCCTGGCCCAACACCACTGAGACCGAGAAGGTCGAAACCAGCACAAATCCCAGGGCGCCGAGGAGTACGAACGCCCACGCCCCGCGAGCGAAGAGGAAGCCCAGCGCGAGCGGCGTGGCGAGGAAGAAGACGCCGACCATGAACCGGCGGGGACCCCATCGGTCGGCCAAGGGACCGCCCACCAGGGTGCCGACGGCGCCCGCACCGAGAAAGACAAAGAGGAGCGGACCGACCAGCCGCGGGTCTGCTTTGAGCACGTCCACGTAGAAGAACGGCACGAACGTCGTGAATCCCAGCTGGGTCCAGGAGCGGAGCGTCACCACTGCAATCAGCACCGTCATCGCCCACACCATCGGCGGCCTGCCTTCCGACCCGGCGGCCATGGCGAGCCTGGATGCGGAGGGCCCAGGAGTCAGGAGAGGGAGCGCGGTGGTCAGGAGCCCCGCCATGACGAGGCTCGGGACGAGCATCCCGAGACTTCCTCGGAGTCCGAACCCGACGACGAGCGCTGTGATCAGCGGGGGCCCGACGGCGAGCCCCACGTTGCCGCCAATGGAGAAAAAAGCGAGCCCCGTGGCCTTCCGGTCGCCTGCAACATGGTGGGCCGTCCGGTATCCCTCCGGATGATACGCAGCCACGCCCAACCCCATGATCACGACCAAAGCGAGCAGCGCGGGGTAGCTCGGCGCGACCCCGGCCAGAGCGAGCCCCAGCCCGGAGGCGAAGACCGAAGCGGGGATCAGCCAACGCCGCGAGGTTTGATCAGCCAGATACCCGAAGAGCGGCTGGATCACTGAGGAGGTGACGCTGGCGACCAGCATGACGGTGCCCGCACCCGTGTACGAGAGGTTGAACGCCGCTCTCAGGAAGGGAAGGAAAGCCGGTAGCGCGCCCTGGTTGACGTCAACGACCAGATGACCGAAGGCCAGAAAGGCCAGAAGCTTGGCGTTGGCCCGGGCGCCAGACACCGGAGCCGGGGCGGAGCCGGCTGTGGCGCGGACATCCGAGAATCCGTCGACGACGGCGCCCGGCTCGTCTCGGAGCTCAGGGTTGGAAGGACCGAAGGGAGTCGGCACAAATTCTTATCATACACGAGAGCGCCGTCCGTGATCCTGACGGCGACGGGATCGAGCCCTACGCGGATCGTCGGTAAGGAGAACCGCTCCCTTGCCTCGCCTCGCTCCGCCACGGTGAGACAGCACTCGGCCGCGACCGGACGCGCCAGATCGCTATCACTCCCAGTGCCGGCGCCACAACCACGAAGCCGAACGCCCCCAGATCGCTCCCTGTCAGATCGCAGATCGCGCCGCCCACCCACGCGCCAATCGCCTCACCCGGCCCCGTCGCGAGCACGATCCAGCCGCAGATGGTCCCAAAAGCAGGCCCGGCGAGGAGATCGCCCGCTCGTGCCGAGCTGATGATGCCGCTCGAGCCCTGGGCCAACCCGTAGAGCAGCACGTAGAGGATGAGCCACCCCCGCCAGCCACTCCCGGCAAGGAGCCCAAGGCAGCCAACACCGAGGGCCGCGCTCGAGTAAGTCGGGGTAAGCGCCTGGGCACGTCCCAGGCGGGCGGCCAGCCAGGCGGTCAGAAGGTGGCCAACGAGGCTCACCAGGCTCACCGTCCCCGGCGCCGTGGCGGCCTGAACCGGGGGGATGCCAACCCCTACGGCAAAGGCGAGCATATGAACATTCATCAAGGGGAACCCTATCGAGGAAAAGAATCTACACGCAAACCAGCCACCAGAAGCCCGAGGCGCGGGCGGCACGCCGGAGGGTCCACGGTTCGCCAGAGCCGACGGCCGCCACGATCGCGCCCCACTGGAAGAGCCTCCTGGGCCCCAGCCGGTCGAAGGCGTAGCCGATCAACGGCCCGGTGAATCCCCCGAGGAGGAGGACGGCGGACTGGACCGCCGCGAACGCCGCGCGCGAGCTGCCAAACTCCTCCACCATCGGCAGGTAGAGCACCGCAAAGGCAATCAGGACGCCGTTCTGCACCGTCAAGGTCAGCGCGGCGATGGCCACGCTCCAGCGCGCCTGCTTTTCGGCGTAGCTCAATGGGCAGCAAAAAGGGCAGGTCCCGGGACCTGCCCTCCGCTGAGGGGATTGCCGGAACTCCCGCTACTCGTCTCCGAAGGCTGACATGCCGGTGATATCACGCCCGATAATCAGGGTGTGGATGTCGTGGGTCCCCTCGTAGGTGAGGAGCGTCTCTAGATTCAGCATGTGGCGAATCACCGGGTGCTCGTCCACGATCCCCGCCGCGCCCAGAATGTCGCGGGCCAGACGCGCCGTCTCGAGAGCCATCCACACGTTGTTCATCTTCGCCATGGAGACCTGCTGTGGGCGAGCGTAGCCTCGGTCCTTGACGCGACCAAGCTGGAGGGCCAGGAGCTGGCCTTTGGTGATCTCCGTGAGCATCCAGACGAGCTTGCGTTGGACGAGCTGGAACGCCGCGATGGGCTTGCCGAACTGAACCCGTGATTGGGCATATTGGAGCGCCCAGTCGTAGCAGGCCATGCCGGCCCCGATGGCGCCCCAGGCGATCCCGTAACGGGCCTGGGAGAGGCAGGAGAGCGGGCCCTTGAGCCCTTTGGCCGCCGGGAGTTTGTTCTCGAGAGGAATCTCGCAATCCTGAAACGAGAGCTCGGAGGTAATGGAGGCACGCATGGAGAACTTCCCGGGAATGTCCAGCGTGGAGAAGCCCGGCGACCCCCGCTCCACCAGGTATCCCGCAATTTCCCCACCCTCATCCTTCGCCCAGACCATCGCCAGATCGGCGATGGAACCGTTGGTGATCCAAAGCTTGGTGCCGTTCAGGACGTACCGGTCGCCCTTTTGGATTGCCCGGCTCTTCATGGACCCGGGATCCGACCCGTGGTCCGGCTCAGTCAGGCCGAAGCAGCCCACGACCTCCCCGCTGGCCAGGCGCGGCAGCCACCTCTCCTTCTGCTCCTCAGAACCGAAGGCGTGGATCGGATACATGACGAGTGCGCTCTGCACCGAGGCGCAGGAACGGAGCCCGGAGTCTCCCCGCTCCAGCTCTTGCATGATGAGGCCGTAGGCGACGTTGTTCAGCCCGGCGCAGCCGTATCCCTTGATGGTGGCGCCAAAGACCCCCATCTCCCCCAGCTTCGGGATCAGGTGGGCTGGAAACGTCCCCTCGCGGTGGTGCTGCTGGATGATAGGCAGAAACTCCGCCTCCACCCAGTCACGCACCGCATCCCGCACCATCCGCTCCTCCTCGGTCAGGAGCTCCTCGACTCCGTAGTAGTCAACGCCGCGGAACTTTTCCATGATCGTCCACCTCAGACGTTGGTGACGATGGCGGGAGAATCTCCGCCCAGCGCTCGCTCGAGAGCCTCGGCCAGCAGCTGATCGTGCTCGTGCGTGGTGGCGAAGATCCGGCACTGGGCCACTTTTCCGGGCAGGTATCTGAAAAGCTCGGCCAGCTGCTCCTTGGACACGCGCTTGGCGCCCGAGTCGTAGATATAGATCTGCCGGTCCCCCAGCCCCAGCGGGTTGAGCGGACGGGGATCCTGCAGTGCCATGTCGATCTTGAACTCGAGGCGCCTGAGCCGGGCCGGCAAGAGGGCGCATACCCGAGCCTCCACCTCCTCCGCCTTGACGAACCCCAGGCCCCGCCTGAGCTCGGCGATGTCCAGCATCACCTCGTGGGACATCCGCCACTTGAGTCGACGGTCCAGGATCTGCTGCCACTCCTTCCCCAACGCTGCTCGATCAGGATCATCCGAACCGTGCCAGCGCCCGACCTCTTCGAGGAGCGTCCACTCAGTCAGGTGGAGGTACGGGTGAAGCTCTTTTCTCAGGTCCCACGGAAAGATAATCCGCATCGTGTCCCGGAAAATCTCCTTCAGGTGAAGGTCGATCCCTCGCGTCGTCCGGTGGTAGTAAACATTGGTGTACATGTAGAAGCGAGCGGTAAGGAACATGATGAGCGCCTGGGCGCCCCCCCGGTCCAGGGTGAGCCCGTCTTCGGTGAAGAAGGAGTAATAGATGATCCGATCCATGTCGATGGGACCGACCGCCACCCCACACATATACGAGTCGCGAAGCACGTAGTCCATGTTGTCGGCGGTGTAAATGCCTGAGAGAAGGGGCTTGAGGAAAGCCAGCCAGTGGGGATGGTTCGTCTCGGGCTGGGTGTAGGCCTTGCCCATGAGGTAGCAGATCCAGTCCGGATCGAGCCGCTCACCCGGGGCAAAGGGCCCCGAGGGACTCCGGCGGAGGTTTCCGAGCAGCTCTCCCAGCTCCTCGCGGATGATCCGCTGGCCTACCATCTCGTGGGTGAGCTCGAAGTCAGCCAGGAAGTTTTCGTCGAAGAAGTGGCCGAACGGGCCATGCCCGACATCGTGCAGGAGCCCCGTCATCCGGAGCAGCTCCTCAACGAGAGCCGAGGAAGAAACATCGGGGAAGATCGACTTGAGCGAAGCGTAGAGCTGCTGACCGAAGCGGCCGGCGAGATGCATGGTTCCCAGCGCATGCTGGAAGCGGCTGTGCTCGGCAGCGGGGAAGACCCAGCGCGCCGACTGGAGCTGCGGGATCCGCCTCAGGCGCTGAACCCAGGGGGTGTCGATCAGGTCCTGCTCGGTCGCCTCGCCGCCGATCCCGTCCGGGCGGGTGTAGAGGATGTAATGGTGAATGGGATCGGCAATGAGCCCGCGCCCCTGATAGCTGTCCACCCCCTTCATGGCGTGTAGGGTACCACGAGCGCAGCCGGGGCGGAACCTGCCCGACCGGCCCGAGTCGCGCACGCCCGGCCTTTACGCCTTGACACACGCGGTCCACCCCTGTAGCGTTCCCGCAGTGGAGCATGCGGAATCTTTGGAGCTCCGAGTCACAACGGTGGGCTCGCCGAGCGTAACTCGAGAAAGGATCGCGTCATGAGAACGGATCGCTTCATCACCCGGCTCAGGCGGGCCGTCATGGCGACCCGGCGGTCGGCCCTCGCCGGCGTCGGTCTCTGCTCGCCGTTGCAACGGCAGCGCCTGCCTGGGCGGAAAGTTGGGCCGAACGCTGCGCCAGGGAGTGGGCGCACGGCGCGCCGAGATCCTGCGAAACAGCCATCGAGGAGAATCCTCAAGACCTTCAATCTCACCGGAACCTGGCCCGGGCACTCCTCGCGGCTGGGGACGACAGGCGCGCGCTTGAAGCGTACAGAGACATCTCGGTCCTTACCCCGGACGATCCGATGGCCCATTACAACTATGGCAGCTCAGCCGGCACCCTCCGGCGCTACCACATTGCTGTTGAGGCGCTTCGACAGGCAATCCGACTGAAGCCCGACTTCGTTGAGGCCCATCTGGTCCTCGCGATCGCCCTGGAGAAGCCCGGTCGCTTCGACGAAGCCCGGCACGCCAAGCTCATGGCGGCCGAGCTCGGCGACGTCACGGCGATGTATGAGCTCGCGGAGTACTATGCGTCCGGCCCCGTCGGTCCGGGCCGCGAGCGCAAAGCTCTTATGTGGATGGAACGCGCCGCAAACGGAGCGCAGATCGGGGCCATGGACCGCATGGCCGACATCTATTTCGACGGCCAGCTCGGCCAGGCGCGCGATCCCCGCAAGGCGGAAGAGTGGTTCCGAACGGCGAGTAATGCCCGCAAGTAGCGCCGCGACTCGCGCATTCTCGTGTAGGCATGGCATAACCTGAGCAGCATGCTCGAGCCCTCGGCCTGCGCTCTCTGCCGCAGCACGGATCACCTGCTGCTTCTCGCAGCCTGCGATCCTCTCAAACGCATTCCAGGAACATTTCACGTCGTCAAATGCCGGCGGTGCGGATTCGCTTACCTCAACCCGACGGTTTCGCAACTCCTGCAGCGAGCGCCCCACGGGTACGGGCCGTCGTTGACCCGCTCCCCCCAGCGCTCCGCATTCCACGGGGGTCGCCTCCTCCGTTCGGCAACCCGCCGGGCGCTCGTGCACTATCTCGGCTACCAGCACCTCGATCACGGAGTCCCGGATCGGCTCGTGCGGTCCCTCGCCTGGCTCCGTTCCCGTCGATTGGCGGTAACGTTCCCGCCATTCCTCGGTCGCGGGCGGCTCCTTGACATCGGCTGCTGGACAGGCGGGTTCCTCGAACGGATGCGCGAGGTAGGCTGGGACGTAACCGGGATCGAGCTTCTGCCCGAAGCTGCGGCTCTGGCGCGAGCGGTGACCGGAACCATCTTCGTCGGCGACCTCATGGACGCGCCGTTCCCCGACCGCTCTTTCGACGTGGTGACCGTGTTTCACGTAGTGGAACACGTGCCTGAGCCCGTAACCGCCATCCGTCGGATCCTGCGCTGGCTCGCACCGGGTGGGATGGCGCTCATCGAAGTCCCCAACTTCGCCGGCTTGGGACGGCGGCTCTTCGGAAGCGCTTGGCACGGACTCGACCTGCCCTTTCACCTGTGGCATTTTACGCCGCGCACTCTAGCGCGCGCGGTGGAGCAGGCCGGAGGCGAGGTCATTCAGGTCAAGTATCTCTCCGACTGGCAGTACGTGACAAAGAGTCTCGAGATCGCCGGGACGAACGTCTCGCGCAGAGTGCTGCGCGTTCCTCTCGCCAAGCGCTTGGTCACGCTGAGCCTTGCGCTCGCGTGCCAGGCCGGATTCGGCGAGGCAATCCGCCTGACGGCTCGCCCGGCGAAGGCCCTACCGTAGGGGCCCCCGCAGCGATCGACTCCGCTTGGGCCCTGACGGGACCCGACGTCCCCGCGGGGTGGGAGATCCGGTCGTGTACTGCTGCGCGTAGTACTCTTTGAAGGCCCCGGACTTCAACCGCCGCCACCAGAACTCGTTGGTCCGGTACCACTCCACGGTCTCCCGAAGCACCCCCTCGAAGTCACCCGTGGGCCGCCACCCAAGGGCCTGGATCTTCGCGGAGTCCAGCGCATAGCGGCGGTCGTGGCCGGGGCGATCGGTCACTCGCTGAATCAGGCTCTCCGGCTTGCGGAGGACCGCCAGGATCATTCGCGTCAGGGTGATGTTCTCCAGCTCCGTGCCGCCCCCGACATTGTAGATCTCTCCTTCAGTTCCCCTGTGGAGGACCTGATCGAGGGCGGCGCAGTGATCGAGAACGTAGAGCCAGTCCCGGACGTTTCGACCATCCCCGTAGAGCGGCAGTGGGCGATCCTCCAGCGCGTTCGTGATAAACAGCGGGATGACCTTCTCGGGATACTGGTACGGCCCGAAGTTGTTAGAGGCGCGGGTGATCATCACGGGGAGCCGATAGGTCGTCCAGTACGAGAGCGCCAGCAGGTCGCCGCCGGCCTTGGAGGCCGAGTACGGGTTCGATGGGTTCAGCGCGTCTGTCTCCTTGAAGGCCCCATGCTCGATCGAGCCGTACACTTCGTCCGTGGAGACCTGGACCAGTCGAGGGATTCGAAGCTCCTTCACCGCCTCCAGAAGGGTGAAGGTCCCGAACACGTCGGTCCGGACAAAATCCCCCGCCCCCATGATCGAGCGGTCGACATGCGTCTCAGCAGCTAGGTTCACGATGGCGTCCACGCCCCGCGCGATCTCCAACACCAAGGTCCGGTCACAGATGTCGCCCCTGACAAACCGGTAGCGGGGATTCCGCTCCACGTCGCGAAGGTTCTCGAGATTGCCCGCGTAGGTGAGCTTGTCCAGGTTGATGATCTCGTACGAGGGGTGGCGCGTGAGGAGATAGCGAACGAAATTGGACCCGATGAATCCCGCCCCGCCAGTAACGAGGATCTTCATCGTTCCTCTCCGAGGGCGCTACCCATGGCTCACTTCCCAGATGTCGCGCCCCGCGTAGTCCCACGGGAGACGGCCCTCGTCGCACGACTCCGGAGCCGGGGTGAAATGCGTGTCGGTAAAGTAGATGATGCGGCCCCGCGTCGAGGCCAGATTCCGGCACCCGTGGGCCACTCCCGGAGGGATCTTGACCAGGCGTGAGTGCCCATCACCCAGCACCAGGCGCATCGTCGCCCCTTCGGTCGGCGATCCGGCCCGAACGTCGATCAGCACCAGGAGCATCTTGTCTCCCGGAGGGACATACCAGATATCGGTCTGCTCACGGTGGAGATGAAAGGCCTTGATGACCTCAGGATCGACCTCGCTGTAGTTCACCTGGGCGAGGCGGAACTCCGGGAATGCCGCGGGCGCACCCGCGGTCAGCCGCGCCAGCTCGGTGAAGGAGCCGCCGTCGTCCGTATGCCGGGCGAGTTCGACGATCTCAACCCCTTTCATCACCGGCTTCGGAGGGTACTCCTGAACCTGGAATGCCCGCCGGGCCTTGTCGCTGAGCTCCACCGGCCTGTTGCTCCTCACGTCAGTCGGATCTCGGACCGGTCCCCCAGCACGAAGTTGTAGGCTCTAGGCTTGGCGTCGGACCGGTAGATGGTCACGTTCCTGCCCACCAGGCTCGACTCGACCCGCCCGCCCACATCCGTGATGCGGGAACCTTCGAGGATGATGGAATGCTCGACCTCGCTGGCGCGGATGAGAGCCTGCTCGCCCACGGCAGTGAAGGGACCGATGAAACTGTTCTCGATCACGGCTCCGGCGCCGATGATGGCGGGGCCGCGGATGACGCTTCCAACCACCCTCGCCCCCGCCTCCACGATCACTTTCCCGTGCAGCTCGGAGGCCACCACCTCTCCCTCCACCCGAGTCTGAATCGTATCCAGGATGATGCGGTTGGCCTCGAGAATGTCCTCGAGCTTCCCGGTGTCCTTCCACCACCCGTCGATGACATACGGACGCACGCTCAGTCCGGTGTCGATCAGCCACTGGATGGCGTCGGTGATCTCCAGCTCCCCCCGCCACGATGGCCTGATGGCTTTCACGGCATCAAAGACATGCTGGTCGAACATGTACACCCCGACCAGCGCCAGATCAGAGGGCGGCCGGCTAGGCTTCTCCACGAGGCGGACAACCTTCCCGTCCTGGAGCTCGGCGACGCCGAACTGCTGCGGGTTGGGAACGCGCGCCAGGAGGATCTGGGCGTTCGGCTTCTCCTCCTCGAAGCGCCGCACCAAGGAGGCCAGGCTCTCCCTCACCAGGTTGTCCCCGAGATACATGAGAAACGGCTCCCGCCCCAGGAAGTGCTCGGAGATCAGGACCGCGTGGGCCAGGCCGAGGGGGGCTTCCTGCTCGAGATAGGTGACCGCGATGCCGAAGCGGCTCCCGTCCCCCACGGCCTCCATGATCTCCCGCTTGGTGTCCCCGACGACGATCCCGACCTCCGTGATCCCTGAGGCGGCCAACGCCTCGATGCCATAGAACAGGATCGGTTTGTTCGCCACGGGGACCAGTTGCTTGGCTGAAGTGTAGGTGATCGGGCGAAGCCGGGTCCCCCGGCCCCCAGAGAGAATGAGACCTTTCAAGGCTTTTCCCGGTTAGGAATTTCCGTTTCCTGTTTCAACATCTTCCAAGATAGCATGCCAAAGTATCCGAGAAGTACAGCAACCCGCCCTCCGGGAAGGCAGAGCGGAAGGAGTTTTCCCTTGACTCGATCGGAATTGGGGTTATTATTGACTCAATCGCGAATAGGAGTTTGAAATGAAGACCTTGAGGGAGATGCTCGCAGAGGCGCGGCAGGTTGTCAGGGAGGAGGGGCCTGAAGCTCTCAGGGCCCGGCTCGAAGCCGGGGAGTCGCTGATCCTGATCGACGTCAGAGACCCCGACGAATACCGCGACGGGTACATAGAGCCCGCAGTCAACATCAGCCGAGGCTTCCTCGAATTCAGGGTCGGGGGGGCGGTCACCGACCCCAATACCCCTGTCGCCCTCTATTGACAGACGGGACTCCGGTCGGTCCTGGCCGGCAAAGCCCTCAGAGAGCTCGGGTTCACGAACGTTACCTCTCTGGCTGGAGGCTACCAGAAGTGGGTCCAGTCCGGCTTCCCGATCGTCAAAGACTCTCCCCTCAGCACCGAGCAGATCCAGCGTTACAGCCGCCATTTCCTGCTCGGGCAGATTGGCGAGAGGGGCCAGCGCAAGCTCCTCCGCTCCAAGGTGCTCTTGATCGGAGCCGGCGGATTAGGCTCCCCCACCGGCCTCTACCTGGCCGCGGCCGGCGTCGGCACGTTAGGGATCATCGACGGTGACCGCGTGGACATCACCAACCTCCAGCGCCAGGTCCTCCACCGGACGTCCGACATCGGCCGCCCCAAGGTCGAATCGGCGACCGAAACCATCACCGCATTGAATCCTGACATAGCGGTGATCCGTTACCCCACGCGGATCACGGTGGACAACATCCTCGACATCATCAGGGACTACGACCTGGTCGTGGACGGCTCCGATAACTTTGAGACTCGCTACCTGGTCAACGATGCCTGCTATCTGGAGGGCAAGACCAACGTCCACGGCTCGATCTTCCAGTTCGACGGGATGGCCACGGTCCTGGCCCCCGACCAGGGGCCGTGCTATCGCTGCCTCTATCCCAACCCGCCCCCGGCGGGCCTGGTGCCCTCCTGAAGCGAGGCCGGCGTCCTGGGCGTGCTCCCAGGAGTGATCGGGCTGATACAGGCCACCGAAGCGCTCAAGTTGCTGGCGGAGTTCGGGGAGCCGCTGATCGGACGGCTTTTGACCTACGATGCCCTCGGCATGCGCTTCAGAGAGGTCAAGCTTCGCCGCGATCCGAAGTGCCCGCTCTGCGGCGAGAACCCAACCATCAAGGATCTCTCGATCCACAGGGAAGGGGCCGGAGCCGAGGCCTGTGCTATCGACGATAACGGCCACGGCGCGCCGGCAGAGTCCCCCCTCCCCGCGGCCCAAGCGGGCAGGTAGGGAACCCGGGCCCGCGCCGAGCCGGAGAGCAGTCCGGGGCGTCTCACCGCCCGGGCCGAGCAGGGGATTCGGGCTCGTGGTAGAGCCCCACGGTCACCGCCAGGTCGGACTCTCTCCCCTCGCGCATAACCTTTAGGACGACGGTCGTCCCGGGTGGCGTCGTCGCGATGATCCGTTGGAGATCCCGAGGGCTGTTGACAGGCTCGCCATCAACGGCCAGGATCACGTCCTCACTCTTGAGCCCGCCCTTATCCGCCGGCTCACCCGGCATGACCTGACGGATCAACGCACCCCGCGCCTCACTGAGGCCGAGCCTGGGCACCGCCTCATCGGAGACTTCGTCAATCCTCACCCCGAGCCACCCCCACTCCACCCTTCCCTTCGCCGCCAGCTCCGGCAGCAGGGCTTTCACCAAACTCGAGGGGATGGCGAAGCCAATAGAGCCGTTGCGGGTGGCCATGCTGTTCACTCCTACCACGTCGCCAGCCATGTTCACCAGCGGCCCGCCGGAGTTTCCGGGGTTTACAGCAGCATCGGTTTGGATGAAATCGAAGCCGGGCGCGGCGACACGGAGCGGGGCGCCCCTCCGGCTGACGATGCCGAAGGAAACGGACTGCTCGAGCCCGAAGGGATGGCCCAGCGCCAGGACAAACTCCCCGACCCTCAGCCGGTTGCTGTCGCCGAGGCGAAGCGCGGGAAGCCTCTCGGCCCCCTCGGCCTTGACCAAAGCCAGGTCCACGCGGCTATCCTGGCCCACCAGCTTCCCTTCGAAGCGCCGCCCGTCGGCGAGCCTCACCTGAATCCGATCCGCTGACGCCACCACGTGGGCATTGGTCACAACGAGCCCATCTTCTCGGATGATGAAGCCGGAGCCCGACGTGCGGCGGCTCTCATCGGGCGGGAGCTGATGCGGTTCGGCGCCCTCGACCTCCGAGGATCCTGAGCGGCGCACCCGGATTTGAACCAGCCCGGACCTGAGCCGCTCCGCTAACTCGACCAGCCGATCATTGAAGCGGGCGATCTCCGGCGGAATCGGCCGCCCTGCACTCTCCTGCCAGAGTGGAGCCTGTGGAGGCGCCGCGGCTGTGCACCCCAACAGCAACACGAGCGAAACGACGACGAGCAGGATTCCTCCAGAGCGAACCCGCCTCATGCTATTCCTCCTTCAGAGTGAATGCCCTGACCTCAGCGAAAGTCCCAGCGTCCTCAGGCTCTCAGCGAGATCTCTACCAGTTTCGAGGGGCGGCAAACAGGCTTCTGGGGTGCAGAGCGTCACCGCTGGCCCGGGTCCCGGCACCCAGCGGAGGCGCACCCTCGGGCCGCACTCTCGAATCACCGCCCGGGCCAGGGCCTGTGCCTCGGCAGTGTGCGGTTCGCCGGCCAGTTCCGCCTCGACCGTCGCCCCCTGCCCCCGCAGGAGCGCGAGAGCCACAGCGGGAGCAGCGACAGAGCCGTCGGTCTTGGTCATGAGCGTGGTAAGGAGCCGCGCTGCCCACTCCCCAAACGGCGATTCGCGCTCAAGACCGCCGAGTTCCGCCAGCGCCTCAGCCATCAAGGCATTGGCAACGACGGGAGTGAACACTGGACCCTTGCCGCCCCCGGGCCCCGGATCGCCCGGGAGATCTCTGAAGGCTTCGTGCTCCTCGTCCCAGAGATGGCTGAGCGCCCACTCCGCCAACTGTCCGGCCCACCGGAGGCAGGCCGCCCGCCCTGAAACTCGGTAGGCGTCAACGGCCGCCTGGATCCCCAGCGCCTGATCTCTTAACCATCCCGACACTGGGGAGGGGCCGAGGAGGAGGTGCGGCAGTGGAACGGGCGGGACGAGTCGCATGAGCCGGTCAACCGCGGTCAGTGCTCGGGCCTGCCATTGGGGCAGTTCCAGGACAGCAGCCGCGTAGGTCAGCGCTGAAGCCATGGCAGCGGTGGCATCAGCGTACCCAAGGCGGTCCACCGCTGGTGGCTCCTCCCGAGCGCGCTCGGCCGGGCGAAGGGCGTAGTAGGAAGGGTCGGCGGCCTGGCTTCCGAAGAAAACCCCTTCGGGGCCGGCGAGCCAACCCAGCGCGTACTCGACCGCGCCTCGGCCGAGACCGAGGAAGCGAGGGGAGCCAAGCCGCGAGCCCGCCTCAAGGAAGAGCCGGATCAAGGCCGCCTGATCCACTGCCAGCTTCTCAGTATGCGGCTGGCTCCAGTCCCGCCCCGCCGCATAGCGGAAGAACCCCCCGGCGCCCGTGTCCCAGAGATGATCCGCGATCGCCTCCAAGCTCCGGATCGCCATTCGCTGAGCATCTGGCGTGGCGGGATGCTGACGCAGGAGGAACGTCAGGGTCTCGGGGTGAGGAAGCTTGGGAGCCAGGGCGAACCCCGCGTGCTCCGGATCGTAGCGGCGCTCGACAGCGGCGACCTGGGCCGCCGCAAAGCCCTCGGGGGATGGGGGGACAGTCCGGACTCGTCGCCCCGCGGACCGCGGCAGGGGGCGCCGCCCCGTGCGAAAGGTTGTCAGCCCGTCGTTGAGGAACCCCATGAACTGGGGTGGTGAGAGGAAGGTGCCGCCCCGGACGAACCCGGCTTGCGAGGTGAGAAGCACCGTCGTGGGCAGCCCTCCCAGGTGGTAGCGACCGTAGAGGTCAGGGCGGCGGTCGGCGTCCACCTTGACCGGGACCACACTCCGCTCCACCAGCGCCTCCACCCCGGGATGGTCCCAGGTCTCCGCGTCCATCTGGCGGCAGGCGTGACACCAGGCCGCGGTGAGGGAGAGAAGGATCGGCTTGGACTCCCGGTGGGCTCGAGCGAAAGCCTCTGCGCCCCATTCGTACCAGACAATCGCCATGGCTAGCGGCTTGCCTCGCGAAGGAGATGACCCAGCTCGGGAGTGACCAGCTTTTCCATCGCCAGGCGGCAGGCGCTGGGAGATCCCGGGAGAGAGAAGACAATCCGTCCCTGGCTGATCCCCGCCTGGGCCCGCGAGAGCATGGCGGCGGGCCCGATCTCCTGGTAAGAGAGGGAACGGAAGAGCTCGCCAAAGCCGGGCAGGCGCTTGTCAAGGAGCGCCTCCACCGCCTCGAAGGTGGCATCGCGGGAGGTGATCCCGGTTCCCCCGGTCGTGATCACTGCCTGGACCCGCGAATCCGGCGCGCACTGCTGCCGGATACAGGCCTGAACCTGAGAGGGCTCGTCGCGAACGATGGCCGAGGCAACGACTTCGTGACCTGCCTTTTCTAAGATCTCGCGGATGAGTCGGCCGCTGGCGTCTGTATCCGGGGTCTTGGTGTCGGAGATCGTCAGAACGAAACAGCGGACACTCTTGGGGGCGTGAACCTTGTGCTCTCGGGGAGTGGAATCGTCGTGGGACACGCCCCTCACTCCTCAACCAGCGACCCCCCGGGCGGGAGACCGTGCAGCGCACCCACCCGGGCTCGTCCCATCAACCCTCTCCTCCGCGCGAGGCCTGGTCCAGGATCTCCACGAGGTGAAGGACCTTGATGGCGGAGCCCCTCGCCCGAAGCCCCTGGACGATCTGGATGATGCAGCCCGGGTTAGCCGTGACCACGGCTTCAGCCCCAGTGGCCAACAGGTTCCTGACCTTGCGCTGCTGGAGCCGCGTGGCCATTTCAGGCTGGGTGAGGTTATAGATCCCTGCCGAGCCACAACACCAGTCGGCCTCGTTGAGTTCCACCAGCTTGAGCTCCGGTATCTGGCTGAGCAGCTGACGGGGCTGGCTCCAGACCTTCTGGCCATGAACCACATGACAGGGGTCATGATAGGTGGCGGTCAGGCGCACGGGGGCCAACGGCCCCCGGAGTGGCTCCATGGCCAGAAACTCGGAGATATCCTGAACCCTCCTGGAAAACGCCCGGGCTCGCTCGGCGTACGCCGGGTCATCTTTCAAGAGATGCCAGTACGCCTTCATGTGAGCACCGCACCCGGAGGTGTTGACGACGACGGCATCAACCGCCTGGGCATCGAACACGTCGATCATCCCGCGAGCCAGGTGTTGTGCGCGAGCATGATCCCCCGCATGGGCGTGAAGCGCCCCACAGCACGCCTGAGCCTGCGGCACCACGACCTCCGCCCCATTCCGCGCCAGGACCCTGGCCGTTGCGCGGTTGTGGGAACCAAAGACCTCCTGCTGGATACAGCCCGTCAGGAGCCCCACGCGAGCCCGACGCGCCCCCTGAGCCGGGATCAGCGGGGGCAGCGGAGCCCGCTCGGACGCCGGCGGCAGTTCCGGCAGGAGCGCCTCCCACACAGCGAGCCTCCCCGGGAGGAGTCGAAGGACCCGGGTGACCCGCACCAGGGCCTGGAGCCCGCTCCGCTGGTAGAGTCGCAGCATGGAGCCGGCGAGAGCGAGAAGGCGAACCCGCGGAAGGAGAAGAGCGAAGTTCGCCCAGCGGAAGAGGCGGCGCAGCGGTCCACCCGGCCGCTGCCGCTCGATCTCGCCCTTGGCTGCCTCGACGAGCTGGCCGTAGGGGACCCCAGCGGGACATACACTCTCGCATGCGCGGCAATCGAGACAGAGCGAGAGGTGAGTGACCACCGAGTCAGTCAGAGCGATCCGGCCTTCTGCCAGGGACTTGATCAAGAAGATCCGCCCCCGGGGCGAGTCCATCTCGGTGCCGAGCTCCGAGTAGGTGGGGCAGTAGGCCAAACAGAGCCCGCAGTGAACGCACCGATTCACCCCCTCGACCTCAACGCCATGGAGCTGGAGGGTCCCGGCCATGTCCAGGGTCGAGAGGTCAATCAGCGAGCCACGTGCCATCTGAGGTCCTTCGGTCCCGAAAGCGTTCAGCGAGCCTTTGGATGGCGCCGGCCGGAGTCCGCCGCCCACCTTGCCGGCCGGGGCGAACAGAGCCCTGGCGGCGGCTAGATCCCTCCGACGTAACGACCAGGGTTCAGAATGCCTTTCGGGTCGAGCTTGGCCTTGATCCGCTCCATGATCCGGAAGGCAGGGCCTGGCGGATCCCATGCAGCCACCGCTTCCTTGATCCCCAGCGGTGCCCACTCCAGGAGCGCGTGGCCCCCTGCCGCGCGCGCCACTTCCCGCCACTCCCGCAGCGCGGCGACGACCGACGCCACCGAGTCCGCGCTGCCACCCAAGACGGCTCTGATAACTCCCACGCCCGCATGGGCACAGCAGGCGGCCCGGAGCCCATAGGTTTGAGCCACACTTCCCGTCTGCTCGACAACCTCGGCCACCTGCATCGGAAGGACGCCGAATCTCATCCTCGCGAGAGGGTCGGCCATAGCTCCCCCCCGAAGCTCGCGCAGGGCGCGCCAGGCTTGCTCCCGCTCTGGGCCCTGCAGGATTCGGTGACCCACCAGCCCGCACGTGGAGAAAAGCCGCCGGGCCTCCTCGCACTGCCACGCGACCTGCTCCGTCAGCCCATCGAAGCCGACGACCAGCGCGCCGCCTTCGCCCCCGCCCCCCGCCAGTCCCGCGGCCCGCAGGACTTCGGCGTCCAACAACTCCACCGCCGAGGGAATCAAGTCGGAGGCCATGAGGGCCCTGAGCGCGAGGCCACACTCCTTGAGGCGGTCGAAGCATGCGAGGAAGAGCCGATCATCATCGGGCAGAGGCCTCAGCTTGAACGTCGCCTGCACAATCACCCCGAGCGTTCCGAAGGAGCCGATGTAAAGCTTGGGAAGGTCGTAACCTGCCACGTTCTTGACGACCTTCCCGCCCCCGCGAACCACCGAGCCATCCGCCGCAACCACCGTGATCCCGATCAGGAGATCACGCGCAGTGCCGTAAAGGTGGCGCCGCGGGCCCGAAGCGTTGGCTGCGAGAATGCCCCCGATCGTGGCCCGGTTGCCAAAGGCCGGATCAAGCGAGAGCCACTGCCCCTGCTGCCCCAGCCTCGCCTGAAGCTCCTCCAGCGTCATCCCGACCTCGACCGTCGCCGTCAGATCCCCAGGCTCATGCTCGAGAAGACGGTTCAGGCGCTTGACTCCAAGCACCAGCCCCAGCGCACTAGGCGGCGCGCCAACCTCAATCTTGGTCCCGCCACCCCATGGAATCACGGAGATCCCGGCCTCCGAAGCCAGGACCAACAGCTCGCTCACCTCTTCCACCGAGCCGGGGAAGGCGGCCACCTCCGGGGTGCGCCCCTCGAGGACGTACGGGGAGAGGTCGACGCCGGTCAGCACGTGCTCGGAGCCTACGATCCCCCTAACCTTCTCGATAAGCGCTTGTTCCACGGGCCCTCGGGCGGCCAGGCGGCAGCGCCCCACGCTAGAAGCGCTGGGCGAGGCCCTTCTCCTCAATCGGATGCGGCCGGTAAGCGGGTTCCGCCTCGACGCAAGCCTTCCGGGTCGGAAGCACTTTCCCTGGATTGCAGAGGCCGCGGGGGTTGAAGGACTCCTTGAGCCGGTGCATCGTGGCCAGATCCTGAGGGGAGAAGATAAACGGCATGTAATCCATCTTCTCCAGACCGATGCCATGCTCGCCAGAGATCGAGCCGCCCACCTCAGCGCAGAGCTTGAGGATCTCGGCTCCCACCTGGACGACGCGCTCTTCCTCCCCGGGGCGGCGAGGATCGTAGAGGATGTTGGGATGAAGGTTCCCGTCTCCGGCGTGGAAGACATTCCCCACCCTGAGCTCCGCAGCCGCCACGATCTCGTTTACACGCCGCAGCACGTGCGGGAGCTTGGTCCGTGGGATCACCCCGTCCATGACCAGATAGGCTGGGGAGACCTGGCCATAGGCCCCGAAAGCGGACTTCCGCCCCTTCCAGAGGCGCTGCCGCTCAGCCTCGTCACTGGCCAGCCGCACCTCCCGAGCCCCACACGCCCGGCAGGCCGCCACCACACCTTCGGCCTGGGCCTCGATCCCTACAGCCAGCCCATCGAGCTCGATGAGGAGCGCGGCCGCGGCATCCCGCGGGTAGCCGCAGGCGAAGGCATCCTCGACGGCCTGGATCGTCACCTGATCGATCATCTCGAGCGCCGCTGGCACGAGCCCTCGCGCGATGATGGCGGAGACAGCCGCAGAAGCTTGGTCCACCTCGTTGAAAACCGCCAGGATGGTCTTCACCGCTTCGGGTTTCTTGAGAATGCGGACCACGATCTTGGTCGCGATCCCGAACGTTCCTTCGGAGCCGACGAAGACTCCGATGAGATCATACCCCTGCGGATCCCGGCACGCTCCTCCAAGCCAGACGATCTCACCATCAGGCAGCACTACCTCAGCCCCCAGAACGTGATTGGTGGTCACCCCGT
Organism: Methylomirabilia bacterium; assembly: GCA_046758965.1. Lineage (GTDB taxonomy): Bacteria > Methylomirabilota > Methylomirabilia > Rokubacteriales > CSP1-6 > JBHIBG01. The sequence goes on along the minus strand of JBHIBG010000005.1, from coordinate 54,241 downwards.
ACTTGAGCGTGTGGGGGCCGCCGGAGTTGTTGGCGATGTTCCCGCCGATCGTGCAGGCCTGCTGGCTCGAGGGGTCTGGCGCATAGTAGTACCCGCGGGGACCCACGGCCCACGACAGGTGGAGGTTTACCAGGCCGGGCTCCACCACTGCCAGCTCGTTGTCGTAGTCCACCTCCAGGATCCGGTTCATCCGGGTGAGCGCGATGACCAGCCCGCCCTCGCTCGGGAGACACCCGCCCGACAGCCCCGTGCCGGCACCCCGGGCTACGAACGGGAGGCTCTCTCGGTTGGCCAGCTTCACCAGCGCTGAGATCTGCTCGGCTGATGTCGGAAAGATCACGAAGTCCGCCAGCGCCCGGAGGAGGGTGAGGCCGTCGGACTCGTAGACCACGAGCTCGTCGGGATCGGAGAGGACCGCCGACTTCCCTGCTATCCCCTCCAGCTCACGACGGAGGGCTTTCTTTTTGGACTCGACCAGGGTGACCATGGCCGCCTCCTTCCGTGAGGAACGATTATATCACGGGCTCGCCAGGCGTGCCCTGCCAGGAGCCGACCTCCCGTGGTTCTGCCTTGAGCGGCGTTCTCCGCTGCGCCGCGGCACGGATCTGATAGAACTGTTTGATTGAGAAGTGCCAGGGGTGTAGCGTGAAGTAGGATGGACGTCTTCGAAGCCAAGAATCGGATCTCCAAAGCCATGGTTGAGTCCATCTTCCGGCGAGCGCGGTATCAGGTCTCTCAGTACCGGCGAGAGCTGCCGAGCTTCCGGTTCGGACGCAACGAATTCTCCCCGGACCTCGAGGTGAGACTGGAAGGTGAGGATCCCCCGAAGGAGTTCCGCCTAGCGGTGAAGTACCGCCCCCACATCGACCAATTCCTCGCGGTCGAGAGCCAGCGGGGGGAGCGGTCGGCCTTCCAGATGGCTCGGCGCCACTGGCCCGACCTATGCTTCATTTTCGTCACCGACAGGCCGGAGCCCGGCCGTTCCTGCTTCCAGGCGTTTCCGCTGTGGCTATACGACCCGAGCACGCCGTGCAGGAGCATCGACTTGGTCGAGGTCAAAGAGGCGGGCATCTTCCCCCACAACGTGCGCGATCACGAGGAGCTGGCTCGCCGGATCTTCGCGGCGTTGTCCGGAGTCTGACTCGCCCCGCTCGGCCTCAGCCCGGGGACCGAGCCGTTCTATCCTCCGCGATCGATGACAAAATAGCCGGTCGTCCCCCCGCGGTCAACGGAAAGAAGGAGATCCGCGCCCTGAACCTGCTCCACGGCCCGCATGAAATCGCGCGCCGAGCGGACGGGCTGACGGTTTACCTCCTGAATCAGGTCTCCGGGCCGGAGGCCTGCTGCTTGAGCGAGGCCGCGCCGCCGCACCTCGGTGACTACCGCGCCCCGGGCGGTAACAGGCAGGTCGAACCTCCTGGCCAGCCCCGGAGTCAGATCAGAGATCGCCATCCCCAGCGACTCCGGATGCTCCGGCAACCGAACGGTCGCCTCGAATGGTGCGGGAAGCTTGCCCATGATCGCCTCCACGGTCTCCTCGTACCCTTCGCGAACCACTGTAAGGTGCACGCTGGTCCCCGGAGCGATGCGCAGGACGAGGTTCCGGAACACCCCGCTTCGGCTCACCGGCTTGTTGCTGAGCCGGACGATCACGTCTCCTCGCTGGAGGCCTGCATGCGCGGCGGGGCTGTCGGCTGCCACGTCAACCACGAGGACACCGTGGCCCGCCGGCAAGCCAAGCGCGCTGGCCAGCGCCGGGGTGACCTCCTGCACCACCAAGCCGAGCCAGCCGCGCTGGACACGCCTGGAGCCGACCGCCTGGTTCCGGCGCGCCCACGCCTGCCGCAAGCCCCCACTCTCAGCCGGCCACCCCCGAAACGCCACGCCAGCCCCGGCCTCCAGGACCGCCCACCCAACCAGCGACGCCGTCAGCCAGCATAGCCACGGGCGGGCGCACCGCCCGACGGAGCCCGGAGCCTGACCGGCGCGGTCGGGCTCCCCCATCGGCTACTCCCCCGTCCCCAACTTCGCGGCCGCTTCCTTCATGAGGAGCTGAAAGGGCTTGCTCGCCTCCCCCATGTAGATGGAACGGTGAGGGAAGGGAATCTCGATGCCCTCGGCGTCGAAGGCCTTCTTCAATCGCCTCCGGTACTCACGCCCCACGTTCCACTGCTGGATCGGTTGGGTCTTGAGTCGAGCTTTGATCGTGACCTCGGATTCCCCGAAGTTATCGACCCCAAAGATCTCGATCGGCTCCAGAATCAGCGGTGCGTAAGCAGGATCCTGCCTCTGCTCCTCAGCCACCCTTCGCATGACCTCAACGACGTGGTCGGTGTCTTCCTTGTACGCCACCCCCACGTCAAGCACATAGGCCGACCACCCTTTCGTCATGTTGGACAGAGTGCTGATCGTGCCATTGGGAAACACGTGGACGACTCCCGACAGGTCTCGCAACACGATCGTTCGAAACGTGATGGCTTCCACGAGGCCGCCCGTGCCGTTGATGATGGCGACATCACCGACCCGGACCTGGTTTTCCAGCACCAGGAAGAAGCCGCTGATGAGGTCGCGGACCAGGTTCTGAGCCCCGAACCCGATGGCCAGGCCAGCGATCCCGGCACCGGCGATGAGCGGGGTCACGTCCAACCCGAGCTGATCCAGGCAAATGACGACCACCACGGCCCACAGCAGCACGAAGGCCAGCGTACGAACGAGATTTGTCAGCGTTGTCACGCGCTTTCTGGTGGCCCCGGGGACCGTCTCGGTCGCCTCGCCTGCCCTGATGAGCAGGGTCTCCATGCGATGAAACATGGCCCGGAGCACGCGGACACCGATATACCCGGCCAACACGACGAGCCCGATACGCACTCCGAACCGCGCAATCGACGCGCCGGTCGCGAGAAGAAATGGCACGATGTCTTGCGTGGAGATTCCTATCATGGCGTTCCCCTTCCTTATGTCAGACGCGCGTATGTCTCGGATGCCGGGACGAATGGCCGAACCGGCTCGCGGCTCGCCGGCGCACCGATGAGGCTCGCCGCGCCCGAGGCAAGGGGTTCCGACACGCAGGAGCTGGCCCGCGGCACCCACTCGACCCGGCGGGAGAAGGCAGGACGGTTCCCGGGGATTCGGGGAGCTCCACGGATGAGCCGCGGGAGCGAAGACTCCCCACACTCTTCGGGGGAGGGCCCCAACCTCCGGTGAATGGCTCCCCGGGCAGGACTCGAACCTGCAGCCTTGTGGTTAACAGCCACCTGCTCTACCGGTTGAGCTACCGGGGAACAAAATTCTTATATCACATCTCCTTCCGCCCCTCCAGCGCCTTGGAGAGGGTGACCTCGTCCGCGTACTCCAGGTCGCCCCCCACCGGGAGGCCCCGGGCGATCCGCGTCACCCGGACGCCGAGGGACTTGAGGAGCTTGGCCAGATAGGTGGCGGTCGCCTCGCCCTCCACATTCGGATTGGTAGCCAGGATCACCTCCTCCGCCTTCTCCCGTTCCAACCGGGCCAGGAGCTCTCGCACCTTGAGATCTTCCGGTCCGATCCCATCCAGCGGTGAGAGTGCGCCGAGCAGCACGTGATAGCGGCCGCGGAACTCACGCGTCCGCTCCACGGCCAGAAGGTCGTTTGGCTCCTCGACCACACAGAGCAGGCGCGCGTCGCGCGCCGGATCCCGGCAGATCCGGCACGGGTCTTGCTCGGTGATGTTGAAGCAGACCGAGCACGAAACGATCCGCGACTTGACCTGGACGATGGCATCGGCGAGGGGTCGAACCTCCTCGGCAGGCTGCTTCAGGAGAAAGAGGGCGAGCCGCTGGGCTGTCTTGGGCCCGATGCCGGGGAGTTTCTGGAACGCGTCAATGAGCCTGGCAACCGGTTCCGGGTAATGGGACACCGCCGGCACCCTAACCTTGCTTACGCGCCGGCCGCCCAAGCATTGGCGTCAACTTCAAGGAACGGTGACGACCGCCAGATGATCAAAGGCCGAAGGCCTTCCCCGGCGGCCACCCACGAAGTGGGTCGTGCGACGGCTATCGGCATGGCGCTATGCCGTGAGACCTGGGATCTTCAACCCTCCGGCAATCTTCCCCATCTCCCCGGCCACCATCTCGCGAGCCTTGCGGAGCGCCTCGTTCGCGGCTGCCAGGATCAGATCCTCCAGCATCTGGGGGTCCTCCGGGCTGATCACCTGCGGATCGATCTTGATGGAAACGATTTCCCCATTGCCATTGGCCTCAACGGTGACCATTCCCCCGCCGGCCGTGGCCTCCACCTTCTTCTTCGCCGCCTCCTCCCGCATCGCCTCGATCTTGGCCTGGAGCTTCTGGGCTTCCTTCAGCAGATTCCCTAAGCCCTTCACGATGTGGCTCCTCCTTCCGGCGTTCTTGGCCGCACGCCAACGATCTCCCCACCGAAGAGCTCGAGCGCGGCTTGGACAACGGGATGCTGCCGCGTCCCGATGCCCCCGCTGGCCCCCGCGGAGATATCCAGGCGCGTGGCGCCGGGGATCAAGCGCTGGACCAGCTGGGTAATCAGTTCACGGTTGGCGCGATCGTCGAGGAGGTCGGCATGAAAGTGATTCCCGACCAGGGACACAGTGAGCTGCCCATCTCGAAGCGCCACGGGAAGAGACTGCTGGAGCACCGCGCCCAGAGTCGGCTTCTGCTGCATGACGCCTTCCACCACTTGCTGCCACCGCGCCTCGAGCCCTTCCCCCGTCTCCGGCGGTGCCGACGGTGATGGTGGGGGATCGGCGTGAGGGCGCCCCAGCGCCGGAGAGCGGGCAGGCGGGGGAGCTTCGACCGGAAGGAGGCTTTCTTGAATGGCCTCGCGCTTGGGCTGAGAGGCGCCGAGAACCCCCGTGCGCCACAGACGGGCCTCGGCCTCCTCAACCCGGGCGAGGACCGATTCGATGCTCGCCGGCACAGGCCGCCGTGTGCCTCGGACGGCAGCGATCTCCAGCTCGACCCGCGGGTGCGGCGACCGACGAAGCTCGCCATCGGCCTCGAGAAAGACCCGAAGCAGAAAGAGCAGCTCTTCCTCGACCACCCCCCCGGTGAGGGCGCGTAGCCCCTCGGTCTCGGCAGGGGCGAGGCGGCCCACCGCGGCGATCCCAGGAGCCACCTTGAGAACGAGAAGCTGACGCACCCCCTCCACGACGTCCCGGCAGAACCCCCCCAGATCCTCACCCTCCCGGACCGCAGCGTCGATGACCTCCAGGGCGTTGGCTCCATTCCGAGCGACAAGTGCCGCGACGAAGGCCCGAACACGTTCCGGGGCGCTGGAGCCGAGAAGCCGGGCCAGAGCCTCCCCTTCGAGCCAGCCCCCGCTATAGGCCAGGGCCGTATCCAGGAGCGAGAGAGCATCGCGTAGACTCCCCTCCGCAGCTAAGGCGAGCATGCGCAGAGCGTCGGCGTCGAAGGAAACCTGCTCCTCCCGGAGGACCTGCTCGAGGCTCGCCATCAGCGCCTCCGGCGGGATCGGCTTGAAGTCGAACCGCTGGCAGCGGGAGAGGATCGTGGGGGGTATCCGTCTGGCCTCGGTCGTAGCCAGGACGAACACCACGTGAGCCGGGGGTTCCTCAAGGGTCTTGAGGAGAGCATTGAAGGCCGGCTCCGTCAGCATATGTGCCTCGTCGATGATGTAGACCTTCGAGCGGCCGCGAGCGGCCGCGTAACGGGCGTTCTCGCGGAGCGCCCGGATCTCGTCGATGCCGCGGTTGGAAGCCGCATCGATCTCGATGACATCGACCGCACTCCCCGCCTGCACCTCGTGGCAGGCCTCACACTGCCCACATGGCTCGGGCCCGGTCCGCTCAGCGCAGAGCAAGGCCTTGGCGAGAAGTCGCGCGGTAGTGGTCTTCCCCACCCCACGCGGCCCGGCGAAGAGATAGGCGTGGGCGATGCGCCCACTGACCAGCGCATTCCTGAGCGTCCGCGTGATAGGGTCCTGCCCCACCACAGCCGCGAACGTCTGTGGCCGCCACTTCCTCGCCAGCACCTGATAGCTCATGTCAGGTCAAGCTCCAACGAGGCTGTTTCCACCCGATGATGACTCGCGGGGAAAAGCGGGAGGGGGAAAGCCCCCCTCCCGGAGGTATGGCCGTGCACCCGCCCTCGAACGCCCCCGCCCTGCGATCTCCCTGCAGGACCTGCTCCAGCCAGGTACTCCCACGGCACCCAGGAGGATCGCCTTACCGTTGCTCCCTTCCGGGCCTGGCGGGGTTTGACGAATCCTGTTGCGTGGGGCCCAACCTTCAACGCCGCCCCGCAAGGCTCAACTCAACGCGGAAGGTCCTCAGGAGGGGATTCAACCCCGCTTGAGCGGATTGCGGGCTACAGGGCACCGCTAACTCCCCGTCTAGCACGGCCATGCCATAGCTTCATCTCGCAACGCGCCCGATGTTGGTGGCGGAGAGGGAGGGATTTGAACCCTCGATACGCCTTTTGGGCGTATTCGCGATTTCCAGTCGCGCCGGTTAAGCCGCTCCCGCACCTCTCCACAGCGCCATCCGTTCCCACGCAGGCTTTGCCCGCACGCCCCGAATCGGAGGGGGCCCCGGAGGCCCCCTCCGACGTACTGGCGGAGGGGAGAGGATTTGAACCCCCGAGGGACCTTCTAGGCCCCTATCCGATTTCGAGTCGGACGCCTTCAACCGGGCTCGGCCACCCCTCCGCGCCACTTTCATCTCCTTCGCTTCCTTCGATCGTTGAAAAACTCCCGCAGAAGCGCCGCGCACTCCTCGGCCAGCACTCCACCCCTCACCTCGGCCTGGTGGTTCAGCCGGGGATCCTCCAGGAGCCGGTAGAGCGAAACCGCGGAGCCGGCCTTCGGGTCCGGCGCCCCGTACACCACGCGCCCCACCCGCGCCAGAAGGCACGCCCCCGCACACATGGGGCACGGTTCCACCGTCACGTAGAGCGTGGACCCGGCCAACCGATGGTTGCCCCGCTCCACCGCCGCCCCGCGCAGCGCCGCTATCTCGGCATGGGCCGTGGGGTCCCGCCGCCTGATGGAGGCGTTGTGCCCCCGCCCGATCACCTCCCCGTCGAGAACCACCACCGCTCCAATCGGAACCTCACGCTCGCCCAGCGCGTGGCGGGCCTCGGCCAGCGCCTCTCGCATCAACTCGCTATCGCGACTCCGATTCATCTGCGCGCGTGGGGATGATTGGGGGGGCACCGCCCCCCCAATCCCCGCCCCGTCTGGCGCGCCCAAGAGGATTCGAACCTCTGGCCTTCGGATTCGTAGTCCGACGCTCTATCCATCTGAGCTATGGGCGCGGTGGCGGAGAGGCCGGGATTCGAACCCGGGACAGAGGTCTTCCCCCTGTAACCGCTTAGCAGGCGGCTGCCTTCGGCCAACTCGGCCACCTCTCCACAGGATCAGCAGAGCCTACTATAAAGCATTTCGAAGCCACCAGCCAAGGCCGGGCGATTTCACCGCGCTTCCGCTCGGCAGGCCGGTTTGCGGCCCCAGAGCTGAATGACAACCACCGACGTGGTGATCGTATCGAGGTCGGCAAGGTGACGCCTGCACGTTCCCGACGCTTCCTCCAGCTCAGCCCCCGTCATCAGCCCGTAGTCGATAATCAGCTGTCGAACCGATCTGGTGGTGTCCGGCAAGTAGTCGACCAGGGGATCGCTGCTCGTTGCCCCAACCAGACAGGGCCGAAATTCCAGCTCCTCGACCCCGGCGTGGCGCAGCAGCTGAAACATTCGGCGGCCGCGTACGGATCCGCACCGATCCGTTCAAAGGCGGACCCGGCCCACACCCTACCGGCATTTTGACCTGTTGGTGAGCTTCAACCGCTCCAGCATTTCAACTGATGAGACCAATGTGTCATATTTTGCCACTCTGGCACAACTCCGGCCTCCAGCAGCTCACAATATGCAAGATCTAACACCTCCATTTGAAAGTGCTTCTATCGAGTCTTCTGCGGGTGGCACCCTGGTTGCAAACCCAACGCCCGGACAGTTCTCAACGAGAACAACCCCGCCGCGTGGCAGGGAGTGGGAGGTGCGAGGTGGACAGAGTTGCGCGTGTAGGATTCTTCATCTTGGTTTCCGTATTTGCCGCCGGAGCACTCGCGGGCTGCAACCAGTCGCCCACGTCCGCGGGCGGCGGGAGCGACTCCACAGACGGCCAGGTCATCGCGAAGCCGGACGCGTCAGACCTCGACGTTGTGGCTTCGAGCGCTCCCGGCGAGCCGCGTGGTTCGGGCAGCATTGAGGCTTCGCCTCTCGTGCCGCCGTCCCCCCGAGAGTTCCATGTCAGGCCTGACCTCAAGGACCTGCATTTCGACTTCGATAGGTACGGCATCCGCCCGGACGACGTCACGACCCTGGACGAGAACGCCAAGTGGATGGAGGCCAACCCCGACTATCTGATCCTCATCGAAGGGCACGCCGACGAGCGAGGGACCAACGAGTACAACCAGGCCCTCGGCGAACGCCGGGCGGAATCCACGAAGAGCTACCTCATCGCCCAGGGCGTGGCTGCCAATCGGATCACAATCACTAGCTACGGCGAGGAGCACCCGGTCTGCACGAAGACCAACGAGGCGTGCTGGGCCCGGAACCGCCGGACACATTTCAAGGTCAAGGCTCTATAGGCTCGGAATCCTGCCGGGTTCCCTCGTGCTCGCCACCACGCTCCAGATGGGTGCGCCATGGACGAGCTCAAACACAAGCGATTCGTTTATCTCCACGCCTTATGCCAAGAGACGGAAGGGAGCCAATCCGCCACTGTCAATATGTGGGCGTTAGGGGAAAGACTGGGTTTCGCGCGTCAAGAAACGAGCATGGTCGCGCAATACCTCGATGAGGAACGGTTGCTCCGGTTCGCCACCCTTGGTGGAGACATTTCGATCACGCATTTGGGGGTTCGCATCATCAAGGGCGAGCTGTACCACCCGGTCCGATCCGGACAAACAGGGTGGAGCATGGAGTCTGAATCGCTGGGCGAGCGCGGCGCCAAGAACGTCGCTGAGCCGATACGGGCGGACCGGGTCCGGATCAAGCCCCGGGCTGCTGGCGCAAGGGCGACCACGGCGAAACGCGCCAAGCGGAGCCCTTGGCGGCGGGCGCTGCTGGCCGTGATACTCGTCCTCCTCGCGGTAGCAGCGGGAGCCGCGATCTGGAACTCTTCCCTGCGCCTTCCATGGTGAGCTTGTTCTTGCCCTCCGGTTCTCCACTCCACGGACGTATTCCCACGATTCTTTGCCAGTCTGACCATTTTTGCCGCCCTGCCAGCTAGCTCCCACCCTGGAAGCCTCGGCGGTGCTTGACGAAATTCTTCTATTTTTCGGCGTGTTGCCATGCGATGTCGCATGGGTATGTTAGGTTGGCACGGGGTTTGTACTCCCTACTGCGGCACCGGAGTCGAGAAGGAGGGAGTGTGGCAGACGGGGGGGGTGTTGTGCCTCGAGGAAGACGAAGCGGTCGAGTAGGGTGGCCGCGTCGCCAGCCCCTTCAGCTTCTCCCAAGTCTCTCCCCACGCCGTCCACGAAGCACACCTCATAGAAAGGGAGTTGGGCAATGCTGAGTGACACCGAAGTCAAACGCATCATTGAGGCCATCGGTCACTACAAGGAACTGGTTCAGCAATCCAGCGACATGCGCGACCAGCTGGAGGCGCTCCAAAAGCGCTGGCATTCCCTGAAACAGGACCGGGACCAACTCCGAAACAGCCTGGATACGATTCACCACACCCTCTCCCAGTTGAGAGTCGAATACCAAGGAATGATGAAGGCCATGACCGATCTCTCCTCAACGGAGGACACGGTTTTGGACAACGTGAAGTTCCTGCTCGACGAGCTGACATCGCTTCTCAGGAAACACGAAATCACCACATAGCGCCACTCCCTAGACTCAAAGAGCAACCATGTGGACAAAGACATCCCTTCCCCTTACGGACGAGAGCCGCATCCAGGCTGAAGGCCAGAAAGACGGCGAGAGAAATATCCCCGAGATGGGGTCGTATATGCCTGCGCAGTTTGAGCAGGTGCTGATCGCTCACGCAGAACAAGAGGTCCAGCGGATATACCAGAAAGCGTCGCTCCGTATCGCAAAGCTCCAGCCCGTCTTCGAACCCTACAAGAAACGTTTGGAAGACCTTGAATCCCGGCTCAATGCAATCGTCGATCTGTACACGACCAGGAAGAGCGAATTGGGGCGGGAGCTCGCGGCTCCTTTCCCATACATGTACCATCTGCTTCTGATCCTGTTCCTGGCGATCGGCGAATTTCCCTTGAACACCATTGTCTTTCGGTTGTTCGGCGAAGCGGAGTACCTCACGTATGTCATGGCGTCCACCCTCGCCATCATCATCCCCCTGCTCGGGCTCTTCATCGGTATCCACCTGAGGCAGTCGATTCCGCGAATCGCCGGAAACGTCCTCGTCGGGATTTTGATCCCGGTCACCGTAGGAGCGGCCCTCTTTGCAGTCAGCATGCTGCGGAATGCCTATATTTTCTCTCAGGTCTCCGAACCCGGGCCGGCGCCGGCAGACCAGGGGAACCTGGCGTATGCTCTCTTCGCGCTCAACGCGCTGGTGTTCTGTGGAGCCATGGTGAGCTCCTTCTTCGCCCATGACCCTGACGAAAAGCTGGACACCTCCCACAACTCCCTCGTCTTTCTGGACCGGAAGAGAAACGCCGTTCGAAGAAAACTCTTCCGGATCGGCACCAAGCTTAACGGGGAGATCGAAAGGGCCAAAAGCCAGATTGAACAAGTCAGAGCGCTAGCCAGTCAGCGTATCGCTCTCTACCGTCAGACGAACATGCGGTTCCGCCGCTTGCTGCCTCCACCTTCGTTTAGAAAAAATCCCGAGTTCCGCGAGTTGCAATGGTGGCCGGAGGTTTCCCTGAACAGTGCAGGGGGTCCTCCTGATGGTCGCTGATTCTCTATTCCCATCTCGGATACCCGCCTGGACTGTTCTGCTACTCATGGGAGGGTTTCTCCTGGCGGCGGGATGTACACCCTCCTCACAGGCCACGGCGCCACTTGGGACAGAGATCGTCATCTTTATAGACTTCTCCGAAAGCATCGGGAAGAAGGACAGAGCGCTGTTCGAGCAGGACATCGCAAAGTGGATCGTCCCTTCTCTGTCGCCGGGAGATCGAATCCTCATCGCCCCCATCAACGACAAGACCCTCACGGATTTCCGTCCCCTTGTCGAAGCGACATTTCCTCCGAGACCCGAGTTCAACGGATGGCTGGACAACGTGCTGCAATACAACCGCCGGGTCAAGGATATCGACAGCCAGGTGGCCCGCCTCAAGGATACGATCCGGGCCCAGGTGGCTGAGATGTTTGCAAGACGTTACTCTAGCCAGCGAACTGATATTCTCAGTTCTCTCCTGATTGCCCAAAAACTTTTCCACAATGAGCCGAGACGCAAGGTCCTGGTCCTGATGTCGGACATGATCGAAGATTATCCGCCCTATCGTTTTGATAAGATTCCATGGAGTCCAGCCACAACCCAAAAGATCCTTTCCGAGCTGGACGCGAAAGGTTCAATTCCCAACCTCTCGGGCGTTTGCGTCTACGTGTCGGGGGCTTCCGCGCGGTCAGCTGATCTGGCAGAAAACATCGGCCGTTTCTGGCAGGCGTACTTTCAGCGTACCGAGGCCGACATGGATCCAAGCCGCTATGCTCATGTTCTTCTTCACTGGCCCCCATCTGAGTCCTGTCATCTTGATAAACGGCAATCGAGCGTCCCGGAGGCTCTTGACTCCGGAGGAGACGGATAAACATCGCGCGGCTCGCGCTCACCATTGGGGCTGCCAACTTCCCCACACCAGCCCCTGTCCCCGGAGGAGGGAACGGCCCATTCAGCAAGGCCGCAGACAGTGGACGGCCCCGACCCGAGGTTGCGTTCTCTAGAGTCCCTGGACCGTGCCGACACCTGCCCCGATCCTCATTGGCAGAGTTAACAGATGAGCCCCCGCCCAAGAAAGGGGCACGGTCCGGGTAAGTGGGCTCTAGCGGACGAACGGCTGCGGACTGGCCTGGTGTGGCTAACCTCGTGAAATCATTGGCGGAGGGGGAGGGATTCGAACCCCCGACCCCTTGCGGGGCTCTGGTTTTCAAGACCAGCGCCTTCAGCCGCTCGGCCACCCCTCCGATGTCATCCGAGACCGCGCTATCTCCCGCGGTCAGCCGACGATCTCGCTCACCTGCACCTCAGGCCTGATGTCCGTATAGTTCGGGACATCCGCCATGATTTCCTGGCCGTGCTTGGCCATTCCGGCCTGGAAGTCACTGACGGAGTTGAAGTATACATAGCCGATCGAGACATACGGCGCCGGAGCCCCCGGCGCGCCCCCGCCGAGCCCCTTGTCGATCTCAGTCCTCACCAGCCCGTAGTTCCTGAGGCGCTCCTTCACCATCGGCATGTGTTTCGCGGCGTAGTACTCGTGGTCAAACTTCGCCCCTGCCTTGGCCTGATACAGCACCGCCACGCGGATCATGGTTCCCTCCTCTTAACTGTGCCCGAACGTTTCTTGGGCCCTCCGGCCCCCGGACTACACTGCACGAGAGAGAAGTCTCTCAGGGAAAGATCCGCTCCAGGCCATCCATGTACGGTCGAAGGGCCGGAGGGATCCCCACGCTCCCGTCCGTCTCCTGGTAGTTCTCGAGGATGGCGACGAGCGTGCGCCCGACAGCGACCCCTGACCCGTTCAGGGTGTGGCAGTACTCCGCCTTCGCTCCTCCGGTCGGACGGTACCGAATCTCCGCGCGGTGAGCCTGAAAGGCCTCGCAGTTGGAGCACGAGGAGATCTCCCGGTACTTTCCTTCTCCCGGGAGCCACACCTCCAGATCATAGGTCTTTGCGGCCGCAAACCCCATGTCGCCGGCCGCGAGGAGCACCACCCGGTAGGGAAGCTCAAGCCGCCTGAGCACCTCCTCGGCGTCCCTCACCATCCCCTCGAGCTCGTCGTACGAGATGGCCGGTGGCGCAACCTTCACCAGCTCCACCTTATCGAACTGGTGCTGCCGGATCATCCCCCGCGTATCCTGCCCGTAGGTCCCCGCCTCGCGCCGGTAGCACGGGGTGAAGGCCACGTAGCGCTTCGGCAGCTCCTGCTCGGAAAGGATTTCGCCCGCGTGGAGGCAGGTCACAGGGACCTCCGCCGTAGGGATCAGGTAGAGAGCTCGGCCGCCCTCAGGCTCCTGGATTTTGAAGAGCTGATCCTCGAACTTGGGAAGCTGAGCCATCCCGAGCATGGTCTCTGCGTTGACCAGATGAGGAACCCACACCTCCCGATATCCGTGCTCGCGCGTGTGGAGATCCAGCATGAATTGCGTAAGGGCCCGCTCGAGGCGTGCGGCCAGACCCCACAACACGACGAAGCGAGACTTGGCCATCCTGCTCGCCCGAGCAAAATCCAGGAGGCCGAGGCGCTCGCCGAGCTCCCAGTGAGGCTTAGGCTCGAAAGCAAACCGACGGGGCTCGCCCCATCGCCGGATTTCCCGGTTCTGCTCGGCCCCGCCCGACGGAACGCTCGGGTGTGGAAGGTTCGGGATCTGGAGCAGGCGGGTTTGGATCTGGTCGTCCACCACCTTGAGCTCGGCGTCCAGGGCCTTGATCCGCTCCCCGACCTCCCGCATCCGGGAGACCTCATCCACGGGATCCTCCCCGCGGCGCTTGGCCCGGCCGATCGCCTCCGAGGCGCGGTTCCGAACGGCCTTGAGGGTCTCCACGTCTCTGAGCAGCCGCCGCCTCTCCGTGTCGGCCTCCAGGACGGCCTTGAGCGAGAGCTCCCGCGCGCGCGCCTGGAGCGCCCGTTCAACCTCACCCGGGCTCTCGCGGATGAGCTTAAGGCTCAGCACGGCTCCCCTCCCCTCCCCCTCGAGTGGCGGGCGTTGGAACAAAAATAGGCCGCCGGAGCGGCCTTGATCAACCCCGCGGGCCGGCCTACGATTCCTGCTCCCCGACCAGCCGGGTCAGGCTCCCGACGTGATCGTCGGGGTCCAGATCGATGACCCTGACGCCCCAGGTATTACGCCCCTGCGAGGAGACCTCGGCGGCCGGGAAGCGGATCACCTTCCCCTTGGTCGTCACCATCAGGATATCGTCGCCCTGCCAGACCTGGGCCATCCCCACCACGGCGCCGTTGCGCCCCCCGGTCCTGATGTCGATAATCCCCTTTCCTCCCCGACCCTGGAGCCGGTACTCCTGGAGCGGGGTCTGCTTGCCGTAGCCTCGCTCCGTGACCGTCAGGATCGAGGCCCCATTGTCAACCACGGTAGCGGCGATCACGTGGTCGCCTCCCTCTAGCTCGATTCCCTTGACCCCGGTGGCTGCGCGCCCCATGGAACGCACATCCTCCTCCGAGAACCGGATGAGCATTCCTTGTCGGGTCGACAGCACGACCTCGCGCTGGCCATCAGTGCGAAGCGCGGCGATCACTTCATCACCGCCTTCCAGCGTAATGGCTCGAATCCCCCCGCGCATCGGTCGCGAGAACGCCTGGAGCTCGGTTTTCTTAACTGTCCCCTGCTTGGTGATGAAGAAGATGTGGCCCGCCTCGAAGTCGCGGACCGGCACGCAGGTGGCGACGCGCTCCCCGTCGGCCAGCTGCAGGAGGTTCACCACAGCTTTGCCCCGCGAGTGCCGCGCCCCTTCCGAGATCTCGTGCACCTTGAGCCAATGGACCTTGCCGAGGTTGGTGAAGAAGAGAAGCGAGGAGTGCGTCGTGGCGACGAAGAGATCCGTAACCAGGTCCTCTTCCCTCGTCTCCATTCCGGTGACGCCCTTGCCGCCCCGGCGTTGGCTCCGATAGAGGTCCACGTGAGTGCGCTTGATATAGCCCGACCGGGTGATCGTGACCGCCATCTCCTCGTCGGCGATCAGATCCTCGATGGTGAACTCCGAGGTCTCCGTGAGGAGCTCGGTCCGGCGCTCGTCACCGTACTCCGCTTTCAGCACTACCAGCTCGCCCTTGATGATCCCCATGAGTCGGGTCTCGGAGGCGAGGATATCTCTGAGGTCGGCGATCTCCACAAGCGTCTGTTCGTGCTCCTCGGCGATCTTCTGGCGCTCCAGCTGAGTCAGCCGCTGGAGCCGCATGTCGAGAATCGCCTTCGCCTGAGTCTCCGTCAGCTCGAGCCGCTGCATCAGGGCGTCGCGGGCGGCCTCGGGGTGCTGGGCGCCCCGGATGAGGCGGATCACCAGGTCGATCTGCTCGACCGCCCTCCGCAGCCCCTCGAGAACGTGCGCGCGGTGCTCGGCGCGAGCCAGGTCGTAGCGAGCCCGGCGGGTCACCACCTCGCGCCGGAAGCGGATAAAAGCCTCCAGCATCTCCTTGAGGGTCACCAGCTGAGGGCGACGGTCTACCAGCGCCACCATGTTGACTCCGAAGGTCGACTGGAGCGCGGTGTGCTTGTAGAGCTGGTTCAGGACGATCTGAGGGATCTCCCCCCGGGAGAGCTCCAGGACGACCCGGATACCGTCCCGATTCGACTCGTCGCGCACCTCCGAGATCCCCTCGACCTTCTTGTCGCGACTGAGCTCGGCGATCTTCTCGATCAGCGAAGCCTTGTTCACCTGATAGGGAAGCTCCGTGATCACCGCAGCCTCCCGCCCTCCCCGTATCTTCTCGACATGGGCCTTGGCGCGCATCGTGATCACGCCGCGCCCCGTGGCGTAGGCCTCCCGAATCCCGCCGGTTCCGTAGATGTACCCATGAGTCGGGAAATCCGGCCCCCGGACAACTTTCATGAGGTCCGCGATGGAGGCTTCCGGGTTGTCGATGAGCACCACGAGCCCATCCACCACTTCCCCCAAGTTGTGGGGTGGAATGTTCGTGGCCATGCCCACAGCGATGCCCGAGGAGCCATTCACCAGAAGGTTCGGGAGCCTGGTGGGAAGGACGACAGGTTCCTGGAGGGAATCGTCGAAGTTGGGCGCAAACTCGACCGTCTCCTTGTCGATGTCTGCCAGCATCTCGTGGGAGATCTTTGCCAGTCGCACCTCGGTATAGCGCATCGCCGCCGGCGGATCGCCATCCACGGAGCCGAAGTTCCCCTGCCCGTCCACGAGGGGGTAGCGGAGGGTGAACTCCTGGACCATCCGAACCAGGGCCTCGTACACCGGGGCATCGCCGTGAGGGTGGTACTTGCCCAGGACCTCCCCCACCACGCGGGCGGCCTTCTTGTACGGCCGGTTCCATGCCAGGCCCAGCTCCTGCATGGCGTAGAGCACCCGGCGCTGGACAGGTTTGAGGCCATCGCGGATGTCTGGCAACGCCCGCCCGATGATGACGGACATGGCGTAGTCCAGGTAGGACCGCCGCATCTCCTCTTCGATCGGGACGGGAACCTGACGCTCTGGGGACATTCGACGGGCAGGCTAGATATCGATATTCACTGCGTCGAGGGCGTTTCGTTCGATGAACTCGCGGCGGGGCTCGACGGCATCGCCCATGAGAACCGTGAACATCTGATCGGCGGCCACGGCATCGTCCGTGTTGACCTTCAGAAGGGTGCGGGTCTCGGGATTCATCGTGGTCTGCCAGAGCTGCTCCGGATTCATCTCGCCGAGCCCCTTGTAGCGCTGCATGGAAGTCCCTTCTCTGGCTAAGGCGAAGACCGTCTCGACCATGTCATCCAGCGTCCTGATCGCCGTTTCCTTGTCCCCGTCGTCCACCACCAGGCAGGGGCCTTCGTGGAACGGCAGAATCTTCTCGTGCAGCTCGTAGAGAAGCTGGTAGTCGGGAGACTTCAGGTTCTCAAGGCTGATATGACCGGGCAGGTCTCCGGAAATTTCGATTGTGGCTCCGTCACCGATGTCAGTCTCCCGGACTTGAACGCTGAAATTGCGCAGCCCCAGCTCCGCCACGACGCGCTCGATGGCCGCCCCGAGTTCCTCGGGCCCTACCGCGCGCCTGGTCGCTCTGAACTTGGCCTGAAGCAAGCCTTCCACAACGCGCGCCGGCAGCCCGCGCTTGACGAACTTCTGGAAAAGGTGCTTGAACTCCAATGCCTGCCTGAGCGCCTTCAGCAGCGCCTCGCCCCTGAGGGACTCCGACTTTCCGGGCACTTTCACGCTCGCCTTCTCAACCCAGCTGGCGAGCAGGAACTCCTCGAGTTCCCGGCCATTCATCAGGTATCGCTCTACCCGCCCCTTCTTCGCCTTGAAAAGCGGCGGCTGGGCGATGTAGAGGTAGCCCTGGTCGATGACCGGAAGCATGTGGCGGAAGAAGAAGGTAAGGAGGAGGGTCCGGATGTGGGCCCCGTCGACGTCAGCGTCAGTCATCAGAATGATCTTGTGGTAGCGAAGCTTGCCGACGTCGAACTCTTCGGGGCCGATGCCCGTTCCCAGCGCAGAGATCAGAAGCCGGATCTCCTGGTGGGAGAGCACCTTGTCGTACCGCGCCTTCTCCGCGTTGATGATCTTGCCTCGGAGCGGGAGGACCGCCTGAGTTCGCCGGTCCCGCCCCTGCTTGGCCGATCCGCCAGCCGAGTCACCCTCGACGAGAAACAGCTCGCGACTGGCCGGGTCCCGCTCGGAACAGTCGGCCAGCTTCCCCGAGAGTGTCTCGTCGTCGAGCCCCTTCTTCCGGGTGAGTTCCCGAGCCTTCCTGGCCGCCTCCCGAGCCTGCGCGGCGCGGACGCACTTCTCGGTGATCCGCCGGGCGGTGGGCGGCTCCTGCTCGAAGGTCGCCGCCAGCTTGTCGTTCACGATCGACTCCACCAACCCTCTCACCTCGCTGTTCCCGAGCCGGGCCTTGGTCTGCCCTTCGAACTGCGGTTCGGGGACGCGAACCGAGATGACCGCGGTCAACCCCTCCCGGACATCCTCTCCCGTGATCCCGCCCTTGAAGGTCTTCAGGTAGCCGTTGGCCTGAGCATAGGCCCCGATCGTGCGGGTCAGCGCGGCGCGGAACCCCGTCAAGTGGGTCCCCCCTTCGCGCGTGTTGATGTTGTTCGCGAAGGTGAAGACGCTCTCCTGATACCCGTCATTGTACTGGAGCGCGACCTCCACCTGCGTGCCGTTCCTCGATCCCTCGAAGAAGAGCACCTTGGGATGGATCGGGGTCTTGTTCTGATTGATGTGCTTGACGAACTCGATGATCCCGCCGCTGTAATGGAAGGCGTGCTTCCGCTCGTCCCGCTCGTCCTCGATCGTGATCTTGAGTCCCCGGTTCAGGAAGGCCATCTCGCGCAGCCGGTGAGAGAGAATATCGAAGGAGAATGTCGTCTCCTCGAAGATCTCGGGATCTGGCTTGAACCGGATGATAGTTCCGTGCTTTGTGGTCCTCTCGCCCGGGGCGAGATCGCCGACCGGCTCGCCCCGCTCGTACCGCTGCGTATAGATCGTGCCGCCTCGGCGCACCTCCAGCTCCAGCCATTCGGAGAGTGCGTTCACCACCGACACCCCCACCCCGTGGAGGCCGCCTGAGACCTTGTAGACGGAGTGCTCGAACTTTCCCCCGGCATGCAGCGTTGTAAGGACGACCTCTGCCGCAGGACGTCCCGTGGTCTCGTGGACGTCTACCGGGATACCCCGGCCGTTGTCCCCGACTGAACAGGACCCATCGGAATGCAGGACGAGTCGGATATTGTCACAGGAGGCGGCCATGGCTTCGTCCACCGAGTTATCCACGACTTCATAGACGAGGTGGTGAAGCCCGTAGCTCGCGGTGTCGCCGATGTACATGGCCGGGCGCTTCCGCACAGCCTCGAGCCCTTCCAACACCTTGATGTCGCTGGCCGTGTAGCTATCGCTCATGCGATTTCCGCGATGGTCCTCGCCACCGCGCGCACCACCCCCCTTGCTTAGCCTTGTGCGCGCTTCGGTGGCAGGTGAGGACCTGGGTTTCCCGACGTGATGGGAAGGCTGATCAGGGTGCGGGGCGCTGGAACTAGCGGCTGGCCGGGGCTGCTAAGGCACTCGGTGTGGGGGTCACGGGGACGACCCCATCGGCTACCCACCCTATCTAACTCCCATCGTGAGCTAAATCCTCATAGGCATTATAACACAGAGATACGCCTCCTCTCCAAAGCTTTTGAGCACTCCGGGGCTCAGGCCATCCTTCAGCTCGAATACGACCTGGTCCGTTTCCAGCGGATTCAGTGCATCGAGTAAGTAGCGGGAATTAAACCCGATCGTAAGCTCCTCCCCGGAGTCCTCCACCCGGAGTGTCTCCTCCGCCTCTCCGAGTTCCGAGCTCGAGGCGCTCACTTTCAAGCTCCCACTGACAAGGGAGAGCTTGATCGGTCTTGTGCGCTCCTCGGAGAGGAGTGAGACGCGTCGAAGCGCCGCCACAAGGGCTGTTCGGGACAGCACGAGGCGTCTTGGCTGCTCTCTTGGGATTACCTGTGTGTAGTTCGGAAACTGCCCTTCGATCAGGCGTGCCGTTAGTAGGAAGTTGGGCATGCGGAGTAGAAATTGGTTTTCGGCTAGTCCAATCTGGACTTGGTCCCCTGCCCCGAGCACGCGTGCCACCTCGTGGACCGCCTTCCGAGGCACGATCCCACTACTTGTCTCTGCCCCGCCCGGCACTCGTCGGCTCGCCATAGCGAGGCGGTGACCGTCAGTCGCTATGAGACGGAGCTCCCCTGGTTGGAGTGAGAATAGGAGGCCATTTAGAGCATAACGGCTTTCGTCGTGCGAAATTGCGAAGCTCGTCTGCGCGAGCATTTCCCGAAGCAGTTTCGTATCCAGGGAAATCTCCGCTAGCGGTTCACCGGAGATCACCGCCGGGAACTCGTCAGCGGCTAATGTGGCTAGCCTATAGGCGACCCCCTCGCATCGAAGCGAAAGCCTCGACTGCTCCTCACTTTCAATCGAGAGGTGTGCGGGCGGAAGCTCCTTCACGATCTCCATTAACTTCCGCGCAGAGAGTGTGATTACCCCCTGGGATCTCACTTCGGCGGGAACCGAGACCCGAGCTCCGAGCTCGAGATCCGTGGTCGTCAGTCTAACCGAATCCTCGGTCGCTTCCAGTAGGACATTGGCTAAGATAGGCAGGGTTTGTCGGGGCTCAACGATGTTTTGCACCATTTGGAGCCCTCGGAGAAACGTGTCTCGGTCAAGCTGGATTTGCATAGGCATCCTCCTACTCTTCTCTTTACTTAGTCAGTAACTAAGTAAGAAGTCATAATAGTGGGAGTACTCCGGGCAATAGTGGGGACACTGTCGAGTGCGTTCATACCAAAGAGAGAAGCTTACCGGCAAGCTGTGAAGGAAAGTGTGGATAGCACGTGCATCACTGTGGATTACAAGGTGATACCTTGAATCAAGGTGTCGATTGTCTTCTGAAGCTTTGCGTCTTCCTGGAGGAGACCTTGGATCTTGTCCACAGCATGAAGGACCGTGGTGTGATCTTTTCCCCCGAAGGCGCGTCCGACCTCGATAAGAGAGGCATGGGTGAGTTGGCGGGAGAGATACATCGCCACCTGGCGCGGGAAGGCAATGGCTCGGGTGCGGTTCCTGGCCTTGAGGTCCGAAGGTTTGACGCCGAAGAAGTCCGAGACCTGGCGCTGGATTTGCTCGACCGTGATGACTTTCTTGTCATCGCCCCAGAGATCTGAGAGGACGTCTTGGGCAAGGTCCACCGTCATGTCACGCCCGGTTAAGGCGCAGAAGGCGATCATGCGGGTGAGGGATCCTTCCAGCTCTCGAATGTTGGACTTGATCCGGTTCGCAATGAGGTACGCGACGTCATCGGAGAGACGGACACGCTCCACCTCCGCCTTTTTCTTGAGGATCGCGACTCGAGTCTCGAAATCGGGCGGCTGGATGTCGGCGATCAGTCCCCACTCAAACCGAGATCGGAGCCGCTCCTCAATCTCAGGGATCTCCTTAGGCGAGCAATCGCTGGAAATAACGAGCTGCTTGTGGGAGTTATAGAGCTCGTTGAAGGTATGAAACCACTCCTCCTGGGTGCGTTCTTTGCCCGAGATGAACTGAATGTCGTCGATGAGGAGAAGGTCGATAGTTCGGTATTTCGCGCGGAACTCCGCTGTGCGATCGTAGCGAATCGCGTTGATGAGGTCGTTGGTAAAGCGCTCGGAAGGAAGGTAGAGAATCCTGAGATGTGAGTGGAGGCGATGAAGCTGATGGCCTACTGCATGGAGGAGGTGGGTTTTCCCCAAACCGACACCGCCGTAAATGAACAACGGGTTGTAAGCGGTGCTCGGCTGCTCAGCGACCGCCTGGCAGGCCGCCCGCGCAAACTGATTCGAGGAGCCGACAACGAACGTCTCAAAGGTGTAGCGGGGCGTGAGCCCAGGCAGGGAGGTGGGAGTCTCGGGTGGAGGGCCGGCCGCTCGAGAGCGCGCGGAAGCTCCGGCTGGCGGACGGTCTACCAACACGGTGATCCGGGGCTCGCCACCCAGGCACTCGCGGGCGGCAGCTTGAATCGCGTCGAGGTAGTGCTCGACGATATAGTCTCGAGAGAAGCTATTGGGAACGGCAATCTGAATGTGGTCCCTTTCCAGCGAGATCAGGCGGCTCGGACGCACCCAGGTATCGAGAACGACAGCGGGCAACTTCCTTTCGAGCGAAGCAAGCAGGCGAGACCAGATCTCCATGGGTGTGCTCCTACGACGCAGTTACACACACACTTATCCACATTTGTGGATAAGTTGAAGTTGCTGAAAAGGCTAGAAAATCTCCGGCAGGGCAGCGACTCATCGAGAAAAGACCTCTTGCCCGTCGTGGAACCCGATAACGTCTCGAAGTAGGTACTCCCGCTAGAAGCGGTGGAAGAGTGTGCACCACGGCCCTGCCGAGGAGAGACTGTCGCGTACGATACCATAGCGCCCGAGGGCAGGGCAACCACCTTTTCAGCAGTCGGTCATCTCCACAGAACCGTCTCGGAGCTGCCGGCGCCTTGACTGCTTCGGTTCGTGTCGGTAAACTGAATCGGTTTGTGAGGACGAGCCCGTTTACGACTGAGCGATAGCCGCGGGATGAAGCGGACTTATCAGCCGAGGCAGCGCAAGCGAAAGCGAACCCACGGGTTCCTGGTGCGCATGCGCACGAGGGAAGGACGCGAGGTCCTGAGGCGTCGCCGGGCCAAGGGAAGAAAACGGCTTACGGTCTAGCGACCCCCCAATGTCGAAACGACTGGTCACAGGAGGCCTCCCGCGAAGCGAGAGGCTTCGACGCCCAGGGGAGTTCCGTGCGGTCTTCCAGGATCGGAGGCGGACAGAGCGGCCTTCGCTGGTGGTTCTCTGGCGCCTGAATGATGACCCGCGGCGCATCGGATTCGCGGTTAGCCGTCAGGTTCGGGGTGCGGTGCGTCGAAACCGCGCCCGTCGCCGGCTCCGCGAGGCGTATCGAAGGAGCCGCCAGGCGCTCCCGTCGAGAGTCCAGCTGGTGTGCGTGGCACGGGAACCGGCGGTTCGAGAGCCGTTTGGGGTTCTCCTTCGAGAGATGCGATCAGCCTTCAGAGCTGTAGGCCGGTGCGAGAAGGGGGCCCACGAACCCTGAGCGCCATTGCCCTCGGAGCGGCTTGGCTCTTACGGGGATACCAGCTGCTCCTCTCCCCGATGCTTCCCCGTGCCTGTCGCTACGAGCCAACGTGCTCCGAATATGCGCGGCAGGCGCTACTCCTGCACGGACCCGGTCGAGGTGTCTGGCTAGCGCTCAAGCGGTTCGGTCGTTGTCACCCCTTTCGGCCTGGGGGGTTCGATCCGCCTCCGCCCCGGGCGCGCGGGACCCCGGCTTAAAGACGCCACAACATGATGGAAAAACGAGCGATCCTGGCCGCCATCCTAATGGTCGGCCTGCTGGTGCTCTACCAGGCGCTTTTCGCCCCCGTCCCGCCCCCCTCTCCACCGGCGGAACCCGTCGGTGAGCCGCAGACTGCCCCTCCCTCCCCGGTCCCGACTCGTCTTCCCCTCCCCGCCAAACTGTCAACGTCAGAGCCGATCCCCCAGCGGCGAGTGGTAGTGCAGACCCCCCTCTATCGGGGAGTCTTGGCGAGTGACGGGGGTAGAGTGCTGGAGTGGGTGCTCCATTACCGCGGCGAGAAACCGCTGGTGGTACCCGGCGTCCTGGGGTCCAAGGGGTTGACTGTGTGGAGAGCCGGGGGCCAGGGTGAGGTCCTGGGTTTCCAGCAGGTCAGCGCGAGCAGCATCCGGCTGGGAGCGGAGCAGCCTCGGGGCCTGGTCAGGCTGGCCGGGCAGGACGCGTTCGGGCTCAGGGTCTCGGAAGAGCTGGAATTTCACGCTGATGACTACCGGGTGGAGGTTCACATCAGAGTCGAAAACCGGCACACGGTCCCGCAGGCCGTGGAACTCCTGCTCCCGTGGGCCGCCCTCGAGAAGTGGCCGGAGGGTGAGGTCGAACGCTTCCAGGGGCAGCGCCCCACCAGGGTAGTCTGGCTCGATCGGGATGGCGTGCATCGCGAGGCGCTCGAGGATGCGGTGGAGGCCTCGACGGATGGACAGTGGGTCGGCCTCGAAAGCGAGTGGTACGTCGCGGCTATGATCCCTGAGAGCCCCGGCTTCACGTTGGCCATCGCTCGGAATGGTACCGGCGCCGTAGAGATCGGGCTCAGGGCATCCCCGCCCCCGCTGGCCCCCGGGCAGGCGTGGGAGGGGCGAGTCCTGCTCTATGTCGGGCCCAAGGAGTATGATCGGCTCAAGGCTCTTGGCGTTGGCCTCGAGCAGACCATCCATTTCGGGACCCTCCTGAAAATTCCCTTCCTGCGCATGCAGTGGATCGCGATCCCGCTCCTCTGGCTGATGAACTTCTTCTACCGGTATATCCCCAACTACGGGGTGGCTATCATCCTGCTCACCGTGATCACCAAAGTGCTCTTCTATCCGCTCACGCTGAAGAGCATGGGCTCGATGAAGGCCATGCAGGCGCTCCAGCCCCAGATCAACGCGCTCCGAGCGAAGCACCAAAAGGACGCGCAGCGGCTTCAGCAGGAGACGATGGCGCTCTACAGGAAGCACGGAGTCAACCCTCTGGGTGGATGCCTGCCGATGGTGATCCAGATTCCGATCTTCTACTCGCTCTACCTCGTCTTCTCACTCGCGGTAGAGCTCCAAAACGCGGCGTTTCTCTGCTTCGGCAGGCTGTTCGGAGTGGATCTGTGGATCTGCGACCTTGCCCAGCGGGACCCCACCTATGTGCTGCCGATTCTTATGGGTGGCTCGATGTTTATCCAGCAGAAGATGATGCCGGTCACGGGCGATCCGCGTCAGGCGAAGATTATGCTCATGATGCCCGTGGTCTTCACGTTTATGTTCTTGAAGCTTCCTTCCGGGCTGGTCCTCTACTGGTTCGTCTCCAATGTCCTGCAGATTGTGCAACAGCGCTACATCAATCTTCCGGCGAAGCCCCGGAAAGAGCTTCGGCAAGCTGGCTAAGGAGGCGCGGCGGACATGACCGAAGTTGAGGAAGTCGGTAGGACCCCGGAAGAGGCCGTGGAGGCGGGGCTCGGGAAGCTGGCCATCCAGCGGGAGCACGTCCTCGTCGAGGTGTTGGAGGAGGGCGCAAAGGGGTTTCTCGGGTTAGGGGGTCGCCAAGCGCGGGTGCGGCTCACGGTGATGCCCGCAGGCGAGCGCCTTATCTCTGCACGTCGCACCCTTGAAGACCTCCTGGTCGCAATGGGAATCGCGGCCCGGGTCAGGGCGTACGAGGGCCAGGAGCTGCTCCGCCTCGAGCTGGTCGGCCAGGACTCAGGCCTTCTGATCGGCAAGCACGGCCAGACCCTGGACGCGCTTCAGTTCCTTGTCGGGCGGATCCTCGGTCGTCGGCTCGGCGAGCGCGTTCAGGTACAACTCGACGTGGAGCAATACCGGGAGCGCCGGCGCCAGCAGCTTGAGCAGCTGGCACTGCGCCTGGCCGAGAAGGTCAAATTTACCGGCGAGCCCGTGACCCTGGAGCCGATGTCCGCCATTGACCGTCGGACGGTCCATCTCGCCCTGGAGCGCGATCAGAGAGTCAAGACGGCGAGCGTCGGCGAAGGGGCCCTGAGACGGCTGGCCATTTCCCCTGCCGGTCGGGAAGGCTAGAAATAATCACAGTAATTTCAGCTTGTTAAAAGGTATTCAGTGGCCGACCTGCCGTCATCTGTCGGGTGTTATGTGAGGCGTCTTTCAGGGGCCTGACGCGAATTCTGGCTGGGCCTTGGCCAGGGAGAGTCCCGACCGACTTCTTTCCACTGGGCTCCAGGCCCTGCTTCACCGCCCCCCTCGCGAACAAGAGCTCGCCGCCTTCACTCGTTATCTCGAGCTTCTTCTCCAGTGGAACCGGATCTACTCCTTCACGGCCTACCGAGAGCCAGTTGCGATAGTCCAAAAGCTTTTCCTGGATTCCCTCCTGTTTCGCCAGTTTTTGCCTCCAAGGCGGGTTCGACTTATGGACCTGGGCTCCGGAGTCGGGATTCCGGGGATTCCGCTGAAGGTTGTCGAGTCTGAGCTGGAAGTTGCCTTGGTCGATGCTCGCCGGCGCCGGAGCGCATTCCTTTCAACAGTAGTGAGGGAGCTCGCTCTTGATCACACGGAGGTGCTCCACGGCAAGGCAGGCCGGCTACTCGCCGAGCATCCCGAGCTCGAGGCCCGCTACGACGCTGTGGTGAGCCGGGCCGTGAGCCGACCCGAGGCCCTCGTCCCTCTTGTGATGAGGTTTCTCAGAAAGGGAGGGGTCTTTGTGGCCTCCGGCCCTCCCGTTGAGAAGTGGACGGGGCCTCCTTCAAACGTAGGAAGCTGGGTGACCGTACCATCCCCGTTAGGCCCCCGCCTCCGGTACTTCTTCGTTGTTGAAAAAACGCATTGATTTGACGTTTTGTCTGAGACAATGTTCCACGTGAAACGCCAACCTGATGTTCCACGTGGAACATCTGGTGCGAGTGGCTCATGGGACGGATGATTGCAGTCGTGAATCAGAAGGGCGGGGTCGGGAAGACCACTACCGCCATAAACCTGGCCGCAGGGTTGGCTCTGGCTGAACGCTCAACCATGCTGGTTGACCTCGATCCTCAAAGCAACGCGACAACTGGGTTGGGGGTATCTAAGCACGGGGATTTCTTGACGATTTACCCGGCATTGCTGGGGAGGGAGCCAATGGCTCGAGCCGTGAGGCCAACCGGTCTTCCTTATCTATCGCTTCTGCCATCCGAGCCCGATCTGGTTGGGGCGGAGGTCGAGCTGGTTTCGATGCCCCATCGGGAAGGTCGTCTCAAAGATGGACTAGCTCCGCTGGCTGGTGAGTTCGGGTTTGTGATCGTTGATTGCCCCCCCTCGCTCAGCTTGTTGACCATCAACGCGTTGGCTGCAGCTGATTCCGTATTGATCCCCCTTCAGTGCGAGTATTACGCCCTGGACGGGTTGGCCCAGCTCACCAAGACGGTCCGGGCAGTAAGAGATCGTCTGAACCCCTCGCTTAGAGTCGAGGGGATTCTGTTAACAATGTTTGACGGCCGGACGAGCCTGGCGGGACAGGTCAGGGCCGAAGTTCAGCAGCACTTTGGCGCTCAGCTTTTTGAGACCCTTATTCCTCGGAACATCCGTGTTTCTGAAGCTCCAAGCCACGGAAAGCCCGTCATCGCTCACGATCTGCGCTCAACAGGCGCAATCGCATACCTGGAGCTAACCAAGGAGGTGCTTGCTCATGATCAAGCGGGGGTTGGGCCGCGGACTTGACGCTCTCCTGCCTGTGGAACTCGGCGAGGAGGCAGCCCTGAGAGAAATACCCCTGGAGGCCATCACACCAAGCGCGCATCAACCAAGAAAAGCCTTTAGTTCCGATAGCTTACAAGAACTTGCTGCTTCCATCCAACGGTCGGGGGTGCTCCAGCCCATAGTTGTCCGCCGCCGGGGCGAAGGGTACCAGATGGTTGTTGGCGAGCGCCGTTGGCGAGCTGCCAAGATGGTCGGGCTCCGGACTATCCCTGCGGTGATCCGTGAGGGGACTGATGCCGAGAGCCTCGAACTCGCCCTGGTGGAAAACCTTCTCAGAGACGATTTGAACCCAATTGAAGAGGCCGAGGCCTACCAGCGGCTTCTCCTCGAGTTTGGGTGGACTCAGGAGGAGCTCGGTCAGCGAATGGGAAAGGATCGGAGCTCAGTCGCCAACTGCCTCCGGCTGCTCAAACTGCCTCCGGCGATCCAGAGCGATCTCAAGGAGGGCCGGTTGACCATGGGCCACGCGCGGGCGCTTCTCGCCTTGACCTCCGGCGAAGATCAGCTGAAGCTCAGAGAGGAGATTCTGGCTCAATCGTGGTCGGTGAGGACTACCGAGCAGGGAGTCCGGCGGGGACGGCAGCGGGCGCCTCGCCGCTCCGCTGAGCTTGCGGGGTTGGAGGAGCGCCTGCGCGAAGCCCTCGCCACGCGGGTCAGGATCGTCGGCAACGAGCGGCGGGGCCGGATCGAGCTGGGCTTTGCCTCGCGCGAGGAGCTCGACAGGCTCGTGGAGCTCATCGTGGGGCGGGAGATCTAGGAGCGTGGGGCGCAACGGAGCGGAGCGGATCGTGGTAGGCATGAGCGGAGGGGTGGACTCCTCCGTGGCCGCCGCGCTGCTGGTGGAGCAGGGGCATGAAGTCGTGGGGGTGACGCTCCGCGTCTGGCCCTGGCGCGAGCCCGAGAACCCCCGGGAGCGCTTCGGGAGTTGCTGTTCGCCCGAAACCGTGGAGGATGCGCGGCAGGTGGCGCGCCGGCTCGCCATCCCGTACTACCTGCTCAATCATGAGAGGGAGTTCGATCGAACAGTGATCGCGGACTTCGCCGGGGAGTACCTGGCGGGAAGGACGCCCAGCCCGTGCGTCGTCTGTAACCGGGAGGTGAAGTTCGGCACGTTGCTCGGCCGGGCCCTGGCTTGGGAGGCCACGGCTGTGGCCACAGGCCACTACGCCCGGATTACCCGGGATCCTCTCACCGGAAGGCACCTGCTTTTCAAGGGGAAGGATCCCCGGAAGGATCAGTCAGATTTTCTGTGGCCCTTGCGGCAATCGCAGCTGGCCGCGGCACGCTTTCCCGTGGGCGAGTTGACGAAGGAAGAGGTCAGAGCGAAGGCGCGGGCTCTCCGGCTCCCCGTCGCTGACAAGCCTGAAAGTCAGGAGATCTGCTTTATCCCCGACGGCGACTACCGAGAGTTTCTCCGTCGCCGCATCCCTGAGGCGTTTGTTCCCGGTCCGATCGAGGACCGGCAGGGGCGGGTGCTCGGGACGCACCAGGGGTTGGCAGCCTACACCGTAGGCCAGCGGCGAAACCTCGGGCTTTGCTCTGATCGTCCCCTGTATGTCCTCTCCGTCGACTCGGCACGCAACACCCTGGTCGTTGGCGAGGGGGGGGAGCTCGAGCATGCCCGACTGGTCGCGACTTCTGTGAACTTCATTCCGTTCGACCACCTGGGGGAGGAGCTCGGCGTGTTTGCGAAGATCCGTCATCGCCACCTCCCGGCTGCGGCAACGCTCAGGCCGCTCGGGCGTGACCGGGTGGAAGTGAGCTTCGACACCCCGCAGCGGGCGATCACCCCGGGGCAGTCGGTGGTTTTCTACCAGGATGACTTGGTGGTGGGCGGCGGAATCATCGGCGCGGCTTGACAGGTTTTGTTCCCTCGTGATACACGTTGAGAGCCTTCGCTTGCTCCTTTTTTCACAAAACCTCACCAAAGGAGACTCCTGCGTATGGGGGTGACGCGAGCCGGTCTTGTTCTCTGCCTTCTGTTGCTCCCGGCGTCCGCACAGGCCGCGGAAGGAGGGTTCATCAACCTCGATAAGTCTCTCATCGTCCAGGCCGTTAATTTCCTCCTGCTCCTCTTCCTCCTCTGGCGGCTCCTGTATCGGCCGTTCATGGCCAAGATGGAGGAGCGCACCCAGACGATCCGGAAGTCGCTCGATGAGGCGGAGGCGGCCCGGGCCGAGGCGCAGCGGCTCGCAGAGGAGTACCGCGCCAAGCTCGAGGCCGCCCACACCGAGGCTCACGCCATCCGTGAGACCGCCCTGCGGGAGGCGGCGGAGGAACGGCAGAGAGTTGTGGAAGCGGCCCGGGGGGAGGCCGTGCGCATCGTCGAGGTGGCCCGCGCCGAGATTGAGCGGGATGTCCGTCGGGCCAAGCAGGAGCTTCGCCGCGAGGTCGGTGGGCTGGCCGTCGCCGTGGCCGAGCGACTGGTGAGGAAAAGCTTCCGCGGAGAGGATCACCAGCGCATCGTCCGGGAGTCCATTGCGCAGCTCGAGCGGCTCCGATGAAGCGACGGGAGGCGACGGCCAAACGCTATGTGAGGCCGCTCTTAGTCCTGGCTTCCGAGGCCGGCGCGATCGAACCGGTCGGGAAAGAGCTCGAGCAAGCCTGTCAGACCATCTTTGCGCACCGGGACCTTGTCGAGCTGCTGCTCCGGCCGTGGGTCGAGGGGGAGCTCAAACGGGCAGTGGTTGGGGAGGTCGCCCGTCGCCTCGATAGTTCGGCGCTCGTGAGGGATTTCCTCGGGCTTCTGGCCGTGCGGGGACGCGTCGATCATCTTCCGGAGATCGTTCAGGTCTACCAGCAGCTGGCGGATGAGGCGCTCGGCCGAGCTCGCGCGACGGTGCGGAGTTCCGTTGCGTTGAATGAGGAGGAACGGAGGGCGCTGGGGGCCGAGCTCGGTCGGAGGATCGGGAAACACGTTCTGGTGGAGTCGGTGGTGGACGACACGCTGCTGGGCGGCTTTGTGGCCCACGTCGGGAGCCTCGTTCTGGACGCAAGCCTGGAGGCACAGCTCGCCCGGCTCCGCGAACGGCTGGCAAGGGGGTAGGGATGATCAGGGCAGAAGAGATCAGCGAGATTATCAAGCGCCAGCTTCAGGGCTACGAACCCGCGGTCGACCTCAAGGAGATCGGGCGCGTCATCGAGGTGGGGGATGGGATCGCCCGGATCTACGGCCTGGAGCATGCCATGGCTGGCGAGCTGCTCGAGTTTCCCGGGGAGGTCTTCGGCGTGGTTTTGAACCTCGAGCAAGACAGCGTCGGGGCCGTGCTCCTGGGCGAATCCACGCTGGTCAAGGAGGGCGACCCGGTCACGCGCACCCGCCGAATCGCGGAGGTGCCCGTGGGGGAGGCGTTGATCGGTCGGGTGGTGAACGCCCTGGGCCAGCCCGTTGACGGCAAGGGACCGATTCAGGCGCAGGAGAGGCGTCCTATCGAGCGCTACGCCGCGGGCGTGGTGGATCGCCGTCCCGTCAAGGAGCCGCTGCAGACCGGGCTCAAGGCGATCGACTCGATGATCCCCATAGGCCGGGGCCAGCGCGAGCTGATCATCGGGGACCGGCAGACGGGGAAAACCGCCATCGTGATTGACACGATCATCAACCAGAAGGGGCAGGGGGTGTACTGCTTCTACGTCGCCATTGGGCAGAAGCGCTCCACTGTGGCCCAGGTGGTGAAGGCCCTTGAGGACGCCGGCGCGATGGAGTATACGACAGTGATCGCCGCCACGGCCTCCGAGCCTGCCCCGCTCCAGTACATCGCTCCCTATGCAGCCTGCGCGATGGGTGAGCACTTCCGCGACTCGGGGCGCCACGCTCTGTGCATCTACGACGACCTCTCCAAGCACGCCCAGGCTTACCGGCAGCTCTCGCTTCTCCTCCGTCGGCCGCCCGGCCGCGAGGCCTACCCAGGCGACGTGTTCTATCTCCACTCGCGGCTCCTGGAGCGGGCCGCCAAGCTCAACGACGAGCTGGGCGGCGGCTCGCTGACCGCGCTGCCGATCATCGAGACCCAGCTTGGCGATGTCTCGGCGTATATCCCGACCAACGTGATCTCCATCACCGACGGCCAGATCTACCTGGAGACCGATCTCTTCTACGGCGGGGTTCGGCCCGCCGTCAACGTGGGGCTTTCGGTCTCTCGCGTCGGCGGCAATGCTCAGATAAAGGCCATGCGGCAAGTGGCGGGCAAACTTCGTCTTGACCTCGCCCAGTATCGGGAGCTGGCCGCCTTCGCCCAATTCGGCTCGGAGCTGGACACGGCCACGCAGCAACAGCTGGCTCGAGGCCAGCGAATGGTCGAGGTGTTGAAGCAGGGGCAGTTTGCGCCGCTTCCCGTCGGGCAGCAGATTCTGATCATCTACGCGGGGACCCAGGGGCGCCTGGATGACCTCCCCGTGGATGCGGTCAGGCCTTTCGAAGAGTTCCTCCACGCCTTCGTGGAGCGGCGGCACCCTCAGATCTACGCTGAGATCAGAGAGAAGTTGGAGCTCTCGGACGGGCTCCGCCAGGCGATGGAGACGGCTATCACCGAGGCCAAAGCGGAGTTCGTCCAAGCCAAGGGCATCAAGACTGCCTAACCCCTGTAGACCCAGTGCACGTGCACTCTCGCTCAACATCGCGAAGATGTCAGGGGTGAGTGGTCTTCGCTCGGGCGCGGGCTTTGCCCGCGCAACGGCAGGGGGGAGGTTCGGAAGGGGGGCATAGCCCCCCTCCGAGGTGGTCTATGGCCACGCTGCGGGACATCCGGCGGCGGATCCGTTCCGTCCAATCCACCCAGAAGATCACGCGCGCGATGAAGCTGGTGGCTGCGGCCAAGCTCCGGCGCGCTCAGGACCGGATTCTGCAGGCCCGGCCGTATGCGGAGAGGATGGGCGAGCTCCTGGGGAACCTTGCCCTTTGGACGGACCCCGATCGGCATCCACTCCTGGCCCGCCGGGAGACCGGGAGCCGGATGGTCGTGATCATCACGGGCGACAAAGGGCTCTGCGGGGCGTTCAACTCCAACGTGCTTCGCCGGTCGCTCGAGTTCATCCAGCAGTCTGCGCAGCTCTCGGTGAGCCTGGTGGTGGTGGGGCGGAAAGCTCGGGACTACTATCGGCGTCGTCCCTGGGCGGTGAAATCCTCCATGATGGGATTCTTCGATCGTCTGGCGCACTCCCACGCCCAGGAGCTGGCGAACGGTCTCATCGCCAGCTACGCGGCCGATGGAGTAGACGAGGTCTATCTGATCTACAACGAGTTCCGTTCGGTGACGGTCCAGCGGGTGGTGCGGAAGCAGCTGCTCCCGGTCGAGCCCCGCTCCGGGGCGCCGGACGCGCCGGCCGCCGACTATCTTTTCGAGCCCGCGCCGGATGAGATTCTTGCCGCGCTCTTGCCGAAGCACATCACCACGCAGGTCTACCGAGCGCTCATGGAGTCTCTGGCGGGAGAGTACGGGGCGCGGATGACGGCCATGGATGCGGCGACCAGAAACGCCCAGGAGATGATCGACCTTCTGACCCTCCAGTACAACAAGGCCCGCCAGGAGCGGATCACCAAGGAGCTCCTGGATATCGTCGGCGGGGCTGAGGCCCTGAGACAGTCAGCCGAGGCCTGAGGCCCGGCGCGAGCTCACAGTCAGGGACAAGGAGTATTCGATGAACGAAGGGAAGATCGTTCAGGTCATCGGCCCGGTGGTGGACGTCGAGTTCGAGCCCGGGAAGCTCCCGGCCATCTATAGCGCCCTGGAGGTTCCGGGGGTCGAGGTCAAAGACATCTTCTCCTACTCTCAGCGGCTGGTCCTGGAGGTCGCCAACCACCTGGGAGAGAACCAAGTGCGCGCGGTGGCCATGGCCGGCACTGACGGCCTCACCCGCGGCACGCGGGTCGTGGACACCGGCTCTCCGATCTCCGTCCCGGTGGGGAAGGAAACGCTCGGGCGGATCTTGAACATCATCGGCGAGCCCGTGGACAAGCTGGGGCCGGTGAAGACTCAAAAGCTCTACCCGATCCACCGCGAGGCGCCCTCCTTCGAAGAGCAGGAGACCAAGGTCCAGATGCTGGAGACGGGGGTCAAGGTTATCGATCTCCTCGAGCCCTATACGCGCGGGGGCAAGACTGGCCTCTTCGGTGGAGCGGGGGTTGGCAAGACCGTGATCATCATGGAGCTGATCCACAACATCGCCAAGCACCATGGCGGGATCTCCGTCTTCGGCGGGGTAGGGGAGCGGACCCGCGAGGGGAACGATCTCTGGCTGGAGATGAAGGAATCAGGCGTCCTTGAGAAGACCGCCCTGGTGTACGGCCAGATGACCGAGCCGCCCGGCGCCCGCTTGCGCGTCGGGCTCACAGCCCTCACCGCCGCCGAGTACTTCCGCGACGAAGAAGGACAGGATGTGCTCCTGTTCATCGATAACATCTTCCGGTTCACCCAGGCGGGCTCCGAGGTCTCCGCCCTCCTCGGGCGCATGCCCTCGGCGGTGGGCTACCAGCCGACCCTGGGGACCGAGATGGGGGAGCTGCAGGAACGGATCGCCTCGACCAAACGCGGGTCGATCACTTCTGTTCAGGCGATCTACGTCCCCGCTGACGATATCACCGACCCGGCGCCGGCCACCACATTCGCTCACCTCGACGCCACCACGGTGCTGTCCAGACAGATCGCGGAGCTCGGGCTGTACCCCGCAGTGGATCCGCTGGCCTCGACCTCACGGATCCTCGATCCCCGGGTGATCGGCGAGGAGCATTACCAGGCGGCCCGAGCTGTCCAGCAGATTCTTCAGCGCTACAAGGATCTCCAGGACATCATCGCCATTCTCGGCATGGAGGAGCTCTCCGACGAGGACAAACTCATCGTGGCTCGGGCCCGGAAGATCCAGCGATTTCTCTCCCAGCCGTTCTTTGTGGCCGAAGCGTTCACCGGAGCGGCGGGGAAGTACGTCTCGATCAAGGACACCGTGAAGGGGTTTTCGGAAATCGTCGAGGGAAAGCACGACGACCTCCCGGAGCAGGCCTTCTACATGGTGGGGACGATCGAGGAGGCTCAGGACAAGGCCCGTGTGCTCCGCGGCGGAGGGTAGCCGCTCATGGCCGAGGCCACACTCTTCTTCGAGCTGGCCACTCCCACCCGCCTGGTGGTCTCCGAGGAGGTGGAGGAGGTGGGTGCGCCTGGTACGGACGGGTACTTCGGCGTGTGGCCCGGCCACGCCTTGTTCCTGACGACTCTGGGGAGCGGGGAGGTGAGCTACCGTCGGGCAGGGGTCGAGCAGCGTCTGGCTGTGGCCGGCGGCTTCGCTGAGGTCACGGGCGACCGAGTCATCATCCTGGCCGAGACCGCGGAGCGCCCCGAGGAGATCGATCGGGAACGCGCGCGGCGGGCCCTGGAGCGGGCCGAGCGCCGGCTCGGAGGCAGGACGCAAGGGGAGGTCGACTATCAGCGCGCCCTCGCCGCCATGAGGCGCGCCCTCACCCGCCTTCAGGTGGCGGCCCGGCCCTAGCCGCCTGGGTGCCATCCCCGCCTCGATCTCAGCCGGTCAGCGCTGAAGCCGAGCCTCTGCTGCACACCTGAGCGTGCAGCCCTCTCCCGTTACTGCACATCCGGGCGTGCAGCGCCAGCCGCCCCACGCCGGCTATCCCCTTGAGCCTGCGAAGCCTAGCCCCTGGCATGCCAATTGCGCCCTCATCCGCAGTTCGGGGAGGGATTTTGCCATGGCCACCGTGCTCATCGTCGACGACGAGCCGCAGATCGTGGAGCTCGTGCGATTTACGCTGGAGGACGAGCGTCTCAGGGTGGTGGAGGCTGCCGACGGAGCGGAGGCTCTGGCCGTGGCCCGGGCCGAGCTCCCGGACCTCATTTTCCTCGACGTCCAGATGCCCCGGCTGGACGGGTTCGAGGTCTGCCGGCATTTCCGCCAGGATCCGGAGCTCGGACGGGCCAAGATCGTCATGCTTACGGCTTCAGGGCAGGAGGTTGATCGGGCACGCGGGTGGGCGGTCGGGGCCGATGAGTACCTGACGAAGCCATTCTCACCGCTCAAGCTTCTCTCCCTGGTCCAAGCACTGCTGCCAGAGGGGCCGTTGTGGCTGGGAGGGTAGAGCGCTCTCAGGCGCTGCTCTACGCCCGCGATCTCAAAGCCCTCTACGGGGCGGCGCGAGCGAGAGAGAACGACCTCGCGCAGGCGTACCGCCGGCTTCAGTCGGCTTACCGACAGTCTCTCCGCTACGCTCGGGATCTGAACACGCTCCACACGGGACTCCAGCGAGCAATCTTCCAGAGCCTCCTCGGCCTGGCGAATGCCCTGGAGGCCAAGGATTTCTATACTCGCGGCCACTCTGAGCGGGTCTCACGCCTGGCCCGCCGGCTGGCGCTCGCCCGCGGCTTCTCTCTCCCGTCGGCTCACGTGGTGGCCCAGGCCGGTCTGCTCCACGATCTGGGGAAAATTGGGGTCCCCGAATCGGTCCTTACGAAGCCCCGGTCTCTGACCGAGGCGGAGCGGCAACTCATGCAGCAGCACCCGGTCATCGGCGCGCAGATCGTGGCCCCCCTCGATTTCTTCGCCGCCGGGGCGCTGATCATCCGCCACCACCACGAGCGAATGGACGGGAGTGGCTATCCCGATCGGTTGGCGGGAGAGGCCATTCCGCTCGGAGCTCGAATCGTGGGCGCGGCGGATGTCTACGATGCCCTCACCTCCGACCGGCCATACCGGCAGCGGCTGCCCCACACCGAGGCGGTGCGGGTGCTTGAGGCGGCGGCCGGGCACACCCTGGATGCCACGCTGGTGTTGACCCTCTGTGCCCTTCTGCTCGATGGATCTCCTAAGCCAGCCTTTTGATCCTCTGAGACGAGGACGGAGGTCGGTGTTGCCGATTCCGGTTTTCGCTCTCTGGCCTTTCGCCCTCCTGCTCGCCGCGGGGGTGGGGGCTGAGGCCCTGGAACTCGTACCGCGTCAGGCGACGCGGCCGCTGGTGGTGGCGGGCTTTCATGGTGGCCTCCTTGCTGCAGCGCTCGCTGCGGCCTGCGGCGGCGCTGGGGGTTGGCGCGGCCCCACCACTCTCCTCACCGGCTCTCTGCTTCTGGCCGGAGCCTTGTATCAGCTGAGCCCGTGGGGGAGCCTGGCTTATCTGGTTCCACCGCTGATTGTCGCGGGGCTCGGGTGGCGCCACGGCCATCTCAGGCGACTTGGCTGGTCCCGCCCCGACGATCTCCGTGCGCTGCTTCTCGGCGCCGCGATCGGTCTGTTTCTTGGCGCCCACCTGCTGTTCTCCGCCTCACGGACCTTCGGCTATCCGGTGCGGCTCACTCCCGTCGGACCTCTGCTTGCTGCGTTCGCCTACGACGCCGGTGCCAACGTGCTTTCGGCCGAGCTGTTCATTCGTGGCACGCTCTTCAACGCCTGGCTCCGCCGCCGGGGATTCTGGCCGGGAGCGATCCAATCGATGGGAGTGTTTCTCCTGCGCTACCTGGCCGACCCTTCCCTTCCGCGGACGCTTGAGGTCACTGCGGGGGCGGTTTTTTACCTCGTGCTGCTTAGCCTGGCCGGCTGTGCTCTCGCTGCACGTTCGGGAAGCCTCTTTCCCTCGGCGGTCGCCTCGTTGTCTTTCTTCAGCGCGTACCGGGCTCTCCAGCTCCGGTGAGTGATGGGGGGGTCAGGGCGCGGCAGCTCAGCCGTCCTCATTCTGCTCTTCTTCGGGGGCCTCACGGCGTGGCTGCTCTGGCAGGACGCAGGCCCCGCCTCCCGGCTTCGGTATGGGTATCTGGCCCTGGCGCTCTGGGCAGCGCTCTGCTTCGGCCATCGGGGAGGCGTGCTGGCGAGCCTTCTCGCGCTCTTGCTCTATGCCCCCTTCGTTCTGCCTGCCATCGAGCGGGAAGGCCTCACCGGAGAGACGCTTGAAGGCGTGATCACGATGGGCTGGCTTGTCGGGGTTGGCCCGCTAGTCGGCGCCTTGGTGAGCCAGGCACGTCTCCGGTCGAAGCGCTACCAGACGCTCCTGGCCCTTCGACGGACGTGGGCCGGCACTGCCTCGCTGGATGAGCGCCTGAAGGAGGGCGTCGAGCAGATGCGGCGGCTGTTCGGGGCCCACCGGGTCACGCTCGTGGTGGCCCTTGACGGCGCTGCCCCACGGGCTGCGCGGGCTTGGGGGGAGAGCTCTCCCGAGGTGGCCGAGGTGGAGCTCGAGCCGAGGGCCGTCGCCGCGTGGATCTGGAGCCGGCGGACCAGCCTCTTCATTTCAGATTTGCTCGGTGATCCACGGCTCGGGGGCGATGGCCTTGCTGCCGGCCGGGTCTCGCGCGCCTTGATACTGCCGCTTCAAGGTCGGGAGGGACCGCTTGGAGTTCTGATCGTGGAGCGGATCGGTGAGATTCCCCGGGCCGAGCGGAGGGCCCTCGAGGCTCTCGGACTCCATCTTGCGTTGGGGGTCGAGAACGCCGCGCTTGCCCTTCGCCAACGCCGGTTCACCGCGGAGCTGGAGGAGCGGGTAGAGGCCGCGACCCGGAGGCTTCGGCAGCTTGATCGGATCAAGTCCGACTTCCTCTCCACCGTCTCCCACGAGCTCCGGACTCCACTCACCTCGCTCCGGGGCTTCAGTGAGCTGCTGCTGACTCGCGCTCTCGCCCCTGAGCGACAGCGGCAGTTTCTCGGCTACATCCTTTGCGAGGTCGAGCGGCTCGGCCGGATCGTAGAGGACCTGTTGGATCTCTCCCGGATCGAAAGCGCCGGCGGGCGCTCGCTCAACCTGACCCCGCTCGAGCTGGGTCCGCTGCTCCTCGCGAACGCTGAGCTCTTCGGTGTCCAGAGCCCGAATCACGAGGTGCGGGTGGAAGGGTCTCTCGACCTCCCCCGGGTCCTCGCCGACGGTGACGCGGTCGACCGGGTAGTCAAGAACCTCCTCTCCAACGCTATCAAGTACTCGCCTCGGGGCGGGGCCGTGTATCTCAGGGCTACCCGCTCCATCGACGACCCCGGCATGGTGGAACTGGAAGTGGAAGACCATGGGGTCGGAATCTCTCCTGAAGGCCTTCCACGCATCTTCGACAAGTATCACCGCCTCCCACACCGGGACACGGCCGGGACCCGAGGCCTCGGGATTGGACTGGCCCTGGTGAAGTCGCTGGTCGAGGCCCACGGGGGGGCGGTCCGGGTGGAGAGCCGGCCCGGGAGGGGAAGCCGCTTCACCGTCACGCTCCCGGAGGCCTAACAGGCTATCAGCGTGATTTCTCGCGGGTTTTCCTTGACACCTCCCGGACCCACGTGTAGGCTTTCAGCCAGTTAGAGCCGAGCGGTTAGTTTCTAAAGACCATGTCTCGACGTGAGGTGATCGCTGACAGGATGGCCGAGGCCGTGGTGAAACGGCTTGAGATCAAGAAGTTGGTGGAGACCAAGGATGGAGCGAAAATCCTGACGGCGGTCCGGAAGGTGCTCCTGGAAAACCTCCTGGCGGAGGAGCGTCTGGATGCCGAGGCGCACCAGATCCTCCGAGAACACACCAGCGCCATCAAGGACACCGCGGTGGACTACGGCCGTCTCTTCTCCATGGTCAAGGGCAAGCTCGCCAGGGAGCGGGGGTTTATTCTCTGAGGCGGATGAGCCGAGAGCGGATCTTCCGTCTGGCAGACCAGATCGTGGCCGAGGTTTTGGCGACCGAAGGCGTGAGGCTTCGGGAGGTCGAGGATCTGCGCACCGAGGTGGTCCGCACGCTGACCGATGAGACCAGGTTCGAGGAGTCCGTCGACGTGGAGGTGCGACGCATCCTTTCCTCCTACTCTCGTCCGCTTGTGGAGGGGAGCCGGGAATGGGAGGTGCTCTACCAGAAGACCCGGGAAGAGGTCTTCAAGAGGCGTTTCCGCCTGTAGTCCCCCGGGAGCCGTCGGGTGACCCCACCCCAGCGGGTCGTTGTCGGCATCACCGGTGCCAGCGGCGCCATCTACGGGATCCGCCTGCTCGAGCTTCTCAGGGAGTTCCCGGAGTTCGAAACTCACCTGGTGATCTCCTCTTTCGGCAAGCGCACCATCGTGGAGGAGACCGATCACGCGGTGAAGGACGTGGAGGCCCTAGCCCACCGGGTCTACGACAACAGAGACCTCGGTGCGGCCCTGGCCTCGGGGTCCTTCAGGACCGAGGGGATGGTCATCGCGCCGTGCAGCATCAAGACAGCCGGAGCCGTGGCCTATTGCCGGTCCGACTCACTCGTGGCCCGAGCTGCAGATGTGACGCTCAAGGAGGGACGACCGCTCATCCTCCTGGTGCGAGAGACACCGCTTCACGTGGGGCATCTCCGCTGCCTGCTGGCGCTGGCGGAAATGGGGGCGGTCGTGCTCCCTCCTATGCCGGCCTTCTACCACCGACCCAAGGGGATTGACGACCTCGTTGTGCACACCCTTGCCCGAGCGCTGACTCGCCTTGGGTTGTCGCCCCCTTTCGGTGAGGAGTGGCGCGGGAGCCAGCCGCGCGGAACTCCACCTGACCGGCGGGGCGCATAGCGATCTCGCCCCGGCTGTTCGTCAGCGGATCGTCCCGGCGGGGAGGCGTCTGAGAAGCAGGTAGCTGGCCTCCTCGGTTACCACCGCATATCGGCGGATGACCTTCCCGGCCTGGATGCTCACCGTGTTCCCCTCACGCACGACGACCTCGTCCGAATCGTGCCCCCGCGCGTAGAGCAGCACATAGTCGCTCCGCTTGAGGCCTACCGGGAAAACAAAGACCTTGGAGCGCAGCGCAAGGTGGGGAATGAAGTTGATGTGAGTCGACACTCCCGTGCCCGGAGGGACCCGTGCCATCAACCGGTAGACGGCTCGCTGCCAGTCTGCGAGCGCCCACCTGGCCACGCCGAAGTAGTTCAGAGTGCGCGAGGTGAGGGCCAGGCTCAGCACAAGAGCGAGGCCGAGTGCGCGCCTGGAGCTCAACCTCACCGCCCGGCCTGGCTTCAGCGTTCCAGGCCGTTGGCCTAGCCGTCCCAATCCCCCGATGGCCGCCGCGAAGACGAAGGGGACAATGTAGGCGACGTACTGCCAGCGATGATGCACGAGCAGCGGGTCGGAGCTGAGTAGGTTGACCACGAGGGTGGGAAGGGCGGGGATGAGGT
Source organism: Methylomirabilia bacterium (assembly GCA_046758965.1). Taxonomy (GTDB): domain Bacteria; phylum Methylomirabilota; class Methylomirabilia; order Rokubacteriales; family CSP1-6; genus JBHIBG01. The sequence goes on along the minus strand of JBHIBG010000005.1, from coordinate 14,521 downwards.
CAAGCGGCCTGAGGAGCGGCAGGAACCCCAGGGGTGCGAGCAGGGCCAGAAGGTAGATGAACCGATCGCCGTTTGCGAGAGCTGCGAGGGGAGCCAGCGGTTGCCGGAGCAGAGCCAGCAGGATTTCACCTAGTGAGCCGCCCAGGTGTGCAAAGCGCCCCAGGTGCGGGTACGGGGCTTCGCGGAAGAACGGGATGAGCCACCAGGTCATGAAGAATAGCCAGGCGAGCCCCAGGGCCCCAACCCCCAACCCCCATAGCCAGCGGCGCCGAGCCAGGCCGAGCCACAGGCCGAGCCCGAGGATGGCTAGCCCGGCGTCCTCGCGGGTGCCGAGCGTCAACACTACGCTGAACATGAACCAAACCGGGCGGTGGCTCTCAAAGGCGAGTATCGCAGCGAGCAGCAGCGGAATGGCTAGTGCTTGCGGGTGGAAGTCTTTCAGGTTGATTCCGTGCACAGAGGGGTTGAGCAGGTAGAGGCCGGCGAGTGCGAGGGCTTTCCTGTCATCGCCGAGCCACCGGCGCGCGAGGGCGAACACGACCGGCGCTCCGAGCGCGAGCGCCGCCGACTGAGCTATCAAAAGGCAGACCGCGCCGGGAAAGAGGGCGAACAGTGGCATGAACAGGTAGAGAATCGGCGAGAAGTGGTCCCCCCAGGCATGCATTTCTGGAAGGCTCACCCGCGGCCCGTGCCCCTCCACGAGGTTCCAGAGGAGTTGAACGTAGTAACCGAGGTCAAAGCCGCTGTGGAGCACGTAGTGGTTGGTGACGGTGATAAATGAGAAGATTGCCGTGTATGCGGCGACGCCCCCGGCCAGGGTCCACCGGGGTGGGGCGGGGGGAAGCACCGGAGGCCGGAGCCCCCACCGCAAGGCGAGCGCGGGGAGCATGGCAAGGAACGCGTCTTCTGGTCGCGTGAGGCGAAACTGCCAGGGTCCGACCGGGACAGTCCACCCACCGGTGACGACAACTGCGATCAGGAGGCCGAGTAGGAGTACGGTCAGCCCGTCGAGGCAGCGGATGAGGATGATCCGGTTCACGCTGCTACGCTCGGGCCCGTCGAGGTTAAGGTGTAGCTGACCCGGAGACTGTCAAGGTGGGATGCCCCAAGGCAACCACCCATGTTCAGAGGCATTCTTTGTGCGCGCTCGCCTCCCGTGACGCGGCTGGCATGATAGTGTGCCTCGGAGTGCTCGAGGGGTTTTCGGGTCGAGAGGAGAGCAACCGGTTGCTCGATGCTGGCGGACGTCGTTGTCCACCTCGTGAGGTCGTTGCGGGTTGGCGCGAATAGAGAGAGTTGCCTTTTCCAACTGCCTGTGATAGAAGGGCTAAGGTGGTGCTGGTGCCGAAGCGGGGACTCGAACCCCGACACCCTTGCGGGCACTAGACCCTGAATCTAGCGCGTCTGCCAATTCCGCCACTTCGGCTGAGCAAATTTCACCATACTACACTTCGATGGCTCGAAGTCAAGGGGACCGGACGGCTCGGGAAGGCGTGGTAGCCACCAATCGGCGGGCTCGGCACGACTACGAGATCCTGGAGACCTACGAGGCCGGGCTGGTGCTCCGCGGGACAGAGGTGAAGTCTCTTCGCGAGAGGAAGGCGAACCTCAAGGACAGTTATGGCCGGGTCGAAGGCAACGAGATCTGGCTCGTGGGGTGCCATATCAGCCCTTACCACCACGGGACCGATGCCAATCACGTCCCGGACCGCAAGCGGAAACTCCTCCTCTCCAGGAAAGAGATCAATCGCCTTCTGGGCAAGACCATGGAGCGCGGGTTGACCCTGATCCCCCTTCGTTTATACTTTACAGACAGGGGGCGGGCCAAGCTGGAGCTGGGTCTCGCCAGGGGCAAGAAGCTCCACGACAAGCGGCGGACAATCCGCGAGCGTGAGGCCCGACGGGAGATCGACAAGGCTCTTCGAGGCCGTCTCCGCGGGGTCTCCTGAGGAGAGGGTTCAAGAAAGGAGGGGGCGACCGGTTTCGACGGGGATCAGCGAGGCTCAGGTGGCATCTCGAGGTCCTCTCCCCTCGTAAAACCGAGAGGACGGTTATAGCTGCCGACACACAGCTAGCCCTGGCCGCTTAAGACGGCCAGCGTCCCGCCGGGTCGAGCCATCGGGATCCGGAATTGGGGCGTCAGAGACTGGTGGCTGGCCCTGACCTGCGCCTCACGGTGAAGGGCGAGATTTTTTGAGGCTGGCGGCTTGGTGATCCTGCCGGCAGGAGTACCGGGTGGCGAGACTGAAAATACCGGCTACGGATGTAGAAGCCTGACGCTGAGGGTTTCCGGACGCGGGTTCGATTCCCGCCGCCTCCACCACACTCAGTCGGGGCTCGGTCTCGCGAGCCCCGATTTCATTTGAGCGGCCTTCTCGAACCGCACGCCGCGGAGGAGCGGTCGTATTATCGGCGTCGTCGAGGGAAGTTTCTCGAGGGGGAATGGCGGTGCTAGAATACGTTCCACTCTGTAGAGGTGAATAAACCATGCGGAGAGTCCTGCTGGGCTGGATCCTGAGTGGTCTCGTGCTGGGCCTGGCCTGTGCGCCCGCGCAGGCCCGGACCTTGCTTCTCAAGGTTGACGGGCAGGAGCGCGGCCGGCTTCCCGTGATCGTGACAGAGGAGGGGGTGCGCTATGTCTCGCTGAATCTGCTCGCCCGCCTCCTCAAGGTGAAGCCTCGCTGGGGTGCTAAGACCTCCAAGGCGATTTTCAAGGTCGGCGAGCAGACGGTTCGACTCACCAAGGATCGGTCCCGGGCGCTCGTCCACGCCGCGCCAGTCCAGCTCTCGGCGCCGCCTCGGGTGCGGAGGGGTGACTGGGTGGTCCCCGAAGAGTTTGTGACTCGCCTCCTCCCTCGGATTCTTCCCCGCGTGACTGTCGTCGTCAAGGCTCCGCCACCCGCCAAGCCCGGCCCGACGTCCGTAGCCGGAGACCCCACGTTGGTAGATCTCCGGTTTCGCTCCTATCCGTCCTTCACACGGGTCGTGCTCGAAGCGAGCGGGCGGTTTCGTTACGCCATGAATGCCTCCCCGGGGCGGAAGGCGCTCGGGGTCGTGCTCTCTGGGCTCTTCGTTGAAGCCGCCCGGGTTGAAGAGGTCGCCGACGGCCTGGTTCACCGGCTTCGGCTCGAGCGGCGCGAGGCGGGACCGGTCCTTATCGTCGACCTTGAGGCAGCGCCCCGCGAGACCAGGGTGCTCGTGCTCGAGGAGCCCTTCCGCCTCGTGCTTGATCTCTACCGGGGCCGGGAAGCCAGATCCGAAACAGAGCCGTCCGTGTCCCAGACGCTCCGGTTGATCGTAGTAGATCCGGGGCACGGGGGGGACGAGGTCGGTGCCGTGGGCCCCAGCGGGATCATGGAAAAGGACGTCGTCCTGGATGTCGCTAGGCGGCTGGCCCGCATGGTCGAAGAGGAGCTGGGGATCAACGTGGCCCTGACCCGCACGGACGATGTCTCCATGCCGCTTCGGGATCGCACCACCTTTGCCAACGCTCAGGATGCCGACTTGTTCATCTCGATCCACGCCAACGCCCACCGAGCCTCAGCCTCGAGGGGCGTGGAGGTGTATTTCCTCTCTTCGGAGGCCACCGACGACGAGGCCCGTCAGTTGGCGGCTCTGGAGAACCGAGGCATCCAGCTCGACGCCCACGCCTCCGGGGACCAGCTCGACGCTCTGAAGACGATCCTCTGGGACCTGGCCCAGTCCGAGTTCATGGAAGAATCAAGCCGCCTGGCCGAGACCGTGCTGGACTCTATGACGCGCTCCCTCAAGATCGGGAACCGGGGGGTGAAGCAGGCGGGCTTCTATGTCCTGGGTGGTGCAGCCATGCCTGCGATCCTGGTGGAGATCGGGTTTCTCACCAACAAGCGGGAGGAGCGGAAGCTCATGAGCTCCTCCTATCGCGAGCGGGTGGCGAGGGCCATCTATACCGGCCTGGCCGCGTACAAGCGCCGCTATGATCGGAAAATGAAGGCCTCTGTGGGTGGGGGACGGGAGTGATGCGGCACGACGGGCGCAGGCCGGACCAGCTCCGGCCCGTGAGGCTGACCCGGAACTTCATCCGTCACGCCGAAGGGTCGGTGCTGGTCGAGTTTGGGGAGACCAAGGTGATCTGCGTTGCTTCTGTGGACGAGAAGGTCCCACCGTTTCTCAAAGGGCAGGGCCAGGGGTGGGTCACGGCTGAGTATGGGATGCTGCCCCGCTCGACGTTAACCCGCACGCCACGGGAGACCTCCCGGGTGGGCGGCCGGTCTCAGGAGATCCAGCGGCTGGTGGGGCGCTCGCTCAGGGCGGTGGGGGAGATGGCCAAGCTTGGGGAGCGCACGTTCTGGGTGGACTGTGACGTCATCCAGGCCGACGGAGGGACCCGGACCGCTTCGATCACCGGAGGGTTCGTGGCCCTCGCCGATGCCTTCGCCAAGCTGGCGCAAGCAGGAATGCTGCCGGGCCTGCCGATCCGCGACTGCGTGGCGGCTGTCAGCGTGGGGGTCGTCGGCGGTGTAGCGATGGTGGACTTGGACTACGTGGAGGACTCCGCTGCCGAAGTGGATATGAACGTGGTAATGACCGGGACCGGACAGTTTGTGGAGATCCAGGGGACTGCGGAGCAGGTCCCCTTCGGTCGCGAGCGTCTCGAGGAGATGCTCGCCATGGCAGGGTCGGGGATTTCGCAGCTCGTGGCCTTACAGCGCCGGGCCCTTGAGGCCCGTGGCGAACAGATCTTCAGTCTCTAAGCCTCGCCTCGTGCTGGCGACGCTGAACCCGGCGAAGGCGCGGGAACTCACGTGCCTCCTCGGGGATGTCCCGGTCGAGGTGTCTCCCCTGGCCGCGTTCCCTGGGGCTCATCTCCCCCCCGAAGGAGAGCTTTCCTACGCCGCCAACGCCCTGGTGAAGGCCCGGACCACTGTCCGCCTTACCGGGGGCCTGGCCCTCGCCGACGACTCGGGGCTGGAGGTTGACGCGCTCGGAGGCCAGCCCGGGGTGCGCTCTTCGCGCTACGGCGGCGAGGGCCTCAGCGACGAGGAGCGCTGTGCCCGGCTCCTTCAAGCCCTCCGGGAGGTTCCTTCGGAAGGCCGGTCCGCACGCTTCCGCTGTGTGATCGCTCTGGCCGACCCCTGGGGTCGGGAGCGGGTGGTCGAGGGGGTCGTCGAGGGGTTGATCGCTCCCGAGCCCCGGGGGGCGGGCGGCTTCGGCTATGATTCGATCTTCTTCTACCCGCCTCTGAGTCGGACCTTTGCGGAGCTGCCTCCCGAGGTGAAGGGCAAAGTCAGCCATCGGGGGCGTGCGCTAGCGGTGGCTCGGGAGCTTCTCTTTGCCTGGCGCGAAAGTGGCGGCTAAGCTTGAACCGTCGCCCTCTTGCAAGATATACTCCGGCTTGCGGTTTCGGGGTGTGGCGCAGCCTGGTAGCGCACCTGCCTTGGGCGCAGGGGGTCGGAGGTTCAAATCCTCTCACCCCGACCATCCTTTCCTGCTCGCGGGCTTGCCTCTCCGGATGAGATCGGGTGCCCGCTCTCGGGGTTTCCCGCTGAAATCGAGAGCTGGAAGGACGGAGGCTACGCTCTCGCATCCGCAGCTTCTCCGGTCAGGTACTCCCTCCGGCGCGCATCGAACCAGTCGGCGGAGCCGACCCGCGCTCCAATTCCGGAGATCCCGCGAGATGCCGGGGAGGGGCGGAGAGATCGCTCGTTGGGTGGCATGTCACCCCGACGTCTACTGATAGCGTTAATAACTTGACAGGTCGCAAGATCTTGGGGTATACGCGATTGTGACGGATGAGAGGAATCGGTGAACAGCATAGGGCTCGACAACCTCGTCGGACAACACCTCACACATTTTTCGGTCCGTCCCGTTTCCCGAAAGAGAGGTCGCCAGGCTAGTCAAAGGGCACTCTGCGGTGGGCGGCATTCGAAGGGCCATTGAGGAGATGTGGAAAGGCCTGCGACCGACTCTGCGGACGCAGGTGGGCTCGGATGGGAGGCAGGAGGGGCGGCTCTTGCCGAGCGGTTCGGAATCGGCACGTGAAGACAGAACAACTTCGCGCAAAGGAGGAATGAGCATGGTAAGCGTTGCAACGGCGGTGGACGTGCGGGAGCGGGCCGGTCGGTGGATCGAGGATGGTCAGCAGCAGCTGGCCAACCTGCTTGGAATTGTCAATGACTACGAGAGACTCAGGGACGTCGCTGAGTCCGCTGAACGGGAATGCGAACGGCTCCGCGAGTTTGTCTACGAAAACGAGCGGCTCAAGGCGAACCTGGAGAGCAGTGAACACGAAAGCGAGCGGCTTCGCGAGGAGGTGCGGGAGCTTCGGGCTGAAACTGAGCGCCACCGCAGGGAGCGGGAAGCGGTTGCCGAGTCGCTCTCCCACTTCATGAACGAAGTGCTCTTGCGGCTTCGCCCCCAGCAGGCTTGAGACCGGAGGTTCCCAGGGTTCTGGCTGAGCCGGGCCGGATCGGCCGAAGGGGGGCGTCCAACTGTGATGGCGTGGGAAGGAGCGGGCAGAATGGGTGTCGTGACTGGCGAGATGCGGGAACTCTTCGACCGGTGGATCGACGAGGGTCAGCGGCTCATCGGCGTGCTCCTCGCATTTCTGGAGGAAGCTGACCGTCTGCAAAATCAGGCTGACATGGCCGAACGCGAGTGTGAGCGGCTTCGCGAAGAGGTCGGACAGCTGCGCGCCGAGAGAGAGGGCTATCGTCGGGAGCGAGAGGAGATTGCCGACTCGTTGGCCCGGGTCATGGGCGATATGCTCCTCCGGCTCCACCCGCGAACGGAAGCGCAGCCGGAGATCCCTGAGCCGATGGCCGAGCGGACTTCGGCGCGGAGCCACCCGATGCCTCTTAATTAGACCACCTCGCATCGGCGGCGCGGCCCGGTCGGCTAGGACCCCAGAGTCAGAAGCTCGTTTGGCAAGCGTCTCTTCTGTCCGTGTCCAGTCTCGGGAGGTTACGTGGGCGTCGCCCCCGTCAACCAGGAGGCCGGTAGGGCGAAGGAGTCGTCTCGCCGACAGATCCCACCGGCGGTCAAAACCGGCTATTCGGGCGCTCCTCTCGGCTCGCCGCCTCTGTCGTGGCTAAGGCGACCCGCTCGTCAGCCGTTGGGAAGGTCGAGGACCGTCCCCGGGGCTGACAGCTACAGATGAGGCGTTTGAGGAGTGATGCCTAGCCACCTGATGGTCGATCTGGAGACGCTCGGGGCAGAGCCGGGGGTCGTGATCGTCAGCATCGGCGCCTTGAAGTTCGACGCAGACGGCCAAACCCTTGGCGAGGAATTCTACACCAACATCATGATCCAGTCTTGTCTTGACGCTGGGCTCTCGGTGGAGGGCAGGACGATTCAGTGGTGGATGGAACAGTCTGATGAGGCTCGCCAGGCCTTGTTTCGCCCCGATCCGCTCCCGCTCCGTGCGGCGCTCGCCGCCTTCTCGGACTTTTACAAAGGCTCCGACTACATCTGGTCTCACGGAAGCACCTTCGACGTTCCAATCCTTGGCGCGGCGTACAGGGCGCTTGATGAAGATCGACCATGGTCATGGACCAACATCCGGGACACGCGGACGTTGTTCAGCCTGGTGCCGCAATCGGTGCTTGACAGCGTCCCGTGCGACGGCATCAAGCACCACGCACTCCACGACGCGATCCGCCAGGCGCGGATGGTTCAAGCAGCCTACGGTTGGTTGAGGACCGCTCGTGCCTGACCGGGCGTCTGTCGGCGGCACCTCTTAGAGGCGCCGCTTTCGGGGGCGGCGAGAGGGTCCACCGCGACAAGACCGTGACCCAGGGGACCTCTATGAAGTTGCTCGGGGGTTTGCAGGCACGTTTTCGGGCCGATCCGGGGTGTGCGGGCTTGCCTAGCGAGGGGTGAGTCCCACAGCCTGACCCCCCTACCAGGGCGCCAGCGAGGCGCTGAAAAAGTGGGCTGCCTGACCGGGTTGGTTCGTCCGCCGCAATTTGGCAGTTGCTTGACAAACTGTCACCCCTGGCAGCGGTGCAGCACCGCAAGTCGTTGTGTCCGTGATCTTTTTCCGTTGGCACAGCTCATGCACTGAACGGACAGTTAGCGTAGCAAGAAGCTCCGGGTTGCCCGGGAGGAAGGGCGAGGCGATGTTTCACCGAATTACATTCCAAGGGGAACTGGCTCGGTGCCTTGACTGTGGCCGAGTGTTCCTCTCCGTCGACCAGCTGATTGGAGACCGGACATGTCCGCAATCACGTGCCGACCAGGTCGAGATGAGGGGTGCGTAGCGGAAAGATCGGTCTAGGCGGGTCTCGAGGCCTCCATGGGAACGAGGGGAACGAGCGCGATCAGGCTGACTGCCTGTGTCATAGGGAATGTCGGCACGGGGGCCAAGAGGCGGAGGAGGGAGCGGTGCTATGATACGGTTCCGGCACGGCGAGAGCCACGGCGGAACACCTCCTGCCCGGGGTCTGCGCGCGAATAGTCTCCCCACCCTACCTGTTGCCTTCTGGAAGACCGCCCACCTTCCCAAGGGACATCGGGAGAGTTCCGCACTGGCTGGCGCGGAGCTTGTCTCGTCATCGGACGCGCTCCGAGAGAGGATCGAGGTCGAGCCCGCGCTTGAGGCTCTGCGGGATGAGGAGTTGGGTCACTCCCGTGGCCGTAGTCGCGCCCCACAGTTGGCGGACGCCTTGGTGGCGGCCGGCAAGGTCGGCATCCTGGGGCTCCTCCTGCTACTGACCTACGCGCTGGCTGCCTGCGTTGGGCTGGCGGCCCGGGTCACGGCGATGTGGCACTGGTGGTGATGGACCACAAAGCGCGTGACGCGCCTCCCGCTCAGCGGATAGGAGCGTGGCACCCCTCGGTAAGTTGGTGATTCGCCGAGGGGCTTTTCTTTCCCTTGTAGGCGCGGTGACCCCGTTCAGGCAGGTGGCCGAGGCTAGTGCGGTTCCAACTTGATGAGCCTATGCACTACACCTATGTCTTGCAGAGCACTGAAGATGGCCGGTGGTATACGGGTGTGACGGGAGATTTGAGGACACGGGTGGCAGAGCCCCTCTCCGGACGCGTCAGGTCCACGCGCCATCGACGCCCACTGAGGCTGCTCTATTATTATGAAGCGGGTCTGAGCGAAGCAGACGCCAAGCGGCGTGAGCGATCCGTGAAGACGGGAAAAGGCAAACGGTACTTACGGCAACGGCTGACCCTGTGGCTCAGGAGAAATAGCCCCAAATAGTTGGAACGGCACTGGAGTCGCAACGAGCGCGGGGAAGGAGCCTGGGCGAAGGTCATTACGGCTGGTGGATGATGATAAACCCGTAGGAGCGGAGTTCATCCTCACTCATCGGCTGGCGTCGTCGCTGGCTCTTACGCCGCTTTGGGCTGTGCGCTGAGAAACGCCGCCGTCGCTCCCCCTGCCGCTGCTCTAGGATGACCCGGACGCCCTGCGCCCCGGACAACTGCTTCGTCAGATAGCGGTAGAGGCGAGAGTTGTCTCGCGCGACGATGAATAGGAGCTGAGCCTTCGTTCCCTCGCTTGCGCCTTGAGCAACGCTCGTGCGTTGAGCAACCCGGTTTTGGCTCGCCCGATTTGTGGAGCTGACCCCACGGACCTGCTGGCCTTCGCCGATTCGGGTGCGGCGCTCACATTCTTGGTCTCGAAGCAGTTCTTGGACTGAGTCAAAGACCCGGCCACAGGAGAGGCATCGGGCCAGTTCGTCTTGGAACGTTATCTGGTGGAACATCCATACATCTCCGCTACCCGACAAGGCCCATTCTCACCGCATCTGCCGCTGCATAAGTTATTCCAACCGCGCAAGCTAATAAATACGGCCACCTACAACGCTGCACCGCGACCATCAGCGACACCTTGTCAAGCAACTGTGGCAGGGTCCGGAGTACGAGTTGATAGCGAGGGACCGAGGGTTCAACCGTCCTCTAGGCCGCCCATAGGAGGGCTGTCGAGACACACTGTCGACACCCTGCTTGACCGTTCCTGGGTGCCCGGGCTAGGCTAGGGGGCGCCGTTTGCCGCCTTGCCCAGACCGGCGCCGGTGGAGGCGCGGCAAGGGGTGTCCCGGGTGCCAGGCCGGGACGGCTGACGCCGGATCTTGCACCCGAATGCGGGACGACGGTCGCAGTTGTCTGCGCTTAGTGCAATACCGCGATCGCCCGCCGCAGAAGCTCTGCAGGGAGTGCGGTGCCTCGTGCCAAGGAGGAGGGAGCATGACAGACGTTTACTTTCACCGTGCGATCCGAGAAGTGCGGCAACAGGCGATCCGGTGGCTCAGAGAGGGCCGGGGCGAGCTAGGGACTGTCGTCGCGATCCTCAACGATTACGACCGAGTCAGGGAGGCGACTGAAGCTGCAGAACGCGAATGCGAGCGGCTGCGCGGGCTTATCGACGAGAACGAACGGGTCAGGGCGATCCTTGAGACAATCGACTGCGAATGCGAGCGGCTGCGCGAAGAGGTGCGTCAACTCCGGACCGAAGCCGAACGCCACCGCAGGGAGCGGGACGCCATTGCCGAGTGGCTCTCCCACTTCACGAGCGAAGTCGTCATGCAGCTTCGTCCCAGCAGGCCGAGAGCTGGAGATCCCGAGCCTGCTGTCCGAGCGCAGCTCGATATGGCTGGCGGAGTCGCTTGATTGACGTCCCCGAACGCGAGTTCGATGGGTGCATCGATGAGCGCCGCTCTTTCCTCGGACTGGGACGCTCTGTGGCCGCGTTTCGCATCCCGTTGGGTCCCCTGCTCCTGGCGGCGAGGATGTTGACCAGCAGGTGCGGCCGGATGATGCCGAGGTGGAGCAGGGTGATGGTGTACCCGCAGTGAGGGCTGAGAGATGACGCAGGGTTCGCCGCGCAGGCTCAAGATCCTCGTCATTGAGGACGAAGACCGGGTCCGCCGGGTCGTGGTTGACCTGCTGGGCGCCCTGGGGCATACGGTCCTGCAGGCTGAGGGAGGGCGAGAGGGCCTGGCCCGGCTCGAGGCGGGGGAGTCCGTGGATCTGGTGCTCACCGACCTGAGCATACCGGAAATGAGCGGCTGGGAGGTGGTCAAGGCGGTCAAGGGCCGGTGGCCCCACATCCGGGTCGGGCTCATAACCGGGACTCCGGAAGCTTCGGCGGAAGGAGTTGAAATGGTTGATTTCGTGATCGCGAAGCCCGTGACGCTGGCCGGGCTCCGAGAGGGAATCAGTCAGGGTCCGCCACCCCACCAGCAAACGCCAGGCAACGCCGAAGAGAAGTGAGGCAGCGGCCTCCGATTCTCAGGAGACTCAGAGGCCGAATATAGGTGTGTTAGCGGTCCGTGTGGGGCGTCTTTCAGGCCGGCTCTAACGTTCCCGGGCCGGTGGCTAGGACTGTGCCGGGGCTTCCGGGGCGTCTTTCGCCGCCTTCTGGCCTGGCGATTGAGCCAACGAAGGGGTGGCGGCGGAGAGTTCCGCTTCCGCGACGACGAGCCGGCCCGCGATGGCATCCAGGTTCTCCCGGAGGTGGCGCTGAGCCGCTTCTATCAACTGGAGGCGCTGGCGGGCCTCCTCGAGCATCGCCAGCACCTCCCGCACTTCCTGGTAGGCGTGCGAGATGGCCTGTGCCCTCCTGAGAGTTAGAGGTGCTACGACTTGGCAGCAGTCTAGGCGGGGAACCGGGAGAGTGTCAAGTTTCATGGGCCCTCAATCACCCGGCTGGCGGGAGCCCGTAACTTGACCGGTGGCTGGGGGCGGGAGCGCCAGTGTATTATAAATAGTTGTCGCGCCTGTAGCTCAGCTGGATAGAGCATCGGACTTCTAATCCGAGGGTCGGGGGTTCGATTCCCTCCAGGCGCGCCACCGGTTCTGAGATCAATGCGAGCTCTCGTCATCGGCCTATCCGGGCAGGTAGGGGGCGCTCTGGCTCAGGCTCTCCAGGCGAGAGGTCACGTCGTCACCGGGACGTATGTCACACTCCCCGTAGCCGGAGCGGTACGGCTGGATCTCGCCGATCACGTGGCGGTCGAGGAGCTGGTCGGGACGGTCCGGCCGGATTGGATCTTCTGTCCTGCCGGTGTGACGCACGTGGATTGGTGCGAGGATCACCCCGATGAGGCAGCCCGTGTGAACGTTGCCGGGCCTCTGGCTCTAGCCCGCGCCGCTGCTCTTCGGGGAGCAGGCTGCGTCTACTACTCGACCGAGTATGTCTTCGATGGTGGTGGTGGCCCCTACGGCGAGAACGCCCAACCCCGTCCTCTCAGTGTCTACGGACGGACGAAGCTCGAGGGCGAGCAGGCGATCCTTGCCGAGAGCCGCCGCACGATCGTTATCCGGACCGCGATGGTGTACGGTCCCGAGCGCCAGGGGAAAAACTCTGTGTACCAGCTTCTTCGTCGCTGCCGGGCAGCGGAAGGAGTGAAGGTACCCCTCGATCAGGTTTCGAGCCCTACCTATAACGAAGACCTGGCCATGGCGAGCGTGGAGCTTGCTGAGCGCGACGCTTTGGGCCTTTTTCACGTGGCCGGGGCTTCGGTGGTCGACCGGTACACCTTCGCCCGCCTGGTTTGCCAAGTGTTCGACCTCGATCCGTCCTGCCTGCAGCCGGTGAGCAGTGCGTCCCTGAATCAGCGGGCACCCCGCCCGCTCCGCGGCGGGCTCCGTATCGACAAGGCTCGAGGGCTTCTGGCCACCGAACTGCGGTCCGCAGAGGCTGGCCTGCGCACCATGCGCGCGGCGCTTGGGTTGACACCCCTCGGAAAGCTACGGTAGGATACAATCCTGCTGTGAGCCTGGACGGTGAGCGTAGCTCAATTGGTCAGAGCACTGGACTGTGGCTCCAGGGGTTGAGGGTTCGATTCCCTTCGCTCACCCCATTGCCCTGGTCGGTCTCGGATGATGCTACACCGCGAGGGTCAGTTATTGCCAGGACTGCCTCGCGCGAGCGTGCGGCCTTGTCGGAGATGGTGGGGGAGTGTGCGTGCGCCCGTAGCTCAGTTGGATAGAGCGTCGGACTTCGAATCCGAAGGTCGAAGGTTCGATTCCTTCCGGGCGTACCACGGCGAAAAGGCGAGACGATGTGGTGCGCCTGTAGCTCAGTTGGATAGAGCGTCGGACTCCGGATCCGAAGGTCAGAGGTTCGAATCCTCTCAGGCGTACCAGATTCTCCGTTGCGTGAGCCGTTAGCTCAACTGGCAGAGCAACTGACTCTTAATCAGTAGGTTGCAGGTTCGACTCCTGCACGGCTCACCAATCCTGCCAGATACTTGAGAGACGTCCTCCGGCCCGGCACTGGCCCGACGCGCGGCATCCTCTCCGAGGCCATCTTCGAAGCTGCTGCAAGTAGGATCTCAAGGCGAGCGTCGCTGTGCTCGGGCAACGTTCTGGCACCCTGCTGGTGCCTGCCGGTGGTCGGCGATCTGTCCGATGCAGGGGGTTGGGCGGCCTTACGTTGATGAATTAGGGAATGCAAAGCCGAAAGGGGGAGCTGGGATGTCAAAGCCTCCGTATCCGACAAGAGAGGGGCTCTGGTCGAAGGGGAAAAGGAGAGAGGAGAGCTACGCAGACGTCCGGCTCGGGATGCCCTATCCGGAGGCTGCGGCGCAGTTTCGGAGAGCCATTGAAGGGCGAAGTGACTTCGATCCCGCCGCTCTCTTCGTCTGGGGGACCATGCAGGCGACGGCCGTTCTCAACATCCTGAAAGCCGCGGAGGCGACTTTCGGTGAAGCTGGCCAGGACATGGTGCGAAAGGCCGTGAACAAGGCCGGGCACGAGGCGATGGACGGGTTTCTCGAGAACTCGAGCTTTCCGCAGGGCGTGGATGAGATCGAGCTGATCTCGTACATCGTTACGGGATTGAACACGGTCTTGTACGCCTCTTTGGAAAGGCCTCGGATCGTCTCCAGGGGCCGGTGCGAGTTCGATATCCTCTGGTGTCCTCATCAGGACCGCTACACGGCGTTCGATTGCCGGGTCCAGCGATTCTTCGTCGAGGGAATGTTCCGGGCGCTTGAGGAGCATGGAAAGGGGCGCTTCACGGCTTGGGTGGAGAAGCTCATTCCCCACGGAGCGGATTGCTGTCACTTCGTGGTCGAGCGGCGGCAGGACGGCGAGGACCGGAATCTCTGGCACAGTTATTCGGATACGCTTAACCGAAAGGCGCTCGAAAAGCTGGGCAAGGGGAGATAGAACGCCCAGCGCCGTTCCGACGCCGTCGCTTTTCCTCCCGACCCCGCTCTCCACCATCGGAATTGATAATCTAAGCCACGCACACGCGAGCTCAGCGCCCAGACCCTGCCTCTTGGTCCCGTCAAGGCGACAAGGGTCGCCGTATCACCTTCGTCGCACCGCTCTCGAGGATGCCGCCTGCGGTAAGATCAGCTTCTTGTAGCACTCGAAACTCAGAGCGCAGCCGCCCGCTTTCGAGAATCCGACCGCAAGATCCCTCGACACCCGTCTGACTAGCCGGCTTGTGGCAGGGGCCGCGGGGTTGAGTGACTTCGAAAAGAGCCGTTCCTACTGGGAAGATATCGCGAACGTGAACATCTAGATAGGCCGTCATGATTTGATGTTATGAAAGCGCTGCGCCTCCGCGCGCGGC
>JBHIBG010000004.1:0-103516 GCA_046758965.1 Methylomirabilia bacterium | reverse complement strand
GCTGATCGAGCTGGCCGAAGAGTTCGTGCATGGCAGTCCTACTATACCATGGTGACCAGGGGCCAGAAGGTGCCGGCCACCGTGCGAACGAACAACAGGCGGTCTGAAACAACTCCGAACAGTATGCGAATGCTCTCACATGCCGGAACCCGGCGGAGGTAAGAGGAAGAGAGGGAATACCCTCAGGGACGCAGCTGAGTGGCGAGGTCGCGGAGGCTCTGGAGGTTGTGGGCGGGGGCGAAGCGATTCAGCATGGGCAGCGCCGCCGCCATCCCCCGCGTGAGCGGCTGGTAGTGTGGATTGCCGAGGAGCGGGTTCAACCAGATCAACTGTCCGGCCCAGCGCTTGATCTTCAGGAGTTCCCCGGCCAGCAAGTCGGGGTCCCCGGTGTCCCACCCGTCGGAGAGGACAAGGACGATGGTGTAGCGGTCGAGGAGCCGGCCTGCCCAGTCGCGGTTGAAGTCGGCCAGGGATTCGCCGATCCGCGTCCCGCCTGACCAACCTTTCACTTCGCTGAGCTGTCGAAGGACCTGCCGGTAGGGTCTCCCCTTCAGGTGGTCGGTGATCCGGGTGAGATGCGTGGAGAAGGTGAATGTCTCAACTCGCCCGAAGACGTTCTGCATCGCATAGAGAAACTGGAGGAAGAAGCGGCTGTACAGGTCCATGGAGCCGGAGGTGTCGCAGAGAAGGACCAAGCGCACTTTTCGCCGCTTCCGCTCCTTGCGCCTGAGCTCGATCAGCTCGCCGCGGGAGAGATTGGCTCGCATCGTCCGCCGCAGGTCCACCGCGCCGCGTCTCCGGGTGGGACGGCGGCGACGGCTGATCCGCCTGGCCAGCCGGCGGGCGATCAAGACGGTCAGCCGCGCCATCTCCCCGAGCTGGTCAGCCGGAAAGGCGGAGAAGTCCTGCTCCATCAGGGACTCCCGATCGCTCATTCCGGGTACGCCGAGCGGCTCGCTCTCCGGTGTGTCCTCCTCTTCGGCCCAGGACTCCAGCGCTACCCCCTCCCGCCTCTGCCCCGCTACCTTCACCGGTCCGGCCTGGTCGTCAGGGGATGCGATCGAAGGGGCGGACAGGGGCCCCTCCATCACTGGAGCGGCGCCGCTTCGGAATTTCCAAAATGCCTCGAAGCACCGGTCAAAGGCCGGCTGCTCCTCGATGCGGGAGACCAGGACTGAGCGGAGGCCGAGGTACAGCTCGTCCCGGTCGGCGAGGTCCAGGTGGTCGAGGGCTCTGACAGCGTCGGTGGCTTCCGCGACCGTTACCGGAAGCCCGTGCTGACGCAGCACGCGGCAGAAGGAGAGGGTGGAGGTAAGGAGGTCCCCCACTAGCGTTCGAGGGGAAGGAAGCGGCCCAGGCCGGAGCTCCCCAGCTCCTGTTTGACGCGCCTCATGTCGTCGGCGTCCTTCAGCAGACAGCCGAGGGTTTCGGCCACCAGGGTCTCGTCCAGGTGATCGCCGTGGAGCGCTGTGAGGGCCTGGGCCCAGTCCAGGGTCTCGGCCACGCCCGGAACCTTCGAGAGCCGAACCTGACGGAGCGCCTCCATGAACTTGGATACCTGGCGGGCCAGCCGCTCGTTCACCCCGGGGACCTTGCGCTGGATGATCTGGACCTCCTTCTCAAACGACGGGTAGTCGATCCAGAGGTAGAGGCAGCGGCGGCGAAGGGCGTCGGAAAGCTCGCGCGAGCGGTTCGACGTAAGCACCACGTAGGGCGGCTGGGCCGCCTTGATGGTGCCGATCTCGGGAATCGTGACCTGGAACTCCGACAGCACCTCCAGGAGGAACGCCTCGAACTCTTCATCTGCGCGATCAGTTTCGTCCACGAGAAGGACGGGGGGTTGCCCATCCTGAGTGATCGCCTGGAGCAGCGGGCGCCTGAGGAGAAACGGCTCGGAGAAGATGGTGGCTTCCTTCTGCGCCAGCGTGTGGTCGGTTCCTTCTTCGAGCTTGATGTGGAGGAGCTGCTTCTGGTAGTTCCACTCGTAAAGCGCTGTGGACTGGTCCAGCCCCTCGTAGCACTGAAGGCGGATCAGATTGGTGCCCAAGACCCGCGCCAGCACCTTGGCCACCTCCGTCTTGCCGACCCCTGCAGGTCCCTCGATCAGGAGGGGCTTTTTGAGGGTCATGGCCAGGTGGATGGCAGTCGCGACAGGAGCGTCGGTCACGTAGCCGGCCGACTCCATCAGCTCCTGGATCTTCCTGATCTCCTCGCGCATCCGCTCCTCAATCAGCCAATTCAGCATCTCCAGTTTACACCGGGTTCACGCGTGGCCGGTGCTGTTCGTACTCGTCGGGGGTATCGAGATCCGGAGGCATGGGCAGGGCGAAGGGGACGGTGACGACCCGGGTCGGCTCCTTCTCCACCAGGGATCGGGCTCCCCTGTCGCCCGTGAGAGCCCGGAGCTCGGGGAAGACGGCTGAGGCGAAGAGGACCGGGTTTCCTTGGACCCCTCGGTAGGCCGGGGCCACGATAGATTTCTCACTCTGCCTGAAGCTCTCGATGAGCCGAGGGATGACCTCAGCAGGGAGCCCGGGCTGGTCGCCGAGAACAATCAGCGCCGCTTCGACGCTCGGCGACAGCCCCGCAATGCCGCAGGCGATGGAGCTGCCCTGCCCGGCGTCCGGATTCGGGTTCGTCACATAACGAACCGGGAGGCCTGACAGCGCCTCCCGGATTGCCGAGGCTTCGTGGCCGAGCACCACGACCACCTCTTCGACTCCGGCCGCCAACAGTTGCTCGACCACGCGATGGATCACCGGACGACCTCCCCACTCCAGGAGGAGCTTGGCCCGGCCCATTCTCTGGCTCCGGCCGGCGGCCAGCACTACCGCCCCAATCACCTGTCCATGCTCGCCTCAACCCGCTCTGCTCGGGACCTCAGGACGCGCTCACTTCTTGGCCCGCGCTCCGGCGCCCTCCAGGGCGCGGCGGCAGTAGACCTTGATAAGGTGAGTCTTGTACTCCACCGAGCCCTGAAGGTCGGCCTGAACATCCACACCCTCAGCACCCTTCTCGGCCGCAGCCTGGATCGCCGCCGCATCAAGGCTCTTCCCTGACAGAGCGGCTTCCACGCCCTTCGCTCGCACCGCCTTGGTCCCGGCCCCGGTGACCGACACGCCCAGCTTGGAACAGGAGCCCTTGCCATCCACGGTCACCGCCGCCGCGACTCCTACCACCGCGAATCGAGAAGCCGGGTGGGGGAACTTCATGTAGGACATCCCTGTCCCGGCAGGCCAGGCAGGAAATCGGATCTCAGCAAGAACCTCATCGGGTTGGAGAGCAGTGGTGAGAAGTCCCTTGAAGAAATCATCCGCCTTGATCGTGCGTTTCCCTTTCGGCCCCTCGGCCACAAGCTCAGCCCCCAGGGCAATGACTGCCGCGGGGTAATCAGCCGCCGGGTCAGCATGGGCCAGGGCCCCCCCGATGGTCCCCATGTTCCTGACCTGGGGATCGCCGATCTGAGCGGCGGTCTCAGGCAGAAGTGGGCACTTCTGCTTGAGAACGGCCGAAGACTCCACCTCGTAGTGGGTCGCGAGGGCGCCGATCACGATGGTGCCGTTTTCTTCTCGAATTCCTGACAGCCCGCGCACCTTTCTCAGGTCGATCAGATGCTTGGGTTGGGCCAGGCGGAGCTTCATCATGGGGATCAGGCTATGGCCACCAGCCAGGAGCTTGGCGTCGTCCTTCAGCCTGCCGAGAAGCGAGATCGCCTCCTGAACGGTGGACGGGGCGTGGTACTCGAACTGAGCCGGATACATGGCGCTTCCCCCCCCTCTATCGCTTGCCCTTGGCAGCCTGGACCGCAGCCCAGATCCGCGAAGGGGTCAGTGGCATGTCAATGTGGGTGATCCCGAAGGGCGCTAGCGCGTCCATTACTGCGTTGGCGACGGCAGCCGTGGAGGCGATGGTGCCGGTTTCCCCCGCGCCTTTTACGCCGAGCGGGTTGTGCGGGCACGGCGTCACGGTGCGGTCTACGTCAAAGGACACGAGGTCATCAGCCTTGGGCACAGCGTAGTCCATCATGGACCCGCTGAGGAGTTGGCCGTTGGCATCGTAGACCGCACTCTCCCAGAGCGCCTGGGCGACACCTTGAGCGATGCCGCCGTGGACCTGGCCGTCCACAATCATTGGGTTGATCACGGTGCCAACATCGTCGACCGCAACGTAGCGGAGGAGTTTGGTCTTGCCGGAGTCCGGGTCCACCTCCAGGACACAGATGTGAGTCCCAAAGGGGAATGTGAAGTTGGGGGGGTCATAGAAGGAGGTAACCTCGAGTGCGGGCTCCATTCCCTGCGGAAGGTTGTGAGCCAGGTAGGCCATGAGGACTACCTCCCCCCAGGCCTTGGATCGATCTGGCGAGCCCTTCACGAAGAACTTGCCTCCCTCGAACGCGATGTCGTTCTCGGCGGCCTCCAGGAGGTGGGCGGCTATCTTCCGCCCCTTCTCCTTGATTTTCTGGAGGCTCGTGTGGATGGCGCTCCCTCCTACGGCAACGCTCCGGCTCCCATACGTGCCCCACCCGTACGGGATCGCGCCGGTGTCACCATGGACGACCTCCACGTGCTCGATCGGGATCCCCAGCTCATCGGCCGCGAGCTGGGCAAAGGTGGTCTCGTGCCCCTGACCGTGGGAGTGCGAGCCGGTGAACACTGTCACTGTTCCGGTGGGGTGCACGCGGACCGTCGCGCTCTCCCACTGACCTGCCTGAGCCCCGAGGGAGCCGACAACGGCCGACGGCGCCAGGCCGCAGGCCTCGATGTAGGTTGAGAGCCCGATGCCAATATACTGGCCGTTCTTCCTCGCCTTCTCCTGTTCCTGCCGGAGTTGCTGGTAGCCGACCACCTGAAGGGCCTTGTCCAGGGCCGGAGCGTAGTTGCCACTGTCATAGGCCAGAGCCACCTGGGTCTGGAACGGGAACTGGTCCGGTGCAACGAAGTTCTTGCGGCGCAGCTCCACCGGGTCGATCCCCAATTCCCGCGCCCCGAGATCCACCAAGCGCTCGACGACAAAGGCGGCCTCTGGCCTGCCCGCCCCCCGGTAGGCATCCACAGGAACCGTGTTGGTGAAGACGCCGGTAACCTGGCAATGGATAGCCGGTTGGGCGTACAGACCAGACATGAGGGTGCCGTAGAGGTACGTCGGAACTGCCGGGGCAAAGAGGGAAAGATACGCCCCCATGTTTGCCAGGGTATGCACGCGGAGCCCCAGCATCTTGCCATCCTTGCTGAAGGCCATCTCCGCGTCGGTCACGTGATCCCTGCCGTGCGCGTCCGTCAGATAGCTCTCCCGGCGGTCAGAAGTCCATTTCACCGGGCGACCGGTCATCTTGGCGCACCAGCAGACGATCACCTCGTCCGCGTAAATGTGAATTTTGCTGCCAAAGCCTCCGCCCACGTCGGGGGCAATGACCCGGACTTTGTGCTCCGGTAACCCCAGGATGAAGGCCGATACCATCAGGCGGTGGATGTGAGGGTTCTGGCTGGTCATCCAGAGGGTCAGGTCGCCGGTGGCCGAGTTGTACTGGGCCACAGCACAGCGAGGCTCGATCGCGTTGGGGATCAGCCGATTGTTGACAGTGTGGATCTTGGCGACCTTATCGGCCCTGGCGAAGGCGGCGTCAGTCTTCTCCTTGTCGCCGATGCTCCAGTTGAAGGCCACATTGTCAGACGCCTCAGCATGGATAGCAGTCGGTTGGGCTTTGACCGCCTTCGGCATATCTACCACTGCGGGCAAGGCCTCGTAGTCCACCTGAACCAGCTCGGCGGCGTCGCGGGCGATGTACCGATCCTCGGCCAGGACGACGGCGACCGCGTCGCCAACATAGTTCACTTTGTCAACCGCTATGGGCGGGTGCGGGGGGATTTTAATGCCCGCGTGAAGCCAGCCGGTGGGGATCGGACCGACCTTGGCCTCCTGCATGTCGGCCCCGGTGAACACAGCGATAACGCCAGGATGAGCCTTCGCCACGCTCACGTCGATTTTCCTGATCCGCGCGTGGGCGTGAGGGGAGCGGACAATAAAGGCGTAGACCATCCCGGGGATCTTCAGGTTATCGGTGAACGTTCCCTTGCCGGTGATGAGCCGGGGATCCTCTCGGCGCCTGATAGAAGAGCCGAAGAGCTTGGTTTCCGTTGTCATGGCGTTTCCCTTTCAATCCGTCTCGCCGGGTTCACTTCTTCGCTATCTGCTCTGCCGCGTACTGGATCGACTTGACGATGTTGTGGTAGCCGGTGCAGCGGCAGAGGTTCCCCTCGAGATTGTGGCGGATCTCAGACTCGGTCGGGGTCGGGATACGCTGCAGAAGCTGATGGGCGGCCAGGATCATGCCGGGCGTGCAATAGCCACACTGGAGCCCGTGCTTCTCCCAGAACCCCTCCTGGATCGGATGGAGCTGTCCATCCGTCGCCAACCCCTCGATGGTGAGGATGTCGGCGCCGTCGGCCTGCACTGCCAGCATTGTGCAGCACTTCACCGCCATCCCGTTCACCATAACGGTGCAGGCACCGCACTGGCTGGTGTCGCAGCCGATGTGGGTACCGGTGAGGCCCACCACATCCCGGATATAGTGGACCAGGAGGAGCCGAGGCTCCACCTCGTGGGAATACGAGACCCCGTTGATCGTCATCTTGACCGGTCGTTTCACGGCTCCCACCTCCCTGGGTTATGCATTATTTCAGCTGCTCGTGAGCGGAAGTGTACCCGAGCGAGAGTTGCCAACTCTTGGTCGCGGGATCGGCTCCGCATCGAAAGCCTCGTGTCGCCCTACGAAGTGATGAAGCTCAGGCCAGCGGCTTGCGCCCGATCTCCCTCGGCAACGACGGCCAGCCTCCCCATGGTCAGCTCCTCCGGCGAAAGGCTCGCGAGAGACGAAAGGCGCCTCCCACCCTAAGCCGGTCCCCCTGGAATGTCAAGGGCTGAGGCGTTGCTCCGGATCGATCAGGGCCCGCCGGGCGTCGGCGCGGGCTCGGTCGAGTACCTCGCGGACGGGCAGCCCCTTCTCCCTGGCGATCCGGCGGACCTCCTCGAACTCGGGGGTGACAGTGCAAACGTTGCCCCCGAGCCGGGAGACCTTGACCGTGACGGGGCCGTAGGCGGTAGGAAGCACCACCAGGTCCCGGTCGAGCCGTTGTCGCTGATACTCGGTCCAGCGGACCCCGAGGGTGGTGGACTCCTGGAAGAGAATGGCGGTGAGATCCCCGACCTGTTCAGGGCCGCAGAGGACCGTCAGCACCACCCCTGGGCGGCTCCGCTTCATGAGGACCGGGGTGAGAAAGACATCCAGAGCCCCGGCCTCCAGGAGCCGGTCGAGCAGTGGCTCGTAGAGCTGGGGGGACATGTCATCAATGGTGGTCTCCACCTGAGCGATCGTCTCTCTCGGGCCTGACACCCTGGCCTCCCCATCGCCGACGAAGCAGCGAAGGAGGTTGGGAACGGGAAGGTCCATGCTCCCGGCGCCGCAGCCGACCGCCTCGAGGGTCATCGCCGGCATGCTGCCCACGGACCGGGCCAGAGTGGTCAGGATGGCTGCCCCGGTCGGGGTCAGCAGCTCCGCCCTGATCCCGTTGTCGAAAATCGGGAACCCTTTGAGCAGCTCGGCGGTGCCGGGTCCCGGGATCGGGATCTTGCCATGAGGCCCCTCGACAACGCCTCCTCCCACGGGGAGGGGCGACACAGAGATCGCCTCGACCCCGAGGAGCCAAAGGCCGACCACGGCGCCGGTGATATCAACGATGGCGTCAACCGCCCCCACATCGTGGAATTCGACGTCGCTCACCGTTGTCCCATGGGCTCTGGCTTCGGCCTCGCCCAGGCGGCTGAAGATGCGTTTGCTGTCGGCCCTGACCGGGTCCGGAAGGGCACTCCGGTCGAGAAGATCAAGAATCTCAAACAGGGTCCGGTGGTGGCTTCCGGCAACGGGGTCCACCTCCACGTCTACCTTCGTGGCCCGGAACACCCCGCGTTTGGTTTGGCGGGAGGCAAGGCGATAGCCGGAGAGCGGGAGCTTTGAGAGCTCCTGGCGGAGCGCTTCCAGAGAGACCCCCGCGTCCGCGAGGGCGCCCAGGATCATGTCCCCGCTGGCTCCGGCCGGGCAGTCGAAGTACGCCAGCTTCACCCCGACGGCGACCTATCGGATCTTGGCTACGAGCTTATTGATGAGGTTAGCCTGGTTGGCCGCGCCGTAGCCGTTGTCGATGTTGACCACACTGACGCCGGGGGCGCAGGAGTTGAGCATTGCCAAGAGTGCGCTGATCCCGCCGAAGGAGGCGCCATACCCGACGCTCGTGGGGACAGCGATGACAGGCCGGTCCACCAGGCCCCCGATGACGCTCGGGAGCGCCCCTTCCATCCCGGCCACCGCGACAATGGCGTTGGCCTCCATCAAAAGGTGCATGTGATCCAGGAGGCGGTGGAGACCGGCCACGCCGCAGTCGTACACACGCTCAACCCGGTTCCCGAGGATTTCGGCGCTGACAGCGGCCTCCTCAGCCACAGGGAGGTCAGAAGTCCCCGCGCTCACCACCCCGATGAGCCCCACCCCTTGAGCCGGCTTCGGGTTCACCACCACGAGCCGGGCTTCCGGGTAGTAGCGAGAGCGGAGCCCGACCCCCTCCGCCGCCCGGGCTATCTCTGCCGAGGCTCGGGTGGCGAGGACATTGTCGTGGTTCTCGGCCAGCCGCGAGAGAATCGCGGCGACCTGCTCGGGGGTTTTCCCTTCACAGAACACGGCCTCCGGCGCTCCGCCACGGAGGGCCCTGTGGAGGTCCACCTTGGCAAACCCGAGATCCTCGTAGGGGAGGCTTCTGAGCTTGAGCAGTGCCTCCTCAACGGAGAGGCGCCCGGCAGCCAGATCTTCAAGCAGGCGGCTGAGTCGTGCTCGGTCCATCCTCGGACAGGCCCGATCGAGCGCGGTGCTGAAGCACCTCGTTCATGCTCCCGCTCCTAAACCCCTGGAGGTCGACAGCCACGTAGAGGTACCCGATCTCCCTGAAGCGTCCCGCGATCTTCTCGTGCCGCCCGTCCTCCCATAGCCTGGAGACCTCTTCCAGCGGAACCTCGAGCCGGGCGAGCGTATCGTGATGACGCACTCTGAGCTGGCGGAAGCCCAGCCCGCGGAGGAAGGCCTCGGCCGCCTCGACCCGGCGGAGCTTCTCCACGGTGATCGGATCGCCGTAGGGGAAGCGGGAGGAGAGGCAGGCGAATGACGGCTTGTCCCAGGTCGAGAGCCCCAGCTCGCGCGAGAGCTCCCGGATCTCCGGCTTGGTCAGCCCGACCTCGATCAGCGGCGCCCCGATCCCCATCTGGCGGGCCGCGTGCATGCCCGGGCGATGGTCGCCGAGATCATCCACATTGGCGCCGTAGATCACCTGCGCGGCTCCGTCCTCGTCCACCACCGACCTGATCTTGTCGAACAGCTCTTCCTTGCAGAAGAAGCACCGGTTGGCGAGGTTCCTGGCGTAGTCGGGGTTGTCCAGCTCCCGGCTCCGGATCACCACGTGGCGCATCCCGAGTGTCTGGGCAAGCCGCTTCGCCTCGGCAAGCTCGGCCTCGGGATAGGTCTCGGAGTCCGCAGTGACTAGCAGCGCGCGCTCGCCCAATCCGTCTTTGGCCGCACGGGCGAGGAGCGTGGAGTCGACTCCTCCCGAGAAGGCCACCACCACCCGCTCGAGCTTCCGCACGATCTCAACCAGCCGGATGTATTTAGCCTGAAGCCTGACGTCCATGGCGCTCAATATTACATCTCAAATCGAAGCAAGTCCTGGAAGGCCTCATAGCGGCGCTGGATCTCGTCCGGCGTGAGGCGGATCAGGCGGTTCACCGAGAAGTCCTCCACGGCAAAGGACGCCATGACGGACCCGTACACGATGGCCCGGCGAATGGCGCTCCCGCCCGCGACCTCAGACTTGGCGAGATATCCCATGAAGCCTCCGGCAAAGGTGTCGCCGGCGCCCGTGGGGTCGAAGACCGACTCCAGCGGGTAGGCCGGGACGAAGAAGAAGTGGCCATCGGAAATCATCAGGGCGCCGTACTCCCCGCGCTTGACGACCACCGTTCGCGGGCCCAACTTCAGAACCGTTCGGGTAGCCTTGATCAGATTGGGCTCCCGGGCGAGCTGGCGAGCCTCGGCGTCGTTGATCAAGAGCACGTCCACCTCGGCCAGCACATTGAGGAGCGCTTCGCGCTTTCCCTCGATCCAGAAATTCATGGTGTCCAGGGCTACCAGCTGCGGCTGTTCCATCCGACGGAGGACCCCCAGCTGCAGTTCCGGGTCGATGTTGGCCAGGAAGACAAAGGGAGTCCGTCGGAGCGGCCCCGGAAGCACGGGCTGGAAGTTGGCGAAGACGTTGAGCTGGGTGTCCAGGGTCCTGGCTTCGTTGAGATCGTAGCCGTACTCCCCTACCCATCTGAAGGTCTTGCCTTGGGAGACCTGCAAGTCGGAGAGGTCGACCCCACGATCCCTGAGCTGCACGAGGTGCTCGCCGGGGAAGTCCTCCCCCACCGTCGCCACCAGCCGCACAGTGGTGAAGAAGCTAGCCGCCACTGAGAAGTACGTGGCCGACCCGCCCAGGACTTCAGTCGCGTGGCCGAACGGGGTTGTGACGCTGTCCAGGGCCACCGATCCCACCACGAGCAGGTCAGCCACGGCGGCTGCCCCTCCGCGCGCCTCCCCTCTTCCGGCCGGGAGAGGGGCGGCGTGGGGAGAAATACTTGTCGAGCAGGAGCCCCAGGGCCTTCCGGGTTCGGGGTGGGAAGGCTGCCGGGTTGGTGATGACGGCGTTCTTAAGGAGGGAGGGACAGGGACAGCGGCGCGGCAGCTCAACCACCGGGATCAGCCGGCGCAGCACCTCCTTGGCGGCCGCGGTGTTCCTGGCCAGGTTGGCCACCACCGCCTCCACGCTCACCTCCGCCTCGCTCTCATGCCAGACATCGTAGTCGGTGACCAGCGCCAGTGTGGCGTAACAGAGCTCGGCTTCCCGGGCCAGCTTCGCCTCGGGCATGTTGGTCATCCCGATCAGGTCCACGCCCCACTGACGGTAGATCCTCGACTCCGCCTTCGAGGAGAAGTGCGGCCCCTCGATGCAAAGATAGGTGCCGCCGCGGTGGACCGTGACCCCGGTGGCCCGCGCAGCCTTCTCCAGCCGATCAGCCAGCTCGGGACAGACCGGGTCAGCCATCCCGATATGGGCCGCGATCCCACTGCCGAAGAAGGAGGAGACCCGCCGGCGGGTCGAGTCGAAAAACTGGTCGGGGATCACCAGGTCCAGCGGCCGGATCTCCTCGCGCATGCTCCCCACTGCGCTGATGGAAATGATCCACTGAACACCCAGCTGCCTGAAGCCGTAGATATTCGCTCTGAAATTGACTTCCGAGGGCATGAGCCGGTGCCCGCGCCCGTGCCGCGGGAGGAAGACCACTGTCCGGTCCCCGGCCCGCCCGACACAGTACGCGTCGGAAGGCTCGCCAAAGGGAGTCCGGACTCGGGTCCACCGGACATCAACCAGGCCCTCGAGCTCGTAAAGGCCGCTGCCACCGATGACGCCGATCTTGATCACACTTTTCTCCGAGAGGGGCTCTGCCCCCCTGCCGACGCGAAGCAACCGCGCGTGCGAGGTTGCGGAGCGCGCGAGCCGAAGGGGAGCGTACCTCCCCCCTCAGGCTGCGCGGCCAAAGCCCACGCCCGAGCCCTCAATAATACAGTAAGCCGGTATGCCCGCCACACGTGGCGTTCCTGCTCACGCGAGGACCCCCGAGGTGCGTCTGGGATCCACGTCCGTCACGGTAACCGTCACAAGCTTTGTCATGAGGGAATCGGGCCCTTCGAAGAGGACAGGCACGTAGTTGCCCGTGAGCCCGACGAGCAGGCCACTTGTTCTGTCTCGGTCCTCAAGGACCAGGACCTCCTGCCGCTCGCCCACGAGCCGACGACGGAACTCCAGGTTCTTGGCCTGACTCAGGCCCCGCAGAACCTTGCTGCGCTCGGTGATAAGGCGAGAGGGGAGATGGCCGGGAAGCCGCGTCGCTTCAGTCCCGTTCCGGTCGGAGTAGGAAAAGACGTGGAGATAGCTAAACGGCAGGGCCTCGATCAGCTCTCGAGTGACCTCGCAGTCAGCCTCGCTCTCTCCAGGGAAACCCACAATGATGTCGGTCCCCAGCCCCAGGTTCGGAATGGCATCAGACATCTTCTCAAGCAACGATCGATATATGGCGGTATTATAAGGCCTTCTCATTGCTCTGAGGATTCGATCGCTCCCGCTCTGGAGCGGGATGTGAAGGTGGGGAACGACGACGGGGGAACGGGTAATGACCTCGATCAGCTCGGGAGTGAAGTAGGCCGGCAGGATCGAAGAGAGACGAAGCCGACAGAGCCCCGGTACTTCCTCCACAACTCTTCTGACCAGGGAGGCCAGGGTGGTTCGCGGCAGCAGGTCGCGTCCATAGTGGCCGATGTCCACCCCGGTCAGGACCACCTCCCGGTAACCCGATTCCACGATCTGGACCACCCGTTCCACTACCCGCTTTTCTTCCTGACTCCGGCTCGCCCCCCTGGCATAGGGGACGATGCAGAAGGCACACCGGTGCTGGCAGCCATCCTGGATCTTGACGAAAGCGCGGGAGCGCCCGGAGAACTTGCTGAAGGGCGCAGCGGGAACCGTCCGCGCCTGGGAGATATCCCCGACCCGCACCAGAGGTCTCGGGCGCTTCTTCACCCGGTCAAGCAGGTCGACCAGCCGGTACTTCTCCTCGTTGCCGACGACAACGTCCACCCCGGGGATCCGGGCGATCGCAGCCGGGTCGGTCTGGGCGTAGCACCCCGTGACCACCACCAGAGCCTCAGGGTTCCTCGCCACCGCCCGCCGGATCATCTGACGGTCTGAGAAGTCCGCCCTCCCTGTTACCGTGCAGGTATTGACGACATAGACCTGGGCGGGCTCGTCGAAGGGAACCGTCCGGAGCCCCCGCGCCTCCAGGAGCCCCTGAATCTCCCGGGTCTCCACCTGATTCAGCTTGCAGCCCAGGGTTGCGAAGGCTACCGTCACGCCGCGCGAGGCTGTCACAGGAGGAGAGCCTCGCTGCGGGCCCCGAGGCCCTCGGCCACCTCGACCTCGGCCAACTGTCCGCAGGCGGCCCCGATCTCCTCTCCTTTGCTCCAGCGGATGGTCGCGGTGATCCCATGCTCCAGCAGGAGCGCCTGAAAGGCCGCGATCCGAGGGAGCGCCGGCCGCTTGAAACTGGAGCCCTCCCACTCGTTGCACGGTATCAGGTTCACCTTCGCCCGGATGCCTTTGAGGAGCCGGGTGAGTCGGAGCGCATCCTCCAGAGAATCGTTGACGCCCTTGAGCAGCGTGTACTCGAAGGTGATCCGCCTCCGGACAGGGAGCGGAAAGCGGCGGCAGGCCGCCAGCAGCTCCTCGATCTGCCAGCCCAGGTTGACCGGCATGAGCCGGCTCCGCACCTCGTTCGTGGTGGCGTGGAGCGAAATGGCGAGGTTGACATTGAGGTCCTCTGCGGCGAGCCTCTGGATGCCGAGGACCAGCCCCACTGTGGAGACCGTGATTCGGCGCGGCGAGTATCCGAACGCGGCGGGATCGGTGAAGAGCCGAAGCGATCGGACAGTCGCGCCGTAGTTCGCGAGGGGTTCTCCCATCCCCATATAGACGAGGTGGGTCACCCGCGTCCCGGCGGGAAGGGCCGCGCGTACCCTGGCCAGCTGCCCCACGATCTCCGCGGCCGTGAGGTTCCGCGTGAGGCCCATGCTGCCTGTCATGCAGAAGGCGCAGGCGAAGCCACATCCTACCTGGGTGGAGAGGCAGAGCGTGAGTCGGTCGGCGTCAGGCATCAGCACGGTGTGGATCCGGGCACCGTCGGCAAGCCTCAGGACGAACTTCTCGCTTCCGTCCCGCGAGCGTGACTGCCGCTCCACTTCCGGGACGCCGATGACACTCTCTTCGGCCAGCCGATGGCGGAACGGCTGCGGCAGGTCTGTCATCGCCTCGAAGTCGAGGACCCCCTTTTTGAAGAGCCACGAGGCGAGCTGGCGGCCGCGATAGCGAGGCTGACCGAACCGCTCGGCCAGGCCTTCCAGCTCGGTGGGAGAGAGCTCGAGAAGGTTCAGGGGGGACATCGCCACCTAGGATACTGAAGCGTTGAAACGGCTGTCAAACCACTGCGCTATCCACAGATCCTGTGAGTCACTGGTGGATAACCCTGTGGGCGAGACAGACACGGAGTCGGAAAATCAGGCACTCCGCGCGTTTTGCTCATTTCGGCGGCAGGGGCCCGACGAAGAGTAGGTAGAGGTCGAGCAGGTTGGTGTTGGTGGGGCCGGTGGTGACGAGATCATTAAGGGGGGAGAAAAAGTGATAAGAATCGTTCGCCTCGAGGGCAGCTGAAGCTTCCACCCCAAGCTCTCTGCCGCGCCTGACGGTCTCGCCGTCGGCCAGAGCTCCGGCTGCATCGGTCGGGCCGTCGCTTCCGTCGGTCCCCGCAGCCAGGATCATGACATCCGACACCCCTTGAAGCTCGAGCGCCGCAGCAAGACAGAACTCCTGGCATCTCCCCCCTACCCCATTCCCGCGGAGCGTCACCGTCGTCTCGCCGCCTGCAATCACGCAGGCTGGCCGCGGGATCGGTGCTCCCCTGGAGGAGATCTCGCGGGCCAGGGCGGCAAACTGTCGAGCTGTCTCCCGCGCCTCACCCGCGAGGGACCGGGTCAGCACATGGCTGTTGAAGCCGAGCGCTCTAGCCCGAGCCTCCGCCGCCTCAACCACCAGCCGGTTCGTGCCGACGATGTAGTTGCTGACCCGGCTGAAGACGGGATCCGCGGCCTTCGGGGTCTCGGCAACCTCGCCTCGGGCCCCCCGCTCAAGATGGCACCGCACTGTGGCTGCGACTCGCTCCGTCAACCCGAACCGGTCAAGGATGGCCAGGGCCTCCTCGTAAGTCGTCTCATCAGGAGCTGTGGGGCCGGAGGCGATGACATCCAGTCGGTCGCCGACCACATCAGAAAGGATCAGCGAGACCACGGGCGCTGGGAAACTGGTCTTGGCGAGGTGTCCCCCCTTCAGCTGGGAGATGTGCTTGCGCACGGCATTCAGCTCAGTGATGGTGGCCCCGGCCGCGAGGAGCTGGCGGGTTAGGGCCTGTTTCTCGGTCAGAGTGATCGGCGGGACGGGAGCCGGGGTGAGAGCTGAACCTCCTCCCGAGATCAGCATCACCACCAGATCGTCTTCACGGGCCTCGCACGCGAGCTCGAGCAGTTCCGCGGCGGCCGAGAACCCTCGTTCATCGGGGATCGGGTGGCCAGCCTCTACCTGGCGTATCCGACTCGTGGGGGCCGTGTAGCCATCCTTGACGACAACCAGGCCCCGGGCGATCCGTTCGCCGAGGAGCTCCTCGAGATGGCCGGCCATCGCCCCCGAGGCCTTTCCGGCCCCAAGCACCAGCAGGCGTCGCACGCTGGCCAGATCAAAAACGCCCGGCCCGAGTCGCAGCCGGGGGCCATCCAGGGACACAGCCTGCTCGAGGACCGACCTGACCTCACCAGCCTCCAGGCCGGCCTGAAAGACCGCGAGCGCCGCGTCCCTGAGCCTCACATGTGCGCAAGCTTCTGGAGGCGCCGCCCGGCTTCCTGGAGGGTCTCGTCAGCCTTGGGGAAGCAGAAGCGGATTTTCGTTCTTCCGAGTTCCGGGTGGGCGTAGAAGGAAGAGCCGGGGACCGTGGCCACGCCGATCTCCTTGGCGAGGTAGAGGGCGAACGCCATGTCGTCGGCGGAGCGGAAGCGCTTGATCAGGTGGCCGGCTTCGGTGAGGAGATAGTAGGCGCCTTTCGGCTTGTACGCGTGAAAGCCCGAAGACTCGACCAACTCGAGGAGGAGATCGCGCTTGGCCTGGTACATCTCCCTGAGCCAGACGTAGTACGAGTCAGGGAGCCTCAGCGCGGTCACCGCCGCGTCCTGAAGCGGATGAGGAGCCCCCACGGTGATGAAGTCGTGGGCGCGACGGATCCCCAAGGAGATCTCGGGGGAGGCGATGGCATAGCCGACCCGCCAGCCGGTGACGGAGTAGGACTTGGAGACCCCCGAGATCGTCACGGTACGCTCTGCCATGCCGGGAAGCGTGGCGATCGGGATGTGCCGCTCGCCGTCGAAGATGATGTGCTCGTAAATCTCATCGGTGATCGCGAGCAGATCGTGGGTGAGGCAGAGGTCCGCAATGGCCTGGAGCTCCTCCCGGCTGAACACTTTGCCCGTGGGGTTGTTGGGGCTGTTGAAGATGATGGCCCGGGCGCGCCGGGTGACGGCCCGCCGTAACCGGTCGGGATCGAAGGAGAAGTCGGGCGCTTCGAGCGGCACGAAGATCGGGTCGGCGCCGGCGATGATGCAGCCCGGTCCGTAGTTCTCATAGAACGGCTCGAAGATAATGACCTGGTCCCCGGGGTTCAGGACGGCGAGGAGCGTGGCGAGCATGGTCTCGGTAGACCCGCAGCAGACCGTGACGTTTCGCTCCGGGTCCACCTCCATCCCGTAGAACTGCCGGTAGGTGTCCGCGATGGTCCGGCGGAGCTGTGGGGCCCCCCAGGTGATCGCGTACTGGTGGAAGTCTCCGTCCAGAGCGCGATGGGCGGCCTCCACCAGCTCCCGGGGAGGCGGGAAATCAGGCATCCCCTGGGCCAGGTTGACTCCCCCGTAGAGGTTGTTGACCCGGGTCATCTCCCGGATCACCGACTCGGTGAATCCCCGGACCCGCTCCGACAGCCTCATCGATGCCGGGCCCCGTCCCGCAGCTTTCGAAGCGCCTGTGGGGCGTGAGCGGGCCTCAAGCGATGATATCCCGCTCGATCGGATCGACCTTGACACCCTTCTTCGTGAGCCAGGCAATCCCCCGCTCCAGGTTTTCTTCCTTCCCCTCCAGCTCCAGGGCCACCCACCCGTAGTCGGCCTGGACATCGGCCCGACGGATGTTGGTGACGATGTCGAACTCTCGCCCCAACTGATAGATGATGGGCTCCTGGATTCGCTCGGGGGGAAAGGTCAACCGCACTCGCATCCTAGCCATGCACACCCCCGCCTCGCCGCCCACCCGCAATGGCCGGAACGATCGAGACCTCGTCACCATCCTTGAGGGTCGTGCCCTTCCCCTGGAGAAACCGGATGTCCTCCTGGTTGACGTAGACGTTGATGAAGCGGCGGAGTTCCCCGCCCTCCCCGACGAGCCGCTCCCGGAGCCCCGGAAACTGGCGTTCGAGGTCGTCGATCAGGTCGGCGATCGTGTCGCCTGTGGCATGGATTTCCGCCGCCCCCTTGGTGACAGCTCGAAGGGGGTTCGGAATCCGAACACGGACTGGCATGCTCGAACCTCCTCCTACAGGGTTTGCGATTTCAGGTCGGCCAGGGCATGGTCGAAGGCCGACAGCGAGGGTCGAATCCTGACATGGGTTTGAAGCCGGTCATGGAGCACGTCCGGGGTCTTGAGCCCGTGGCCGGTGATGCAGATCACCACCGGGTCATCGCGCGGGATCACGCCGGCATCGATCAGCTTCTTCGCCACGGCCACGGTCACGCCCCCTGCCGTCTCGGTAAAGATCCCCTCGGTTCGCGCCAGGAGCAGGATCCCTTCGATAATCTCCTCGTCCGTGGCGTACTCACCGGCACCCCCGGAATCCTTCACCGCCCGGAAGGCGTAATAGCCGTCGGCCGGATTCCCGATGGCCAGCGACTTCGCAATGGTGTTGGGACGCACCGGCCGAAGCACGTCGGTGTCGTTCTTGATCATCGTGACAATGGGCCCGCAGCCAGCGGCCTGGGCCGCGTGCATGCGCGTGGTTGTGGGATCGACCAGACCCAGGGAGCGGCACTCCTTGATCGCCTTCCAGATCTTGGTGATGAGCGACCCGCCGGCGCACGGCACCACAATATGAGCCGGCGCGCGCCAGCCGAGCTGCTCGACGATCTCGTACCCGACGGTCTTCGAGCCTTCGGAGTAGTACGGGCGGATGTTGATGTTGACGAACGCCCAGCGGTACTTGTCCGCCACTTCCGAGCAGAGCCGGTTCACCTCGTCATAAGTCCCCTCGACAGCGACCAGGGTCGGATGATACACCAGCGTCCCCACCACCTTCCCCGGCTCCAGGTCGGCTGGAATGAAGATGTAGCTCTTGAGGCGGGCTTCGGCCGCGTGCGCCGCCACTGAATTGGCCAGGTTGCCGGTCGAAGCACAGGCGACGGTATCGAAGCCGAACTCGAGAGCCCGGGTCACCGCCACGGAGACCACCCGGTCCTTGAAGGACCAGGTCGGGTGGCAGACGGAGTCGTTCTTGATGTAGAGTTCCGCGAGGCCGAGCTCCTGCCCCAGGTTCTGAGCGCGGCTCAGCGGGGTGAACCCCACGTGGTGGCCAACCACCACCGCTCCGTCGATGGGGAGCAGATCCTTGTAACGCCAGATGCTGGGGGGACCGGCGGCGATCGACTGACGGGTCACGCTCCCCTTCAAGGCGTCGTAGCGGTAGTCCACCTCGAGGGGACCGAAGCAGAACTCGCATACATGCACGGGCGCCAGCGGGGAGCCCCGCCCGCATTCCCGGCACTTGAGGCCGTTGACCTTTTCCATGGGCAACTCCCAGGTTGGGGATTTGAGCCCCGGTTAACGTTTCGCGATCGAGGGTCACTGCCCCCCATCGCCGACCCGGCGGATACCCACACGGCACGATGCAGCATCGCCAGAATTCCCACCACTTAACACTCCGGCGCGGAAAATGTCAAATGGAGAATCGGGAAGCGGCCAGGCCGGCGAGGTAGCCGGGGAGCGAGTCGCGGTTGACGGGCGTCACCTCGACGAGCCGGACAGCCGGGTGGGCCTTCACCCGATCGGTCCAGGGGTGGGGGGCCGTGAGGATGGTCCCCAGCACGGTCACGGGACGCTCGAGGGCTTCCTCGACCACCTGCCGAAAGGCCGGCGCCGCCATCTCCATCTTCCCGATCTCATCGATGATCACGACCCACCCCCTCTCGATGGCCTCCCGAACGGCCGGGACGGCCACCTGTTCAATGGCGGCGACGTTCACGCGGTACTTGCCGACCCGGGGACCCTCAGAGCGACCCTCCTCGGCCAGGGTTGTCCGCCGACCGTCGAGCGTCAGCAGGGCAAACCCGGTCCGGCGTCCCCGCTTGCGGATCTCGTCGGTCAGGAAGCCCCCCGCCGGCATGCGGAGCAGCTCGAGCGCTCTCTTGAGGCAGGTGGTCTTCCCTACCCCGGGGCGGCCGGTCAGGAGATGCACCCGACCGTGAGTTCCCGCCCCCCGTCCCTCGCCCCGAGATGACTCCACCGACCTCGAGCGTCGTGGGCCGATCAGCGCTCCCCCGCCGCGTGGGTGCTCTCGAGCTGGGCCAGATGCTCGAGGTCGTGCTCGGCCAGATAGTGGGCGTATGCCTGGATGGTGAGAGTTCCGCGGATCGGAGTCGTCCCGGTCCGCCGCCAATCGGAGTCGTTCAGCGCCTCCAGGAACGCCAACGTTTCCTCGCGGACCCGGCGGAAGGCAGCAAGGTGGGCGTGGAAATCGTGGGCGGTTGGCTCGGCGCCAAGCCCGGTCCGGCTCGAAGCCGAGGAGGGGAAGACCGCGGCTTCTTCGAAGAGCATTCGCTTCCACTCCCCCTCGCTGGGCCGGCGGGCAAGCTGGTTTGGCGAGAGGCCCCGCGCCAGGTCGACCACGCGGTCCGGGGTGGCCCGAAGAATCCGGAGCAGCTCGTGCCGGCTCACCGGACCCACCTCCCGCATACCCAGCCCGCCATCGACCTCGATGGCTTCACCGGCAATGGAGTCGGCCACCGTCACCTACACGAGTGGGTCGTAGCTGAAGTATTGGCCAGAGGTCTCCAGCGGGCGCAGGTGGTGGCGGAGCGTTCCGGGAAAGATCTCG
This sequence comes from Methylomirabilia bacterium, assembly GCA_046758965.1. Lineage (GTDB taxonomy): Bacteria > Methylomirabilota > Methylomirabilia > Rokubacteriales > CSP1-6 > JBHIBG01. The sequence continues at coordinate 83,602 of JBHIBG010000004.1, read as the reverse complement.
GCCAGGCGCTGGGGTGTCCAGCCCTCGGCGTGGTGGATCGCCCGCGTCGGGCGCATCTGGCAAAAGAGCATGATCTCCTTGGCCCGCACGCCAAAGACCTGCCCCGACACATCCTTGGCCTCCTCCGAGGCCAGGTAGGCCGCCAGGGGGGCGATGAAGGCCGGGGAGAGCTGCTTGAGCTTCTCCACCCGCTCTCGCTGAGCCTCGGTCTCGGTGGGGATCGTTCCGATCATCCGGGTCCACGCGAAGGGAGAGATGCAGTTGGCCGTGACGTTGTACCGCGCCATGTCCAGGGCCACTACTTTCGTGAACCCGACGATCCCCATCTTGGCCGCGGCGTAGTTGGCCTGCCCCACGTTGCCGACCAATCCGGAGGTGGACGTCATGTTGATGATGCGGCCCCACTTCTGCTCCCTCATATGAGGCACCACCGCACGGGTCACGACGAAGGTCCCCTTGAGGTGGGTGGCTAGGACGGCGTCCCACTCTTCCTCGCTCATGTTGAAGATCATGCGGTCCCGTAGAATGCCGGCATTGTTCACCACGATGTCTACCCGGCCAAAATGGTCCAGGCTTGTCTGGATGATGTTCTGCCCGCCCGCCATGCTGGCGACGGAGTCGTAGTTCGCGACGCCCTGCCCGCCGAGGGCCTTGATCTCGCTCACGACCTCGTCAGCGGGAGCCGTCGCAGCGCCGCTGCCATCCTCTTTCCCCCCTAAGTCGTTGACCACGACCTTGGCCCCCTCCCTGGCCATCAGGAGAGCGATCTCACGGCCAATTCCTCTGGCTGCACCGGTGACCACCGCCACCTTGTCCTTCAGCATCATAGGAATCCTCCTCTCAGATCCCGCGGCCGTAACCGAGGATGAATTTCTCCCGCGCGGCGCAGGTGAGGATAGCATATCCAACCGGTCGCGGCCAGTGTGGAGACGTACTCCTGGGTCCGGCAGATCACAGTAGCTTGTAAAACTCCGCCCGATCTCCGCTCGTGATCTCGACCATGTGGACCTGGTTGTCCCGCATGACCTCCAGCGTGATCCGCTCACCGGGCGCATGCCGCCAGAGGCGGTGAAAGAGGTCCTTCCGCGTGTGGACCTCCTCGGCGTTCAGCGAGACGATCAGATCGCCCTCGCGGAGCCCGAAGCGCTCTCCAGGCCCGTTCGCCACGAGCCCTGCAACCACCACTCCCTCCTCCACCGGGTAGGTAAAGAAGCCCAGCCAGGCTCGTTTGGGCCGGCTCACCACGCGACCGTGGCGGAGCAACTCCGCCGCGTTCCCCTGGTAGCACTCGACTGGAATCGCCAGGGAGCTTCGAGCAATCTGGTTCAGGTTCAGGGAAACGACGCCGATCATGCGCCCGTCCAGCGTGAAAAGAGGGCCACCGCCGAAGCCCGGGTTCGGCGCGCTTGAGACGATGCCGCGGTCCAGGAGATATTCCCAGTACGCTTCAAACTCCCCCACGTCGGTCACCACTCCTCCCGAGACCCGTCGCTCTTGCGGGCCTGTCGAGGCGATGGCGAACACCGGCTCCCCGGGCTCCACGGATTCCGAAGCGCCGAATTCGACCGCGCGCAAGCCAGAGCGCTTGATCTTCAGCAGGGCCAGCCCCACTTCGAAGTCCTGGGCGAGGAGCTCGGCTGTAAGGCGTCGGCCTTGGGGCAGCGAGACGGACACTCTTTCTGCGCCCATCACCACGTAGTTCACTGTGAGAGCGAGTCCGCTGGGATCAATGATAGCTCCAGACCCCATCCGCTCGGTCCCGAGGAGGCTCGCTGAAGGATGCTTGGCAGGTACCTGGGTGTGGATGTGCACCACCCCGGGCAGCAGTTTCCTGACCAGCTCAGGCGGGGCGTCCACGGACTCTCCTTAGCGCGGGGATCGCGGCGATCTTCTCTTCCGGAAGAAGTTCCCAGTAGATCCCGGGGGGCTTCGGATAGCGAGCCGCGCACCGGAGTGACCCCTCCGGGGTGACGATCCAATCCACAGGGATGTCGTGGGGGCACATCTCGATCTGGGAGGGGACGATCTGGAGGTGGTGTACGGTGGTGAGGATGGGAACCCGGGCCGTCACGATCCCTGCCTCCCGCAGGAGCCCAAACTCCAGGTCCGAGTATCCCCCGCCCTTGCCCACCCGGGCCCCCTGCCCGTTGACGGCCACCGAGCCGCAAATGATCAGATCCAGCGGGTTAACCTCCTCGATCCCGACCAGCCGCCCGAACTGGGCCGCGGCCTTGATCGTGGCGGCCCTGGCCAGATTCTTCCCGAGCCTGGCGGGGTGGAGTTCGATAAAGCACTTCTCTTCTCGGAGCCTCGGCACCGGCATGTACACGGTCTTCCCTTCCCGCAGGGCCATCCGACGGACGGGGAGTTGAGGCGAGTCGGGGTTGACTTTGACCACGTGGGCCCGTCGCCACACCGGGAGAGCCTGAAGGACCAGGGCTGCCCGCTCAGCTCCCACGAAATTGGGGATCCGGCCTTTCGGGCCGGGGAAACGGGCTCCCCGGTGGATCTCGAGGAGCCGCCAGGCATGCTCCCGAAGCTCGGACTTGGTCATTGCCCCAAGCATAGCGCAAATTGACCGGCTAATGAGCGAGAGGTAGAATGCCATCGGGAGATACGCCGGTGAGCGAGACAGTTACGATTACCGAATACGCTGACTACCTCTGACCCTGGTGCTATCCCGCGGCCGTGCGCTTGCGGAGGCTTCAGAGAGAGCTGGGAGACCGTCTGACGATCGAATGGAAGGCCTTCCCGCTCCGTCCGGTTCCTGATTCGTCCGCCACCTTCAAGGGGACCTACCGGGAGGAGGCCTGGAAGCGCTGCCGCACCATGGCAGAGCCGGACGGGATCGCCTTTCGCCTGTGGAGCCGCGGTGACTTCCCCACCTGGAGCCTCCCAGCGCTCGAGGCGGCCAAGTGCGTGGCGTTGCAGGGGCCGGAGGTGTTCGAGCGGTTGCACCTCCGCCTCTACGCCGCCTTCTTTACCGAAGGGCGGAACATCGCCAACCGCGAGGAGGCGGTGGAAGTCGTGAAGGAGTCAGGCGCTGACATGGCGCGCTTCCTCACCGACTACGACAGCGGGCAGGCTCGCGAGTGGGTGCTCCGGGATTACGAGGAGGCCGTGACGCAGGTGGGAGTGCGGGCCATTCCCACCGTCGTAGTCAACGGGGGGCGGCGGTTGGTGGGGCTGGTGGATTTCACCGAGTACCGGAGGGTCATCGGGTCGATGGCCTGACAGGGGAAGCGCGTGGATGAGGAGACCGCCCGCGAGCAGGCTGAGCACTACTTCCACAAGGGGTACGAGGCTCAGACAGGAGGGGAGCTCGAGGAGGCCATCGCGTACTACAAGAAGTCAATCGAGTGCTTCCCCACCGCCGAGGCTCACACGTTCCTGGGGTGGACACATAGCTTCCGAGGTGACTACGAGGCTGCCATCCGCGAATGCCATCTCGCCATCGAAGTGGACCCGGACTTCGGCAACCCCTATAACGACATCGGCGCGTACCTCATCGAGCTGGGCCGATACGATGAAGCGATCCCCTGGCTCAAAAAGGCCATGCTGGCCAAGCGCTACGAGCCACGCCACTATCCGCACGCCAACCTGAGCCGGGTCTACATCAAGCAGGGAAAGTTCCGCGAGGCGATCGGCGAGCTCGAGCGAGCGCTCGAGCTGGAGCCCCGGTACACCCACGCGCGGCGCGAGCTCCATCGCCTCGTCGGCATGCTCAATTGAGCGAGCCTTCGCTCTCCTTCTACGAGAACACTCTCCTCTTCGGCCACGATCAGACCCGGGGCCTCCTCGCTTTCGAGCTGGAGGGGGGCGACCGGATCCGGGTCTTCCAGCGCCGGGACGGCCAGCTGCGCTCGACGCTCGAGTCATTCTCGCCGTTTCTTCTCCTCGCCGACCCCGACCTCCTGAAGGGCCTCAAGGGCGACGCTCAGGTGACCCCGCTCGAGGGGCCGGGGCAGTATCGCTGGCTCGGCCGGTTCCCTCACTGGCAGGCGGCCGTGAAAGCCCGGGATCACTGCCAGAAGAGTTCCAAGAAGAGCCCAGGGGCGCCTGAGGCCCCGTACCGGTTTCTCAACGACGCGGTGCAGCAGTGCCTGCTGCTCACCGGGAAGACGTCCTTCCTCGGGACGACCTTCTCCGAGTTGAGGCGGCTGGCGGTGGATATCGAGGTGCTGACCGGCGAAGGGTTTGAGTTCCCGAACGCTCTCCGGGAATCGGATCGGATCATCGTCATCGCCCTGGCCGACTCCACCGGTTGGGAGGAGGCGATTTCGGGGCGCGGGCTGTCAGAGTTCGAAATGCTCGAGCGGTGCTCCCGGCTGATCCGGGAGCGGGATCCCGATATCATCGAGGGGCACAATATCTTCCGCTTCGACCTGGAGTACCTCGAGGCCCGGGCCAGGCGCTACGGCAGCGAGCTTCGCTGGGGACGGGACGGCTCGGCGCTCAGAGGCCACGCCTCCCGGATGCAGGTTGCAGAACGGCTGATCAGCTATCGCCGCTACCACGCCTGGGGGCGCCATATCGTCGACACGTGGATTCTTGTCCAGCACTACGATGTGGCGACTCGGGAGCTGGAGTCCTACGGGCTGAAGGACGTGGCCCGCCACTTCGGCGTCGCGGCGCCCGCCCGAACCTACCTCGTCCCCGACGAGATCCCCAGGATGTTCCGGGAGGATCCGGCGCGGCTCGTGGCCTACGCGCGAGACGACGTCCGGGAGACCCTGGCGCTCTCCCGGATCCTCTCCCCATCCTACTTCGTCCAGGCGCAGATCTTCCCGTTCGACTACCAGGATGTCGTAGTCAAGGGGAACGCCACCAAGATCGACGCTCTGCTGATGCGCGAGCACCTCCAGCGGGGGCGCGCAGTTCCAACCCCCTCGGCCGGTGCTGCGGTCATGGGCGGCCACACGGCCGTTTTCTATCAGGGCGTGGCCCGCCGGGTGCTTCACGTTGATGTGGCATCACTCTATCCCTCGCTGATGCTCACGTTCGGGATCTTTCCTGCTAAGGATGAGCTGGAGGTCTTTCCCCGACTGCTCCAGGACCTCCGACAGTTCCGGTTGCGAGCCAAGTCTCTCGCCCAGGAGGCCACTCAGGAGGAAGAACGGCGTCACCTGACCGCGCTCCAGCAGACCTTCAAGATCCTCATCAACTCCTTCTACGGGTACCTAGCCTTCGGCACCGGCCACTGGAACGACTTCGAGGCGGCCAACCGGGTCACCGGCGAGGGGCGCAGGTTGATCAAGGCCCTGGTGGCCTCGCTCGAGCGCAGCGGCGCCACGGTGATCGAGCTCGACACCGACGGCCTCTACTTCGTGCCACCCCCCGATGTCGGAGATGACGCGGGGGAGGAGCAGCTCGTCACTGATCTCTCCCGAGTCCTGCCCGAGGGGATTCGCCTCGAGCTGGGAGGGCGCTACCCCACGATGTTCAGCTACAAGATGAAGAACTACGTGCTCCTGGATGGGGCCGGCAAGCTCACGATCAAGGGCTCGGGGCTCCGGTCGCGCGGGCTCGAGCGTTTCCAACGGCTTTGGATGGAGGAGATGTTCCGGCTTCTCCTGGAGGGCCGGCGCGAGGAGATTCCCGAACTCGTCCAACGCTACCTGGACGACTTTGCGGCCCACCGCGTCCCGATCAGGCATTTCATGAAGACCGAGACGCTTCAAGACTCCCTCGACGCCTACCGGGAGAAAGTCAAAGCCCGGCGACGGAACCCTTCGGCCCCCTACGAGCTGGCCCTAAAGTCCGCACGCCCATACCAGCCGGGAGATCAGATCTCATACTATGTCACGGGTCGGGGCCTCAACGTGAAGGTCAACGAAGCGGCGAAGCTTGCCACCCAGTGGGATCCGGCCTCACCCGACGAGAACGTCGAGTACTACCAGGCGAAGCTCCGCGAGCTCTGGGAGAAGTTCCGCCCGCTCGTGGAGCAAGACGGGCTCCTGCCGGTGCAAGGGGACGCGGAGGAGTCCCAGCTGGCGCTCCAGGACGAATAGCCCAACGCCCGGAGCTCGCCCCGAGATGCAGGCGTGTGGGTCTCCGACTCTTCTTACAGGAGCGCGAGCTGGCGTGCCCGGCGGCCCGGCGCGGGGTAAGCCAACTCTCGTGAGCCCTGGCAGCGTTCCGCCGTGAGATCGGGGTTCTTGCAGCGGCAGAGGATCGGGGTGATCCTGTGCTCGCGAGCCGCCGTGCGAATCGTGGCAAAGCTGCGCGCCCTGAGATCCTGCGGCAGGAGCTGGGTCTCGGATGAGGCCGCCACGGCTCTGACAGGCCCTCCCCTGAACTGACGGAGGAGCGGCCGCGCGATCGCCGGCAGCAGCTCTCCGTGAAGGAGCCTGGCAATGCCGGGCCGGAGGTAGAGGTACCCCACATCAACGTGGGTGATCTCGTAGGCAGCAACGGCGCTGAACAGGCGATTCAGAAGCTCTGGCTGGTCAGTCGCTCCCGGGATCACGGGATCGTGTCTCACTCCTACCGGTACCCCCGCGGCGCGGAGTCGCTCGATGTTTTTGAGCCTGACCTCCGCCGGCGCGGTGCCCGGCTCAAACATCTCGTGATACCGGGGCTCCAGCGAAAGGAGCCCGATCCGCCCCTTCACTTGGTCGCGGTAGCGGGAGAAGAGGGAAACGAACTCGTCAGGGATGAACCCCTTTGTGAGGAATGTGAGCGTTGTTCCCCGTCTGAGAAGGAGTTCAGCGGCTTCAAACGTGACCGACAGGAGCGACGGGAACGGTTGGAACGGGTCGGTCGCTGTACAGAGGCTCACGGCGCGGGGTCGGCGGCGCATCCGATCGAGCTCGGTTTCCAGCCGTGCCGGCAGGTTCTCGTAAACCTCGAGCCACCCCTTCGGGGGAGTCTCAGGGTAAGCCCGCATGTAGCAGTACGCGCAGGCGTGGGCGCACCCTCGACTCACGTTCAGGGCAAGGACCCCATTCATGCAGGGGATGGCAAATGGGTGGAGGATTCGACCCCTCCGCTCGGTCGGGAGCGGGATGAATTCGAAGGCCGCCTTGCCCCATCTGTGCGTCACGCGCCGAATGTTAACATATGATGAGTCCTTCTGCCCTGAAAAAACCCGGGCCGGAATGCCGCCCCTGGGTCACCTGTGCTGCCGCGTTACCCCCGCCAGTTCCCGACGCCGCTCCGAGGAGCCCGGTTACCTCCTGGGGCCACCTGGCCCCCGTTGCGGACGCGGACGCGCCTCATCGACCACGAGGTTCCGGTCGCGGAAGAGGAGGCCGTTGAGCATCGTGATCGCCTTGGTGGCCTCCTCCCGGGTAGACATCTCTACGAAGCCAAAGCCGCGCGGACGCCCGGTGAACTGGTCGGTGACGATCCGGACCGACTCCACGGTCCCCGCCTGCTGGAAGAGCTCCCGAAGGTCCTCCTCCGTCGCCTGGAATGAGAGGTTACCGATAAACAACTTTGCGGGCATTACGTCCCTCCCTGCCGCGAACAGGACCGAGTCCGAACTCTCCCTCGAGTCACAGGCGGCCACCGGGGGACTCGCCTCCCCCCATGCAAAAACGCCCTCTCAGAATCGCGCTCTTTGAGGGCACTCTCCGCGAATGCCGCAAAGGCCCGAACCCTTTGCGCCTGCCCAAACCCTACTCTTGGGGGGTGTGCCTCGTCAAGGGCCTCCTCAAGAGGAATGTTCTCGGTTTCACGAGGGAGGCGACTTCCGCTTCACTGAGGAGCCGGACGGGTTCCACGGGTGCTCTCCCGAGGAAAGCGTGGCATCAGGCTCCAGTCGAAGGCGCCCGGCGCCTGGGTGGCGAGCCGCTCGACGGCTTCCAGCGACCGGCGAACCCCGAGGGCGAAGGCGCCGACATCCAGGCCTGCAAGGCTCCGCGCCACCAGTTTGTCGCTCCCCTCCTTCAGAAGCATCCGGGCACCTGAGACGTTGCCGGTCGCGAGATGGTGGTAGCCCACCGCCACCTTGATGAGCCCTTGAAGGATCTCCCGCTCACCCCGCTCCGCGCGCAGCCAGCACGGCTCGAGCAGTTCGTGCACCTCGAAGTGGAGGCGCGCATCGAAGAGAGCGGCTGCCTCGCCCAGGACTTCCCTCAGCGAGGGGTTGCGCTCTGAGAGCGACCGCTCCCGGACAACCGCACAGGCTCGCCCCGCCCGGTCGCAAAGCTCGTCCCGGAAACGGCGGTAGGTTCCTTTCAGGACCAGCCGTCCCTCTCGCCGATCGAAGAACTCCATCGGGAAACTCGCGGGGAAGTCAGCCACGCGCCCTCCCGACCCTGCTTCCCCGCAGTATCGGCCGAGCCTGTCAAGGACGGCGCGCGCCTCGGGCTCTCGAAAGGCGGCGAGGATCAGCTCGGCGAGATGGTTTCGAAGCGGCAGCGGCAGCGCCACCGATCACCAGCAGTGCCCGGGAGGTTCGGAATGCCGACGGGCGTATGCCATGGCCGCTTACAGCCGCACCACGCGCGTGCCGGCGATGAGGTCGTGGAGCGCCCGCCTGTCGTTCCGGAAACCCACCATGACGTACCCGATCAGAAGGGGAAGCGCCGAAAGTGCATACCCGAGCCAGCGACCGATCGAGGCCCAGAGCGAGATCGGTGCTCCCTCCACGGTCATCACCCGGATCCCGAGCGTCATCTTCCCGACAGTCTGCCCCCACAGCCAGTGAAAGAGGACGTAGTACCAGGCGGCGAAAAGGGCCTGAAACGCGAACTGGGAGACCTGGAACACTCGAGAGGAGGCGCCGTCCTGGCCCCACAGCAGCGTGCCGACGAACCCGATGACCAACCCCACCGTGATAAAGAAGACGTAGTCGATCAGCGAGGCCCCCGCGCGGATCCAGAAGCCGGCCGGGTTCATGTCGCTTACGGTTTCTGGCAGAGCTCCGGGAGGAGCGGACTCGAGGATTGGCGCGCGGTCGCGCCCCGACTCCGCGATCCGTTCAAGGTAGAGCCGGTACTGCAACACCATCACCCGGCACCGGGGACATTCTTCCGTCTCCAGCGGTTCGAAACCACACTTCGGACAGCGGTCACTCAGGAAGGCCATGGTCACGTCTCACTATACCAGATGGGGGCAGGAGCGGGCCGAGCGGCGGCCGCGACCTCTTCCCGGAGCTCCGGGGTATAATGGCGCCATGATCTCTGTCGCCGAGGCGCAAATCCGCATTCTCGACCAAGTCACGACGGAGAGTCCGCCCGAGCTGATTCCGCTCCCTCTGGCGCTGGGTCGGGTGCTCGCCGAAGAGCTGCGCGCCCCGTTCAACGTGCCGCCCACAGACAACTCGGCGGTGGACGGCTACGCGGTGGGCAGCGTTGACATCCCGAGCCAGGGCACGGCGACGCTCCGCGTCGTCGCCGACCTCCCTGCCGGGTCGGTCTTCGAAAGGACCCTGACAGGAGGCGAGACGATCCGCATCATGACGGGCGCTCCCATCCCCGCCGGCGCTGACACCGTGATTCCCCAGGAACTGGTGGAGCGGGAGGGTGATCAGGCGAGGTTCGCTCCGATCGCCAAGGGCGCGAACGTCCGCCTCAAGGGTGAAGACGTGGCCGCCGATGCCACCGTCATCGCCGCGGGAAGCGTCCTCCGTCCCCAGGAGCTCGGCGTCATCGCCTCCCTCGGACTCCCGCTGATCCTGGTGCGACAGAAGCCCCGTGTCGCTATTCTGTCTACAGGCGACGAGGTGATTGAACCCGGTCGGCCCCGGAAGCCGGGGCAGATCTACGACTCCAACCGGTTCTCGCTGCGCGGCCTGGTGGAGGCGGCAGGCGGTGTCGTGAGCGACCTCGGGATTGTTCCCGATCTCCGCAAAGAGCTCAAGGAGTGCCTGGTCCAGGCCGGCCAGAACGCCGATGTCGTGATGACCTCGGGCGGGGTGTCGGTGGGGATCTACGACCTGGTGAAGGATGTCCTCGAGGAGATCGGCGGGATCGACTTCTGGCAGGTCGCCATGCAGCCGGGCCGGCCAATGGCCGTGGGCCGGATCGGGGCGGCCCAGTTCTTCGGGCTCCCCGGGAATCCCGTCGCCTCAATGCTTACCTTCGTCCTCTTCGTCCGTCCTGCTCTCTGGAAGCTCGCCGGGAGGCGCGAGCTCTTCCCGCCACAGTTCACAGCCATCGCCGCCGAGCCGATGCGAAAGAAGAGCGGTCGGCGCGAGTTCAAGCGGGGAGTTTTCCGCAGCAGCCCTCAAGGCTGGGAAGTCACCACGACCGGGCCCCAGGGCTCGGGAATCCTGACCTCCATGGTGGCCGCCAACTGCCTGATCATTATCGAGGAAGAGCGTGGCGACGTGAAACCCGGGGAGCCCGTGCTGGTGGAGCCGCTCGCCTGGAGCTGACCGGAGAGTCCATGACGCAGAAGATCACCATCGACCTTGCTGACCAGTTCAAGCCTATCGCCCTCGAGCTGGTCACCACCTACGCCCGTACCTTGGCCCACCTCAGGTATGCCGACCTCAGGATCGAGATCGTGGAAGGTAAAGCCGCAGGCGCCGAGAACGGGGCCAGCAAATTCTCGGGGGAGGACTACGCCTTCGCCTTCAGCATCCGTGTCCTGGCCGGCCACCGGGCGGTCGCGCCGGGCTACTTTGGAAGAACGCTAGGGGTGGCAGACCTGGACAGGCTGCAAAAGCTCCTGAAGGAGGGGGTGCTCTCGGCCTACCGGCGGGCCATGGCCAACAGCGAACTCAAGGCGACGGTGCGGGAGAAATTCGGGAGCCTGGGCGACTCGCTCCGAGACACCCGGCTCCACCCGATCGAGGTGAGGCAGGATACGGTCCCGGCCGAGTACGAGATGGATCCGCGGGCGATGGATCTGGGCGAGATGGTGCGCTACACCACGGAGGTGTCCCGCCAGGTCCAGGCGGTGCACGATCAGCTCAAATACAATTACATCTCCACCCTGACCCAGCTCTCGCGCGAACTGTTCGCCTCCTCTGACGGCGCCCTCATCGACCAGAGCTTTGCGCTGACCCAGGGGATGTCCTATGTGGTAGCGGTCTCGGAGGCCACCAGCCAGGAGCTCTACGACGTCCTCGGCCACCAGCGGGGGTGGGAGATCCTGCTCCGCGGGGTGGATGAGCCGCTCATCAGGTTCCCGACCTTCGTTGACTTCTCGCTCGCCATCGCCAGGGAGGCCGTGGCCTTGGCCAACGCGCCCGCCGCCCCGTCTTCGGCTCGAGAGGTCGTCGTCGTGACCGACCCGCACTACAACACCCTGCTCTCCCACGAGATCATCGGCCACCCCGTCGAACTCGATCGCGTCCTGAAGATGGAGACGGCCTATGCGGGACGCTCCTGGCTCCTGCGACACTTGGGTGAACACCAGGTCGGAAGACAGATTGCCTCACCGCTCGTGACCGCCTACTCCGACCCGACGCTGCCCGGATACGGTCACTACAAGTACGACCACGAGGGCACGCCGGCCAAGCGGGTGGTTCACATCGAGAACGGCATCTTCAAGGGATTCATGAACAGTCGGCAGACGGCCGCCATCTTCGGCCGCGACCCCAACGGCCACTGGAAGGCTACTACCGGCTCCCTGGTCCCGCTGATCCGGATGTCCACCACCGTCTTCGCCCGGGGGCACCACGATGCGCAGGAGATGATCAAAGAGATCGACCATGGCTACTACCTGGCCGGCCACCGGGTCCCTTCGATCGCCGAGAGCCGCGAGAACTTCCGCATCTCGGCCAGGAAGGTGTACGAGATCGAGAACGGTCAGCTCGGCCGGCTTTTCCGGGACGGCGGAATCACGGCGGATACCAGGGACTTTCTGATGAACGTGGACGCCGTGGGGAGCGACTTTCGTCTCTACCCCATCCCCAACTGCGGCAAGGGCCAGCCCATGCAGACCAAGAAGCTCGGCAACGGCGGCCCGACGATGCGCAGCCGCGCCAGGCTCACCGGCACGTAGATGGGAACATTTACTGTAAAGATCGAGATCGGAGATTCCCAGGGTCGGCGGTGGGAAACGGTGGAGGCCCTGGTAGACACGGGCGCCAGCTTTAGTATGGCACCGCGGCCTCTTCTGGAGCGCCTTGGCGTGACGCCGCAGGAGAAGATTCCCTTTCAGCTTGCCGACGGCCGCTCAATCCAGTGCGATGTGGCTCAAACCCAAGTGCGAATCAACGGGCGAGTCCGTACCACACTCGTCGTCTTCGGCGAAGCGGGAACTGATCCCCTCTTGGGCGCCTACACGCTGGAGGGGTTCCTCCTCGCTCCCGACCCGGTCAACCGCCGTTTGATCCCCGTTCCCGGCTTGCTCAAATGATCTCCCGAACAGAGGCTGGGTGATATCGTTAACGCATCACTCCACGGCGATATCGGGATCGCCCTCTGCGACAACGATAAGCCATGCGAGACAAGCGCGAACGAGATTCATGATCACTGTATCTGAGCTGGCGAAGGCGGCGGGGCAGGCGCTCGACTACCTCAGGGCGCAACCGGATCTCCACGAGGTGGAGGTCTTCACGGCGGCCAACGGGCAGCTACTGACCCGTCTCAACTACTCCTCCCATATTCCCTGCAACGGCGTGGAGGAGCCAAAGTCGACCGCGTCCTGGGGGATCGGAATCCAGGCGGTCTTCAGGAGCCCGGAGGGGTTGGCAATCGGCTTCGGGAGCGAGCCCAGCGACCTCACCCTCGAAGGAGTCAAGCGGGCGCTGGAGAAGGCCAGGAAAGGCGCGGTGCGCGACCCGGAGTTCCACTCCCTCCCCAAGCCCACGGGGGAGTCGCGCACCCTCACTGACTATCACGATCCGAAGCTCCTCGCCGTGCGAGACGAGCAGCTGGTGGAGGTCGGCTGGAAAGTGGCCCAAGGTGCGCTCCGCACTTTCATGGCCTCGTCGAGACTGGCCGAGCTGGCGGGAACCGAGGATCGACTGAAAGAGCTCGGCCTGATCCTGGGCGGGGATGTCACGATCCTTCAGGAGCGCGTCGCGATTGCCACAACGCAGATGCCGGACGTTCAGACCGACGAATCCACCCTGATCATGGCGTTCCTCACGGCCATGGTGGAGACGAAGAACGCTAAAGGCTCAGGGTGGACCACGGGAACAACTCTCGACCACTTCACAGACGAGGCTGGCGTGGATGCTGCCCAGCACGCCATCGACGCCATCGATGGCCAACGCCTCCCCTCGGGGGAGTACACCGTGATCTTCGGCAAGCAGCCGGTCGCCGACCTCGTGAACAACTTGATAATCCCGGCGTGTACCGCCGGCTCCTTCTACTCCTCCAGCACCCCGTTCCTCGGCAAGCTGGGGAAACCCGTGGCCTCCCCGCTCCTTACAATCGCCGACCATGGCGCCATGCCAGGCTTCGTCGGCTCCAAGGGGATCACCTGCGAGGGGCTCCCGACCGGACGCACGGATCTCATCAAGAACGGGGTCCTGGTCGGTTGCGTCACCAATTGGTACGAGGCGCAGCGGCTCCTGCATGACCCTCGTATCAAGGAGAAGCTGGGGGTAGAAACGGAGCCTGCCCGCAGCGCGCTGGTGGCGCGGAACGGCTTCCGGTTCACGGCCGGCGGGGGCCGGCAGTTCGACAGCCCGCCCGAGGTGGCCGCCTCCAACGTGCTGGTGGAGGGCACCGAGGCGGTCTCGTTAGACGAGCTGATCGCGAAGGTCAGGGACGGGCTATACGTAGGGCGGATCTGGTACACCTATCCGATCAACGGTCTCCGCGCCGGAGACTTTACGTGCACGGTGGTCGGAGACTCCTTCATCGTCCGGGACGGTCGCATCGTGGCGCCGCTCAAGGCCAACACGGTCCGCATCAACGACAACATCAGTCGCCTGCTGGATGCGATCATCGGGATCACCAAGAGTGCCAGGGGTACGCTGGTCTGGGCGGCCGATGAGGTGGTGTACGCGCCCGAGATTGCGGTGAGGGGCGTCCCGGTGGACGAGATCGCCGGCTTTATGGAGTCGCTGGGCTGACGAGCAGCCCTTCCACGATCCCGCTCTCGTAGATCAGAAAAACCCCGACAGTGAGCGCGAGGAGCCCGGTCCCTGCGGCGAGCGCTTGCTGAAGCCGGGCGAAGTGGCGCACACCGAGCGTGAGCGGTAGCGCGAGCGCAGCGGTGATGGCCATCATCCCGAGAATCGTTCCCACGCCGAAGACGCCGAGGTAGGCCAGCGCCCAGTCGGGATCCCGGATCGTCGAGAGGATCAAGAGCGCCACCGCCGCGCTCCCCGCCAGGCCCTGAACGCCCCCCACAGTCATGGAGCGGACGGCCTGCGCGGGGCCGACGGCCTGAAGCGCTGCCAGAAGGCGCCTGGGGGGGTGGACGTGGGGATGCCTGTGGAGCACACGCAAGTGGACGTGCGCGTGGCTGTGGAAGACACTCCCGTGCCCGTGGTCGTGCCCAACCGCCAGGTGCGACGGGTGGACGTGGCTCGCACCCCGGAAGGTCGAGCAGAGCCTGAGCACCCCGAGTCCCACGAGCATCACGGCTACGATCAGCTCCAGGGAACGGCTCACAGCATGGGGGAATGTCAGATCCAGGATGATGATCGCCCCTCCGGCTCCGGCGAGGGTAACTGTGTGACCGAGCCCCCAGAACGCACCGATGAGAGCTCCCGACCGAAAGTGTCGCTCGCGGCTCACGATGGTCGCGACGGCAGCCACGTGATCGGGGTCAGTGGCGTGCTGGATGCCCAGGAGGAAGCCGAGTCCGATCACCGAAAGGAAGGAGCCCATTGGCGGGCTCCATCCTACCACGGCGGGCAGATTCGCGCCGCTAGGAGACAGGCGCCCCGGAGCGCCGCCATCCCGTCAAGGCTCACTCCGAGAGTTTGAGCAGGAGGCCGGTCTTGCGAGAGCGGGCGATGGCCGCCGCCAGGCTCCAATGAGCCAGTGCCAGGTAGGCGGCGGAGAGGATGAATCCGGTCAACCAGGGCCACTCGAAGTGCGGGACGAAGCCGTAGTGTGCCCGGAACGCGTCGAGAAAGTAGGTGAGCGGAAGCGTCGCGGCGACGGCTGCGACGGGGCTTGGCAGGATTGAGATCGGATAGTAGAGACCGCAGAGCACCAGCACCAGGTTCACCGCTGACCACGCGGAGACCTCCGCGCGGGTCCCGAACAAGACCACGAGTGCGCCCACAAACAACCCCACCGTGGCCGCGGTGAGGAAGCAGCCGAAGAGAAACAAGGCGAGCGTGATCGCTCCCGGAACGAGGAAGTCGAAGCCGAACGCCGACCAGCCGACCACCGCCAGCAGGCAGAAGACGATGAGCCCCCGAGCGACCCCCACCAGCCACGAGCCCAGGGCCAGATGGCGAACGTGGATAGGCGCCAGGAACTGATGCTTGACGCTCTTGGACCAGATATCGAACAGGACTCCATAGGCCACGTCTAGCTGGCAGACATGGACCGTGGAGAGCGCCATCGTGCCGATCAAGACGAACGCAGAGTTCGCCGCGGAGAGGTTGAGAAACCGGGCCATCAGCCCAATGGAGATCACTCCAATCAACGGCCAGAAGATCAGCTCGAAGAGGAAAAATACGTTCCGGCTGGCCATGAGCAAGCTCCGGTGCGCAAACGCGTAGGTCTGCGCCGCTTCACTTCGCCAGTTCAACAAAGACCTCCTCGAGCTCGGGCTCGTGCACCTCCACCCCGCGCACCGCCACCCCACGGTCGTGGAGCCATCTCAGGATTTCGGGAAGTCGCAGTGAAGAGGAGTCCACCGTGCACTCCACACGGCCGTCCGTTGAGATGCAGCGGAGGATCCCGGGCAGGTCCCCGAGCTCCTCCCAAGCCCCGCCATCCAGCCTGAGCGTGATGACCTCCCCGACGCGCACCCGGTGCTTCAGGTCATCCACGGTCCCGCGGGCCAAGATCTCCCCCGCCTTGATGAAGGCGACCTCGTCGCACAGTTCCTCGGCCTCACGCATGTAGTGGGTGGTAAGGAGTATGGTCGTGCCCCGGTCTCGACGGAGCGCCCTGATCTGGTCCCGGAGGCGGATCGCGATGTCCGGATCCAGCCCCAGGGTCGGCTCGTCGAGGAAGAGCAGCGTGGGGTCGTTCAGGAGCGACTTGGCCAGGTTGAGTCGCTGCTTGATGCCGGTGGAAAGCTCGTTGTAGGGGACACGCCGATGAGGCCCCAGTTCGCAGAGCGCAATCAGTTCGTCGACCTTCTGCCGGAGCGTCCGGCCGTACAGCCCGTAGAGACGACCGTAGAACGATAAGATTTCCTGGGTATGGAGGCTCCAGACGAAGTTGGCGTTGCCGCTGGCCATGTTGATCCGCTTCCGGATGGCGCGCGGCTCTCGCAGCAGGTCATGCCCGAGAATCGAGGCCCGTCCGGCGTCCGGAAGGAGGAGCGTGGCCAGGATGGAGAGGAGCGTAGTCTTCCCCGCCCCGTTAGGTCCGAGCAGGCCGAAGATCATCCCCCGGGGAATGGCAAGGCTCGCGCGCTGAAGCGCCTTCGTCGCCCTCCGGCGGAAGGCCCCACCCCAGAACGTCTTGGTCAGCTCACGCGCCTCGACGGCCAGCATCTCACTGTCATGCTACCAGATCGACAAACCGGGCGACACACTACCGCGCAAGAACCTCTGAAAGATGGCGGATTGCTCGAGGCCGCGCTCGGTGACCGGACGCCGTGCGGCCTAGGCCGTGAGATAGGCGTGACGGACGACCTCTGATTCGCGGAGCTGATCGGCAGTGCCCGCCCCGACGATTTCCCCTTTCTGGATGAGGTAGCCGTGGTGAGCCAGCGCCAGCGTCTTGCGCGCGTTCTGCTCGACCAGGAACACCGTGGTTCCCCGCCGGTTGATCTCATAGATCATGTTGAAGATCTGTTCCACCAAGAGCGGGGAGAGGCCCAGTGACGGCTCGTCGAGCAGGAGCAGTCTCGGCCGCCCCATCAGGGCACGGCCGATAGCCAGAATCGCCTGCTCGCCGCCGCTCATCGTTCCAGCGAGCTGCCCACGGCGCTCCCTCAGACGCGGAAACTGATCGAAGATCTCCTCCAGCCGGCCGGCGAGCTCCCGCGTTCCCCACTCGGAGAACGCTCCCATCCTGAGGTTCTCATCCACCGTCATCTTCGGGAAGATCCGCCGCCCTTCGGGGATCACTCCGATACCCCGCTTGACGATCTGGCTCGTCTTCAAGCCGTCGATCCGTTCTCCCTGGAAGACGATGGAGCCGCCGACCGGGCGGACAAGTCCGAGGATCGTCCGGATCGTGGTGGTTTTGCCGGCTCCGTTGGGGCCCAACAGACACGCGATCTCTCCCTCGCGCAGCGCGACCGAGACGTTCCGCAGCATGGAGATCCGACCGTACCGCGTGGAGACGCCTCGAACTTCAAGCAGGTGCGGCATCGTTATCGGATCCCTCCGGGAGCGGAGCCGTGTCCGGCACGGGCGAACCGGTCACGCTGCCCCACGCCCCAGATAGGCCTCCCGCACCTCCTCGTTCTGGGAGACCGCGGCGAACGTCCCTTCAGCGATCTTCCGGCCGTAGTTGAAGGCTACCACGCGCTGGCTCACTCCTTCGATGACGAACATGTCATGCTCGATGAGGATGACACTGAGCCCGGGCATCTCCTCGCGCACCGTCTGCAGGTCCTTCATCAGCTCCACAGTCTCCTCCGGGCTCATGCCGGCCGAAGGCTCATCGAGGAGCAGGAGCCGTGGCCGGGCAGCGAGCGCTCGGCAGATCTCGACGCGGCGGCGGTCGATCTGCGGCAGCTCGCCTACCCGATCAAAGCCCTGGTGTACCAGGTCGGCGTTGAACAGGCTCAACAGGTGGGCAGCCTGGCCAAGGGCCTGGCGCACTTCGGACACCACCCGTCTGCGGCGGAAGAGCGCGTCCCACACGCTGCTCCGGGCCTGCGTGTGCATCCCGATCAGGACATTGTCGAACACGCTGAGCCAAAGGCAGAGGCGGCTGGCCTGAAAGGTGCGGGCGATCCCCCGCTGGCAGATAGCGTGGGGCTCGAGCCCGTGCAGCTTCCCCCCGCGGAAGAGGACCTCACCGGATGCCGGGACGAGGCCGGTCACGGCATTGAAGAAGGTGGTCTTCCCGGAGCCATTTGGCCCGATGAGCCCCAGGGTTTCACCCTCCCCCACGCCGACGTCCACCTGGTCCAGCGCCGTCAACCCGCCGAACTGGACCGTGAGACCGCGCGTGGCGAACAGGTTCACGACTCTCCTCCACCTGTCCCGAAGCTCGCCGCCGGCTCGCGGAGACCGTAGCGCCGCACGGAGGCCGGCCACAGGCCGCGAGGCCGGAAGATGAGCATGAGGAGGATCGCCGCGCCGTAGATCAAGAGCCGGTACTCGTGGAGGAAGCGGAAGCGCTCGGGGAGCGGGATCAGGAGGCATGCCCCCAGGACGATGCCCGGGATCGAGTCCAGGCCACCCAGGATGATGACCGAGACCATGATCAGCGAGTAGCTGAAGTCGAAATCTGGAGGTGACACGAACCCCACCATGACAGCATAGAAGGCCCCGCCAAGCCCGATGAAGAAGCTGCCGATGGAGAAGGCCAGCAGCTTATAGCGCGCCACCGACACCCCGCTGCACTTGGCGGCGATCTCGTCGTCCCGGAGCGTATTCAGGGTGAGCCCGACCCACGAGTTGTAGAGGCGCCACGCGAGCCAGGTCACCAGCGCGGCCATCGCCAGGGCCGCGTAGTAGAAGTTAGCGTGGTAGGGCAGCGTGATCCCGAGAAAGTGGAGCGGGGCGGTGAACGCGTGCCCGAACGGCGCGAGCGTCGGAATGTTCTTGATGCCCTGCGGGCCGCCCGTGAACCCCAGGTTGTTCATGAGGATGTTGAAGATGAACCCGAAGGCGATAGTGACCAGCGCCAGGTAATGTCCCCGGACTTTCAGGATGGGAATAAAAAGGAGCGCGCCGACTGTCACGGCGACCAGGGGGCCGATAAGCAGCGCCAGCCAAGGAGGCAAGCCGACTCCCACGGTCAGGAGGCCTACGGTGTAGCCCCCGAGGCCGGCGAATGCCGCGCCCGCCAGGTTGATGACCCCCGCCGTACCCATCTGTAGATTCAGGCCCTGGCCGATCGTGACGTACACGAGCGCCAGTGTGGCGACAAACGTCCAGTACGGGCTGGCCCGGAGGAAGAACGGTAGCGCGAGGGCCAGGACGGCCGCGCCAGCGAGGGCCGCAGCCCGATGCATCTGGAAGGAGGTAGCGACCCAGCTCCAGACCCGAGCTGAACTCTGGACGACGACGACGAGCACGCCGATGGCCGCGAACGTCGCGCCGATGGCGATCGAGCGCTCCGCCAAGAGGGCCGCGACCACCAGGGCGAAAAGCGCCAGCTCGGCAGCCCAGACCGAAATCAGCCTCCTCATCCGCCTCCGGCCCCCGCCAGGTCAGACGCGCTCGACGACCTTCTCGCCCAGCATTCCCGTGGGCTTGAAAACCATGAACACCATCACCACGGCGAAGGCGACCACATCCCTGAACTCCGATCCTCGCGGGATAAAGGCGGCCGCGATCGTCTGCACGACGCCGAACAGCAGCCCTCCGAGGATCGCGCCGTAGACGTTGCCCATGCCGCCGATCGCCGCTGCCGAGAAGCCGATGACGCCTCCCGTGATCCCCATGATGAAGTGGATCTCGCTGTAGTACAGGCCGTTCAGGATTCCCGCCACCGCGGCCAGAGCCGCTCCGAGAAAGAACGTAAAGTCCACGGTCCGGTCGAGATCCACCCCCATCATCTGCGCGGCCTCGGCGTCTTGCGCCACGGCCCGAATGCTGGCCCCCATGCGCGTCCGGTTGATAATCAGGTCCACCAGCACCATGGACACTCCGGCAATCGCCAGGATGGCGAGATTCTCGTACCGGATGACGACCCCGCCGATCTCGAAGAGCCCGTCGGGAAGCATCGCGGGGAAGAGCTTGGGATCGGCCCCCCGGGGGTAGAAGATGAGCACCGCCTCTCGGATGACGAGGCCGAGGGAGAGAGTGGCCAGGAGCGTCATGAGGGGCGGCGCTTTGGCGAGCGGCTTGACGCACGCCCGCTCGGTGAGGACCCCGACGAGGCCGGTGATGAGCAGGGCCCCGACAAAGGTAAGCAGGAGGGCGACGATCGGGTTCCCGAGCCCGACCGCCGCCCAGAGGAACGTCAAGCTCAGCCCGGCGAAGGCGCCGAGCATGAAGATGTCGCCGTGGGAGAAGTGGATCACGTTCAGCACCCCGAAAAACAGGGTGAAGCCCACGGCGACGAGGGCATACATGACCCCCAGCATCAAGCCGTTGAAGGCTTGTTGCAGAAGGACCTCTACCGGCGGCATCAGAGTGCCACGGAGGGAGGCATCGGGGTGAGAG
Source organism: Methylomirabilia bacterium (assembly GCA_046758965.1). Lineage (GTDB taxonomy): Bacteria > Methylomirabilota > Methylomirabilia > Rokubacteriales > CSP1-6 > JBHIBG01. The sequence goes on along the minus strand of JBHIBG010000004.1, from coordinate 63,312 downwards.
GCAGCAGGCGGCCTGCCCTACGTCCGCTGGCGCTTGAACTTGAGCCCCGGCAACTCGCGCTTCCCGGTCGCGTACTCGGAATCCTCCCAGACCACCCACCTGCCATCCTGGGCGACGTGGGTGGTGATCAATGGCACGGTGTTCTGGCCGTGGTCATCGAACTCCACGGGCCCGATAATCGTATTCTCCGTCTTCGTCCGCTTGAGCCTCTTGGCGACCTTCGCGCGGTCCGGCCCGAGCTCCTCGATGGCGTCGATGACCAGATGGGTGGCCACGTAGGCGAAGGGGCCGTAGGCCTCCGACGGCTCCTTGAAGCCCTTCCGGGCGTAAGCCGCCAGGTATTGCTTGCCGCCCGGAAGCTTTTCGGTGGGCGCGCCCTCAACGAAGCAGTAGACCCCTTCGGCGCTCCGGCCGGCCGTCTCGATGAAGGTGTCGGACTTGATCCCCGAGGTCCCCTGGAACTGGGCCTTGATCCCCAGCTTATCCATCTGGACCTTGACCCGGACCCCGTCCGGGGTCAGGCCGCCGAAGTAGATCACCTCAGGCTTCTCGGCCTTGATCTTCGTCAGCTCGGCCGTGTAGTCCTTCTGGTCCTTGGCCGTGCCGGTCGTGGAGAGGATCTCCCCGCCAACCCGCCGCAGCCCCTTGGTGAAGTACTTGGCGTGCCCCCGCCCGTAGTCGGTCGTGTCGTGGATGATCGAGAAGGTCCTGAAGCCCAGCTTCTTCACGGCGAAGTCGGCCGCAACCTGATTCTGGTTGATCATTGTCCCGTTGACCCGGGTGATCTCCACGTGCTCGTGCCCGTAGGTAATGTCAGGGAGCACCGCGCCCCAGACCATGGACGGCAGGCCCAGCTTGTGGAAGGTGTCCACGGTGGCGATAGCCACGACACTGCAGTAGTGGGAGATGGAAGCGATCACCCGCGGGTCGGAGCCAGCCTTGAGAGCCGCCTGCACGCCGACCGTGGGCTTGCACTCGTCGTCGAGCACGATGGTCTCGTACCGGTACTTGCTCTTGGGATCGGCGTTTCGCTCCGCCACGGCCAGCAGGAAGGAGTTCCGGCCTCCCAACCCGTTGGAGGCTGTTCCGCCGGAGAGCGGGCCGATGAATGACAACTTCACCAGCTGTTTGGCCTGCGCGCGGCCGGGACGCCCAAGGCCGCCGAAGGCCGCCAGGCCGAGGCCGACGGTCGTGCCGGTCTTCAGCAGGTCACGCCGGCTGACTTCCCGGAAAAGAGGTCCTTCTGGTTGGCCCTTCGAGGTTCGATCATCGCTCATGATCCGGCCCTCCTTACTTGGTGGTTGAATATCCCTTCCGGCTCATCCTCCCCACCGCCGCGGAATCAGGCCCGGCGGCGAGGTCAGGACGCGATCATAGCCCGAAGGCCCGGAAAAGGCAATCCGGCCGCGCTACTCGCGGCGGGCTAGGCTGGTTTCGGGCGGCCGACGAAAGTTTCCGGAGATTGAGAGTATATTCGTACGGAGATCTTGCCTCGTATGGTTGCTATCTCGCTGCTCAGGCTCAGAGAGGATATCGAGACTCTGGCCCGCTTCGGCCGGACCTCGAGCGGGGGCGTGACGCGGCCAGCCTGGAGCCAGCCCCACGAAGAAGCCCGAGCCTGGCTCCTGGGGCGGATGAGAGAGGCGGGGTTGGCGACGTGGGTGGATCCAGCCGGCAACACCTTCGGCATGTTGTCGGAGACGCCCGCGGAGTCCTCTGACCTCGGCGTCCTCGCCGGCTCCCACATCGACTCGGTCCCCGAGGGCGGGATCTTCGACGGCGCGTTGGGCGTCCTGGCAGGGCTCGAGTGCCTTCGTACGCTCCGCGAGGCCGGGCTCCGCCTGGCGCGTCCCCTGAGCCTCGCAGCCTGGAGCGACGAGGAGGGGCGCTACGCGAGTCTCTTCGGCTCCACCGCCTTCACAGGCAAACTCGACCCGGCCCGACTCCTCACGCTGGCCAGCCCAGATGGCGAGCGACTCGTGGATGCCATGGCCCGGGCCGGGTTCAATGCCCTGGAGGCCCCGGGCGCGGCCCGCGGTCGCGGGAGCCTGGCTGCGTATGTAGAGCTCCATATCGAGCAGGGGCCTCACCTAGAGGCTCTGGGTGTTCCTATCGGGGTTGTGACCGGGATCGTGGGGATCGCGCGAACCCGGATTGTTTTCATCGGCGAGCCTGACCACGCCGGGACCACGCCGATGGAGCGGCGGAAGGACAGTTTCCTCGCGGCAGCCGAGTTTTCCCTGAAGGCCCGCGAGCTGGTGCTGAAGCACGGGAGCGAGCGGAGCGTGACCAACATCGGGGTAGTGGAGGTCAAGCCCGGTGTTCCCAATATCGTCCCGGCCCGGACCGCTCTCATCCAGGAGCTGCGCGAGTTGAACCCCGGGATCCTCGATCACCTCGGGAGACGCTGCCTCTCACTGGCCCGGCGCATCGCCAACCGGCGCGGCCTCGGAGTAGAGGTGCTCCCGGGGTCCCGAACCGAGCCAGTCCAGTGCGCCCGACGGGTTCAGGCGGCAATCGAGGGAGCCTGCCGCAACCTTGGGCTGGCCTTCCACCCGATGCCCTCCGGGGCGGGCCACGATGCCCAGAACCTCGCCAGTGTGACGGAGGCCGGCATGATCTTCATCCCGTCGAAGCGAGGGAGGAGTCACCGGCCTGATGAGGCGAGCGACTGGGAGGCCGTCGAGCGCGGCGCCGATGTCCTCCTCCGGACGCTTCTCGCGCTGGCAAGCTGAGGACGACGCGTGGGGTCCCGCTGAACTCTGGGGCTCAGCCCGATACCGGCGGACGCCGCCTCGCCCACGGGCGTGCCGCCTCGAGCTGCCCCGCGAGGCGGAAGAGCGTCGCCTCGTCGCCAAAGCGGCCGACGAAGTGGGCACCCACCGGCAGCCCCTCAGTGTTCCAGAAGAGCGGTACCGACATAGCCGGCTGACCAGTGACGTTGCTGGCGTAAGTGAAGGGCGAGAAGGCCGCCACCCGCCGGCGCACCTTCAAGGGGTCATCCGCGGAAAATTCAAAAGTGCCGAGAGGAACCGGAGGCTCGCCGAGCGTGGGGGTCAGCCACACGTCGTAGTCGACGAAGAACCGGGCGATCGCGCGCGTCAGCCTCTGGAGATCCTGGAGAACCAGCAGGTAGTCCGGTGCGCTGAGTCGGCGGCCCCTCTCAGTGAAGGCCCAGACAAAGGGTTCAAAGGACTCGGCGGTGGGCGTCCGGCCGGTCCTCCGCCGCCAGTCCTCCATGGCCCACGCAAAGCCCGCGGACAAGATAGTGGTGAAGCCCTGCCACAGCGATTCGCCGTCGATGGCCGGGCCGCCTTCAACGACTTCGTGCCCGAGTTCGGCGCACAGGGCCGCGGCGTCACGTACGGCGGCCAGGCAGTCGGGATGCAGTGTGGTGCCGAGGAAGGTCCGAGTGGTAAGGGCAATGCGGAGCCGGCCGGGGTCGGTACCCACTTCCTGGACGAAGGGGCGCGCCGGCGGCGACACCCAGTAGGGGTCGCCGACATCCGGGCCTGAGGTGGCGTCGAGGAGCCCGGCGCTGTCCCGCACCGAACGGGTGAGAGCGTGCTCGGCCACCAGGCCGCTGAAGACGTCCCCGTAGTGAGGCCCCAGGGGATTCCGCGCCCGTGTGGGTTTGAGACCGAAGAGCCCACAGCACGAGGCAGGGATGCGTATGGATCCCCCTGCGTCGTTGGCGTGGGCCACAGGGACGAGGCCGGCGGCCACGGCGGCCGCAGCGCCCCCGCTGGATCCGCCCGGGGTCCGGCCCGTATCCCAAGGATTGTGGGTTGGGCCGAACAGGCGAGGTTCGGTCGTTGCGCCGATCGCGAACTCCGGCGTATTGCTCTTTCCGACTGTGATCAAGCCAGCGCGCTTGTATCGCTTGACCAGCTCGCTGTCATCGTCGGAGACGTATTCGCTCAGAAAGACCGACCCTTCGGTGAACCGAACCCCTGCGTACTCGGCCAGAAAGTCCTTCAGGAGGAACGGCACCCCGGCAAAGGGGCCGTCGGGGAGCGGCCCGGAGGCTGCTTTTCGCGCCAGGTCATACATGGGTGTCACGACGGCATTGAGGCTCGGATTCAGACGCTCGATCCGCTCGATCGCCGCCTCCACCAGCTCGATCGCCTTGACCTCCTTCTTCCGCACCAGCTCAGCCTGAGCCACGGCATCGAGGAAACTCAACTCGTTCACCTGACATCACCTCCACTGTTCGGTCGCCGCTGGCGAGCGCGGTCTGCGCCCAAGGGACGCTCGCCTCCTCGCTCAGCCGACGAAGCCGTTCCAGAGCGCGAGCACGAAGGAGAACGCGGTCAGTGCCACGGTCACGGTCGCCGCCAGGTGGTGGGTACTGTCCTCTCGACGGCGGTCGTTGTGGCCGAGCCACGTACCCAGGACGTACCCGCCCACGAAGCCACCCGCGTGGGCGAAGTTGTTCACCCCGGGCATCAGGAAGCCGAGGATGAAGAGCACCAGTGCCCACCGACCGTACTGGCGCAAGATCAACACCCCGAATGCCCCGCCGCGGCTCCGGCCGTAGGCGACCATCGCGCCGAACAGACCGAAGATGGAACCCGAGGCCCCGATCGTGAACGGCACTCCGATCCAGTTTGACGCGACAAAGCCCAGCGCACCCGCCGCAGTGAAGATCAAGATGAGCCGGGAGCGCCCGTACAGTTCCTCAACGGCCGGTGCCAGCTGGTTGATCCAGAGCAGGTTGAAGACGAGGTGAAGCACGCTTCCATGGAGATAGATCGCGGTGATGAGCGTCCACCAGCGCCCAAGGGCCCAGGCATAGGCACCCGTCATGCCCAGGGCATCGAGTGCAGCGCCGCCGGGTGCCAGGATGTCGAACGGTCCCCGGGGTCGCATGGCTGAGCGAACGTCCAGGAGGAGGGAGGCCACGTACGCTGCGATGCAGACTACGGTCACGACCCGGGTGAAACTAATATCTGCCAGCAGCCGGCCCACAACGGGCCCGAACCCCCAGAGCCCCGGGTTTCGCCGTCCGCAAAAGAAGCAGACGGGCGCGTTCACGCTGTTCAGCTTCCCGCAGGAAGGGCAGAGGCTCGAGCCGGAGGTCTTGCGGAACACGCCGGGTCTCAGAGCGTTGCGAGGATCGTCGGCAGCACGCTGTTCACGTCACTGCTCTCCATCTCCGGAGCTGCCAGGGTCGGCCTCGTTTCCACAGACATGGTCACCCCCAGCATACCGCCATACGGCGGGGCAAGTGAACACGGGAGCCCCGTCAGTGGAGGCCCATCTGGCGGAGGATGGCTCGGCTCAGGTCGCTCGCCGGATCGTTGAGCTGGGCGACGATGGAGAAATGATGGAGGTCCGGCATGTCCATGACCTCGCACGCCAGGCTGCGGGTCCGCCACGCCGCCGCCAGATCGTCGGTTTGGCGGTGATACTCGCGGCCCTCCAGCGCCCCGATGGCAAGCAGCAGGGGGCCGGCTCGCTCCGGAACGAGATGCAGCGGAGTGTTGCGCCGGGCCTGTTCGGGCGTCAGCTTCAGCTCCTCGTTGAGAAAGCATAGACGGATCGGCTCGAGATCGTAGAGCCCGCTGATGCCGGCGCCACCCTTGATGAGATCAGGCGGCAACAACGCCGGCCACTCCGTCGACATCAACATCGCCACGAGATGCCCCCCCGCGGAGTGCCCAGAGATGAAGAGCCGCTCGGGGTCACCGCCGAACGACCCGGCGTTCCGATAGACCCAGACAATCGCGCTGCGGCACTGCCGCACCAGCTCGTCCATGTCGACCGCCGGAATCAACCCGTAGTTGATCACCACGACCGCGGCGCCCGCCGGCCGAAAGGCCCGCACGACATAGCTGAAGTCGGCCTTGTCCAACGCCCGCCAGTAGCCGCCGTGGATGAACAGCTGGATCGGGGCTGGCGAGGAACCAGGGGCTGGGAACAGATCCAGGGTCTCGCTCGGGCTCGACCCGTACCGCACATCGAGACGGCAGTCAAACTCGGGTCGCACCGCCTCGCTCTCCTTGGCGTACCGGGCCAGGTAGTCGGCGAAATCTGCAACCTTGCCACGATTGTCATACTCCCTGTCAAGCCCGTTCTGGTCGTAGCCGCGAAAGATCGTCCTGCCCATAGTCCCTCCTGACCCGTGAACGGTTCACCTCTTGGCGCCGCGGAGAGTTCGTGCCGGGGCCTCCACCAGCCGGACCGGTCGCATGAAGAAGCGATGCGTCAAGGTTAGCCCGGAGACCGGAGAGGGTCAAGGTAGCACCGCCTTGACAGCTTCCAGGGGGTGGCATAGAGTCCTTCCCACCGACAACAAACATCCCCGGGGAGGTGTCATATGCCCAAGTACCTCTTCCAGGCTTCCTACACGGCGGAAGGCGCGAAGGGGCTCCTCAAGGACGGAGGCTCCAAACGGCGGGCAGTGGTGGACGACTTGACAAAGGCCCTGGGCGGGAGGCTGGAAGCCTTCTACTATGCCTTCGGCGAGACTGACGTGTTCGGTATTATCGACGCGCCGGACAATGTCACGACCGCCGCGGTCTCCCTGGCAGTCAACGCGAGCGGGGCGGTCCACGTCAAGACCACAGTCCTTCTCACGCCCGAGGAGATGGACCAGGCGACGAAGAAGACCATCAGCTACCGCCCGCCTGGACAATGATCTCGCTCGGCGGCGGGCCCGCCCAGGCTTTCGACGCTCTCGTCGGTCGCACAGGCCGGCGGGGGCGCTTATGTCTTCTCGAAGGTTGTCGTACCACTCTCGAAACGAGCCGCGACGATCAGTCGAAACGATGCTAGGCAGTGTCGTTCCCCCTCCATCATGCAAGGGGGGGGCAGCCGGCAATGGGGAGTGAGGTACTCGCTCAATGGAGTTTCTCCGCGGCCTCGCTGGATCCGGGCCAGTCGGTCAAGTTCCGCCTTCGCTGCGGGGCGAAGGTGGGTGAGGGCTTGGCGATCAACCGCGAACGCCAGTTTTGCGCTTACGTGAATCGCTGCGCGCACGTGGGTACGCCCCTGGACGTATTTTCCAACGAGTTCTTCACCGAGGACGGCCGCCACCTCATCTGCGCCACGCACGGCGCCGTCTACCGGCCGGAAACTGGCCTCTGCACTGCCGGCCCCTGCTCGGGCGCTTCCCTCACCCCGCTCCGCGTGGGTCCGGGAGGGAGAGCGCGTGCTCATCTCGTGTCCGGAGGAAGAGGAATGGGCCGCGACGATGAGCTCGCCGAGGTTGAAGGGGCCAACGCCCGCTTCTACCGCGCATTCGAGAGCCTCAGCCTGGTCGAGATGGAGGCGGCCTGGGTCAAGGGGGCCCATGTCAAGTGTGTCCATCCGGGATGGGCGCTCCTCCCCGGCTCAGACGCAGTTCGGGACTCCCGGGAGGCGATCTTCTCCACTACCGGGGAGATCCGCTTCAGCCTCGGCGACGTCTCCGTCCGCGTAGAGCGCAACCTCGCGTGGGTCACCTGCACGGAGAGCATCCTCTCGCAAGTGCGGGGTGACATCTCCGCTACCTCGGTGCTGACCACCAACCTCTTCGAGCGGGCCGAGGGCCGCTGGCTGATGGTTCATCATCACGCCTCGCACGTCTTCGCCAAGGAAGCTTCGTAGAACGGGTCACCCTTCGCGACCCTCGGGTTGACGTTCGCAACTACGCTACAATACAGTCACGTGGTCCAGGTGCCCCGGGAGGCTTCCATGGGGGTCCGTGAGTGGTGGGGCGAGAGAGCCCTGGTGACCGGGTCATGAGATGGGTGTTCATCCTGCTGGGGGTCGGGTTGGTCGCCTGGGGGTGCCGCGAGAGAATGGAGCGCGCCCTCATCTACTTCCCAAGCCGAGAGCTCGATGGCTCCCCCGCCGCGCTGGGTCTTCCCTATCGCGAGGTATGGTTTCAGGCGGAAGACGGCGTACGTCTGCACGGCTGGTTGGTCCCGGGGCGACGGCCGCTCACGCTCTTGTGGTTCCACGGGAACGGCGGCAACATGAGCCACCGCCTCGACAATATCGAGGCAATCCACCGCTACCTCGGTATCGGCGTGTTCATTTTCGATTACCGGGGTTACGGCCGGAGCGAAGGCCAGCCCACGGAGGAAGGCCTCTACCGGGATGCGCGGGCCGCTCGCGAGGCCCTGATCCGCGAGGGCGTTGACGCGAACCAGATCGTCTACTTCGGTCGGTCGCTTGGCGCCGCCGTGGCCATCGAGCTCGATCTGGTCGCGCCACCGGTGGCCCTGATCCTGGAGTCCCCACTCCTGTCGGTCCCTGCCATGGCCAACCGCACACTGCCTGGCAGCGGCGTCTTGTTTAAGACCCGATTCGATTCCCGGACGAAGATCAGCCGAGTCCACTCTCCGGTCTTCATTCTCCACGGCGACAGCGACGAGATCGTCCCCTATGAACACGGACGCCGCCTGTTCGACGCGGCTCCAAAACCCAAAGCGTTCTATACCATCCGCGGCAGTCGCCACAACGACACCTACTTGGTCGGCGGCGTAGCGTACTGGATCGCATGGGCTCGCTTCCTTGACCCGTACCTCGATTCCCCCATCAGCTCTGGCGTACCCCCAGACTGACGGGGAACGGACCGCGAAACAGCGACGACTACTATTCGCTTGACGTCAGAGGCAAATCTTCACGTATTGTCGATCAGAAAGGAGGCGACTTACCCTGTCACGGTACCTCTTGGTAGAATCCAAAAGCCCTGGAGAGGGTGGTGAGTACGCTTTCGAGCTCGCAGAGCAGCTTCGAGAGCTCAAGCACCACGTCACGATCTACCTCGTCCAGGATGGAGTGTTCGCCGCGCGGAAGCGATTTCAGGCAGGTAAAAAGCTCGCCTCACAGGCCAAAGCCCGGAGCCTCATGCTCCTGGCCGACGAAATCTCCCTTCGCCAGCGCGGCATCACCAAGGAGCGGCGATCCGAGGCCGTCAACGTAGGCACCATGGACGACCTCGTTGATCTTCTCATGGAGAAATCAGACAAAGCCATCTGGCACTGAGAGGAGGACGCATGGCGACCAAGGGAAAAACCCTCCATGGTCTGCATCTCGGATCCGGCAGCTGAGCACGACTACCCCGCCTGGTGTCGGAACACCGGCCACCGCTTCCCGGGCCACCGCCGGGAGGCTGACGCCCGCTGGGGTGCTCTCATCGCCTCCTTCGTCCAGAAGCAAGCTGGCGAACCTGCCTCGTGAAGACCCTCGCCGTCATCGCCTCGCGCGGGAGTTTCAACAGCCTCGTTCAGGTCGTCACGCTCCTGATGGTCGCCGTGGCCTCGGGAATCGCCGTACGGGTCTTCTTTCGTGACGAGGCGGTCCTCAAGGTCACCAAGAGCCGAGCTTCGAAGATCAACCTCTCGGAGGCCTATCGCGGGCGCGAAGGCCCGGTCCGCAAGCGCCTGGAAACCCAGGGGCTGACCGACCTCCCCCAACTCCTCCGGCAGTCACAGGAGCTGGGGGATGTCCGGCTCTACGCGTGCAGCTCTTCCATGGCCATCTGCGGGGTGGGAGCCGAGGACCTGCTCGACGGGATCGAGGTGCGCGGGCTCACCGCCTTCCTGTTGGAAGATATCGCGACCGCCGACAAGGTCCTCACGTTTTAGATACCCGGGCCCAAGAATCGCCGAGTCAAGGAGTGCCCGGGCCTTAGCTGGCGGCGCCGCGGGGAGCGCGCCGGAGTTCACACCGTTCGCTCCACGTGCTCGATAACCTCGTGCAGCTCGAAGATATTGGGGCTGGAGAACATCTCCTTGGGCGGCCGGTTTCCGTGCGCCTGGAGGAACTCCCGGCTCTCGGTCCAGACCCTGAAGTGAGCCTCGGACTCCCACCACGTCATCACCATGTAGGCATCGCCCTGGACGGGGCGGAGGATCTGGAGTCGTATGAAGCCTGGCATTCGGTCGACCAGGCCCGCCCGCCCTTCGAACCGGCACTCAAACGCGGCCTCCTGTCCCTTCACCACATGAATCCGGTTGCTCACCACGATCATGCCGAGGACTCCTCTCCTTACTCGACCTTCACCACCGCTTCATTGGGGAGCCGATCAAGGAACTCGGCGAGAGCCTTGTCGAGGTACGCCCTGTCTTTGGACTCGAGGGTCACCTTGACCTTGTATTCCGGGTTGAAGAATTCGGGATAGGACCCGAGTATCAGAAGTGGATGCGCCGCCAGGAGATCGTTGAGGAATTCCGCCAGGGTCGCCTCCCCCATCCTGACGAACACGCTCGCCAGACAGTACGGCTGCTCCCGGAATCGCTCTTTGATCGCCTCAAACTTCTGCCTGAAGATCTCGGGGACGCCGGGGAGGATGTACACATTCCGGATCACGATGGCGGGAAAGACTAGGGAGTCGCTGGCCACCAGCTCTGCGCCCTCAGGAATCTCGGCCATTTTGAGCCGGGCGTCGCTGAGTTTCCCTTTATAGTGTTGATCCAAGAGCCCGACCAGGCGCGGGTCCCGGACCACGCTGACCCCCAGGGCCCGGGCGACCCCCTCGATCGTCACGTCGTCGTGAGTGGGACCAACCCCGCCGGAGGTAAACACGAACTCGTAGGATCGGCTGCACTCGGCGACCTCCTGGCAGATCACATCGACCTCATCGGGGATCACCGAGATCCTTCGTATTTCCACGCCTAGGGCCCGGAGCTCCCGGCAGAGGTGCACAGCATTGGTGTCGATGATCTTACCGGAGAGGATCTCGTTTCCGATGACAACGATCCCGGCTGTTTTCGCCATGAGGGTAGGCTCATTCTAGACTACCGAAAAGGCCCAGCGCTACACCTTTTTCGTGTTGGCAGCCATCTGGTAGCATGGAGCGCGTGGGACGGCTTTGGCTCTTCCTCTTCCTCACGTGGATCACCCGAAACCAACTCCTGTCGCTGGTCGTGGTTCTCCTCCTGAGCGCGGGGAGTTACGGGTACCTCACCGGACGACTGTTCGGCGTGGGACCGCTCCTCAGGGATTGGCGGACGATGAGAGCGCTCAACCGGACAGTGGCCACCAACCCGCACGACCTCACGGCGCGCTCGGAGCTGGGACGGTTGCTGGTGTGGCGGAGGCGCGATGAGGAAGCGATCGGGATGCTCACTCCCGTCGTCGAGCGGCATCCAGACCTGGTGGGAGCGCGTGCCGATCTCGGCTTGGCGTTTCTCCGCACGGGACAGGTCGCGGAGGGGAAACGAGACCTAGCGGAAGCCCTGGCCTTGGATCCCAAGCTCCGGTACGGGGAGCCCCTTCTCCACTGGGCGGATGCCACACTCCACCGGGGAGAACTCGCCAAGGGGATCCGGCTCCTCGAGGAACATCGGGAGCTTTACGGCTCCAGTGTGGAAGGACTCTACAAGCTGGGGCGCGCCGACCTCGGGAGCGGGGATCGCCGGAAGGCGCGTGAGGCGCCGCAGGCAGCCCTTCTCGCCTACCGCACCTCGCCCCGCTTCAAGCGACGGATGGATCGGGGGTGGTGGCTGGCCACCCACCTCCTGCGCTGGCGAGCGGGATAGTCGGAAGAGCCAGAACCTCGCTCCGCGCGAGAAGTTGCGCTAGAATAGATAGACCCAACACCGGCGCACGGAGGTCGATCCGAATGACCGCGGAGGCTTCTCCGATCCGTCTCAGAGGCTGGGCCCTGATCCTCGGCGCCTCGTCGGGCTTCGGTGAGGCAACCGCTCTGGCGCTCGCGCGGGCCGGTCTCAACGTCTTCGGCGTCCACCTCGATCGAAAGTCCACCCTCCCGAACGTCGAGCGGATCGTCGGAGCGATCAGCGCGCTGGGTCGGGAGGCTCGCTTCTTCAACGCTAACGCCGCCGACCCGGCGAAGCGAGCCGAGGTGCTGGACGAGATGCAGCGCACGCTCGAGGAGCGAGGCGAACCGGGCACGCTGCGAGTGCTGCTTCACTCGCTGGCCTTCGGAACGTTGAAGCCCTACGTGATCGAGCCGCTCAAGGAGGCCGTGAGCCAGGCGCAGATGGACATGACCCTGGACGTCATGGCTCACAGCCTCGTGTACTGGGCCCAGGAGGTGGTGGTTCGCGGCCTCATGGGCGAGGGCGGGCGAATCTTCGCGATGACCTCAGCCGGTGGCAGGCGGGTCCTCCCCTACTACGGCCCGGTCTCGGCCGCCAAGGCCGCCCTGGAATCCCACATCCGCCAGCTCGCCATGGAGTTGGCTCCCGGGGGGATCACCGTCAACGCCATCCGTGCGGGAGTGACTGAGACGCCGTCCGCTCAGAAGATTCCGGGCTACGAGGAGATCAAGACCATGGCGCTCCAGCGGAACCCCGCCAAGCGGATGACGACCGCGGAGGATGTCGCAAAGGCCATTGTGGTCCTCTCTCACCCGGACACCCACTGGATCAACGGCAACGTGATTGGAGTGGATGGCGGCGAAGAGATCGTCGGCTGATCCCCCTTCGGCGGCGGCATCCGCTCCCGCCGGCGCCCGGATCCGATGATGCCCCCCATGGCGCGGAATGGCGGCGAATTCGATGTGGTGATCGTCGGCGGCGGCAACGCTGCTCTCTGTGCTGCCCTGGCAGCGCGCGAAGGAGGCGCGCGCGTGCTGCTTGTCGAGAAGGCTCCCGAGTCCCAGCGGGGCGGCAACTCGTTTTTCACCGCCGGAGGATTCCGCTTCGCCCACGCGGGTCTCGAGGATCTCGGGAAGGACGTGATTCCCGACCTCGCGCCCGGGGAAGCCGCCTCGGTAGAGATCGACCCCTATCCGGAGGAGCAGTTTTACGACGACCTCATGCGGCTCACCGAGAATCTGGCAGACCCGGACCTCGCCGATCTCCTCGTCACCCGTTCGCGTCCGACGGTCGTCTGGATGCGGAGCCACGGGGTCCGGTGGATCTTCATGCTCGGACGCCAATCCTACAAGGTGGGTGACCGACACCAGTTCTGGGGCGGGCTCGGCGTGGAAGCCGTGGGGGGTGGGCCGGGACTGGTTCAGGCACTCTACGACCGAGCGGCAGGGCTCGGAGTCGAGGTGCGCTATGGCACGAAGGCTACGCGCCTCGTCCTCAACGATCGGGGCGCCATCCGCGGTCTCACCTGTCAGGGACCCGCCGGGTTTCAGGAAATCGTCGCGCGGGCCGTGGTGTTGGCCTCAGGAGGTTTCGAGGCCAACCCGGAGTGGCGGACCCGCTACCTGGGGCAGGATTGGGAGCTGGCGCGGGTCCGGGGCACCCGGCACAACACCGGCGATGGGATCCGCATAGCCCTGGAGATCGGAGCCCAGCCCTACGGTCACTGGTCCGGCTGCCATGCCGTAGCCTGGGACCTCAACGCCCCGCCGTTCGGTGATCGCCGGGTCGGTGACCTTTTCCAGAAGCACTCCTACCCCCTGGGGATCATCGTCAACTCCAGAGGAGAACGGTTCGTGGATGAGGGGGCCGACTTTCGAAACTACACCTACGCCAAGTACGGCCGGGAGATCCTGAGACAACCGCAGCGAGCCGCCTTTCAGATCTTCGACACGAGGGTGGTGCGGCTGCTTCGGGAGGAGTATCGGATCCGGGAGGTCACCAAGGCCGAAGCCGGGACGGTCGAGGAGCTGGCGCGGAAGCTCGAGATCGATCCCGAAGGGCTTTCTCGCACCCTCCGGGGTTTCAACGCCGCAGTCCAGCCCGGCGAGTTCAACCCCGCGATCCTGGACCGCAAATGCACCAAGGGGATCACGCCCCCCAAATCGAACTGGGCGCTCCCCCTGGACTCCCCACCGTTCGTAGGCTATGCCGTCACCTGCGGGATCACCTTCACTTTCGGGGGCCTTCGGGTCAGCGTGCGGGCCGAACTGCTCGATACCGAGGATCGCGTGATCCCCGGCCTCTACGCGGCCGGCGAGCTGGTGGGAGGGCTCTTCTACCACAACTACCCCGGTGGCGCCGGGCTGATGGCCGGCGCTGTCTTTGGCAAGCTCGCGGGGGAGCACGCTGCCGGCTTTGCCAAACAGTAATCATCGCCTCCACCAGAGCTCCCCGTCCTTCACCGTCAAGTACGGGGTGAGGCGGACCCGCCCGCGCAAGGTGTTGCCGTCCGCATCATGAAAGTCGAAGTCGCCCTCCTCGAGATCGAACACCGCCAGATCGGCGACCGCTCCCGGCTTGAGCGTCCCGAGCTCACCCTCCCGGCCGATCACCTTGGCTGGCGTCTCCGTAGCGGCCCGGATCACGTCCTCCAGAGGCATGCCGAGGTTCAGGAACTTCGAGAGCGTAGTGGGGAGGTCCTTCACGACCCCGGCCGCGCCGCCTGATGTCAGGTCCGAGGAGATCGTGTCCGGCAAAAAGCCCTGATCGATGGCAGCCCTGGCGATCGGGAAGTTGACATGCATCCGCCCATGGGCGACGTCAAACAGAATCCCCCGCTGTCTCGCGTGCCCCACCGCCGTGCTGATCCGACCCGATTCGTCGAGGATCCCGTACCCACGCCCGTTCAAGAAGTGGCTCACCAGATCACCCGGGCGGAGGAGCTCGAGAATGGCGTCGAGTGGGGTCGGCGGGTTCGTCACATGGATCATAACCCGGAGCCCCCCGGCCATCTCGGCCGCGCGGATGGCGCGCCGGAGAGGCTCGAGCCCGGCTTCACCCACCACCTCCTTCTGGTTGCGCACCTTGATCCCCAGAATCAGGTCCCGGTGCTCCCGCGCCACCGCAGCGGCCGCGTCGGGGTTCGCATAGGGAAGGTGGTTCAGCTCTCCAACTTGGAGGTACGCGAGCCCGATGGCCGAGATGTTGAGGAAGGCCAGGATCCGGACGCGGCTCCGGGCAATGACGAACTCGCGCATCCCCTCGAAGGTGGCGGCTCCAGCGCTCCCGCCATCGACGAAGGTGGTGACTCCGGTGGATGCAGAGACCGCATCGGTGCGCGGGCCCAGGTCAGAGGCTCCGATGAAGCAGTGGGCATGCTGATCGATGAGACCCGGCACGACGAGCTTGTCACCCACGGCAATGACCTGGTCGCCATCGGCGGGGAGCGCGCGCCCAACCTCCACGACCCGTCCGCCCCGACACCTGACGTCATACTGTCCGGACACTGCCGCATAGGGATCCTGAACTCTTCCGCCCTTGAGCACAAGACCAGGCATTGGTGTCTCCTGGACCAGTTCGTGGTGGTCAGCGGGTTGCCGCCTCGACCCATTGCAGGATCGCGGCAAACGGGCGCTCCCACCCATCCTCAAGCATCAGCATGTGGGCGTGGCCTTTCATCTCCTGGTAGGCAGCCCCGTATTTTCGGGCGATGCGCCGCTGAATCGCCGCCGGGGTGATCGCGTCGAGTTCGGCCCCGACCACGAGGACCGGGCAGCGGACCAACGCTTCATCCACGGGAATGAGCCCAAAGGCGAGCTCGCGGGCGGCCCGTCCCGACTCGGGGACGAACTGCTCGTAGGCCCAGGCTTGACGGCCAGGGGTGAGCCCGTTGAGCACCAGGGCATTGGCGTCGCCGCGCGAGGCTGGGAGGGCCTGATTTCGGATCATGGGACCGAGGTACCTCGCCACACGGGAGAGGACCGGCCAGCGCAGCACGAGGATCCCCCGTGGGGCGGCGCTCGTGAGCAGCACCGCTGCCCGAACGCCGCCGATCTCAGCCACCTTCTGGGTGACGAGACCACCCATGGAGTGGCCGACCAGGACCACCTCTCCCAGCTCCCGAAGGCAATCCAGCAGATCCTGCACATACTGGAAGACGCTGACCCGTCCGAGGTTCGGGACGGGACGGCTTCCGTGGTGGCCTCGGAGGTTGATGGCCCAGGCCTCCCACCCCGCCTCCGCGGCGGCTCTGAGGTAGTTGGCCCAGTACCAGCTCCCTCCCCACATCCCGTGGACGAAGAGGAGCGGAAAAGGCTTTGTGCTCTCGGGTGGGCTCACCCGTTCGAGGAGGAGATTTCCGATGCGTTCCACGCCGGTCGGGGCCTCCCAGGTATCTCGGGAAAGAGGTCCACCACATCCTTGAGCTCGACGAAGGTCCAGCTTCGCGTTGGCGCCGGAGGCGTTACCGGAACCATCTTCATCCCGCGGGGAGAAACCGCCGAAACCACTCCAGGCTCCGAGTCACGGCCTCCATGCGAGACCCCGGCGTGGTGAGGCGATGGTCGGCGCCGGGTAGCATGACCAGCTCTCGAGGATCAAGAGCCCGCTCGAAGAGCAGCTGGCCGTGGCGTGGGGGCACCACCTCGTCGCCATCCGCCTGGATCGTCAGGCAGAAGCGGACGCCAGAGGGTGCATCGACGTAGCGCCCAGCGCTGAGCTCATCAAAGAAGGCCGGGCCGAGCCCCGCGAGATCCTCGGACCGAGGCTGGCCGAGCTCCGACAAGGTCGCGGGCGCGTTCCAGGTCACCACCGGGGTTGCCGGCGAGCGGTGGGCCGCCACGAAGAGTGCTACGTAGCCCCCCATGCTAGAACCCAGGAGGCCGAAGCGGCCATCCACTGTCGGCTGATCTGCGAGGAAGTTCAGCACAGCCTCCAGGTCGCGGACCCGACTCCCCACCGTGGTGTCGGCGTACACCCCGGCGCTCTCTCCCGACCCTCGGAAGTCAAAGCGCGCCAGGGCCCACCCTGCCTTGGGGAACTCCCGGCCTAGGAGCAGATACTTTTCGCTGTCCTTGGAGGCGCTGAGACCGTGACAGGCGACCACACACGGTGCTGACGTGCGCTTGGGGAGGTGGAGCACGAGCGCAACCGTGGTTCCCTCGACAGGCACCTTGTGCCCTTCCTGTCGCACCGGTCTAGTCGGCTTTCCTGCCGAGACAAGAAGCGGGCCGGGTACCCACCGAAGGTGGGTGCGGGACGCCGGGAGAAGGCCGTCCGGCTCGTGCGACGGTTACTGGCACGGCGCTAGGCCCAGACCAAGTCGAAAAGGCGGCAGGCGTTGGCCGAGAGGTGAAGCATCACTTCGTCAACCGGCATCTGCTTGATCTTGGCGACCTCCTCCACGACCCGCGAGGCAAGCCACGGCCCCGAGGGGAGGCCCTCGAACTCACCCTCGAATGCCCACGGGCTGTCCGTCTCCACGAGGAGGGCATCCAGAGGAATCCACTCGACCAGTTCGCGGTCTCGCGGGTGATAGGCTACCTCCGGCGTCACCGATACGGCATAGCCGGCCTCCACGATCGCCTTCGTCACCTCGGGAGGCGCCTTGTGCCAGTGGAAGACGCCCCGTTCGACTCCTTTCTGCTTGAGCAGGAGCAGGGCGCTCTCCGCAGCGCCGTGGGGAGCGTGGAGGACAACGGGCAGGTCGTAACGCACGGCCAGGTCGAGGAGGCGTCCCAGCCGCTGCCGACTCCGCGCCAACCGTTGCGCCGGGTCCGCCGCCTTCCCCAGACTGTACCAGGGAAGCCCCACCTCGCCCAGCGCCACGACCCGGTGTTGGTGCCGCGCCACCTGCGCCTCGACCGCCTCGAACTCCTCATCGCCCAACCGCAGCCACTCAGGGTGGTACCCGAGACAGGCCCAGACGCCCTTGGGATGCTGGGCGGCGAGCTCGAGGGTCCGCGCGTTGGTCGGGGGATCACCTCCCACCGCGATGATGCCCCACACGTCATCAGCGATGGCGCGGGTCACCGTCTCGCGAAGGTTTCTGAACGCAGGATCGTGAAGATGGCAGTGGGTGTCGACGATCATCGTGAGCCCTGATGCGTAGCGCCGTTCCGACTCACCGTGCCTGGCCTCCTCTCGTGCTCCTCGTCATGCCCAGTATCTCGTCCGGCATCAATCATCCGCCATACCCTTCTGGAAACGTATAGGAATTCGTCCGAGCCCGGCTAGTCGCCGGCGACCACCATGCGGCCCACACGAAGGGTCGGCGAAGCGGTACGGTCCCGCAGGACCAGGTCGTTCCCCACCCCGTCAATGGCCTGGAACATCTCGAGGAGGTTCCCTGCCACCGTCACCTCTTCTACGGGGTGGGCGAGCTGGCCGTTCTCGATCCACAGCCCGACGGCACCCCGAGAGTAGTCGCCGGTCACCATGTTCACCCCGAAGCCGATCAACTCGGTGACATAGAGCCCCTGCTTGATCGAGGCAATCAGGTCAGCAGGAGACGCCGATCCGGCGGCCAGGTAGAGGTTCGTCGTAGCCACGCTCACGCCGGCGCCGTCGCGAGCAGCGTGGTGGGTAGAGGGGAGATCGAGCTTCCGGCCGCTATAGGTGTCCAGAAGATACGAGTTGAGCAGGCCTTGCTGAACAAGGATGGTGCGACGGATGGCCAACCCCTCCCCGTCGAAGGGTCGAGAACCCACGGCCCCGGGAAGCGTCCCGTCATCAACCAGGGTGACCTCTGGAGCGGCAATCCGACTTCCCAGCCGGCCGAGGAGGAACGAGGTGCCACGGTAGAGGGCCGGCCCCGAGGCCGCGGCCGCGAGGGTTCGGATCAAGCTGGCTGCGGTCAGCGGATCGAAGATCACCGGCACCTCCACGGTCTTCACTTTCCGGGCACCGAGGCGCCGGATCGCCCGCTCGGCTGCGATCCGCCCGACCTCCTCTGGAAGATCCAGCCGCGCGCGCATCCGGCCTATCGTGTACCAGGACTCCCGCTGCATTTCGCCGTTCTGGACCGCCACCGGGGAGACCGCGAGGCTGAACCGCGAGGTCCGGTAGGAGCCGGCAAAGCCGTGAGAGCTGGCGTAGAAGTAAGTGGCCTGGCGGTCGAGGAACTCGGCCCCTTCCGAGTTCATGATTCTGGGGTCCAGAGCGAACGCTGCGTCCTCGCCCCGCTTGGCAAGGGCGATCTTCTGCTCGGGGGTAAGGCGGTGACCCTCGGGATCGTGAAGGTCCAGGTCAGGAATCGAGGTTGCCAGCTCCCCTGCTTCCGGCAGTCCCGCCAGCGGGTCGCCGGCCGCGAGCCGAGCAAGCCCGATGGCTTCGCCCACCAGTCCGTCCAGTGACTCGCGGGAGAGATCAGAGGTCGAGGCTGAGGCCGCAGCCTTCCCCACCAAGACCCGAAGGGCGAGCCGCTGCTCGCGAGCGTGGGTAACGGTTTCCGGCTGCCCCATCCGCACCAGCATCGAGGCGTATTGCTCCTCCACCAGAAAGGCATCGGCCTCGCTGGCGCCCCTCGCCGTCGCCTGCCTGAGCAGATCGTGGAGCAGGTCGAGCATCTCAGATGTGTGAGGTCACGCGCTCACAGGCGGGTGCCGCCCACCGTGATGCCGTCCACGCGGATGGTGGGAAGCCCGACTCCGACCGGCACCGACTGGCCGTCCTTGCCGCAGGTACCCACGCCCTCGTCCAGCTTGAGGTCCGAGCCGACTCGCGACACCCGCGTCAGCACCTCGGGACCATTGCCGATGAGCGTGGCGCCTTTCACAGGCGTCGTCACGCGGCCATTTTCGATCAGGTAGGCCTCGCTAGCGGAGAAGACGAACTTCCCGTTCGTGATGTCCACCTGCCCACCCCCGAAGCTGACCGCGTAGAGGCCGTAGGAGACGGAGCGGAGGATCTCCTCGGGGTCATCCTGGCCCGCGAGCATGAAGGTGTTTGTCATCCGTGGCATGGGCGGATACGCAAACGACTCCCGTCGGCCGTTGCCCGTCGGGGCCATACCCATGAGGCGGGCGTTGAGCCGATCCTGCATGTAGCCCACCAGGATTCCGTTCTCGATCAGGACATTCCGTCTGGTCGGCGTCCCCTCGTCATCCGCGTTCAGAGAGCCGCGGCGGCTCGGCAGCGTGCCGTCGTCCACCACGGTCACGAGTTCCGAGGCCACCCTCTCGCCCATCCGGCCCGAGAACGCCGAGACCTTCTTCCGGTTGAAGTCCCCCTCCAGCCCGTGGCCCACCGCCTCGTGAAGAAGGATACCAGGCCATCCAGCCCCGAGGACCACGGCCAGAGTTCCGGCCGGCGCCTCAACTGCGGACAGCTTGACAAGCGCCTGGCGAACCGCCTCGCGCGCATAGCGGAGCCAGCGATCATCCTCCAGGAAGAAGTCGAATGCAACCCGCCCGCCGCCGCCGAAGCTCCCCATCTCGCGCTTGCCGGCCCCTTCGGCGATAACGGTAACGGAGAGACGGGTCAGCGGCCGCACGTCCCCCACCGTCCACCCCGAGGCCTGCACGATCAGCGTGACCTGCTCCTCGCTCCAGAGATTGACGATGACCTGGCGCACCCGCGAGTCCGCTGCCCTCGCGGCCTGGTCAATGCGCATGAGCAGCTCCACCTTGGCCGAGACGGGCGCAGCGACGGGCGGGAGCTCTACGCGGTAAAGGTCGTGGGGCCGCCGGCCAGGCTTGACCCGAACGATGGCCGAGGTGCCCGACTCGTCAGCAATCGCTTGCGCCTGACGCGCCGCCTCTTCCAGGTTCGGCAGCGTGAGCGCATCGGTATGGGCGTACCCCGTCCGCTCGCCGGCCTGGGCATGCACCCCGGCTCCCTGGCTGACGTGGCGGGAGGCTTTCTTGACCCCCCCCTCCTCCATGACCAGCTCTTCGTCGATCCGGTATTCGAGATAGAGGTCGGCATCCTCGACCCGGCCTTTCAGCGCCGAGCCTAGGAGCCGTTCAAGGCGGGCGGAGCTGAGGCCGAACCGATCAGCGAAGAGCCGCTCGGGGCGCACCAGTCCGGCTGTCACAGACCTCTCCATGGAAATACGTGGCAAGGAGTTTTCATCCTACCATGCAGCCCCGCGATGCTATCAGTTTTTTCCTCGTAGGTAACTGGAAAGCGTTACGTAATCTTTTCAAGTGGTTTAGCGTCTTATTCTAAGATTCAATGTTAAGTGGTCTCCCCGTAGGACTGGATGATCTCGTGGAGGCGGCGGAGGCCCACCATGACCGAAGGACCAGGGGAGAGAACGTCGGAGCTGTCAAGGGGGTAGATCCTCCGCTCGCGGATCGCGGTCACGCACTCCCAGCCCGGGCGGGAGCGGATCACTTCCGGGACCACCTTCTTTCCGCACCAGGAGGCTACGATAATCTGCGGATCCCGGCGCGCCACCTCAGCGGGGTCCACGACCCTCCCCGATGCGTTCGGTTCGCCTCTCAGCTCGGGAAAGATATCTCGACCACCCGCCAGCTCGATCAGCTCTGAGACCCATCGAATTCCCGCGATCAACGGGTCATGCCACTCCTCGAAATAGACCCGCGGACGGTCCGGCCAGACACTGGAGAACTCCCGGACCTGCCTCACCTCATCCCGCATGTCCTGAACCAGAGCCCTAGCCTCGGGCTCGCGGCCGATGAGCCCGCCGACCATCAGGATGGTCCCGAGGATCTCCTCGAACGAGCGCTGGTTGGTGGCAAAGATCGGAACTCCCGCCCCGACGAGGTCCTTCACGACATCCTGCTGGAGGTCAGAGAAGGCCAGGACCACGTCAGGCTTGAGCACGAGGATCTTGTCGAGCCTGAAGCTCGTGAACCCGCCCACCTTGGGCTTCTGCCTGGCCTCGGGCGGTCGGACGGTAGCCCCAGAGACCCCGACGACCCGGTCTCCAGCGCCGAGGGCGAAGACGATCTCGGCCGTCTCGGCCGTGAGGCAGACGATGCGGCGCGGGAACTCTACCCCCGGGTTCCCGTACATGACGCGCTCAGCGCCCTCGGCTCACGGCGGCCCACCCCGTCCAGCTCGCGAGGGAGGTGAAACTCGGGGCGGCTCCCGCACGAACCGATCTGGGAGAAAAGGCGTGAGGTCGCTGGAAGCCTTGCCGTCCACAATCAGCTCTTTGATCAGGCGGGCCGTAACGGGAGCGAGGAGGATCCCGTTCCTGAAGTGAGCGGTGGCCACGAACAGGCCCTCCAACCCCGCCCAGGGGCCGATCACGGGCCGCTCATCTGGAGCCCAGGGGCGGAAGCCTGCCCAGCTGGCCTTGAGGGGGAGCGGGCCGAGCGCCGGCACGAGGCGAATCGCGGTGTCGAGGAAGGCCCGGAGCTGCTCTCCGGTCACCTGCTTGACAAACCCGACCCATTCCATCGAGGAGCCCACGAGGAGCTCGCCGCTCACCCGTGGGACAGCGTAGTGATCCTTGAGGTGAAGCACGTGATGGAGCCGACGGGGCGTCGTCTCGAGGCAGAGAAGCTGGCCCCGAACCGGATGGACCGGAATGGTCAGGCCTGCGCTCGCCGCCAGCTGGCCGCTCCACGCCCCGGCTGCCAAAAGCACCCCCCCTGCCGAAAGTTCTGAGCCGCCGGCCGAGACGCCCACGACCCGGTCGCCGCGCCTGAGAAGGGCCGAGACTTCGGCCCGGATAAACTCGACCCCCTCGAACGATGCGGCTTGAGCTAGAGCGGCCACGAGCCTGGGGTTGTTCAGCCAGTGGTCCTCAGGCAGCAAGAGCGCCCCCCGGAGTTCGCGGGAGAGGCTGGGCTCGAGCGCCAGGACGTCCTCCCTGGACAGCATCTCAGCCCTGAGACCAGCCGCGTGCTGCCAACCAAAGGTGGCGCGCCCCACAGCCTCGTCCCCTTCGTCGAGGAAGCAGTGGAGGCTACCTCCGGTCCGGTACTCGACGTCCACTCCGGTTCGCTCGCGGAGTTCGCTTGCGAGATCACCCCAGAGCGCGTGGCTGGCGAGCCCCAGGTTGAGCATGGGGTTAGGAGCTGAAACTGCGGATTGCGGACTGAGCATTCCCGCTGCGGCGCTGGAGGCCTCACACCCGGGAACCCCACGCTCCACCACGGCGACGGCGAGGCCAGCCTTGGCCAGTTCGTACGCCGCAGCGCACCCGACCACGCCCCCGCCGACGATCAGGAGATCAGGGCGCTTCGGCATCACGCGCTCCCTAACGCATCGATGAAGGCCTTGGTTGCCCTAGCCGGTTGCTCGGCGTCCAGGATGGCCGAGATCACGGCCACGCCGTGGGCCCCTGTCAAGGCGATCGCTCTGACCCGCTCGGGAGTGATACCCCCGATCGCGAAGACCGGGAGCCTGACAGCCTGGACTGTCTGGCCGAGTGCGTCGAGGCCCTGGGGCGGCCCGAACTGGCGCTTGGAGGTAGTCTCGTACACAGGCCCGAACAGGATGAAGTCGGCCCCCTCGCGCTCGGAAGCTTGAGCTTCGGCAAGGCTATGGACTGAGGCCCCAATCAGGAGTCGGTCTCCTGCGACGAACCGGATGGCTGACACGGGGAGCGAGGTGTGCCCCCGCTGCATGCCGTCAGCCCCAACCGTCAGAGCCACATCCAGCCGGTCGTTGATGAAAAGCCGGGCTCCAGCGTCTCGGGTCAGTGCCCTGAGCGGCCGGGCCAGGGCGAGAAGCTCAATGGCTGGAAGGTCCTTCTCCCTGAGCTGGACAGCTCTGAGCCCGGCTTCCAGACACTCCCCGACACTCTCTTCGAGGGACCGGCCTCGGCCCTGGTGCCGGCTCGTCACGAGGTACAGCCGGAAATCAACCGGGGCGGGGGACGAAGCTCCCGCCATCCTTTACCCCGGGCGTCCCTCGGAGCCAAGCATCCTCACGAGGTCGGCCCCCACTCCGGGACGCCCTCGAGCGGCGAGGAGGCCGTGGCGTAAAGCTTCTTGGCGATCCGCCCAGCCTTGAACGCCAAACGCCCCGCCTCCACAGCCAGCCTCATGGCGCGGGCCATCGCCACCGGATCCTGGGCTCCGGCGATGGCGGTGTTCATGAGCACGCCCTCTGAGCCAAGCTCCATAGCGATCGCCGCATCTGAGGCCGTTCCCACACCGGCGTCCACGATCACCGGGACCGTGACAGCCTCCAGGAGGATCTTGATGTTGTACGGGTTGCGGATGCCAAGTCCGGAGCCGATCGGCGCTCCCAGGGGCATCACCGCGGCGGCCCCGCAGTCCTCGAGCTTCCTTGCCACCACCGGATCATCGTTGGTGTAAGGGAGCACGGTGAACCCCTCGCGCGCCAGGATCTTGGTAGCCTCAACGAGCCCCTGGACGTCGGGAAAAAGCGTCCGGGAATCGCCGATGACCTCCAGCTTGACCATGTCGCCCAGCCCGGCTTCCCGCGCCAGATAGGCGGTGCGTACGGCCTCATCGGCCGTGTAGCAGCCAGCGGTGTTCGGAAGGAGCGTGATCTGTGACAGATCCAGGTGGTCCAGGAGCGATTCACCCTGCCCGGGCAGGTTGATCCGCCTGACAGCAACGGTGACGATCGCAGCACCTGAGGCTTCGATGGCCTCGCGCATGATCTCGTTGGAGGGGTACTTCCCGGTCCCCACGATCAGTCGGGATTGGAACTCCTTCTCCCCCAGGACTAGCGCTGCATCATCCATCGGCTTATCCCCCTTGCATCGGGTGGACGATCTCCACCCGGTCCCCTTCCCGGAGCTTGGTCTCTCCGTACAAGCGCTTCGGCGTGACCTCCCGGTTCAGGGCCACGGCCGTGTAGTCACGCCGGACCTTAAGCTGGCTCAGGAGCGCCTCCAGAGTGATCCCCTCGGCCACCTCGAGAGGATCTCCATTGACCGTAATCTTCACGGCTTCCTCTCCGATACGCGCAATAAAAAACCGCACCGGTGGGTGCGGTCTCCGGAAAACTCCTGACTTCGCCGCGTTCCCTTCGCTGGGATTATCCAGATCAGGTTCGAGGGGTCCCGGGCCGCACCCGGTTCTCAGGAAACCTCCCCCCGCGACGACACACCGATTATACCTCACCCGCGAGTTGGCGGGCGAGCACTTCCGGATCAGAAGTCGGGGCCTGGCAGACGTAGCGGTGGCAAACATAGGCGGTGGCCATTTCCCCCACCGCCCCGCGGGATTCGAGGAGCGGCAGCCCCTCCGCCGTGCCGGTCCCCTCGAGAGTTCCCGCCACAACGCGGTTGGGACGATAGCGGCCAAAGACCTGCCCGAGCAGTGCGTCCAGGCCAGCCTCGCCCTGCCGCCAGACCAACGCCACTTCCGCCACGGGGCCAAGGTGAAAATCCAGGGCAGCGAGCCAACGGCCAAATCCGGAAGGGTGCCGGCTCATCAGGTCTGACAGAGGCCGGAGGGCCCGGAGGCCCAGGCGCCCGTATGCCTCCTCCCCGGTGAGAATCGCCAAGTGGAAGAGCACTTGAACGGCCACTGAGCTGCCGCACGGCACCGCATTGTCAAACAGGTTGCGGGGCCGAACCACCAAGGCCTCGTGGTCTTTTCCGGTATCGTAAAACATCTCCCGCTCCGGATCCCAGAACAGCCGGAGCATCTCGTCAGCAAGAGCCCGCGCTTCATTCACCCACCGTCGGTCGAATGTGGCCTCATACACGGCAAGGAGGGCATCGGCCAGCATGGAGTAGTCCTCCAGGTAGCCGAGGAGCTTTGCCCTCCCGTCCTTCCAGCTTCGGAGCAGGCGTCCATCCCTTCGAGCGGCAGAGAGCAGGAACTCCGCATTCCTGACTGCGGTGGCGGTGTAGTCGGGGCGGCTCAGGGCGCGGCCTGCTTCCGCGAACGCCCGGCAGGCGAGACCGTTCCAGGCCGTCAGGATCTTGTCATCCCTCCCCGGGCGGACGCGACGCGCGCGTCCCTCGTAGAGCCGGGTGCGGGCCCGGGCGATGAGCGCATCAAGCTCTTCCTCGCCTATCCCGAGAGCCTGGGCAGCCGCCGCAGGCCCCCTCGGGACGAAGAGGATGTTCCGCCCTTCGAAGTTGGGGCCATCGTCGAGCCCCCAGTACGAAGAGGCGACGCGGCACTCCTCGCCGCCGCCGAGGATCTCCCGGATCTCTCCCGGGCTCCAGAGGAAGAACTTTCCCTCCTCCCCCTCGGAGTCGGCGTCCTGAGCCGAATAGAAACCTCCCTCCGGGTGGGTCATCTCACGCCGGACGTAGTCCAGGGTCTCTCCGGCAACTCGCCGGTACTCTGCCTGCCCTGTGGCAAGCCAGGCGTGAAGGTAGAGGCGGGCAAGCTGGCCGTTATCATAGAGCATCTTCTCAAAGTGGGGGACCAGCCAGGCGACGTCCACCGAGTAGCGGTGAAAGCCGCCCCCGATCTGGTCGTAGATTCCGCCTCGCGCCATGCGGTCCAGGGTGAGCGTGAGCATTTGGAGCGCTCGCGAGTTCCCGGTACGCTTCCAGAAGCGGAGGATGAACTCCCAGATCATCGGCTGGGGGAACTTGGGGGCACGCCCGAGACTGCCATTACGGTCGTCGAACTCCCCTGAGAGCCCCTGAAAGGCCGAGAAGAGGATCTCATCGGTCAGCAGGCTGTGCGAGACTCGGAGCCGTTCCCCCTGCCGCATCTGCTCCACGAGCTGATGGCCGGAGGCCACCACCTCGCCCTTCTTGCTCCGGTACGCCTCGGCCACCGCCTGGAGCACGCGGGGAAACCCGGGAAGGCCATGGCGGTCCTCACTGGGGAAGTAGGTCCCGCCGTAGAACGGCGTCCCGTCGGGCGCCAGGAAGACGGTCATCGGCCAACCGCCGTGGCCGGTCATCGCCTGGACCGCCTGCATGTAGATCTGGTCCACGTCGGGACGCTCCTCCCTGTCCACTTTGATGCTGACGAACAGCTCGTTCATCAGGCGGGCGATCTCAGGATTCTCGAACGACTCCCGTTCCATGACGTGGCACCAGTGGCAGGCCGAGTACCCCACCGAGAGCAGCATGGGCTTGTCCTCGCTTTTCGCTTTCGCGAATGCCTCCGGCCCCCAGGGGTACCACTCAACCGGATTGTGGGCATGTTGGAGCAGATACGGGCTGGTCTCTCTGACCAGACGGTTCGTATGCGGGACGCTCATGCAGGACCAACGAAGGGAAGCGCTGTCACCCGAGCAGGGATGATCTGATCGTGATCCTTCACCGTCACTGTCGTGCCGGGGTTCTGCTGCTCCCGGCGCAGCAGCGCCAGGGCAATCGGCCGGTTGAGGGCCAGGGAGTGAACCGAGCTGGTGATCCGCCCCACCTCTCGCTCGCCGGCGACAACAACGGCCCCGCTGGCGGGCA
The DNA here is from genome assembly GCA_046758965.1 of Methylomirabilia bacterium. Taxonomy (GTDB): domain Bacteria; phylum Methylomirabilota; class Methylomirabilia; order Rokubacteriales; family CSP1-6; genus JBHIBG01. Next base: position 36,531 of record JBHIBG010000004.1, on the reverse strand, counting down.
GCCGGGCGCCTTCCAGGGCGAGGCCGGTCAGGAAGCGATTGACGTGGCCCCGGTACTTGATCCGGGCCACGACTTCCTGACCGATGTAGCACCCCTTGCTGTAGTGCACCAGGTGCTCCAACGGCGCCTCCATGAGGAGCGTGCCCTCGTCGACATCGTGGCCGAACCACGGGATTCCAGCCTCCACCCGGAGGACCGTCACCGCGCTACCGCCAACCGGGACGACCCCGTAGGGACGGCCCACGTCCAGGAGCTGACGCCAGAGGTCGGCGCCGTGCTGGCCAGGGATCCACAGGTGAAACCCCGGCACGCCTAGCTCATCGACCCGGCAGAGCCGGACAGGAGCCTCGCCTAGCGACCGCTCCACATGCTGGAAGGGCTCCAGCTCGGCCTGAGAGCCCGTCATTCCGGCGAGAATCGACGCGGCCGCCGGCCCGTGAAGGCCGAGGAGCGCAAAGGCCTCGGTGACGTCGGCGAACACCACCCTCTCCGAGATCAGGAACTTGTCCAAGGCCTGAAGGGTCTTCTCGGTCATTCCTGGCGGCAGCTCCAGGAGCAGGCGGTCCTCGAGCATGAACACGGTGAGCAGCGCCTGGACCTTGCCATGAGCGTCGAGGAACGCCGCCGGGCAGCCCTGCCCGGGAGCGAGGGCCTTCAGGTCATTCGTGAGCATCCCCTGCAGGAAGCTCACCCGATCACGCCCGGTGACCTCAACCTTCCCGACCAAGGATCGATCGACGAGCCCGGCAGCCTCGCGGACGGCTCGGTGCTCCCTCACCGGGTCGCCGTACTGGGTCGGCAGGAGCCAGCCGCACACCTCCTCCATGAGAGCGCCGGAGGCCAGGTGGAGCTCGTGAAGGGGCAATGTGTTTGGCATTGCAGTTCATTGTCGAGCCCGGCCCGGTGGATGTCAACTTGCAAGCGGGAGAGCTCCCGATCAAGATAGGGGCTAGGGCCCGGAGGGAGCTTCATGAAAACGCACGCCTTGAGCCTGGCTCGTCAAGCCGTGGAGCACCACGTCCGGACCGGTGGGCTCATCGCTCCGCCTGCCACCCTGCCGGCCAGCCTGAGCCACCCCGGCGCCGTGTTTGTGACGCTCCGGAAGGGTGAGGCGCTCCGCGGTTGCATCGGCACCCTGGCGGCCACGAAACCCACCCTCGCGGATGAGCTCATCGCTAACGCCATCGCGGCAGCCGTGAGCGACCGGCGATTTCCTCCGGTCACCCCCGCCGAACTCGATGCTCTCAGCTACGAGGTTGACCTCGTTGGTCCGCTCAGTCCGGTGACGGGGGAAGAGGAGCTCGACCCGGCTCGGTATGGCGTGGTGGTGGAGAGTGGGGAGCGGCGGGGCGTCCTGCTACCGGCCATTGAGGGGATCACCTCCCCGCACGAGCAGATACGCATTGCGCGGGCGAAGGCCGACATCAGCCCCACAGAGCCTCTGAGGCTCTACCGGTTTACCGTGGTCAGGTTCCGGGAGGGGGAGTGACCCCGGACTCGCGGCTCCGGCGTCGCTTCCAGCGGCGGCTCCTTGGGTGGTACGGGCGGCACCGGCGGGACCTCCCCTGGCGCCGCACCCGTGACCCATATGAGGTTCTTGTCTCCGAAATCATGCTCCAGCAGACTCAAGTGGAGCGAGTCATCCCCAAGTATCGCCAGTTCCTCGAGAAGTACCCGACCCTGGCGGCCCTGGCCCGGGCGCCGCTCAGAGAGGTGAAGCGGACCTGGTACCCCCTCGGCTACAACATTCGTCCCGTCCACCTCCGGATAATCGCTCGGGAGACCATGGCCCGTTACAACGGTCAGCTCCCGGACGATGAAAAGCTGCTTCGCTCCCTCAAGGGGATCGGACGCTACACGGCCGGCGCCGTGCTGGCCTTCGCCTTCAGCAAGGACGCCCCCATCCTGGACACCAACGTCAAGCGGGTGCTCGGGCGGGTCTTCGTCGGGCCGCAAGCGCTCAAACGGCTCAGGGACCAGAGAGCGCTCTGGTCGCTCGCTGCCAACCTGGTGCCGCGGGGTGAAGCGTACGATTTCAACCAAGCGCTCATGGACTTCGGCGCCACGTGGTGCACAGCTCGAACGCCCCGCTGCCAGCCCTGCCCCATGAAGGCCTTCTGCAACTCCTATCCGATGGACCGAGGGCGTGGCAGGCCACATCACCCCTCACCAGCCTGATAATTCAGCAGCGAGGATGCGAGAGTTGGGTCCACCCCTCGAGGTGGTGGCGGCGGTGATCGAAGCGAACGGCCGCTACCTTATCACCCGCCGGGAGCGAGGCCATCTCGAGGGGCTCTGGGAGTTTCCGGGGGGGAAGATACGGCCCGGTGAGCCCCTGGTAGAGTGCCTGAGACGCGAGCTCCTGGAGGAGCTGGCGGTGGAGGTGACGGTGGGAGAGAAACTGGAAACGATCACCTGGGCCTATCCGGAGCGGACCGTGGTCCTCCACTTCTTCCGCTGCGGCCTGGCAGCCGGTCAGGTCACCCCACAGGAAGGGCAGGCAATGGCGTGGGTCACGCCCCTAGAGCTCTGGCGCTACCCCTTTCCTCCCGCCGACGCTACCCTGATCGCCCGCCTCGCATCGCATGGCCTCTCCCGTTCGCCCGGGAGAAAGGGCCCAACGCAAAAACGCAGTTGAATATCCCGCTGGCTCCGACTGTACAAGGACCAGCGAGAGGTGAAGCCGGGGTGCTTTGTCCCGGGTGTACAGACCACAACCAAGAGGAGGGAACCCATGCTCGGACGCTTCGTCGCTCCCCTCGCCCGCTTCGAGCTGCTGCCGTTGCGCGTGGTCGTCGGAGTGGTCTTCCTCGTTCATGGCGGCCAGAAGCTCTTCGGCTTTGGGTTCTCGGGGTTCGCCGGATACCTGGGCCAGCAGGGTCGAGCCGGCGATCTTCTGGTCAGTGGTAGTCATCCTGGTGGAGCTGATAGGAGGGATCGCCCTCGTGATCGGGCTCCTGACGCGGTGGGCCGTGCTGCTCCTCGCCATCGACATGCTCGTGGCCATCTTCGCAGTACACCTGCCCAAGGGCTTCTTCGCGGGCCAAGGGGGGTACGAGTTCGCACTGACCCTCCTCGCAGCCTGTCTGACCTTGCTTCTTGCGGGGCCGGGCCGGGTGGCTCTCGATCGGGCTGGTTGGCCTGGAATCCTGAGCAGCGCGCGGGAGTGAGCGCCAGCGCCGAAGGAGCGTAACGCGCGCGATCTCAGTTCAGCGCGGCCAGGGCCTGACGCGCTCGAGGGAGGTGACTGCGGACGCTCTCGGCGTCGGCGGCCTCGGGGTCCAGCACGAGGTAGCGCTCACAGTCGGTGATCCCCCGCTGAAGCTCCCCGAGGGCGGCGAAAACAATCCCCCGGTCCCGACAGCATGGAGGCTCAGGCCCCGACGCCGCGCATCAGGATGTCGGGAAGCTCTTGAGCAAAGGCCTCCTTGGTGACGACGCGGTCACAGCGGTCGTGGTACGGCTGGGTGGCCCGGGCCAGCGCGTGGGTCGTAAAGGCAATGAGCGGTGGTCGGGGCTCGGAACGCTCCAGCATGGCGAAGAGCGCGTCGTAGTCCCATCCGGGCTGGGTCAGATCCAGGATCACCAGATCCGGATGCCTGTCGAAGAGGTGCTGCTCCAGCTCCTCCGGTGACCGCGCGAAGTCGATCGGAACGCTGACCAGCCGGGCCGTCTCGCGAATCCGGACCCCGAAGAACAGGTCTTTGACGACCGCCAGCGCTTGCTCACTCATCCTGCAGCTGAAGGCCGAGCCAGAACCTGTTCCACTCCGCCAGGTGGGTGAGCGTTGAGAATTCCCGCATGCGGTCGAGGTAGACGATACCGTTCAGGTGGTCGGTCTCGTGCTGAATGACCCGGGCGAGGAAGTCTTTCGCGGCCAGGTCAAGGCCCTCGCCGGTGCGGGCGGAGGCTTGAAGCCGCACCGCCGTATAGCGCGGCACCCTCCCACGCATGTCGGGAATCGAGAGGCAGCCTTCCCAGTCATCCTCCATCTCCTCGGTCAGGGCGGTGACCACGGGATTGATGATGACCGTGAGCGGGATCTCCGGCGCATTCGGGTATCGCGGATTCCCGCTGACTTCGATAACTGCAATCTGCTTCGGAGTGTGGACCTGGGTCGCAGCCAGCCCGGCTCCGTTGTGCTCCCGCATGGTCTCGATCATGTCGTCGATCAGGCGCTGAATCTCGGGAGAAGAGATCTCCTCGGGTGGGACCGGGGCCGCCACCTGGCGGAGCACTGGGTGCCCAAGACGCGCAACTTTGAGAATCGCCATAAAATGTACATTATACCACGCGCGCGGCCGGCCTCCGGTACCCGACAAGCTCAAGAAGATTGCCGTCGGGATCCAGCAGGTAGACGCAGTCGTGGTCGCCCCAGTCGATGGGGGCGTGGTGACGTATCTCCCGCTCCCGAAAGATCCTGAGGGCAGCCTCAAGCTCCTCCCACGGCAGTTCAAAGGCGTGGTGGCTTTTTCCCAGAGGCTGTTCGATCTGCTCCAGCCCCCCCGGCTCGCGATCGGGGCGGAGGAAGAGGGCCAGGTTGCCATCGCCATACCGGAGGAGCACCTGGTCGGGGAGGCGCATCTCCACCGACATGCCCAGCAGACCGGTGTAAAACTCCTCGGCCCGCCGAAGGTCGGCGACATCGACCCCGAAGTGATCCAGCCGCTTGAGGGTGAGCATCAGAACTCCGAGAGTCTGGCCTCTTGAGCGCCTGCTGCGTTCATCTCCTCCCTGGCCTTGGCTCCATCCCCCGGGTGGAGCTCCACGGCGCGAATCGCATCCTCTAACACGACGACCTGGAACCCTTCTCTCAGCGCGTCCAGCGTGGTAGCCTTCACGCAGTAGTCGGTGGCCAGCCCGCCCACGAAGAGGCGCCGAACACCGAGTCTCCCCAGCGCCGTGGCGAAGCTCGTTCCCTCCGGGTCTCGCGCCTGAGAGCATGAGTAGGCGTCCTCGTCGGGGTCGGTTCCCTTGGAGACGACGGTTGTCTCCGGCGGGAGCCGGAGGTCAGGGGAGAACTCCGCTCCTCTCGTCCCCTGGACGCAGTGAGGCGGCCAGATCCCCCCGTAGGCCTTGAAGTGCTTGGTCACAGGGGGGTGCCAGTCGCGAGAGGCAAAGATCGGCGCTTTGAGTGCGGCAAACAGCTGGATGTATCGGTTCAGCACCGGCACCACCTGGTCGCCGTCCGGGACCGCCAGGGAACCCCCCGGGCAGAAATCATTCTGGACGTCCACGATCACCAGGGCATCGCGTGAGGGATCAACGGTTATCGTCATGACAGGGTGCCTCCTCCGCCAGGGCCTCCAGCATCTCCTGAACCACCCGAGGATCGTGCTCGTGCCTGAGGGCTGACTGGAGCGCCGACCGAGCCCCCGAGGTCGCGAATCGCCCGAGGGCCCAGGCCGCGTGCTGTCGGACTAGCGGGTCCGAGTCAGCCAGCGCCTGACTGAGTGCTGGAAGGGTGGCCGGATCTCTCCGGTTGCCGAGCACTACCGCGACATTTCTCTCGAACCCGCCCCGCTTGGGACGGGTGAAGGGAGTCCCCTCGAACTGGCGCCGGAACCCGACCTGATCGAAGGTCAGAAGCTCCGCCGGGTCGGGCAATCGGGCGGAAGGGAAGAAGGCCCGCTCCGGCGTCACGGTCGCCTTCCGGTTCCAGGGGCACACAATTTGGCAGAGATCACACCCGAAGACCCACTCCGCGAACCCCTCTCTCAGCGCCCTGGGGATGGGACCTTTGTGCTCGATGGTGAGGTAAGAGATACAGCGCCGGGCATCGAGCACATACGGGGCCACGAACGCCTGCGTGGGGCATGCATCCAGGCAGGCCCGGCAGCTTCCGCAACGATCCGGCAGCGGGGCGTCGTGGTCGAGGGGAGCCGTGGTGAGGATCACGCCGATGAAGAAGAACGAACCGAGATCCGGGTGCAGCAGGTTAGTGTTCTTCCCGACCCACCCCAGCCCGGCACGGGCGGCGAGATCGCGCTCCAGGACTGGACCGGTGTCCACATAAACCTTGCCCCGGACGTCGGTGCCCCCGGCCTCCCGGAGGAACGCGAGGAGCATCTCGAGGCGCGGGGTCATCACATCGTGGTAGTCTCGCCCCCAGGCATATCGGGCAACCCCTTCCCACCCCTGGGCCTCCGGCAGGTTGCCCTGATAGTAATTGAGCGCCACCGCGATCACCGAGCGGGCCCCGGCCAGGAGCTGTTGGAGGTCGTGCCGCTTGGCGCGTCCCCGCCTCAGGTACTCCATGGTTCCCGCGTAGCCCGCATTCAGCCACTCATCGAATGCCTGGCCGTGCTCGGGCGGGTCAGCCGGGCCAATGGCCACGCGGTCGAAGCCCAGCTCGAGAGCCTTGGTCTTGACCGCCTCGGCGAGCGCCACCTGGGTGACAATCATCCCCGTCGCGCCGCCACGACCAGGCGGCTCCGTGTCAAGGTGCGGCCGCCACCCTCGAGGAACTCGAGATAGCGCCGCCAGCGCCCACGGCCCTCCCACTTTGCCTGAAGCCCGGCCACAGAAGCCACCGCCTCGTGGACCGAGCTGAACTGGCAAATCTCCTGCTCCACCTCGAGGTGCTCCACGGTGAAGCCGTTGGCTGTCAGCACGCTCCGAAGGCGGGTCTCATCGTAGGCGTACCTGGACAGCACCCCGGTCTCCCGCCAGTGGTCCGCGTGAAAGCAGACAAAGGCCAAGAGCTGCCCTGGCGCAAGCGCGCGGCTGGCCCGCTCGATGATGGCGTCAGACATGCACAGGTGGGCCCCAACAAGTCCGGGGTGCCAGTCGTCGTATTCCACAGCTTCGACATCGGCGACGAAGAACTCCACGTTCGAGAGGCCCAGGGCAGCGGCGCGCGTGCGGCCCTCCCGGATCGCCTCCTCGTCTCGATCCACCCCGATCACGTGCCGGCAGCGGGTGGCCAGCAGCTGCGCCAATCGGCCTGTACCGCAGCCTACATCCAGGGCCGTCGTGTCGGAGAGCTCTTCGGCTTCAAGCAGAGCGAGCAAACCGGGGGTAATTCCCGACCCAAGCAAGACTTTCACCGTCAGGTAGATGGTACCACGCCCGGCGACTCAGGCAGGGTCCTCACCCCGAACTTGCCCGGCCTGCGCGAGGCCGGCGCTCCATCTCGCTAGCCGGTCACGGCCCCCTCCGAGGCGGAGGAGACCAGGCGAGCGTACTTGGCCATGGCTCCGCTCTTGAACGCGGGCGGACGAGGTTTCAAGGCCCGGAGCCTCTTTTTCATCTCCGCCTGTGAGAGCTCCACGTCGAGCCGACGCTTCTTGACGTCGATGACGATCGCATCGCCGGTCTTCAGGGCGGCAATCGGGCCTCCCACGGCAGCTTCCGGGGCCACGTGCCCCACCATGAACCCATGCGTGGCGCCGGAGAAGCGGCCGTCAGTCATCAGGGCAACGGACCCCCCGAGCCCGGCTCCGATCAGAGCGCTCGTGACCACCAGCATCTCGCGCATCCCCGGTCCGCCCTTGGGGCCTTCGTGCCGGATCACGATCACGTCCCCCGCCTTGATCTTGCCCGCTTTGATCGCCTGAAAGGCATCCTCCTCCCGATCGAAGACCCTCGCCGGGCCGCGGTGGACCAGCCGCTCGTGACCCGCCACCTTTGCGACACATCCCTCGGGAGCCAGGTTTCCCTTCAGGATCACCTGTCCCCCGGTTGATTTGAGCGGAGTGGCGAGCGGGCGGATCACCTCTTGCCCCGGGGTCTCCTGCGCCATCTGTGCCTCTTCCCCGATGGTGCGTCCGGTGACGGTTCGCTCCTCGGAATGGAGGAGCCCTGCATCAAGCAGGCGCCGGGCGACCACTCCCATCCCCCCGGCCTTGTACATGTCCGGAGCCGTGAACCGGCCCCATGGTTTCAGGTCGACGAGGAGCGGGGTCTTGCGCGAGATGCGGTCAAAGTCATCGATGGAGAGCTTGACCCCGGCGACCCGGGCCACCGCCAGGAGGTGGAGCACCGCATTCGTGGAGCCACCGGTGGCCATGACCCCCGCGATGGCGTTCTGAAGGGCCTTCCGGGTGATGATCCGGCGCGGCCTGAGCCCACTTCCCAGGAGCTCCATCACCAGCTTCCCGCACTCGAAGGCGACCTCTTCCTTCCTGAGATCAACGGCAGGCACGCCGTTGAAGTTCATCGGCGAGATTCCCAGCATCTCGAAGGCTGTGGCCATGGTATTCGCGGTGTACTGGCCCCCGCAGGCCCCGGCCCCCGGGCAGGCACGGCTCTCGATGCGGTGGAGTTCTTCTTCCGACAGCGACCCTCCGTGATACGCGCCCACCGCCTCGAAGACATCCTGAACCGTGATGGGGCGGCCTCCGTACTCCCCAGGCATGATGGAGCCGCCGTAGAGCATGAGGCCGGGGAGGTTCAGGCGGCCCAGGGCCATGACCATCCCGGGGATCGTTTTATCGCAGCCCGAGACGCAGACGAGCGCGTCGAAGAGATGACCGCGGGCGACCAGCTCGACCGAATCGGCAACCACCTCGCGGCTCACCAGCGAGGCCTTCATTCCCTCGGTCCCCATGGCGATGCCGTCGGTCACCGAGATCGTATTGAACTCGATCGGGGTGCCTCCCCCGGCCCTGATCCCCTCCTTCACCTTCTCGGCCAGCTTCCGGTGGTTCCAGTTGCACGGCGTCACCTCGATCCAACAGTGGGCGACCCCGACCAGTGGACGTCTGAGGTCCTCGTCGGTGAAGCCGATCGCCTTGAAGTACGAGCGCGCGGGAGCCCGCTCCGGTCCGTCGAGAAGAATCCGGCTCTTGTGCCTTAGGTCCACACCCATGGCGACCTCCTTCTGAAATCGGTGGGCCGATTGTAGCACGCCTTGACCGGCTCACCAGGCGTGTGACACACTCAGCGCAGCATGATCGGTCCGCTCCTCCGCTGCTATGACCTTGCCTACCGCCGACTCCACGGGCTCACCACGCCGGATGCGGAGGTCGGCCGGGCCCTCCGGGTCCAGGTCGTGCGCCATAAAGGCCGCCCCGTCCGCCTGGCCGACGGCTCGGAGATCCGGCGGGGCGATCCTATCGGGATCATCCATCTTCATAACGAGCGCGTGGCGCAACTGCACGACGACACCGGCAGACACGCGGCCGCACTCAGGGCTCGCCGGGCTTTCGTGACCTCTCTCAGGGAGCTGGTCCGGCGCCTCCAGGAAACCGAACGCTACGCGGGGGTCAAAGCCTTCGCGGCCACCACGATCTTACACGGGGCGACCGCGCGGCTCGGTTTCGAAAGCCGGTTCCTGTCAAGCCGGACCTGGGCCCAGCTCGTGGCGGCCTACCAGCGGGCGCTCCTCGCCAGCCACCATCCCCTTGGCCGCCGAAGTCCGACCCTCAGACGCCTCCGCGAAGCTCGCGTCATCTGGATTTCTCGAGAGACCCTGCTGCGCCGCTACCGACCCGAGCCTGGCTCGCTCCGTGCGTAGCCCGATCCCCGTACGCCGCACGGGCTACGAGGCCCGTTCGGCAACCCCAACCGCGCCGCCAAGAACGCACTCGACCACCGCGCGGGCGGCATCGGGCCGCCTGATTCGCCTGACATTGTCTCTCAGGTCCCTGAGAAGGCCTGGATCGACGAGCGCCAGGGCGAGGGCTTGCCGGAGTTCATGAGTGTTCCGGGCACGGAGGGCTACTCCCGTCATCGCCGCGAACTGCTCGTTCCAGGCCTCTTGGCCCGGAAGCGAGCCAAAGCAGAGAGCGGGCAGCTCCGCGGCCAGCGCCTCGGCGAGTGTCACCCCGCCAGCCTTGGTCACGAGGAGGTCGGCCGCAGCCATGAGCTGTCGGACCGATTCCGAGTAGGTCAGGACCCGGACTCGCCCGTTGACCTGCTGCACCGTTTTCCTCAGACGGGCGGCGAGGTCGGCATCCCGGCCGGCCACGATGAAGGCCTCAAGTGGCGGCGAAAGATTCCGGATCACCCGGGCCGCTTTCACCAGGCCCCCGAGCGCCCCCAGCGAACCGGCCATGACCAGGACCACGGGACGCCAGGGGGAAAGGCCGAGCGACAAGCGCGCAGCCGCGCGATCCATCGGTTGCGCAAAATCGGCGCCCACCGGGATCCCGGTAACGACCACGCGCTCTCGCGGGATGCCACGGGCCGTGAGATCGTTCTGGATTGCTTCGCCGGGGACGCAGTACCAGTCCACGCCGGGATAGATCCATTGCGTGTGCGCGACGAAGTCTGTGAACACCGTGGCGTGGGGGATACGGGCCACGCCGCGCGCCTGGAGCTCGGAGAACGCACCGGCAGGCGTGGGGTGCACCGAGACCACGTAGTCGGGCGCCATTGTCTCAAGCAGGCGCTCCAGCTTCCGCGCGCCGAGCCGATTCATCCCGAGCAGCAGGGGTGAGTCGATCGGGAGCTGGCTGCTGAGCCAGTACGCGCCACCCCACAGGGCGGGAGCCGCGCGGAGGACCCAGTAGTAAAGGATGCGGCTCAGGCGGTCGAAGGCCGGGTGGACCAGCTCTGAGAAGTGGTCCACGATTCGGGGCGAGGCCCCGGCCTCGGCGAATGCCTCGGCCAGCGCGCGCGCCACCCGGTTATGGCCGGAGCCGTAGCTGGCCGTCAGGATAAGAACGCGGGGCATGCTTCCGCTCACGAGAAACCCTACGAATGTCGGTTCGCCCGGCTGCCGCGCTCCCAATTCTAGCGGCGGGGCAGGGACAGGGCAAGGGGGTGAATTTAGGTCCCGAAGCGGCGGTCGCGCTGCTGGAAGGATCGGATGGCCCGAAGGAAGTCGATCTTCCTGAACGCCGGCCAGTACACGTCGCAGAAGTAGAACTCGCTGTACGCGCTCTGCCAGAGCAGAAACCCGGAGAGGCGGACCTCGCCACTGGTGCGGATGATGAGGTCCGGGTCGGGAAGGTCGGCAGCGTAGAGATAGCGACCGATCTCCTCCTGCGTGATCCCCTCGATGATCTCCTGGATCCCCTCCCCCTGCTTCACCTTGTCGCGGAGCAAGGCCCCCACCGCGTCAGCAATCTCCTGGCGCCCGCCATACGCCACGGCGATCGTCAGGACCAAAGCGTCGTAGCCGGCAGTGGCCGATTCGGCGCGTCGGATCGCCGCCAGGGTCGAGTCCGGGAGGATCTCCAGCTTCCCCACCATGCGGACGCGAACTCGCCGCCGGTGAATCTGCGGATCGCGCGCGAGCTCTGCGAGCTTCTCTTCTACCACCTGGAGGATCTCGGAGACCTCCTCCGGGGAGCGGATCAGGTTCTCCGTCGAAAAGACCCAGAGGGTGACCGCCGGGATCCCCATCTCTCCGCACCAGTCCAGGACATCGTCCAACTTCCGGGCTCCGAGCGCGTAGGCGATCTTAGGGTTCGTCAAGCCCTGGGATCGGGCGTAGCGGCGATTCCCGTCCAGAATGATCCCCACGTGACGAGGGATCGGTCCCCCCCTCACCTGTCGGAGGAGAAGGCGCTCGTAGAAATAATAGACGAGGCGGATCATGGTTCGGGGCGGCGCGCGACCAGGAGCGTGAGACGGCCGGATTGGACGATCTCGCCGCGCTGGTTCAGGATTTCCCGCTGCTCGATAACCACTCCCCCGTCTCTCACGCCGCGCTTGGCCGCCGTCCAGGACCGGCTCCGGACCGTGTCGCCGATTCTCAGGGGGTGGAGGAACTGCCATTCAAACCCCATGAAGGCCAGAATGGCGACGGGTGGTTGGGGAATGCGCCAGCCCAGCCCCGAGGATGCGCAGAGTGCGAGCAGATCAGGAACCTGCCGCCCGCCGGCACCTCCCAGGCGCGCGTACTCCTCGTCAGTGGTCCGCTCCTCCCACTCCCCCGTGAGACTGACGTAGGAGATCACATCAGCCTCGGTCAGCGTCCGACCAGGGCTTTCAACCACCCGCCCGATCTCCAGCTCCTCGAAGTAGAGCTTCTCCTCGATCACTAGGTTCGCCGAGCCACCATCAGGTCAGTCTCGCCCTCCTGCACGACTTCTCCGCGCTGGTTGATCACCTGGCGCTCCAGGGTGATGGTTCCACGGTCAGGCTTTTCGGTCTCCTTCTTCGCGACGACTTTAGCCTTGACTTTGATGGTATCGCCGATTTTGATTGGGCCCTTGAACTTCCAGCGCAACCCGACAAAAGCCAGGGTGGCGAAGGGGCGCATGGCCCGGGTCAGGAGACCCGACTGGATGGCCAACCCCAGAAGTCCGTGGGCAATCCGTTCCCCGAAGATAGAGGATTTCATGAACTCGGCATCGGTGTGGAGGACGTTGTAATCCCCCGAGAGGCCGGCGAAAATGACGATGTCGGCCTCGGTGACTGTGCGCGCCGGCGAGAGGTACTCCTCTCCCACCTCTACCTCTTCGAAGTACCTCCGGCCATCTTTGATCTGGTCAGCCATCGATCTCCCTCCGCCATGAACTCTCCAACCGTGGCAGCGTTCCGACTATCCTAGCCTTAATTTAACCCCGATCCGGCGTGCGCCCACCTGAAGACTTGACAGCGCCGGTGAGGCTATCCTACTATGCAGACCGACCAGTCGGTCGAAAATATTTCCCAAGGAGGGGTGCCGTGCGCTCTGCCGTCTCCACCACTCCCCTGTTTCGGGACGCTCGGCTGAGCCCAATCTGGGAGAAGGTTCAGGCCGGCGAGCGCCTCAGCCGTGACGACGGCCTGCTCCTGTTCGAGACCGACGACCTCCTGGGACTCGGCCGAATGGCGGACTTCATCAAGACCGGCCGATACAGCAGCTGGGTCTTCTTCGTCCTCAACCGCCACATCACGCCGACGAACGTGTGCGTCCTCTCCTGCAAGTTCTGCGACTTCGCACGAAAAAAAGGGGAGTCGGGAGCCTTCGAACACACCATCGAGGAGATCCTCGGAATGATCGGCGAGGGGATCCGAGAAGTCCATATCGTGGGGGGGCACCACCCGGATTGGCCGTTTGAATATTTCGAGCGGCTGATCGGCGCGATCCACGCCACCTACCCGGAGATTCAGATCAAGGCGTTCACGGCAGCCGAGATCGACTACTTCTGGCGGCGCTGGAAGATCGAACCGCGCGAGGCCCTGAGGCGGCTTCGGACCGCTGGACTCACCTCGATGCCGGGCGGCGGAGCTGAGATCTTCTCTCGGCGGCTCCAGAAGCTCCTCAACTACACCGGCAAAGCAGACGCCGAGCGATGGTGTGAGATCCACGGCATCGCACACTCCCTCGAGATCAAGACGAACGCCACCATGCTCTACGGGCAGATCGAGACCCTGGAGGAACGGGTGGACCATCTGCTGCGGCTCCGCCGGCAGCAGGAGGAATCCGGGGGGTTTATCACCTTTATCCCCCTGGCCTATCAGGTCGGGGACTCCAGGCTGGTTCCCCGGCAGACCCCCCCGACCGACGACCTCAGAACCATTGCGGCCGCCCGCCTGCTCTTGGACAACTTCCCTCACGTCGAGGCGTACTGGGTCACCATCGGGGAGGCGACGGCCTCGGTGGCGCTCAACTTCGGCGCCTCCGATGTCAACGGGACGCTCGGGGACGAGCGGATCGCCCACATGGCGAAGGCGCAGAGCCCGGCGGGGCTGGCGCGGGAGCAGATTTTTCGGATGATCCGAGACGCGGGGAAGACGCCCGTGGAGCGGGATGCCCTGTACAACGTGGTAAAGGTCTGGAATTAGTCGTCAGGGGGGCGAGGAGTGCTGACGGAGGTCCGGGAGAAGCTGGAGGCCCGGAAGCGGCTCACCCGCGCCGAGGGGCACTGGCTCCTCACCACCGCCCCGCTGCTCGACCTGGGAATGCTGGCGCAGTCCGTCAGGTTTCAGCTCCAGCCTGGCAAGCGCGTCACGTTCGTCATCGACTCCAACCCCAACTACACCAACGTCTGCGTCACCGACTGCCAATTCTGCGCCTTCTACCGTAAGCCTGGAGACCCTGAGGCCTATACGTTCACGGTAGAGGAGGTCCTGAAGAAGATCGAGTTTGCAGCCTCCAGGGGAGCCACCACCGTGCTCCTGCAGGGCGGCCACAATCCCGGGCTCCCGCTGGACTACTACTGCACCCTGGTCCGGGAGACACGGCAGCGCTTCCCGGAGGTAACCCCCCACTTCTTCACAGCCTCCGAGATCCAGACCACGGCCCTTATCTCGGGGCTCAGCGTGCGCGAGGTCCTCATGGAGCTCAAGGAGGCCGGCCAGTTCTCGTTGCCAGGTGGCGGGGCCGAGGTCCTGTCAGAGCGTGTGCGGAGGCGGATCGAGCCCAAGAAAGGCGGCCCCGGGGCGTGGCTCGAGGTCCACCGGGAGGCTCACCGTCTCGGCTTCAAGAGCACGGCCACCATGATGTACGGCCACGTCGAGGCTCCCGAGGATATCCTGGACCACCTGGATGCCGTCCGGGACCTCCAGGACGAGACCGGCGGGTTCACGGCTTTCATCCCCTGGTCCTTCAAGCCGGGGAACACGCTCCTGGAGAAGTGGATCAAGCACGCGGCCGGCCCCAACACCTACCTCCGGATGCTCGCGCTCTCGCGCCTGTACCTCGACAACATCCCTCACATTCAGGCCTCGTGGTTCTCGGAGGAGAAGCGCACTGGCCAGGTGGCGCTCCACTTCGGGGCCGACGACTTCGGCGGCACCCTGTTCGAGGAGAACGTCCATCGCGCCGCAGACTTCGTGAACACGACCACGGTGGAAGAGGTCATCGCCCTGATCCGCGAGGCCGGCTTCACCCCCGCCCAACGCACCACGCTCTACGAAATTCTGAAAGTCTATGACGTTCAGACCGGATCCAAGGGGGGGATCTCGGGGATCAACCCCTTGGCGTGAGCTGTCCGAAACAGGTGCTCCAGGGCCCGGCGCCCCTCTGCTCCGAGCGTTACCGTGTAGTCGTTGACATACATCAGCACGAAGCGCCGACAGCTCTCCTTGTCGATGCCACGACCGAACTGGATCGCGTACTCCAGCGCCTCGTCCGGGTGCGCGTGGGCATAGGCAATCGAGCGTCGCAGAGCCTCCGAGAGAGCCTGCCCAGTCTCCTCGCCGAGGTCCCGCCTGACCACATTGATGCCCAGCGGCAGGGGAAGGTCAGTCTCCCGCTCCCAGCGCTCGCCCAGGTCCAGCACCTTGTGAAATCCCAGGGCCTGATACGTGATCTGCCCTTCGTGGATCAGGAGGCCGAGATCAGCCTGCTCTTCGAGGACCGCCTTCGGGATCTTATCGAAGGCCACCACGATGACGGCCGGATCCCCGCAGTAGAGCCGGAGGAGAAGCGCCGCGGTCGTATGTGGCCCTGGAATGGCGACAACTCGGTCGGGAATCTCGGCGGGGTCCATCGGTGCCTTGGCGACCACGATAGGGCCGTACCCCTTCCCCATGGAGGCGCCCGGGTCCATGACGCGGTAGCGATCAGAGACCAGGGCGTACGTAGCCGCCGAGACCGCCGTCACCTCGAGCTGCCCGGCTCGTGCGCTCCGGTTAAGTGACTCGATGTCCTCCAGAACGTGTAGGACGTGATGCCCGGGAACAGCCACCTTGCCGGCAGTCAGCGCGTAGAACATGAAGGCGTCGTCGGGGTCTGGGCTATGGCCGATGCGGATCGTTGACATCTGAGCGCTCCATGACTTCCAGCAGACGGATGACTCGTGACGAGGCCAAGGCAGCCACCCGCCAGAAAATCCTTCACGCTGCGCTGGAGGTCTTCGCGCACAAAGGGTATCACAGAGCGATCGTCGATGACATTGTTCGAGCCTCAGGGACCTCCAAGGGGGCGGTCTATCATCACTTCCCGACCAAGGAGGCGCTCTTCATCGCTCTGGTTGACGAGTTCGCCTCCCACCTGGCGAAGGCGGTCGGAGAGGCCATCGCGCGCGAGCGCGGAGCCCTGAGCAAGGTGGAGGGCGCGCTTCGCGGCGGTCTCCAGACCTTCGCCCGACACCGGCAGCTCTCGCGGCTGCTCCTTCTGGAAGCCGTGAGCATGGGCCGGACCTACGAGGCCAAGCGCGCGGAAGTCCACTCACGCTTCACCACGCTGATCAAGACCTCTCTCGATGAGGCGGCGGCCGAGGGCTCCATCCCGCCGTTGGACACCGAGGTGGCGACCCTGGCCTGGCTCGGAGCGGTGAACGAGGTGGTGATCCAGTGGCTTCACACCGGGCAGCCTGATCTCACCACCAAGGCACTCCCGGCCCTGACCGCCCTCCTCCTCCGGTCCATTGGAGCTCAGGACTCCCGTGCGTAAGGTAGCCCTGCCCGGCTCGATTTGACCTCCCGGCGCCAGCTCCCTATACTGGCCCTGCTCCTCAACCCTCCCTCTCAAAGGAGGACTCTCTCGTGGGCAGGATCACCGGAGCGCGTGTGCTAGTACGGGGTCTCAAGCGGCACGGCGTGGACCGGATCTTCGGGCTCTGCGGCGACCACGTCAACGCCATTTTCGACGCCTGCCTGGACGAGGGTATTGCCGTCGTGGACGTCCGCCAGGAATCCGCCGCTACCCATATGGCTGACGGCTGGGCGCGCACGACGGGCCAACCCGGCGTCTCCGTGGTGACGGGCGGACCCGGCCACACCAATTCCATGACCGGCATCGCCACGGCCTGGATGGCGTGCTCGCCCATCATCGCCATCAGCGGCATGCACGACTCGGCCCTCCGGGAGAAGGGCGCGCTCCAGGAGATCGACCAGGTGGAGCTGGTCCGCCCGATCACCAAGTGGGCTCGTGTGGCGATCGATCCCGGACGCCTGGCCCACTACACAGCCAACGCCTACCGGGAGGCGGTCAGCGGCCGGCCCGGGCCGGCCCACCTCACCATCCCTGGCGACGTGCTGGAAGCGACTGTGGACGAATCGGGCCTCGTGCTCCCCGAACCCTGGCGCCGGGAGCCCGCGGCAGCCCCGGCCGCCGCGGTGGAGGCTGCCCTTGACCGCCTCCAGCGCGCCGAGCGCCCCGCGGTCATCGCCGGGAGCGGCATCTGGTGGGCCCGCGGCTGGGAAGCCCTTCAGCGCCTGCTCGAGGTCACCGCCCTCCCCTGCTTCACCATCGGCATGGGGCGAGGCTGCCTCCCCGACGAGCACCCGCTTTGCTTCGGCTATGCGGACGCGATCCTGAACCCTGTGGCTCGAGAGATCAGGGAGGCCGACACGATCCTCCTGCTCGGCAAGCGGATTGACTTTCGGTTAGGCTACGGCACCCTCTTCGCGCCTTCGGCCACGCTCATCCAGGTGGACATCCATGCCGCCGAGCTAGGCCGAAACCGGACGACCCAGCTGCCGATCCAGGCCGACGCCCGCGCGGCGCTGGAGCAGCTGGTAGCCGGAGCTGAAGCGAGGAAGGGGTGGAGAGAGAAACCGTGGGTGGAACGGCTCCGCCAAGCCCGGAAGAGCGCGATCCAGAGGCGGCAGGGCGATGAGAGCTCACAGAGCGCTCCCCTCCACCCGCTCAGGATCGTCAAGGAGGTGCGTGAGGCGGCGAGCGCCGATGTGGTCTGGGTGATTGACGGCGGGGATTTTGCCCAGTGGTGTCGGCTCGGGCTCCCGGCCCGGAGACCGGGGCACTGGCTGCGCCTCGGAGCCCTGGGGACTGTCGGCGCCGCGATCCCGCTCGGCATCTCGGCGAAGCTGGCCAAGCCGGACTGCCCCGTGCTGATCCTCATCGGCGATGGCGGCATGGCCTTCCATGCCTGGGAGCTCCACACCGCGCTTCGCTTCAACGTCCCGGTGGTCGTCGTCGTGGGCAATGACTCCGGCTGGGGGATGGAGCGGGAGCTGCAGCGCGCCTTCTATGGCCGGACCATCGGGGTGGAGCTCGGTCCGGTCCGCTACGACAAGGTCGTCGAGGGCATGGGAGGTCATGGCGAGCACGTAGAGGACCCGGCGGAGCTCCGTCCCGCCCTGGAGCGAGCGTTCAAGGCCGGCAGGATGGCCTGCGTCAACGTGATGATGCGAGGCGTTGCAAGCCCCCTCACCACGGCGAACATCTCGCGACTGCAGGCCTCCCAGTCACACCGCTGACGCCAGTGGAGCTATATGCTCCCGCAAGCGGATGACTGGTATCGGGCCAGATACCGAGCATGACGCAGAGGAAGGGAGGAGGCCAGGCACGAGGCTCGAGGCGGGTGAGAACTCAGCGAAGGCGCCCCTCCGGACTGCGAGGGGAAGTTCGACCGCGGCTACCGTGGCGTCTCGGAGGAGCCCTCGGAGTCAGGCGGCTCCAGCGGAACGTCCCAGACGATGCTGAAGCCGACGGCAAACCAGCCCGGGTTCTCACGCGGCACCTCGAACTCCCGAGGGCCCGCCGGGGAGGTCCAGCCTGCGACCCCGACGCGTACCGCGGAATCCGGTCCGGTCCGGACGGTTTTCGTGAGAGGGGTAACAAACGCAGGATCGTGCCGGGTGCGGACATTGTCAGGACTGAAGTCAGCCTCCCGGGGCCGCGTCACCTCCGGGGGCTGGCCGGGGGTGATGATCTCGGGGGGCTTCACAGGTGGAGCCGGGGCGACGATCTTGAACGCTTCCTCCTGGCTCCACACGGGCTCCGCGCCGAACAGGGCCAAGGCGACTCCGGCGCCAAGCAGAATCTGCAATCGTCTCTGTCTCATTGAGGCTCCCGTGATCCTTAATCCATCATCGCAGAGCCGCGCAGCAAGCGCAAGCCAAAGCCTTCGGCCGGCCCTTGCGCTGACCCTCGCCGCACTGTCGTTTTCGCGTTGCCTGAGCCCTGAGCCCGGAGCCTTTCGTCACCCTGACTTCAGACCCGCCGACATCCGCCGACCCGCCGTTGTTATTCAGGTCTCCCTGGATCGCACGAGCCTCCTGGGCGAGGGAGAGTTCTCCCCGCGGCAGCGGAGCGCTATCCCCCAGGCCGTGGAGATCGGACTCCTCGAGGGCCTCAACGCCGAAGCAATCCTGCCGGTGGACGTGACCCTCTTGGCCCGACCCTCCTACCGTGACCGTGCCTCCCCCTTCACGAGGATCGATCGGCAGCTGGCGCTGGAGCAAGCCCGAACCCTCAATGCCGATTTCGTCCTGATCCTGGATGTGCACCTTTCCCGGCAGCCCGTCCTCCACTGCCGGGGGGGAAGGCGCCCCTTCCGGGTGCGCACGACCCGCTGGACATTCGGTGCGGAAGTCCTGCGGGTGAGCGACGGGACCCGCCTTCTGGTCCGACCGCCGGCGCCCGGACTGCGCCTGGACGATGTGGAACCGGACTGCGACCGCGGGCGAGTGGACCGCCGCCGGACCGCTCACGAGATGCTGGAGGTCTCGGTGCGGCGAGGTCTCTCACTGGTTCTCGGGAAGTGATCCCTCCCGCGCTCAGCAACCACCGTCGGGCGAACAGATTCCTGGCCGGAGATCTAGATTCGGCAGAGCCCGAGGAGCCGCTTGAGGTTGGGAGACCGATCGAGGGCGAGAACTTCGCGTTCGAGCGCCGAGACCCTCGAGGCCGGCAGCACTCGCTCCCCGTTCCGTCTGAACTTGGTCACGATCGCCTCGGGCGGAAGGGGGTTCTCGGGGCTGCCGCGATTGGCGGGCTCGCGGGCCTCCAGGAGGCGCCCATCCGTTAGCCGAATCTTCACCCATCCCGGGAACGTTTTCGGGAACGGCGAAGCCGGATCCACAGCATAGCGGACACGCCCGGCCAGGGCGAGAAGGCGCAGGTCCCCAAGACGCTCGGGGGCGTAGGAGTCCACGCACACCTCGTCGTCGATCAGGGCTGCGGCCACGGAGAACGGAAGGCTGAACTGGGCATCGTACGGGCTTCGGGGACGGCGCTTGAGATCGGCGGGTTCGCAGATGATGGGGATTTCACCGGCAGGGGCCAGGCACTCGACCTCCACGATCTGCTCGGGGGTGAGTCGGTGCTCTCGCCGGAGCCGGGCCGCTGCGTCCATGTAGGCGTGATTGTAGTGACAGCACGGATAGGGCTTGAAGGCAATCTGCAGTGTTTCCCACTCCCGGCCGAGCGTGTCAAGGTGAGGGGCGAGATCAACCGGCTCGGCGAGGAAGCTCCGGTAAAAGCCGAAGCGCCCCTCCAACACGCTGGCGGGACCGGTAAAGCCCCCCCGCCCAAGTCCCGCGGCCAGGACTCCCGAATGCCCCGCCCAGCCCGGATGGAGCCGCTTCACCCACGAGCCATCCGCCAGATGCTCTAGCAGTCCAGAGGCTAGACTGCCGGCCACTCCCAATGACGCGGTGAGTTGGCCCCGGCTCAGCCCCAGGCACTTGCCCGCCACCAGGGTCGCGGCGAAGGTGCCGCAGACTGCTGTCGCATGCCAGCCCCGGGCGTGAAAGCGACCGGGTGCGGCCATGCCGATGCGCGTGATGGCTTCATAGCCGCCCACCGCCGCGGTCAGCACCGAGGGCCCATCGAGCCCGAGCGATTCCCCGACGGCCATAGCGGTGGGGACGACCACGGCGGAGGCATGAGTAATGGAGGGCGTGTGGGTATCGTCGTAGTCGAGGCCATGCGCCAGACTCCCGTTGGCCAGAACCGCGAGCGGCGGAGCGGCAGTCAGCTTGGTTCCCACCACGGTGCACTCCCCGCCCCCGCCCCAGCTCTCGATCAGCCCCAACACGGAGGGCGCGAAGTCCTGGGCCGTCGAGGCCAAGGCAATTCCGAGGGTGTCGAGACATCGGAGCCGGACGTTCTCGGTAACCGCCCGGGGGATTGCCTCGTAGCGGAGGCCCGCGGTGAACTCGGCTAGCGTTTCGGCCCAGGTAGGCACGGTTCACCTCTCTCGCATGACACTCCCCCACAGTATAGGCAGCCATCGGCGGAAAGCCAAGGACCCGGAGTTCACCTGGTGGGCCTCGCGCGGCTACCGGTGGGGCACGCGCACGAGCCGGGCCCCCGGCGGCCAGCCGGCGTGGGGAGCGGGTGGCCGAAGCTCCACGGATTGATTTTTTTTGGGCTAAGTCTGGCAGCCTCGTGAGCTATTCTTTCTCCGGAGAGGAGGTGACAATTCTCTATGACGCATCGATTCGTGATCGTGCCCGTGGTGGCTGGGGCGTTGGTTTTGGCGGTCGGCTGCGCTAGCAGGAGCTTCGTCCGAGAGGAGCTTCAGACCAGCGAAACGGGGCTCGAGCAACGCCTCCGCAGATTGGAGACCGACCTCAGCCGGCAAAAGACCCGGCTGAGCAGGATTGCCCCGCAGGTGATGGAGGCACGCTCCTCGGCGGACGAGGCGAAGACACGAGCCGACCAAGCCGCCTCCACGGCAGACCAGGCTCTCTCCAAAGTCGAGCGGGCTGAGGAGATAGCCGACCAGGCCTTGGCCATGGCTGAGGAGACCGACCGCCGCCTGCGGCGCTTCTTGGCGAACCGGTACGAGCGCGAGCTCGTGAAGACAGTGGTCATCACCTTCAGCTTCGACAAATGGGAGCTGGACGCCGCAGGCCAGGACGCGCTCGTGGGCGTGGTGAAGGAGCTCAAGGAAAATCCCAACCTCGGCGTGGACCTGGTGGGCCACACGGACAGCGCGGGTTCGGCGCTCTACAATCTGGAATTGAGCCAGCGCCGTGTGGAAACCGTCAGACGCTTCTTGGCCGGAAAGGGGGTCGATCTCCACCGCATCCAGTCTATCGGCCTTGGGGAACTCCGGCCGCTCGCCGACAATACGACTCAAGGGGGGCGCGCTCGGAACCGTCGGGCAGCGATCAAGCTTTTCATCCCGACCGAGTAGTTTCAGGCACAGATCGTAGCCTCCGCCGCCCCTGCTGCCCCGGTCGGGAACGCTCGCACCCGGGGGCGGAGCAGGCTCCCCTTTCCTCTGCCGATGGCATCCAGGGCCGAAGGCTCGGCCACACGCGCAGGTGATCCCAAGCCTATAGCCGAGCCATCTGGGGCTCACTTCATCGTTCGACGAAGGCGACGCTCTAACGGTCGCCAGGTAAAGAACTCCCGGATCGGTACCTGCTCAGCCTCAGACGGGACGGCTCGCCGAACCTCTAGGTGGGCGGCGGCGAATCGCCTGGAGGCGCGATACGCAAAGCTGTAGAAGAGGACCGGCCGCCTCAGCACGTACTCCCCGTTTACCAGGATATCCAAGACGATGTGGAGCAGCGCCCCGGCGACGTAGCCGAGGAGTCCCGGGCGAGGCCATGCCAGGGTCAGGAGGGCCAGCATCCCCATCAGCTCGACTGAGTGGAGGAGGAGGACGATCTTTCGGTGGCGGCGAGTGAAGTAGTAGCGGAGAAACGCGGTCGGGCTCGGCCGGCGCCACTGCCTTTCGACGGCCAGATAGTCCACGTAGTGGTCCCCATCAATCAGGAAGCCACCGGCAAAACATCCCGCCGCCAGCTCCGCAGACCCGGTCGCCGTGTAGCCCACGGCGCTCAGGATCAGGGTCGTGGCAAGATGCCCCCCCGGGTTCACGCCCGCCTCCTGTCAGGATCCTAAATCGATCATCGATCAGGTGCCGGTGCGCTCCAGTTAGACCACCCTGCCCGCCTGATCCGACTCGATCTTCTCCCGCTGCTCGGTGTCACAGTCGCCGTCCAGGGTCCTCCTCGAGAGCAAGGCTCCGCCCAGCCACCGGTGCTGCCGCCCTCGGCTCGTAGCTGGGAGCATGATAACGCGAGAGCGCGTGGGATGCGTACAGATCCAGACCGAACGCGATGCCCCGGACATAAGAAGTTCAATTGCGCCTGCAGCAGCCCGATGATAACCAGGCCCATACCACAACGTGACCGCGAAGAGGACTCCTGAGCCGGCCGCTTACCAGCCACGCGGCCAGGACGAGTGCGTCGCAGAGATCGACCGCGATCACACCCCCCTGAAGCGGTGCCTGCACCCACCCGGAACGCGATGGGAATGGAAATCAGAGCCTCCTTGAGAGATTAGCTGCTAAGAGGCTTCTAAATAAGCGTTTTCTCGCCATTGCAGATGGCGGGATGGCCTCTGGGCAACAGGATGCGGCGTCGGTCGTCGGGTACCTGATAAGCCGAGTCGAGTAGCGCTATCCAGGGCTGCTCCGACCGACCGGGGGCGCTGTTCAAGCCGCCGAGAGCGCCCCGGTGATGACGGTTGGGAAGACCATTGACGCGTTGAGGACGGCAGCAGGAAGTTGGCGCCGGGAGACACGATAGTGGACAGTCGAACACGCGTGCGAGCGATGCGATATCAACCGATACCTCCGCTCCCGATCTTCGAGGTACCGCAGCTGTCGCAGAGGGAGCCCAGGGTGGCGCCTTGGCAAAACTGGCGTTCGCACGCCACCGTCCGGTATACTGTTAAATGTCTGGTGCGATCCTCGGTTGACCTCGGAACCGCCATCCCATCAGGCCGCGTTTCCAGTGCTTCTTCCGCGTTCTGGGGCGTGCGTGACAGGCGGAAGACAGCCAAGGAGGCGCCCATGGCGCACAAACTCTTCGTCGGTGGCCTTTCGTTTTCCACTTCCAGTGATCGTCTCCGCGAGATCTTCTCCACCGTGGGCAACGTGGAGACCGCGACGGTTGTGACCGACCGCGACACCGGTCGATCACGCGGCTTCGGTTTCGTCGAGATGGAGACGGCGGAGGAAGCACAGCAGGCGGTCTCGCGTTTCAATGGCCAGGAGCTCGACGGCCGCCAGATCAAGGTTGAGCTGGCCAAGCCGTTGGACAGACGGGGCGGGCGCCGCGAGGGCTTTCAGCGCGGCCGCGGACGCAGCCCGCGCTGGTAGTCGAGGCCGACGCGAGGCCCGGCCTCAGCCGGGGCCCTGGGAGGGGTTCTCGCGGGGCCGGACCCGCACCTCACGTGGGAGGCAGGGATACGCCTCCTGACAGATCCGCCCGACGAGTGGACCCTCCTGACAGACGGGGCCGAGAACCCCGGTCGCGAGCTGTGACTGCTGCCGAGGTCCGCCGAGGAAAGCTATGAAACGGGCGCTCCTGACTCTACCGACCCTCTTGGTGGCGCTGAGCGTGGCCCAGGCTCAAGCCCAGGAGCGAGCCGCAACTCCTGCCATCGAGACCGGTTCCACGGTCGAGCTCGAATACACGCTGAAGGACGAGACCGGGAAGGTGCTGGAAACGTCCCAAGGGCGAGAGTCTCTGATCTATACGCACGGCCAACGCCAGATCATCCCCGGTCTCGAGACCGCCTTAAACGGCATGCGGGCCGGTGAGGAAAAACAGGTCACCGTGAGGCCCGAAGACGGCTATGGCTTCGTGAACCCCGCAGCAGTGGCGGAAGTGCCAAAGGAGACACTCCCGCCGCGCGCCCTGAGGGTCGGGACTGTGCTCGTGGCGAAGAGCCCCGACGGTACGACCAGACTAGTCCGCGTCAAAGAGATCAGAGAGAAGACCGTCATCCTCGACGTGAACCATCCCCTCGCGGGGAAAACCCTCTACTTCCAGATCAAGGTCTTGAACGTCAAGCCGTCCAAGCCACAGGAGTAACGGCGAGCGCTTGTCCCGACCTCACGCTCGGAAGACCGCCTCATCTCCTGGGCTTCTTCGGTAGCTGGGCCTTTCCCGTTCCGACCAGAGGCGACGAAGCAAAAGACCGCCGCTGGCAATCAGGATCGCCAGCGAGAACGCCAGGATGGTCTCGATGAGTGTTTCGATCATGGCATCCTCGCTGACTGGTCGGCGCCGGCATTGGGGCCGATGCCGCCCCGCCACGTGCCGGTTGTCGAGAGTAACCGGAGCATCCTTCTTCCTGGCTGATTCGTCCGTCAGAGAGTCATAGAGACAGGCCCTTCTGGGACCGCAATACCCACGAGCCGAGCCGTCACCCCGAGATCTGGGTGTCCAGCTGCCCGATCTCGATTCGCCGACCTCCCGTCCGGGAGCCCCGACTCTACGTCACCCGCCTGGCCGCTGTCAAGAGGGTGGAGAGGCTGCTTGACCCTACCCGCTCTTCGGGCTAGGCTAGCCGCACCGTTTCCTCCACCGCCCCGGTGAGCGGAGGATGACCGGTTTGAGGAGCCTTCCGTGCGACTTCTTCTCCTGGTTGGACTGCTTTGGGCCTTTGCCCTCACCGGTTGCCTCGGCCCCGTGGTGCTCCACGAGGCGGTCCTGGGGTACGATGAGACCGTCAGTCGCCTCGAGACCGAGATGCTACTCCTCAACGTCGCCCGTATCTACCACGATCTCCCGGCGCACTTCACCGTAACGTCGAGCATCACAGCGACTTTCGATTACCGGGCGAGTGCCGGTTTCGTCGGGAACTTTCTGAAGTCCTCCGGGTTCGACTCGTATTCGTTGGCCTTGGGCGCCAGCGCGGCCGAGAACCCCACCCTCAGCATCGTCCCCATCCAAGGAGAGGAGTTCACCACGCGCATACTGACCCCGGTGGACGAGAGCAAGTTCCAGTTTCTCGTCTTTCAGGGTGCGCCCATCGACATGGTGATACGCCTCATGGCAGACGGGATTGAGGTGCAGAACCGGGACGGAACCTTCCAGCGATTCATCCTGAACCGGCCGACTCACCCGGAGGAGTACGAGGAGTTCCGCCGCCGAGCCATGCATCTCGCCTGGCTCAATGCCACCCGTAACCTGTTTGTCGGGACCCTCTCCTTCGAGGAGACACTCCGCACGAAACTGGCGGGCGCGCCCTCCGCCGGAGAGCTGATGAGCGCAGTCGAAAAGGGCTACCGCTGGCGGCGGCTGGCAGACGACGGTACATACGAGCTCACGAGGCTCACGACCGGGCGCGTGACCGTCACCAACTACGACCCGCGAACGCTCACTAATGCCGAGCGCCAGGCTCTCAACGCCCGGGCCGCGGCAAACCCGAGCAACTTCGTCCTCGTGGATGTTCGCCCGGGTCATCCGGGAGGCGACTTCCCGATCTTCGGCGGCATCAAGCTCCGGAGCCTATATACGGTCCTCGCCTTTGTGGCCGGAGGGATTAGCGAGACTCCGGAGTACGATGTGGAGAAGGACCCGCGCACGGGGGAGGTGGGCCGAAACCCCCGGCAGGCGCTCGCCATCATGGTGACCGACTCTCCGCCAGCGGAGAGGATTCCGCGAATCCTGTACAGCGGCCGGTACTACTCGGTTGGAGATACGGGGTGGGACCGCGAGACCTTCACGCTCCTCTATCAGCTCTTTCAGATGACGGTGACGGACGTCTCTAAGATTGGAGCCCCAGCCATCACAATCAGCAAATAACCTTCTGCCGCACTGGTGCCCTCACTCTTTCAGGGCGCCCGGTTGACCGTCCACGCGGCTTTTTATTCGATCCCTGGCCGCCTGGCCCGATCGAGCGTCTCTCGGCACGTCGTCAAGTGGATCAGATCCCGGCTCTGAATCGCCTCACATGATTGAGCCGAGCGAGCCGGAAGCCCGAGGGAGGCTATGGACGTGAAGAGTGTTGCCACAGCGGAGATTGCGATCGTCCTCGGGAGTGGCGTGTGCGAGGCTCAGAACTTCGGCACTCCCTCGGAAGAATCTCTCCGCCCGGAGCGGGAAGTGACACAATCGAGGAGCGGGCGCCCCGCAATCACTGGCTACATCTACAACGACCACGACTTCTGAGCTGCGGACCTCCAGCTCCTGGTGGAGGAGTTGGACAGCTCCGGCCGACCGGTCGGCAGGACCATCGGCGACTTCGGCAGTGTCCTGCCGCTGAGTGAGCGCAGGTACGTCGAGGTGCCGGTGCCCGCCGCTGGGGTCGACTATCGGGTGCGGGTGCACTCCTCCGACGTGTTCTCGCGAGAAGCAGGGCCTTAGAGAGGGTGGGCAGTTCGAAAGCGCTTGAACTCCTCATCAGTGACCCGGTAACGCCCGCCAGCCCTCCGAAAGGGTGCGAGACACCTCTCGCCGATCCAGCGCGCGACAGGAGAGTAACCCCGAGGAATCCACGCACGCCCTTATCCACGACGCAGCCTGCCGAGGCGTCACTGCTTTCTAAGCGCGGCGGGTCCCCACTCATACTGCACCGTTAGCCTGCAGGACTTGCCGCTGACGATGTAGCTTGCGGTACCGGATCGCTTACCGACCACAGCTGGCGTAGTGAGGTTGGGCGGCAGCGTACCGTCACGGGATACTTTCTGCCGGCCTTCGAGGACTCTCCCATCGGAGCGCGACACGATCGTAACCTCTTCATCCGGCTCAAACCCTTCGCCGTATACAGAAAATGTATCCCCCTCCAGCGATAGAGCTCTCAACCAGAGACGGCAAGGGCCTTCTCTCGCCTCGACAGGGAACGGAATAGCTTCTGCGAAGGCCTTAACAGCCTGATCAGTGGAAATGAGCGCGACCTCAAACCACTCTCCCTTTGCGGCGAACGTCCTAAACAACGGGACGGGCGGTAAAATGGTTCCCGACGCATCGATGCGGTATTCAAGGAGGGAGCCGTTCGTGGCACGGGCGCGGACCGGCTTGAGACCATACGCTAGTCGAGCGAACGAGTAGAGCCAGAGGTTGTAGGTTTTGTCGGTCGGGAACCCTGATGCCACCAGCTGGTAGCTGACCACAGTCCTGCCGCCCACTCTAGTGCGCTCGACTTCTCGCAGGGTCAACTGGAGTCCGGGAGTCGCATATTGGGCTCCCCACTTCATCCACGGGTGCATCGCGTGTACTGGGTTCCCCTGGGCATGCCTGGCGCGGATCGCCGTCGCGCGGGCCTCTGCTTTTGCCGCCTCGGCCGGCCGGTCAATCTTCCAGAGCAGCGCGGCGAAGTTCTCCAGAGTCTGGGCCACGGCGGGGTGGTCCGGACCCAGCGCCCTCTCCATGATCGCCAGCGATCGCTTATAGAGTGACTCCGCCCTCGCGTACTGATGCTGGGCCTGGTAGATCAACGCCAAGTTGTTGAGGCTGGTGGCTACGTCAGGGTGCTCGGGCCCCAGAGTCTTCTCCATGATCGCCAGCGAGCGCTGGTAAAGGGGTCCGGCCTCCGCGTACCGGCCCTGGGCCTGAAAGAGTTCCGCCAGGTTGTTGAGGCTGAGAGCCACGTGGGGGTGCGTGGGGCGGAGGACCTTCTCGCGGATCGCCAGCGCCCGCTTGTGAAGCGGCTCGGCCCCGGCGTACCAGCCCCGGGCCTGATAGACGTCCGCCAGGTTGTTCAGGGTGGTGGCCACGTCGGGGTGCTCGGGCCCCAGGGCCTGCTCATGGATGGCCAGGGCCCGCTTGAGGAGCGGCTCGGCCTCGGCGTATCGGCCCTGAGCCTGGTAGAGCACCGCCAGGTTGTTGAGGCCGAGAGCCACGTCGGGGTGGTCCAGGCCCAGGACCTTCTCCTGGACCGCTAGCGAGCGCTTGAAAAGCGGCTCGGCCTCCGCGTACCGGCCCTGGGCCTGGTAGAGCATCGCCAGGCTGTTTAGATGCCTGGCCAGACCCGGGCGGTCCGGTCCCAACGCCTTTTCGTGGACGGCGATGGCTCGCCGGTAGAGCTGCTCGGCCTGAGCGTACCGGCCTTGGGCCTGGTAGAGCAGCGCCAGGTTGTTGAGGCTGAGAGCCACCTCGGGGTGCTCGGGCCCCAGGGCTTTCTCCTGGATTGCCAGCGCCCGCTTGGAGAGCGGCGAGGCCTCCGCGTACCGGCCCTCGGCCCGGTAGAGCACCGCCAAGTCGTTGAGGCTTTTTGCCACCTCGGGGTGCTCGGGCCCCAGGGCTTTCTCCCGGACCGCCAGGGCCCGCTTGAAGAGCGGCTCGGCCTCGGCGTATCGGCCCTGAGCCTGGTAGAGCAGCGCGAGGTTGTTGAGGCTCGTGGCCACGTGGGGGTGGTCGTGGCCCGCCGTCTTCTCCATGATCGCCAGCGAGCGCTTTTGGAGGGGCTCGGCCTCGGCGTACCGGCCCTGGGCCTGGTAGAGCACCGCGAGGTTGTTGAGGCTGAGAGCCACCTCGGGGTGCTCGGGCCCCAGGGCTTTCTCCCGGATCGCCAGGGCCCGCTTGAAGAGCGGCTCGGCCTCGGCGTACCGGCCTTGGGCATCGTAGACCTCGGCCAGGCTGTTAAGGCTGGTGGCCAACTGGGAATCTTCTGGCCCGAACTTCTCCGCCTCCTTGACGGCGGCTTGGAAAGAGCTCTCCGCGCCAGCATAGCGGCCTTGCTCGTATGCCTGTTTCCCTGTGGCCATATAGTTCTCCCAGGCCCTGTTCTGGGAAAAGCCGGGTCCGGGCCAGAGGGTTAGACAGACCAAGGCTGTCAGGAACCACCTCGTCCTGCTCGCTGTCTGCTTCATCGGTCAGGGCCTCCCCGGCCAGACAACCGACCGATTCTTGAAGAAGTTCAGGTTGCCCGAGTCCGATTGGCTTACGTGGAAAGCCGCGAGATTATCCAGTTAGATCCAGATGGCTCGAACCGCCCGCAGACGTGTCCGCCGGCATCTTCGTCCGCTGCGCCCTCCCAAGAATCCCCGCCAAGACCGCCTCCAAGCTCCAGCTCTCAACGGAGCCTGTGCCGGACGTGGAGGTTTCTCGGTTTTCACTCAGGCTGCAAGGCGACACGGAGGCGAGTGGAGACTTCCGAGTCGATGGTGAATTCAGCGTCGTAGGGTCGAAAGCCCGGCGCGATGATCTTCACGGTATGCTTCCCCGGTAGGAGAGGGAAGGCACGGGCGACGACCTCCTGCGTTGAGCCGAGCAGGCGCCCGTCAACGAAGATCTGGGCCTCGAGCGGCGTGGCGTCAATGATCACAAACCCTTGCTCCATCGTGGCGCATCCCGTCACCCATAAAAGGGCCACTAGAAGCGCGAACATCGCCATTCGCGGTCTCTTCATCTCAACAACCCCCTTTCTCCGGGCGCAATGACAGGGAGCAGCGCCTGCTTCTCTGCATGCAACTAAAATGCCAGGGGCGGGAGCCGAGGAGGGTCGGGCGGGTCGTCAACAGGCGCTTTCATCGCCTCGCTAAAGGGATCCATCCCTTCGCCCTTGCTCTCCTGAAGTCACGCTGTCCAAACGGGTGCCATATTGTCAATCTGGTGCTCGGCCAGCTGCTACCTGCCTGCGGAGCGGGTGCCGTGGGCCGGGTCACCCCACTGGGATCCGAGGTCTGCGGGGCCGGGGAGCTCTGCGGAGCCGGGGCATGGGGGAAGTCTCTGACGGGCAGACCGGGGCGTGAAAGCCTATCGGTTAGGAACAGGGAGCATGCGGCCGTTATACAGCAGGATCTGCCCAGGGATTGGTGGGCACCGTCGATCTGCAGGGCACCGGGTGGAAGCTCCAGCGAAGATCGCGACAACCACCCGAGGGGTGTTGCGGCACGTCCGGGGGAGACGAGCGTGGGTCATCGATCAGGTTCGGAGACCTCCAGGCACTCACCAAGGGCGCGATGCGGGTGCGGTCATCGAGCCCTCCCCCAATGACCGCCGAGGCGGGCAGCCGCTGAGAGCCCGCACAATTCCGGCACAATCAAAAAGGGCGGTTCTTCACCGCCCCCAGCGATCTGCTCGACTTTTCCTGGTGGACGATGCAGGACTTGAACCTGCGACCTCTGGCATGTGAGGCCAGCGCTCTGCCAACTGAGCTAATCGTCCGTGCGTTGGAATCTACACGCTTGCGCGACGGGTGTCAAGCGTGGGACTCCCACGCATGCCCAAAAATTAACCGACGACCTTGCGAGCCGGGTCATGGAGGACTTACGACAGCCGCTCACAGGGAGCATCTCCCACGCGCGGTAGCACACTCTCCTTTCGGCGCAGCAACAAGGATGAGACGCCAGTTTGTTATTTCCGGCCGTCGGTTGCAGGCCGGGTGGGGCCTCGTGGAGATGGACTGCCTCCAGCACTCCGCCTGAGGAGAACCATTCCCAATGCCAGGACAATCACCGCAAGCGCGGTGAGCTCCCTGAGCCCTACGGGCTCGCCCAGAATGAACCCACTGCTGAATACCCCTACGGCAGGAATCCCGAGCGTGCCTATGGCGGCGATCCCGGATGGAAGCATCTGAACCAGCTTGAACCAAGCGTAGTGGCAAAAGAGCACTCCAATCACCGCTGCGTAAGCGGTACCGACCGCAGCCTTCAGGCTGAGGTCACCGAGTGACGGCAGAGGCTCAAGGAGGAATTTACCCACTATCACCGGAAGCCCCCCGAGAATCAATTGCCAGCCGGTAAGCAGGATGGTCGGCATCGCCCACCGAAAATATTTGAGGAGCACCGTGCCCGCGGCCCAGCAGACCGCCGCGCAGACCATCAGCAGCGCGCCTGCGGGAGCCCCCCAAAGACTCCTCAACTCGGGACCGATAAGGATGGCGAGCCCGGCAAGACCGAGGAGGAGCGCTAACCCTCGGGCGCGCGTCAGAGGCTCGTGCAGGATCACCCTTCCCAGAATTACGGCCCACAGGGGCATTGTGTAGGCGATGATCGCGGCCCTCCCAGCGTGGATGAGGGCCACCCCATAGGCAGAGAACATATGCCACCCGGTTATGTTGAAGAGCGCGACGACGCAGATGGGCCAACGCTCTTGGTGGGATATTCTTAGCGAATGTCCCCTGGCCTTTGCGATCCCCAGGAGACCGGTACCCCCTGTCACCAAGCAGAGCGTGCGGAAGGTCCAAGGTTCGACTTCGCTGAGCCCCAGCTTCATCGCCGGCCAGTTGACGCCCCATAACAGGGTCAGCGCGCCCAGCAGGACGATACCGGTGAGTGGCGGAGAGTAGCCAACATTCACGCCCATGATGCCGAGGTCAATCCCGCCCGTGAGAAGCAGAGGCCACCAGCTTAGTGCCCGTTCCCGGAATCCCCGCGCCGTTTACATTTCTGCGCGATGACCCGGGCTTCCCGCAAGGCTTCCGGACGCCGTGACCACCACGTGTGACCGCAGAGCCGGCATTGAAGCTCGGCTCGCTTTCCTCTCGGATTGCCCCGTTCCGCCTTTTGGCGGATCCGGCCCGTTGCGATCACATCCATCACAAAGGTCGGCCCAATAACGAAGGTCCGAACGCAGTCGGGACAACTCAGCGTCATTGCACGACTCTTCCCGTACGGTAGCGCTGCTCGCCACCTCACCGTTCAGCACAGGATGGGCCAGATCCCCCGTTGCATCTAAGGCCAGAGTGCTGCGCAGCGAGTGTCAGGCCGCATTCACATTCCTAGGGCGTACTTGCCCCTGGTTCAAACCAATCCGTTGAGTGCACGCCCACCCGGTAGCTCGCCGCGGTCGAGGACACTGCCACCTCGAAGTACGCGCGATCCGAGGGCCGCACCCAACTGTCGACGTAACCGACGCTCTTCCTGACCACGCGGCCGGAGGCGTCCAGCTCCTCTACCAGAAGCTGGATGGCGGCGGCCCAAAGGTCGTGGTCGTTGTAGATGTAACCACTGATCGTGGAGCGTTCGCCGCTAGCTTGCCCCACTTCCCACTCGATGCGCAAATATTCCTCCGAGCGGACGCCGAACCCCTGAGCCTGGCACACGCCACTGCCGAGCGCGATCATCATTGCCACGCCAGCAACGCTCTTCACGTATCGAATAGCCGAGGTTGGCATCCGGCTTGCTCATCTACCGGGCCGTGCTAGCCGAGTCTACTCCTTAGCGTTCTGGGGCGCGAGAGGGCCGCTACAGTCCGTGGGGCACCTAGCTGCGCCCGGCCAGGAAGGCGTAGAGCTTCCGTCCCGTGCGGAAGTGGCTGATCGCTTCCGAGCCATTCGGGGTAGTTGTAGCCGGACGTTCCGACATGAACTGGCATGCTCGCCTCAGCGCGGCTAGACCACGCGAATCGTCCTCCACACCCAACTCAAGGCCTTCCTTGCCTGCGATCCAGGAGCTGCGCCAAGCGGGCCATAATTCGGTCAGCATGACTCCCCTGCCAGTAGATTTTTCCGCACCCGGGGCACCCCACGAAGCCGGTTTGCGTGGCAAAGATATAGTCAGGTACCAGCCCCCGCACGCTCTCCTTGACCCGCGGCTCGAGCAGGACGTTACATGCGAGGCACCGCGAGAGCCAGTCGGCATCCGGAGGGGCAAGCCCGAGCCGGTCCACCACCTCAGCAAGCTGGCGATCCACCTGGTCAGCCAGGAGCCGGTAGCCCCGAGCTACGGCAAGCCGGGCCAATCTTGCATCACGGGTGAGCAGGATCCGATCCTCCGTGAGAGCGAGCTGGAGGAGTCGTTGATCTGCTGCGGACTTGAGATAGACCGTATCGTAGCCCATGGCCCGGAGCCAGCGCGCGAGCCGGCCAAGCATGGTGTCAACGACAAAGCGGGGAGGGTTCATGGTATGCTGCCGGCGGGAGCACGACGATGGTGCGAGTTGTCGATGCGATCTACCGCATGATTTACCGTGGGGTGCTCTGCCAGCTCCCCGAGCCTCGAGCCGTCGCGCTGGGTCAAAGCTTGCTCCGCCACCTGCCGCTCGATCGCTTTCCGTTGTTTCGCCTCACCGACCCGCGCCTAGCGGTGGCCCTGGGGGGGGTCCGACTCCCGAATCCGCTCATTCTCTCGTCGATGTACTACGATCTGAGGATTCTCCGCCGCGCGATGGGGCTCGGTTTCGGAGCCGTTACCACCAAGAGCATCACCGTGAACGCCCGCCCCGGACACCCAGAGCCGACCCTCGTCCGGATCGACACGGCCAGCGGAGCCGGCCTGATCAACTGCAACGGCTTCAAGAACCCGGGGCTCGAGGTGTACCGGCGGGAGCTTCCCGGGCTGCCGCACCGTGTCCCGCTCATCGTGGCGGTGGCTGGGGAATCCATCGAAGAGTATGTGAGGCTGGTGGAAGCCCTTGCCCTCTTTGGAGAACTGGTAGAGATCAACATCTCGTCTCCCAACACCGCCCTGGTCTATCAGTGGAGCCAGCAGCCCGAGGAGCTCCGGGCCCTCTTTAAGGGCGTGCGAGCGGTGACCGACAAGCCATTGATCGTGAAGGTCTCCCCGGACTTCCACCATACCAACGAAGAGGTCATCATCCCCTTGGCCCTCGACCACGGGATCCGAATCGTCCACTGCGGCAACACGCGCCGCGTCAGCGAGCCCCGCCTCTCCCAAGGGGCCGGAGGACTCTCGGGGCCGGAACTCTTCCCCCGAACAGTGGAGAACGTCCGTCAGCTTCGCGCGCGCTTTGGCGATCAGCTGGAGATCATTGGAACCGGTGGCGTTAACGACCCCGAGAAAGCGCTCGCGCTTCTCCGAGCCGGCGCGACAGCATGCGGGTACTTTACCGGATTCATCACGCGAGGTCCGATCCTCGCCCGGCTGATCCTCGACCGTCTCCTTCATGAGTGCGACCAACAAGGAGCCACGCGGCTTGCGCAACTCCGACGCCGCGCGTGAGACCGTTGCATCATTGCAATAGTGCGCCTCCATTGTTATCCACCTGTTATCCACTTTTCCACATTTATCCACAGCAACTGGAATAGCACGCCTTGACGCGCCTTCGCAGCCACGACCCCGAAAAACTACCGTCCTTTCTTCCACAGCGAAGGGACCCGCGAAGATTTGCTGATGAACAGAGGTGCTTTCCACCATCGTGAGCGCAATGTCGCATCCGGCGCGACGAAATGAGCCCTTGACAATTTTTTCTCGTCTCAATAGGGTACAGCTTTGTGATCTTCTTTGTTGTGGCTTGAGCAACAACGTGCGCGGAAGCTGTTGAAGCTGAGGATCGGGTATGGAGGCCAGTCGAAAGCCACTTGCAAAGGTCGAAGGGCGAAAGCGGATGAAGGTGAGCGGACTCACCATCGCATGGCGAGGGACGCCCCGGCTCGACGATTGGGTGGCCTACATCCAGAGCGCCACCAAATCCAGGAAGCTCATCCTCGCCGATCACACCTCGGAACGAAAGGTAAAGGCCCTTCTCGCGCGACTTCAGGCGATGCCCAAGAAGGAGATTGAGAGGTTGGCCAAGGGCTAAGCCCCGGTTAGAGCTCGAGCGGTTCAATCGTGGCCACCAGGGTCGGATCCTTGGCCCAGATCCCCGGGTTTGCGTCCACGAAGAGCTCCAGCCCGTTGCCGTCCGGGTCCTCCAGGTAAACGGATTGGCTTACCCGGTGATCTGACATCCCCAAGATTCTCACCCCCTGGGATTCGAGTCGGGCTCGAGCCTCGCGAAGCGTGTCGAGGCTGTTACCGATCTTGAAGGCAACGTGATAGAGGCCGACCCCCTTCCGCTCCGCCGCGGGAGCGGTCGGTCCCACGGCAAGGATGGCGAGATCGTGGTGGTTATCGCCCGCTGAGAAGAAGACCATCCGACCCGGAAACCGCGCCACCTCCCTGAGCCCCAGCACCTCGCGGTAGAACCGCGTCGATCGCTCGAGGTCCCGCACCTTCAGGACCACGTGTCCGACACCTTCAATCTTCATCATCCTCCTCCCTGGAACGTCCCGGCCCCGTCGAGAGCCGGGCAGCTTCCGTGCAACCGGTCCTGACGCGCATTGGTCCGGAGCTTCGCCGAGCGCCGTGGGCTCACGCAATGATACCGCGTTGGGCGAGGCTCACAAAGCGTCCCATCCCCACAATGACGTGATCATGAATTTTCAGGTCGAGAAGGTTCCCACACTCTACGAGCTGGCGAGTCAGCCGGAGATCCTCCCTGCTGGGCGTGGGATCGCCGCTCGGGTGATTGTGGAGCAGGATGAGCGCGGCCGCGGACTCCAGGATGGCGGGCTTGAAAACCTCCCGCGGGTGAACCAGGCTTGCCGAGAGCGTCCCCTCCGAGACGATCACATCCTTCAGGAGTCTGTTCTGGGCGTCCAGAAGGACTACCCGGAACACCTCTTTCTTGAGATCCTCCATGAGCGGAGCATAGCGGGCGAACACCTGATCCGGGCTCCCCAAGGTGACTTTCACCTCGCTCCCGCGGGAACGGAGGCGCCGGCTGAGTTCGAACAGTGCAGCGAGCCGGACGGCCTTGGCGCGGCCCATCCCTTTGATCCCGGCCAGTTCCGTCACGTGCCTGCCGGCAAGCCCGCTCAGCGACTCGTACCGGGTCAGGAGGAATCGAGCTAGATCCACAGCAGTCTGGCCGCGGGTTCCGGTCACGAGCTGGAGAGCCAGGAGCTCTGCGTCAGCGAGCGAGTCCGCACCC
Organism: Methylomirabilia bacterium; assembly: GCA_046758965.1. GTDB lineage: Bacteria > Methylomirabilota > Methylomirabilia > Rokubacteriales > CSP1-6 > JBHIBG01. The sequence continues at coordinate 660 of JBHIBG010000004.1, read as the reverse complement.
TTTTCGTAGAGGCGCTCCCGGGGCCGCTCCCTCTTGGGCCAGTCGGTGATCCGCGACCGGCTGCTCACCCCTCCCTCCGTCCCGGAGCTCCTCGCTCTGATGAAGGATACCCCCACGCTCTCCCCCGGCAGGCAGCCTCTCGTGACTAGCACGACCGTGCGCCTCCGTCAACGTCCAGAATCGGATACGGGGGGGAGAGATGGCGGGAAGCTCGTGAGCGGCAGATTGCAGATCGCAGCATGGGAAGCCACCCAGACGCAACCAGCAGGCTGGGCCGTGTCTGAGCTGCAGGCCGCCAACCCGGATGCCAAGGCACCCCCTCAGCGAGCCTCACTGGGGGCCAGGCGGGGCTTGTTTTCGTGTACAGGCGCCTCGGACTTCCCCCCTGACGGCAGAGGGCGGGACGGAAACGCGATGACGTGGGATCGGGCAGTGTGGAGCTGAGGAACCTCGTCTGCCGAGCTAGCCAAACACGACGAACGGCGATGGGCCTCGAAGCCCGGCCCCTACTCTTTGTGGATGACAGCTAGTCCGTAGGCGCTCAGATCATCCTGGCGCACATGCTGGCGTCGTCGGTGTCCCTTACGCAGCTGTTGGGTGGGCGCAGAGACGCGCTGCCGCCGGTCCCGCCCGCTGCGCCGCTCCAGGATGACCTGGACA
>JBHIBG010000003.1:0-117163 GCA_046758965.1 Methylomirabilia bacterium | reverse complement strand
AGGAGCCGGACGGGGGGGATCCGATGCGTACCATGGGCCCGCCGTTCCTCCCCAATGGCGAGAGCGCGTACTTCCTCTCGATCAACCGGAACAAGAAGAGCCTCGGCCTGGACCTCACCACGCCGGGCGGCCAGGAAATTTTTTTCGACCTGGTGCGAGTCGCCGACGTGGTGTGGGACAACTTCCGCCCGGGGATCATGACGCGCCTGGGGTGCCACTACGAGCGCCTCAAGGTCACGAACCCGCGGATCGTCGCCTGCTCGCTCTCCGCCTATGGCCAGGACGGCCCGTACCGCGACTGGCCGGCCTTCGACCTGGCGCTCCAGGCCATGGGGGGCACCATGAGCATTACCGGCGAGGAAGGACGGGCCCCCGTGCGGATGGGCCTTCCGATGGGGGACCTGGCCGGCGGGATGTTTGGAGCCTTGGCCGTGGCCGGGGCCCTCTTCAGGCGCGAGCGCACCGGGGAAGGAGCGTGGATCGATCTCTCGCTGCTGGACTGCCAGGTCTCGCTCCTCACCTACATCGCCCAGTACTTCTGGGCTGACGGGAAGGTGCCGGGCCCGATGGGCTCGGGGCACGCCTCGGTCGTGCCGTACCAGGCGCTTCCCACCGCGGACGGCCACCTCGTTATCGCTGTCTTCGCGGAGAAGTTCTGGAGCGCCTTCTGCCGTGCGCTGGGGCGAACCGAGTGGGAGTGCGACCCGCGATTCGACACCAACGGACACCGCCTCGAGCACAAGGCGACCCTGATCCCGGAGGTCGAAGCGGTGACCCGGACACGGAGCACGGCGGAGTGGCTCGAGGCGTTCCACCGGGAAGGCGTCCCTGCCGCACCGATCAACTCGGTGGACCGGGTGCTCCGAGATCCGCAGGTGACCCAACGCCGAATGGTGGTGGAGCTCGAACATCCGAACCTCGGGCGGGTTCCCACCGTCGGGAGCCCGATCAAGGTGGATGGCCGGATGGAGATCGAGGCACGAGCTGCCCCGGCGCTGGGGGAGCACACTGAGGCGATCCTCTCCGAGCTGCTGGGCTTGTCCCGGGAGACGGTGCACGCGCTCCGCGAGCAGCGCGTCGTGAGCTAGTCAGGTCAATGGATTCGTTCCGGATCATCGGACAACGGGTCCCGAAGCTCGACGGACCCGAAAAGCTCACCGGGCAGACCCGGTACCTGCACGACCTTGAGGTCCCCCGGATGGCGCACGGCAAGATCCTCCGCACCCGCTACCCCCACGCCCGGATCTGCCGCATCGATGCCCGGAGGGCCGAGGCGCTCCCGGGGGTGCTTGCCGTGATCACCGGCGACAGCGTGGAGCAGTACCCGTTCGGGTTCGCCAAGGATCATCTGGCGCTCAAGCGTGGCAAAGCGCGGTGCATCCGGGACGAGGTGGCCGCGGTGGCCGCCGAAACCGAAGCCGTTGCGCGAGAGGCGCTCGACCTGATCGAGGTGGAGTATGAGGAACTTCCGGCCATCTTCGATCCGGAATCGGCCCTCCGGCCGGAAGCCCCGCTGGTCCAGGAGGATCTTGGGACAAACCTGGCGAAGCTCCGCTGGGAGTTCAGCCACGGCGATCCGGACCGGGCTTTCGCGGAGGCCGCGGCGGCGGTGGAGGGGAGCTACCGGCTCAACTACGTGACGCCCGCATGCCTCGGGACCATGGCCGCCATCGCCGCCTGGGATCCCCAAGGTCGCCTCACCATGTGGACCACCACCCAGGCGCCGTTTCTCTACCAGCGCGACCTCGCGCAAGCACTGGGAATCACCGGGGACCGGATCCGCGTGATCCAGCCGCCTGTGGGTGGCAACTTCGGCCGGGGGCTCGATCTCTACCCGATTGATGTCATCGCGGCCCTCCTGGCGCGGCGGGTCAGACGCCCGGTGAGGGTCGTGTTCGACCGGATGGAGGAGTTCATCGCAAGTCCGACGCGGGAGCCCTGCGTCATCCACATGCGCTCGGCGGCGGGAGCCGACGGCCGGCTCCTCGCCCGGGAGGCGCGCGTGGTGATCGACAACGGCGCCTATGTTTCGTGGGGCTCCACCACGCCCTCAGTGATGCTCTGCACCACGGCGGGGCTCTATCGCGTCCCCCACGTTCGCTTCGATGCCACCGTCGTTTACACCAACAATCCCTACTCCGGCTCCATGCGAGGATACGGCAACCTGGAGTCCACCTTCGCCGTGGAGTCACAGATGGACGAGCTGGCCGACCGCCTCGGCATCGATCGGCTCGAGTTCCGGCTCCTGAACGCGGCCCAGCCCGGCGACGTGACCCCCCAGGGGTGCCGGATCACCTCGTGCGCGATGCGGGAGTGCCTGGAGGCGGCGCGGGAAGAGATCGCCAAGCCGCCCGTGCGAGCGCCGCGACCGGGATGGAAGAGGGGGGCCGGCTATGCGGCGATGTTCCATGTGGGGGGCGGGGCTCGGGTATACCGCTCCGACGGCTGTGGCGCGATCCTGAAGCTGGACGACTTCGGCACGGTGACCCTGCTGACGGGAGCCACCGAGATCGGGCAGGGCTCCGAGACGGTGCTTGCCATGATCGTCGCCGAGGCGCTCGGCGTGCCGCTGGATCGGGTTGAGGTGGTGAACCACGACACCTCGGTCAAGCCGTGGGACGTCGGGGTGCATGCGAGCCGCACCACCTTTGTCGCGGGCAACGCCGCGCTGCTGGCCGCGGCTGAGCTCAGGCGCAAGTTGCTGGGGATGGCGGGGGAGGTCATGGATGAGCCGGCGCAGCGGCTCGAGCTGGGCGATGGCTTCATCTTCGTCAGGGATGTGCCGGAGCGGCGGCTTCCCTACGACGAGGTCGTGCGCGCCGGCCACCTCCGCGAAGGAGGGCAGACGCTCGTGGCGGAGGCGTTCTACGATCCGCCGAACGAGATGCTCGACAAGAATTTCCGGGGAAATATTTCCGCGGCGTATGCCTTTGCCGCGCAGGCCGCGCTGGTGGAGGTGGAGGAGGCGACCGGGAAGGCGGAGGTCCTGAAGCTCGTCTCGGCCCACGATGTCGGACGTGCCCTGAACCCCTTGGCCGCGGAGGGACAGATCCACGGTGGCATCCACATGGGGCTGGGCTACGCGCTCACCGAGCAGCTCATCGTCAGAGACGGCTATGTCCTCAACCCGCAGTTCATGGAGTACGCCCTCCTCACGGCGGGCGAGATGCCGGAGATCGTCATCCAGCTGATCGAGAGCGTGGACCCTGCCGGCCCCTTCGGCGCCAAAGGGCTTGGCGAAGCAGGGACGATCCCGGTCTCCGCGGCGGTGGCCAACGCCATCCATGATGCCGTCGGCGTCCGGTTGACCGAGCTCCCGATGACGCCCGAGCGGGTCTACCGGGCCATTCAGGCGAGGGAACCGAGTGGGCGATGAAATGAGTAACGCAGAGTCGCCAGCAAGGCTTTTCATGACGGAAGATGCCGGGCCGACGGAGATCTGCCAGGTCCTTGCGGCCAGGTCCAGGCCACCATAGAATGCCCTCTGCGGTACCGCTAGATCAAGCTCATGCTTGACCATGGAGAATACGATCCTCCGTGACCTCGTCTACGACGCCCGCGGCGGATGCCTGACGTTCAAGGGCACCCGCTATCTCCTGATCCGGCCGGAGACCCTCGTGGCGCTCCACAAGGCCGTGGAGGCGGAAGTCGGAGAAGACGCGGGCGAGCTGATGGCGCGGGGCGGTCGCACGGGAGCTGCGCTCTCCGCCAGCCGCTACCGCGAAGCGTTCAACCTCGACACGCGCCAGGTCGTGGAGTTCATGGTGCGGATGGGGCGCGAGATCGGATGGGGGGAGTTCACGCTGGAGCGGCTGGACCTGGAACACCGTGAGCTGGTGATCAGCGTGGCGCGCTCGGCGTTCGCCGAGGCCCACGGGCCCGCTGCTTCCCCGGTCTGTCATCTGATCACGGGCGTGGTGGGCGGGTTGGCGGAGGCGGTGTTCGGGGGGCCTGTCGATGTCAGCGAGACGGCCTGCGTGGCGGCGGGAGCGCCGACGTGCCGGTTCGAGGCGCGGGCGAAGCGGGGCGATCTCGTCTGAGTCGGGCGGCGCCCGCCATGGTCCGCGACCAACCACTCTTCCGCGAGGTCCTGCACGTCGGGATTGTGGTGGACGATCTCGAGCGGACGATCAGAGAGTGGGAGCGGCTCTTCGGCGTCCGCGCGAGCGGCCGCTGGGCGAGCGAGGTCGGCGTGCGCGTGGCATTCGTTGACGTCGGCGGGACGCGGATCGAGCTCGTCGAGTACACGGGGCCGATCGTGGAGCGCTTCGGCCCCGTGCTCGCCCGCCGCGAGGGCGTCCACCACATCTGTTTCCGGGTGGACGATCTCGACGCCGCGCTCCGCGAAGTCACCGCGCGCGGCCTGCGCGTGGTCCCGGGCTTCCCCCTGGCCGGAGCGCACGGGCGGATCGCCTTTCTCGAATCCGAAGCGACCACCGGGCTGATCACCGAGCTCTGCGAGGTGCGCTGAGATGGCCTATCGCCTCGGAGTCGATGTCGGCGGCACCTTCACCGACTTCTTCCTGCAGCCCGAGGCGCGCGCTCCCCGGCTGGCGAAGACGCCGAGCACGCCCGCCGACCCATCCGAGGGCTTCCTCGAGGGCATCGCAGAGCTGGCGGCCGGCGAGGGGAAAACCGTCGCCGAGTTCCTTGGCGAGATCACCCTTATCATCCACGGGACGACCGTGACCACCAACGCCGTGCTTACCGGGGAGGTCGCGCGCGTCGGGCTTCTGACCACGCGCGGGTTTCGCGACGCGCTTGCGATGCGCCGCGGGATCCGGGAGGCTCAGTACGACAACCGATACGCGCCACCGCTGCCGCTTGTCCCGCGGTGGCTTCGGCTGCCCGTCACCGAACGCGTGGAGGTCTCCGGCGCCGAGGCGATCCCGCTCGACACGGCGGACGTCGGCGCGGCGCTGAGGCGGATGGTGGAGGGGGGCGTGGAGGCGGTGGCGATCTGCTTTCTGCACGCATGGGCGAACCCTGCCCATGAAGTGGAGGCCGAGGAGCTGGCACGGGCCACCCTCGCCCAGGCGTACGTCACCCGTTCCTCGGCGGTCCTCCCGCAGATCCGCTTCACCGAGCGCGTCAGCACCACCGTGATCAACGCGGCCGTCGGGCCTGTGCTCGGCCGCTACCTGGACCGGCTCACCGCGCGCCTCGCCGACTCCGGGTTCCGGGGCGTGCTCCTGATCATGCAGTCAAACGGCGGCGTTGCCGCGCCGTCGGTCGCGCGCGCTCTCGCCGCGAGCACGCTCCTGTCCGGCCCGGCGGCCGGCCCCACGGCCGGCCTCGCCTATGCGGCCGCGAATGGCGTGCGGGACCTGATCACCGTGGACATGGGCGGCACGTCGTTCGACGTCTGCCTCGTAAAGGACGGCGCGGCGGCGGTGACGGTGGAGGGCCGGATCGCCCGGTACCCCTTCGGCCTGCCGATGCTCGCGATTCACACGATCGGGGCCGGTGGCGGGAGCGTCGCCTGGATCGATGAAGGCGGGCTCCTCCGCGTGGGCCCCCGGAGCGCGGGCGCGGACCCTGGCCCGGCGTGCTACGGGCGGGGCAGCTCGCGCCCCACATGCACGGATGCCGACCTCCTCCTCGGCTATCTGAACGCGGAATATTTCCTGGGTGGCCGGCTCCGGCTCGATCCGAGCGCCGCGCGCGCCGTGGTGCGGGCGGAGATCGCTGAGCCGCTCGGCATCTCGGTGGAGGAGGCAGCGGCCGGCATCTTCGAGGTGATCAACGCGAACATGGCCGCCGGGATCCGGCACGTCAGCGTGGAGCGCGGCCAGGATCCCCGGGAGTTCCTCCTGGTGGCCGCGGGCGGCGCCGGGCCGGTTCACGCCGTCGGCATCGCACGCGAGCTCGGACTCGAGCGGCTGTTCATTCCTCGCGACTCGTCCATCTTCTGCGCCGCAGGCATGCTGCTTTCCGATCTCCGTCACGACTTCGTCCGGAGCTACGTTACGCCGTTCGAGGGGTTCGATCGGGGCCGGATGGAATCCCTCGTCGACGAGCTCGTCGCCGAGGGGCGAGCGGCGCTCGCGGCCGAGGGTGCGCACGGGGAGCGGGCGGTCGTGACGCTGGCGTGTGACGTGCGGTATATCGGCCAGTACCACGAGATCACGGTGCCATTGCTCGCCGAGGAGTCCCGGGTCGGCGATCTCCGCGGCGTGGCCAAGCGCTTCCACGAGGCGCACGACCACCTCTACGGCTACGCGCTGCCTGACACGCCGCTCGAGCTCGTGAACCTCCGCGCCATGGCGACGGGCCTCATGCCGAAGCCGAGCCTGCCGGAGGCGCCTCCTGGCGATGCGGCCGCCGCGCTGCGCCACCGCCGGCGCGTGTGGGTGGCGGAGGAGCGGGAGTTTACGGACACGCCGGTTTACGACGGTCTGGCGCTCGGCCGGGGGGCCCGCCTCACCGGACCCGCGGTGGTGGAGCTCGCCACGACGGCGGTGGTCATCCCGCCCCGCTGGGCCGTCGACTGCGACCGCCACGGCTCGTTCCTGCTGGAGCGGCGATGACCGCGATCGACCCTATCTTCGCCTCCGTGCTGCACCGGCGGCTGAAGGCGATCACCGAGGAGATGGGAGTCACGCTGCTGCGCACGACCCGGTCGCCGATCCTCAACGAGGCGCGCGACTTCGTGACGGGCCTCTACGACGCGCAGGGGAGAATGCTCGAGCAGACCGAGTACATCCCCATTCTCGCCTTCGCCCTCCAGCCCGCGTGTCGCGCCGTGATCGAGGCGTTCGGCGACGATGTCCACCCGGGTGATGTCTTTCTCCACAACGATGTCTTCTCGGGCGGGAACCAGAACAACGACGTCGCCGTGTTCCGCCCCGTCTTCTTCGAGGGGCGGCTCGTCGCGTGGGCGGCGACGAAGGGCCACCAGGCGGATATCGGCGGGGCCCAAGCCGGAGGCTACAACCCCAAGGCGACGGAGGTCTGGCAGGAGGCGCTCCGCATCCCGCCGCTCCGGATCGTCGACGAGGGCCGGTTGCGGCGCGACGTGTGGAATTTCGTCTTCGCGAACGTGCGCCTGCCGATCGTGGAGGAGGACATCCGCGCGCAGATCGGCGGCACGGTCGTGGGCGAGCGGGGCGTGCTCGAGCTCTACCGGCGCCACGGGGCCGAAAGGATCGAGCGGCACGTGGAGTTCCTCCTCGATGCCGCGGAGCGGCGCATGCGCGCGGAGCTCGCCCGCATCCCGGACGGCGTCTATGTCGGGGAGAGCACGGTGTTCTACGACGGCTACCATGACGGGAGCCGGCACGCCATCCGCGTCGCGATTGACAAGCGCGGGAGCGATATCCGCTTCGACTACGCCGGCACGGATCCCCAGACCGTCGGCTTCGTCAACGCCCCCTATGCCTCGTCGCTCTCGGCGGTCATCCTGACGCTCCTGATGCTGGTGGATCCCGACCTCCCGCACAACGAGGGTATCCTGCGCCCGATCAGCGTGCAGATCCCGCGCGGCACCATCCTGAACGCCGAGTTCCCCGCGGCGACCACGTTCGGCAACACCCTCGCGGGTCCGCACTCGGACGCGATCTTCCGAGCGCTTGCGCCCGCGCTGCCCGACCGCGTCTCCGCCGGCTGGAACCGGATGCTCGGCCTGACCGTCACCGGGAACGATCCGCGCCACCGGCGGAGGTACGTCGACATTCTCTTCCTGGCGCTGAAAGGCGGCTCTGGCGCGGTGCGCGGGTGCGACGGCTACGACCACATCGGCCTCATCAATACCGCGGGCGGGATCCTGGCCCAGGACTATGAGATGTTCGAGGTCCATACGCCCCACCGCCTGCGCCGCCACGAGTACCTGCCGGACTCCGCCGGGCCGGGCCGCTGGCGCGGCGGTCTCGGCGTCGAAACGGAGTTCGAGATCGACGGCGAACAGGTGACGGGCATAACGTTCGGGGACGGGGTCGACGAGGAGGCGCGGGCCTTCGGCCTGTTCGGCGCCGGCGCTGGCGCGCTAAACCGCATCGAGCTGCGCACCCCCGCCGGTCAGGCGATCGTTCCGCGGTCGAAGGAGATCCTGCCGATTCCGCGAGGGACCATCTTCTATCAGCAGGCCGGCGGCGGCGGGGGCTACGGCGACCCGCTCGAGCGACCGGCCGAGCTTGTCGCCGCGGAGGTCCGGGATGGCCTTATCTCGCTCGAGGCCGCCCGCCGGGACTACGGCGTCTGGATCGACCCGGAGACTTTCGCCGTGGATGCCGATCGCACCGCCGCCCTTCGCCGCAAAGCCTGAGGGGGGGGCGGGGGGAGGTTTCGCCAGGGGGGCGGCGCCCCCCTCCGAGGGGGATGGAGCGCCGTGGGGCTGTTCGGCGCGACAGGTAAGCTTTTTGTCAGATCGGAGCTGAAATTGGGGATGGACGCGACGGTCGTGACCCAGGTGGTGGCGAGCGGGATCGCCACGGGGAGCATCTACTCTCTGATCGCGATCAGCCTCATCATCATCTACAACGCGACCCGGACCATCAACTTCGCCCAGGGCGAACTGCTCATGATCTCCACCTTCGTGGGGTACACAGCCTACACGATGATGGGGCTTCCGCTTCCCGTCGCCCTGCTGGGAGCGGTCCTGGGCGGGGCCGTGCTGGCCTTCCTCGTGGAGCGGCTGATCATTCGCCACGCCATCGGGGCGACTCACTTCGACGTCCTCATCATCACGTTCGGCCTTGCCCTGGTCCTCCAGAGCGTGGCGGGGCTCGTCTGGACCCACGACGAGTTCCCGTTCCCCTCGCTGTTTGCCGGAGACCCGGTGGCCCTCGGCCCCGTGCGGATCGCGCGGGATTCGCTGGGAGTGATCGGCGCCTCGCTGGCGCTGATGCTCGCGCTCTACCTCCTCTTCGGCTTCACCCGGCTGGGGCGAGCGATGCGCGCGGTCTCCCAGAATCAGCGGGCGGCCTCCCTCATGGGAATCAGCGTGGAGCGCATCTACACCGCCGCGTGGGTCCTGGCCGCCGTGGTGAGCGCGGTGGCCGGCTTTCTCGTCGCGCCGGTGATCTTCCTCTCCTCCAAGATGGGGCTCATCGTCATCAACGGCTTCATCGCGGCCATCCTCGGAGGATTCGGGTCGCTGCCGGGCGCGGTGATCGGAGGGATGGCGCTGGGCGTCATCGAGAACCTGGCCCCGCTCTACCTTCCCTCCGAAATCCGGTACTCGGTCCCGTTTCTCCTGCTGATTGCGATCCTGGTCGTGCGGCCCAGCGGGCTTCTGGGAGTCGCCCGGCAGCGGAGGGTGTAGCGGTGGCATGGCGCCAGGCGGTCCTCGCGGGGGGAGCGGTGGTGGCGGTGGCGCTGCCCTGGATGGTCCCCCAGTACTACGTCTTCCTCGCGAGCCTGGCCATCGTCAACGCCATCGTCGCGCTGGGGCTGAACCTGCTCTCCGGCTACACCAACCAGCTCTCCTTCGGCCACGCCGGCTTTCTCGCGGTGGGGGCATACACCGCGGCGATCCTCACCCTGCGCCTGCCCGGAACTCCGTTGCCCCTCACGCTGCTGGCCGCGGGAGTCGTCACCGGTCTGATCGGGGTGGCCCTCGGGCTCCCGTGTCTCAGGCTTCACGGGCTCTACCTCGCCATGGCCACTCTGGCCTTCGGGTTCGTGGTCGTGGAACTGATCCTGACCCTCGATGGGCTGACCCAGGGATCGGACGGCCTCCAGGTGCCGGAGGGGAGCCTTCTCTGGCTCGACTTCTCCTCGGACGCGCGGCGCTACTACCTCGTGCTGGCAACCGGCGTGGTGATGACGCTGCTGGCCAGGAACCTGGTGGGGAGCCGCACGGGGCGGGCGTTTGTGGCGATCCGTGAGAGTGAGATCGCGGCGCAGACCAGCGGCGTGAACCTCGCCTGGTACAAGACGGTGGCCTTTGCCGTGAGCGCCTTCTACACCGGGGTGGCGGGGGGGCTGTTCGCCTTCGTCGTGGGGTTCCTCTCCCCCGACGCCTTTGATATCTTCCTCTCGGTGGATTTCGTGGCCATGATCATCATCGGCGGCCTCGGATCCATCGGCGGCTCCCTGATCGGGGCCGGTATCGTGACGGTGCTCCAGGACTGGCTGGCCGGGTTCCAGCAGTACCGGCCGCTCATCTTCGGAGCGATCATGATCGGGTGCATGCTGTTCATGCCGGGCGGGGTGGCAAGCTTCGCCCTCAGGAGGCAATCATGACTCGATGGCTCAGCGCGGCAGTGGCGATGGTCCTGGCACTGGCGGTGGCTCCGGCGTCTGCGGAGGTGGGCGTGACCGACAGGGAGATCGTGGTCGGCTGCTCCAACTCCTTCTCGGGTCCCCTGGCCTTTACCGGGAGTGAGCTGACCAAGTTCGGGATCGACCTCTACTTCAAGCATGTCAATGACCAAGGCGGGATCCACGGGCGGAAGGTCCGCACCGTCTACTACGACGACGGCTACAAGCCGCAGGCGGCGGTCGCCAACACCAAGAAGCTCGTGGAGCGGGACGGCGTCTTCGCGATCCTTGCGCCCCAGGGAACCCCTCCCGTGGTCGCCACGCTGAAGTACCTCGCCGAGAACAAGGTCCCCCTCCTCTTTCCGTACCAGGGGGCGTCGGTGACGCGGGGAAAGAAGTACGTGTTCAGCGGCATGACGCTGTACGACCGCCAGGCCAAGATCATGATCGACTACCTGGTCACACAGCGGAACTTCAAGAAGTTCGCGGTGCTGTATCAGGACGACGCCTACGGCAAGAGCTTCCTCGTGCCCTTTCGGAAGAACCTGGCGCGCTACAACCTGAAGGTGGCCGCGGCCGAATCCTACAAGCGCGGCGCCAAGGACGTGAGTGCCCAGATCGCCAAGCTTCGGGCGGCCAAGCCTCAAGTGACCTTCCTGGTGGCGACCCCGGGTCCCGCCGCGCAGGCGCTCAAGGAGGCCAACAAGATCGGCTGGAAGGACACGCTCATGGTCTCATCCGGCCCCCTCACCGATGAGCGCTATCTGGGGCTGGCGGGCGTGGCCTCCGAGGGGGTGGAGGGGCTTTCGCTCTGGCCGGACCCGGTTAGCTCCGACCTGCCGGGCGTCCGCCGGTATCGAGAGTTGCTCGAAAAGTACCACCCGGGGCACGCCCCAAACCGTTACTCGCTTGCGGGCTATTTCTCCGCGATGCTCTTCACCGAAGGCGCCAAGCAGGCCGGCAGAGCCCTGACGCGCGGGCGGCTGATCGAGGCGCTGGAAGGCATCGCGAACTGGGAGAGCGGGATCCTGCCCCCGATGACGATTTCCCGCAAGGACCATGAGACCCAACTGCAGGGGTTCTGGGTGCGAGTTGAGGGCGGGCGGTTCAAGCCGTTGACGGATTGGCTGTCGGCCAAGTAGCCGCTGAGTGGCCGGGTGCTCAGGGTTGAGGGATTGTCCATCAGTTTTGGAGGTCTGACCGCCCTGAGCCGGGTGAGCTTCGAAGTCGGGCGGGGGGAGATCTATGCCCTCATCGGCCCCAACGGAGCGGGGAAGACCACCGTCTTCAACGTGCTGACCGGTTTGTACCGGCCCACGGGTGGGGCTGCCTACTTCGACGGCGTTGAGCTGACCCGGCTCCCACCCCACCAGATTGCCCGCCTGGGCATTGCGCGGACGTTCCAGAACACGGAGGTCTTCCGACGGCTCTCCGTGCTCGACAACGTCCTGATCGGGTCCCACGTGCGCCTCTCCGGCGGTGTCCTCGGTGGCGCGCTGCTGCTGGCCTCGGTGCGCCGCGAAGAGGCCGAGGCCCGGCAGCGCGGCCTCGCGCTGTTGCGGCAGTTCGGGCTGGCGGACGCCGCCCATGTCGAGGCGAGCAGCCTGCCACTGGGTTTTCAGAAGCGGCTCGAGATCGCCCGAGCCCTGGCTTCGGCACCCCGGCTGGTGCTGCTCGACGAGCCGGCCGGCGGGCTAAACCCGACCGAAACACAAGCGTTGATGGGCGTGATCAGCCGCCTGCGCGACGAAGCCGGCCTGACCATCCTGGTGGTCGAGCACAACATGGAGCTGGTGATGGGCGTGTCCGACCGCGTCGCGGTCCTCCATTACGGGCGCAAGATCGCCGAGGGCAAGCCGCGCGAGGTTGCCAGGGACCCGGCGGTGGTCGAAGCGTACCTCGGAGGAGGGGATGACGCCGGCGACGCTTGAGATCGAAGAGGTGGATGTCTTTTACGGCCGCCGCCGGGCGCTCGACAGCGTGTCGCTCCGGGTGGAGGCCGGGCAGATCGTCACGCTCCTCGGCGCCAACGGAGCGGGCAAGAGCACCACGCTCCGGGCGATCTCGGGGCTCGTCCGGCCGGCGCGCGGGCGCATTCTGTACGAGGGGCGTGAAATCACCCGGGCGTCCCCCAACGAGATCGTGTCCGGGGGGATCTCCCACGTCCCCGAAGGCCGGGATCTCTTTCCGGAGTTCACGGTCTACGAGAACCTCCTGGTGGGCGCGCACACGCGGTCGGACGAGGCGGAGATCCGGGCGACCCTTGCCCGGGTCACGCGGGTCTTCCCGGTCCTCGGGGAGCGGCGCGCCCAGCTCGCCGCGACCCTCTCTGGCGGCGAGCAGCAGATGCTCGCTATCGCCCGGGCCCTGATGGCCCAGCCGAAGGTCCTGCTCTTGGACGAGCCGTCCCTCGGGCTGGCGCCGATGGTCGTGAGGGAAATTTTCAAGGTGATTCGGGAGATCAACGCCGCCGGCGTTACCATCCTCCTGGTCGAGCAGAATGCCCGCCTCGCCCTGAGACTGGCCTCGCGGGGCTATGTCCTCGAGACCGGGCGCGTGGTCCTCGAAGGGGCGAGCGCACGCCTCGCGCAGGACCCACGGATCCGGAAGGCGTACCTGGGCCTGAGCGATGTTCCAGCCTGAGATCGAAACCCTCAGCCGCGAACGCCTGGCGGAGCGCCAGCTTCAGGGGATGCGACGGACGCTGGAAAGAGTCCGTACGAACCCCGCCTACCACCGCCGGCTCGGAGGCGTTGACCCTGGGGAGATCCGCTCGGTGAAGGATTGGGAGCGGCTGCCGTTCCTCACCAAGGAGGAGCTCCGCGACGGCTACCCGTTCGGGCTGGCCTGCGCGCCTCGGGAGCAGTTCCTCCGGATCCACATGAGCTCGGGCACCACCGGGAACCCGATCCTCAACCCCTACACGCAAGCCGACATCGCCCAGTGGGGCGAGGTCATGGCGCGCTGCTATCGGGCAGCGACGGTGACGGCCAACGACGTCATCCAGATCACCCCCTCCTTCGGGCTCTTCACCGGCGGCTTCGGCTTCCACTACGGCGCCGAGCGCCTCGGGGCGATGGTGATCCCGATCGGCGCCGGCCGGACGCTCCTCCAGCTGAAGCTGATGAAAGATCTCGGGGCCACGGTGCTCACCGCCATCGCGACCTATCCGCTCAGGCTGATCGAGGTGGCGCGAGAGGAGAAGTTCGACCTCGGGGAGCTGGCGCTCCGCGTGGCGCTGCTCGGGTCCGAGATCTGGTCGGATCCGCTGCGGGCCCGCATCGAGCGGGAGCTGCGCCTCAAGACCTTCGACCTCGTCGGGATGACCGAGACCGGCGGGCCCGGCATGGGGATCGACTGCGAGGCCCGGGCCGGGATCCACCTGTGGGAGGACCACTTTTATGCTGAGATCGTCGAGCCCGCGAGCGGGCGAGCGCTCCCGGACGGCACGGAAGGAGAGCTGGTCATCTCGACGCTCACCCGCGAAGGGCTCCCCCTTGTCCGGTACCGGACTCATGACCTCACGCGCGTGGTCAGCCGGGGTTCCTGCGGCTGTGGCCGGACCCATCTCCGCATCGACCGCTTGCGGGGCCGGACTGACGACATGGTGATCTACAAGGGGGTGAACTTCTACCCGCGCCAGGTGGAGCAGCTCCTCCTGCGCCACCCCGGCGTGAGTCACGAGTACCAGATCGTGCTGGAGGCTCAGGCGGGCGAGCGAATGGCGGTGTTGATGGAGGTGGAGCCGGGCTTTGATCCTGCCACTGGCGAGCGGATCCGCCGCGAGCTCGGGGAGCTGCTCGGCCTCAGCGCGGAGCTCAGGTTGCTCAAGCCCGGCGAGATCCCTCGGCCCCAGGGCAAGGCGGTCCGCGTCCTCGACACGCGTCCCCGATGAGCAGCCTGGATGCCCTCTTCTCCCCCGGGTCGGTGGCTGTCCTGGGGGTGTCGCGGGATCCCGGAAAGCTGGGCCATCGGCTTCTCAAGAATCTCGCCGCGTACGGCTACGAAAGACCGATCTATCCGGTCAACCCCAGCGGGGAGCCGATCCTGGGCTACCCCACCGTGCCACAGGTCGCCGATCTTCCGGAGGCGCTCGATCTGGCCCTGGTGAGCCTGCCTGCACCCGCTGTGGCGCCTGCGGTGGAGGGACTGGCAGTTCGTCGGGTTCGTGTTGCGGTCATCCTCTCCTCGGGGTTCGGCGAGGTGGACGCCGAGGGGAGCGTGGCGGAGCGACGGCTCGTCGCCATCGCCCGGAACGCGGGGATGAGGCTCGTCGGCCCCAACTGCATGGGTGTCTACTCGAGCCACGGGAGCCTGAACGGGACATACTTCTGGGAGCTCCCCAGCCAGCCCGGACGGATCAGCGTGATCTCTCAGAGCGGGGCTTACGGGGGCCTCATCTTCCGGCACCTGGGGTCATTGGGGCTGGGCGTGGCCAAGTTCGTCAGCATAGGCAACCAGGTCGATCTGGGGATCGCGGAGCTTATCGAGTTCCTGGCTGACGATCCCGAGACGGGGGTCATTGCCTGCTTCGTGGAGGCGGTCGAGGACGGGCGGCGTTTCGTCGATGCGGCCCGGCGAGCGACCGCGGTCAAACCGGTTGTGGTGCTGAAGGGCGGACGGACCGGCTCCGGGGGCCGGGCCGCCAGCTCCCACACCGGGGCGCTGGCCGGGACCTACGCGATCTATCAGGCGGCGTTCAGACGAGGCGGGATCGTGGCCACCCGGGAGACTGAGGAGTTCTTCGATGCCATTCATGCCCTCTCCGTCTGCCGAGAGACGCTCCCCCGCGACAGAGGGGTCGCCATCGTAACGGTGTCAGGGGGCCCCTCGGTCATCGCGGCTGACGCGGTCGAGGAGCTCGGCCTCGAGGTGCCGGCCTTATCCCACGCCGTCAGCGGTGACCTCCGCCGGCTGCTTCCTCCCTTCGCTGCGACAGGGAATCCCGTGGACCTGACCCCGCAGGTGGCTCCGTCGGCCATCGCCCGGGTGGCGCACGCTGTCCTCGGCCAGGAGGCGATTTCCGGGGCCGTCGCGATCAACGTCGGCCTCGACCTGCCCGAGTTCGCTGAGGGACTGATCCAGGCCGCCGCCGCGCATGGGAAGCCGCTCGTCGCGTTCACCGCCGATGCCCCGGAAGTGACCCGCCGCTTCACCGGCGCCGGGGTCGCGGTGCTCCCGACCCCTGAACGGGCCGTGAAGGCCTTTGGCGCGCTGAGCCTTGCCGGCCGGCGAAGGCCCGCGCCCGGTCCTGTCGAAGGCTGCCTTCCGCCGGCGCCCGATCTCGAGGAGCTTCTGCGCACACGAAACGGTGCGCTCCCCTATCAGGATGCCCGCCGGATCCTCGAGGTCGCCGGCATCCCCTTCTGCCGGGAGGGGTGGGCTGGGTCGGTTGATCAGGCGGTGGGAGTGGCGACGGCGCTCGGGTTTCCCGTGGTCGTCAAAGGGATGCGGGCGGGCCTCCTTCACAAGACCGAGGCAGGGGCGGTTCGAGGAGACCTTCGCGATGCCCGGGACGTTCGCGAGGCGTGCCTCGATCTCACGGCACGACTGGGAGCGGTCCGCTTTCTCGTTCAGGAGCAAGTCGGACCGGGCATAGAGCTCCTCATGGGTGGCAGGCAGGACCTCACCTTCGGGCCTGTGGTGGCAGTGGCGACGGGTGGGGTCCTGGCGGAGGCGTTGCAGGATGCTGCCTTCGGCCTGGCTCCTCTCGATCCCGAGGAGGCGCGAGAGATGCTGGGAGCGGGGCTCCGCGCCCGGCTTCTCCGGGGCTATCGGGGGTTGCCCGGCTGTGATGAGGAGCCGCTCGTGAGAATCCTCCTGGCGGTGGGGCAGCTCCTCGCCCTCCATCCCCGCATCACCGAGCTGGATCTGAATCCCGTGATCGCCCGCGGCAAGATGGCCACAGCGGTGGACGCCCTGGTCATTCTGGGCCCGGAGGAGGTCACGTGACAGTTCGCTCGCGGAGTTACTCCAGAGCGGCGACCGCCTCGATCTCGATCAGGCAGCCGCCGTCGGCGTCGTAGAGGCCCTTGACCTCCGCCAGCGTCATGGCCGGGAAGTGCTTGCCGAAGTACTCCCGATACACGGCGCCGATCGCCTTCCCCTTGCTCTTGTAGTCGTTCACGTCGAGGACGTAGATCATCAACTTCACGATGTCCTGCAGCGTCCCACCACGAAACTCCACGAGCGCCTTCAGGTTTTCGCAGACCTGCCTGAACTGGGCGACGAGATCCCCTTTGCCGACCAGATTGCTGTCCTTGTCCCGGGCCACCTGGCCGGCGAGGAAGAGGATGCGGCCTCCCCGGACCTCGAAGGCGTGAGAGAAGCCGACCGGCTTCATGAGGGTCGGTGGGTTGACGGCTTCTTTTGGCATCGCTTCTCCCCTTTCCGGAAGATGAGCTACACGTGAACGAGTCCTCGCCGCAGAACAGCGACCTGGCCGGGACTCCCGGGCGCCTCCGCGTCGGCCTCGATCATCCTTCCAGCTCCAGCGGCTCGGGGGGAGCCCAGCGCCCGGCGTCGGACGGCTCGACCTCTTGAGCTCGGGCGCGAACTGGAGGCCGAAGCCGAAGAGTTGCGCACCGGCCAGCTCCCGGTAAGCCTGGCTTTCCATGAGCTGGATCACGGTCCGGCAGTAGCGCTCGTCCTTCCGACCCTTATTATTTAAGCTGCTTCCGAGTCGATGTCAATCGAGATTGCTGCCGGTTCTGGAAGAAGTACAATATCGCCACCCGCTCCACTGGGCCAAGATCGCCACTACCATCTTGACGCATTTGAGGCCTTTGCCCTCCTTGGGTGGCTACGGCGCTTTCCAGATGATCTTGCCATGCTTGTCGGCGAGGACGAGGCGCGGCGAGCCCCCAGTACCCAGGCGAAGCACTGCGCGGAGTCCCTTGTCGCTGTCGAAGAGACTCAGGGCGGGCGCGCCGCTAGCCAACACCATCAGCCTGCCCTGGACTGTCTCCCCGCTGCCGTAGAGCAGCAGATGAGGTGATCCGTCCAAGCCGACACCCAGCGCAGCGCGGGGATTGGTGTCTCGATCGTAGAGGATCAGGCGCGAAAGGTCCGCGACGAGAGGCTCTGGCCCTCTGAGCCCTTGCATGCGAGACAATGTGCTCAGCTCGGCAAGCATCTTGTCGTTCTCATCCACCAGGACGAAACGCTCGGCTCGAATCTCCTTCGAGACCTTCCCAGCCGTGGCTCCCATCAGCAAGCCGAGCGCCAGCACTCCGACTGCAGCGCTCCCGAGAATCCTCCACCACCGATTCTCCCGCTCCAGGCGGCCGAGGCGGTTTGTCAGCATATCAAGGGTTGGCTCGTTCATCTCGCCCTCCGCGTCACTTCGTCGGGTTCTCCTGGGCATGCTTGGCCCGGATCGCCTCGGCGCGGGCCTCCAGTTCTGCCGCCTCAGCCTCCCGGTTCGTAGCCCGTAATAGGGTGGCGTAGTTCATCAAGGTGGCGGCCACGCGGGGGTGCTCCGGCCCCAAGGTGCTCTCCACGATCGCGAGCGCTCGCTTGTAGAGCGGCTCGGCTCGGGCGTACTCGCCCTGGGCGACGTAGAGCCCCGCCAGGTTGTTGAGGCTGGTGGCCAGAGAAGGGTGCTCGGGCCCGAGGACCTTCCCCTTGATCGCCAGCGCCCGTTGGTAGAGCGGCTCGGCCTGGGCGTACTGGCCCTGGGCCTTGTAGAGCACTGCCAGGTTGTTGAGGGTGGTGGCCACGCGAGGGTCCTCTGGCCCACGCCGCTCCGCTTCCTTGAGGGCGGCTTGGAACGATCTCTCCGCCTCGGCGTGGCGACCTTGGTGATATGACCTTACCCCGGCCACCATGTGCCTCTCCCAGGACATGCCCGAAGCGCACGCGGCTGCCAACGAAAGGACCAGCAACAAGAGGCCGACCAGCAACCGACTCGTCTCGTTCTTCATCGGGCTCATAGGTCATCCCGCCCAGCGCGGTCAGCCGGGCATGAGAGCAAACTGTGACGGGCAGAAGAGGGGGTCAACACGTAGTGTATCAGATGTACGCGGGCCCCTCGATCACCGGATGTTTCGCGAGGAAGTCCTCGTCGACCTCGACCCCGATCCCGGGTTTCTCGAGCGGGCGCACGCACCCCTCGGCGTCCAGCGTGTACGGCGTGCTCACCAGCTCGTCACGGAACAGGTTGTCCTTCGACGCGTCGGCCTCGAAGTAGCCACTGTTGTCGATCGCCGCGAGGAAGTGAATGCTCGCCGCCATGTTGAGCCCCGTCATCGAGGTGTGGGGGTGAATGGGGAGCTTCCAGGCCGATGCCATCGCGGCGATGCGGAGCGCTTCAGTGATGCCTCCGGTCTTTGACAGGTCCGGCTGCAGGATCCGGATGACGCCGTCCTCGACCAGGCGCACGAACTCGAATCGCGTGTAGTGGTTCTCTCCGGCTGCCAGCGGGATGCGGCTGAAGGTGGCCGCGATCGCGTAGCTCCGGTGGTCATGCGCGGGAAATGGCTCTTCCAGCCAGCCGACGCCGTGGGCCTCCAGCCCGGGCATGGTCTGTTGCGCATCGGCGACCAAATAGCGGGTGTTGGCGTCCACCAGAATGGCCAGGTCGTTCCCGAACGCCCTGCGGACGGCGGCCACGCGCTCGAGGTCGCGTGCCGGCGAGTCACCGACCCGGAGCTTCACCGCCTTGTACCCCGCCTCGACCAGCGCGCGCACCTCGTCGACCAGCGCGCTCGGGTCCTGGTAGCCAAGCGACACCCCTCCGGCGTAGGCGGGGATCGGCCGTGAGGCGCCCCCCAGGAGCCGGTACAGCGGCCAGCCGGTCACCTTCCCGCGGATGTCCCACAGCGCCATGTCGATCCCGCTCATCGCGATCGCGGCACCCGCGCCCATCCCATGGCTGCCGAGCTGCATCCGGTAGATGCGCGTCCAGACGCCGACAACATCCAGGGCATTCATGCCGATCACGAGCTGGCGGAGCGTGGTATTCGCGAGGTGAGCGACGGCGCCGGGGGAGCGGCCGTGATGAGACTCGCCGTAGCCGATGAGACCGTCTTCAGTGGTGACTTTGACGACGACGGCGTCGCGCTTGACGGCACGACCGATGCCGAGGGTCACGCTTGCCTCGGGTGGCACCGGGAACGAGGTCGGGTAGGCCCTCAGGTCGACGATCCTCATCGTGTCAGCCTCGCTCACCTCTACAAGCGCTTTCCGCGGGGCGAGCGGTACGCGCCAGGGTGGCGGCGCGGATGGCGAGGGGCCGCGAGCAGGGCCTGGAGCTTCGCGCGTTGCTCCGGGGTCAGTTGCGCTTTGCCTTGCTCGATCGTGCGGACGCGGGCGAGGCGCAGGTCCGCACGCGCCCGCTCGATCTCGCGAATCTTCGCCTCGACCTTCCCGAGATCCACGGGGTCGGTGTCGAGGAGCGTTGCCAGGTCCACCTCGGCAATTCGGAGGTCGGCGCGGCGCCGGATCGCCTCGCGCCGGAAATCCGCCCTGAGCCGCTCGAGGCTCTGGACCTGCTCCGGTGAGAGGTCCAGCCTCTCCCCGTGTCGGAGCATGAAGGTGATGAGCGGGCGCTCGCCGCGCGCCGCTCTATGGTAGAAATGTTCGCGCCACCGGGCGGCGAGGCGGTCGAGCTGGCCGATGAGCTCGTTCACGGTCCCCGCCAGCTCCTCATGGGCTGCTGGGCGTGGGCCTATGCGTTCCGAGCCCGCCGCTGGCATCGCCGAGACGAAGACCGCCAGGAGGGCTCCGAGAAGGGCTTTCGTCCTCATTGTAATCTCCTTTCAGCCTGCCTGGTTACGACCGGCGCTCTCGAAGATCATGCGCTCCCCTTCAGCTCCGCCTCCGCCTGCTCCAGCCAGAACCTCATCTCCATCTCGCGGAGCAGCGTGGTGGCGGTGGTCAGGTGCTCCTCAGCCTGCGCGCGGTTTCCGGTTCGCCGGTACAGCTTGCCGAGGCCGAGGTGGCACTGCGCCGAGAGCGGGCGCATCCCGAGTTCGTCGGCCAGTGCCATGGCCTGGCGGTAGTAATCTTCGGCCTTCTCCCTATCTAGGGCATCGGGATGCGAGGCGATCTCGCCGAAGAGCCGAACTGCCCACGCCTCGAGGCCACGTTCGCTGTGGTCACGGGCGAGCTCGAGGGCCCGTCCGGCGAGGTCGGTCGCGTCCTCCAGGCGGCCGGCCAGCAGGTAGGCCAGGCTCAGCTGGGCGACCATGAACGAGTGACCGGCTTTCAGTCTCATGGAAACGGCCCGCTCCACAGCCTGCTCCAGTAGAGGCAGGGCCTCCGCGACACGACCGGAAAGGGCATACATAGAGCCCAAGGCAGTGGCGATCCAGGGGAACACGACCGGGAGGTTGGCGGCCTGGCAGAGGGCAAGGCCACGTTCGGCCACGGAGGTGGCCTTCGGGATATCCCCTTGGCGAAGGTGCAGTTGGCCGAGACCGCGGCAGGCGAAGATAAGGCTGAGCGGGTGATCGATCGCCTCGGCAATCCGCACCGCTTCCTCTCCGCGGGCGATCCCCTCGCTGAACTCTCCAAGTTCGGCGAGGGACGAGCTCAGATATGAACGGGAGACTACGGAAGGAAGGGCGACCAGGCCAAAGCGCTCACGGATCAGATCGCCCTGGAGGGATTCCACGTTCCTCCTGAGGAAGTCTATTGAGCGACGATAGTCGCCGAGGGCGTAGTGGGCCTGGCCCAGGTAGATATTCGCCGCCACCTGGAGGGCGAAATCCCCAAGGTCAGCGGCGAGGGCGAGGGTTCGCTTGCCGTACTCGATGGCGCGGTGGTAATCGCCCATTGTGTTGAAATGCAGGCTCATAAAGCCGCAGACGCGTGCCAGTCGCCGTTGATCGTTCAGAGCCTCGACGAGGGTTTCGGCTTCGCGAAGATAGTCGAGCATCTTCCCGAGCTGGCCGAGCGCAAGGAGCGACGTCCGAAGGTCGAACCGGAGATCGATGGCCTGCTCGAGCGTGTCGCGACCCTCCGGGAGATGCGTGAGTGCTCCCAACGCCTGCTCAAAGCACGCTACCGCCTCGCGGTTGGCCGAGCGCGCCATGGCCTTGGCACCGGCCTGACGGAAATAGGTGAGGGCCTTGCCCCACACCTCGCCCCGGAGGGCGTGGTGGGCGAGCCGTTCCGCGTGCTCGGCCACCCGGTCGGTGTGGATCCGCTCGATTCCCTCAATGATCCGGGCGTGGAGGGCGCGCCGGCGCTCCTGGAGGAGGGAGTTGTACGCCACCTGGTACGTCAGGCCGTGCTTGAAGGTGTATTCGAGATCGGGGAAGAGGCTGGTCTCGTAGAGGAACTCGACAGTCTGAAGGCGGCTGAGAGCCCGGCGAAGCTCCTCCTCCGGCAACTCGACGACAGCCTGGAGCAGGGTGAACGGCACAGTCTCGCCGATGACGGAGGCTGACTGAAGCAGGCGCTTGTCCTCAGGCGGCAGCCGGTCGATCCGGGCCGCCAGGACCGCCTGTACCGTAGCCGGCACCTGAATCGTCTGGACGGGCTTCGCCAGGCGGTAGGCCCCGCGCTCGCCGACGAGGACCTGGGTCTCCACCAGGGTCCGGACGCTCTCCTCCAGGAAGAAGGGGTTCCCCTCGGTGCGCTCGATCAGGAGCTGCCTGAACGGCTGAAGACTCGCATCGCCTCCGAGGAGGGCTTGAAGCAGTTCCTCGCAGCTCTCGGGCGGCAACGGGTCGATCCTGAGCTGGGTGTAGTATGTCTTGCTCCCCCAGCCGTGCTGGTACTCGGGGCGATAGTTTACGAGCAGCAGGAGGCGGGCGGTCGGGAGGCTCTCGATCAGGCTGTCCAGGACCGCCTGGGTTTCGGAATCGATCCAGTGGAGGTCCTCGAAGACCAGCAGTAAGGGCTGGACCTGGCTCTCCCGGAGCAGGAGGCGCTTGACGGCATCCAGGGTCCGCTGGCGGCGTTGGGGCGGATCGAGGTCCTGCCAGCGAGGGTCCTCGACGGGGACGTCCAGGAGGGAGAGGAAAGCGGGCAGGGTCGGCCTGAGGGCCTCATCGAGCGCGAGGAGCTTGCCCATGACCTTTTCGCGGATCTTCCGCTCGTCATCGCGGGTGTCGATCTGGAAGTACGCCTTGAGGAGGTCGATGACCGGCAGATAGACGGTGGCCTTGCCGTAGGAGACCGAGCCACTTTCGAGGATCAGCCAGCCGTGGGTTCGATGCGAGTGGGTGAACTCGTAGAAGAGGCGGGATTTGCCAACGCCCGGCTCTCCGACCACGGCCACGACCTGGCCGTGACCGGCGTGAGCCTGCTCCAGCGCCTGGCGGAGGCCTTCCAGCTCCGTCTGCCGCCCGACGAAGCGGGTCAGCCCTCGGGCCACGGCGGCCTCAAGCCGCCGACGCACAGGCCCGGCCCCGATGATCTCGTAGACCTCAATCGGGGCCTCCAGCCCTCTCACCGGCACCGGACCGAGCGGCTTGACCTGCACAAAGCCTTCGGCCAGACGGAGGGTCTCTGCCGTCAGCAGGATGCTTCCCGGGCTCGCGAGCTGCTCCATCCGGGCGGCGAGATGCGTGGTCTGCCCCACGGCGGTGTAGTCCATGTGGAGGTCGTTGCCGATAGCGCGGACCACCACCTCACCCGAGTTGAGGCCGACCCGGATCTGTACCGCTATGCCGTGCGTGCGACGGACCTCTTCGGTATAGCGGCGGATCGCTTCCTGCATCCTGAGCGCGGCGTAGCAGGCCCGCACGGCATGGTCTTCATGAGCGAGCGGGGCGCCGAAGAGCGCCATGATCCCGTCGCCCATCACCTGGTTCACGGTCCCCTCGTAGCGGTGGACGGCCTCCATCATGCGTTCCAGCACCGGGTCGAGGAGCTTCCGCGCCTCCTCAGGGTCGCGGTCGGCGAGGAGCTGCATGGACCCCTTCAGGTCGGCGAACAGGACCGTGACCTGCTTGCGCTCGCCTTCGAGCGCGCTCTTGGAGGTCAGGATCTTCTCGGCGAGATGTCTGGGGGTGTAAGCCTCAGGAGACGCGAAACGTTGCGCAGCAGGCGCTGCAGCCACCGGTTGCCCGCAGGCGAAACAGAAGGCTGCCCCCGTCGGCAGCTCCGTGCCGCACTTCGCACATGCCAGCATAAGGCCGGCCCCGCACTTCATGCAGAAGCTCGCCTGCGGAGGGTTCTCCTCCTGGCACCGAGGGCACTTCATGCCGGGGCCTCCTCACCGGAGCGATCAAGGGTGGGACACGCTGCCGCTAGGCTAGCCCCAGGACCCGGAGGGGTCAAGCGGCGTCTTGACAGCTTCCCGAGCCCCGCCTAGACTTCCGTTGCTTCCACAATCAACCGTCCGGTCCCTGGGGAGGGCAGTGATGCGCCGGGTTCCTGGACAATCCATCTACGCCCTCGTTGGTCGGGCAGACCGGGGGGTGTTTCTGCGCGCGCGCGCGGCGTTTTTCCGTTACGGGGACTGACATGCGAACCTAAGGAGGCCACCGCCACTGACCTATCGCGCACGAGAAGCAAGGAGGCGGGGAACATTGCGGGCTCGGTGAAGTGTGATGCAGCGACCAGAGGAGGGCGCCATGCCGACCAGACAAGGGAAGAAGGCGACGAAGAGCCACGGTGAGTGGGAAGCGCGCGCCAGTCAGGCCGCTCAAGCGCTCGGGCTCCCCGAAGCGGAAGTGAGGCGGCAGACGAAGCAGGCGCTCATCAGCCTTGTGGCGGAGAGGATTGCCAGCCAAGAGGTGAAGAAGTGGCCGACGCTGGAACTGAGCCGGGAGGCGACGCCCATCAGGTCACCCGGCGAGGTCGGTGGACCCGGGGAGGAGATTCATTTGCGTGGTTGATGAGAACTGTGGCTCTCTAGATCGTTCGCGTCGTTCCGCCGTCGATCGCGATGGTTGTGCCGGTGATATAGGTCGACAGCTCCGAGGCGAGAAAAACGACGAGGTTGGCAACCCCTTCCAGAAGGCCGGCGCGGCGGAGCGGAACGTCCCGAAGCAGCTCCCCCTCCGCCTCCTTAAGTACGCGGCGAGGGTTCGTGGCTTGATTCGTCACCTCCGGGCTCTCCAAACTCGATCTCTCCGGTGTTGAGGTTCACAATGACCCACCCCACGACGTGCGGATCTCCCGGCTTTGAGAGTCGAAACAACATATGCTCCGGGTCTCCCGGTTCCGTCAGCGTAGGGTGATTCCGAAACGTCCACACATCTTGGGGCTTGGCCCGAGCCCAAAACCAGGTCTTCGCCATGTCCATCTCCCATTCTTCACGATTGAGGGCTTCTCAGCGATCCCGGAATCTCCGGGAGCGTTGTTCGGATACACCTCCCCATCCAGCGTCATGTGCATGCGGACGGAGGCATGGGGGAAATCTATGCCGGGCGCGACGGGAGGTCAAGTCTATCGGCGGAAGAGCCGGGGGATGGAGTCCCCTTGACAGCCTCCCCTGGTCCCGCCTAGACTCCCGTCAAGCGGCCTCGGTGGCTCGGATCAGCTTGGATCCTGACTGGGCCGTCTGAGCCGCGGTGGAAACGGGTGAAAAAGGGGAAGCCAAAAGGCCTAGGCCAGGAGTGAGACCATGAAAAATGCCGTCAGGATCGGGATGCTGCTGTTGCTTTGCGTTCTCGCCCTGCCCGCTGCCGCCCAAAGCGGCTGGATTCTGGTGGTGCCTCCGGTGGACGAAGCCAAAGCCAAGGCGGTGCGAGAGGACAGAGAAGTCCAGCAACGTGCCCGCGCATCGTATGACGACGCCATGCGAATCGTGATCAGAAGGTTGATCGCGAAGGACACGGCACCCCTGTCGGAATGGACGCAGTGGGCAGCCTATGATCTGGCGGCAGAATGTGAAGCCGGCAGGGCGACGGAGTGGCAAGCTCATCGCACCACCCACAGATACCTCGCTGCCCAGGCGACCCCGGGGACGGCCAGGACCGACGCATTGGCGGAGAAGGCCAGGCTGGGGACCCTGATAGAGCTCGGCCGGTTGGATGCCGGCCGCTGCGTTCCGGCCTCTGTCGTGTACGGGCCGAGCCGCTAGCTTGCTTGTTCGCCCAACACCTGCACGTTTGCGTCCAATCTTGACAGGAGGCCACTCGCGCCGTGCCGAGAACCGAGCAGATCAAGGACGGAGGGAGGAGCCCACCGGAGGCGTACTCCCTGTACGTTGAGGATGGGCGACGACCGCCCGATGACCAACGGCCGAAGGCCATCCTTGGCGGGCACCCACGAAGTGGGTCGTGCGACGGTTATCGGCACGGCGCTAGCATAACCGCCGCGGTCTGGCTTCCCTCCGGTAGCGGCTCCTGCCGGCCCGGCCAGCGCCCGGGTCAAAGAGCCGTTTCGGCGGGACACGATTTCCGCGCTGCGTTCTTGCCTGGGCGGCCTCCCCTTGACAGCTCCCTGGACCCCGCCTAGACTCCCGGCACGTCCACGATCCGACAGTCCAGCCCTCAGGGGAGGCAGCTATGCCCCCGGATCGGGTCCCCGGGCAGCTCTTCGACGCCCTCGTTGGTCAGGCCGGCCGGCGGAAGCGTTTCTGCTCTTTCCCTCCGGCCTTTGCTGCACTGCTGGTCACGCTCAGGGGCTCGGATCTTGGGCCCCCTGGTCGCGGTCCCCCTCGGCAGCGCTACCCCCACGCTGCTAGCCCTCCCATTCCTGCCTAGAAGACCTCAGTTCAGGATGACCGGGTAAGCGTCTGGCACCGGGAGAGTCGGCGCAGCAGAAATGGCCTGCGTTCTCGGGCAGAAGGGTGGAGCTGATCATGAAAAAAGTCGTCGCCATGGTGTTGCTCAATTGGTTTCTGTTCTACTGGAGCGGTCATACGAGCGGGTGGGTGGTGTTTAACAGCTACTTGAACAAGAGCGACTGCTTCAAAGCGGCGAGGAACTTCCAGGCAAAGCACTTCGCGGCTCGGTGCGTCGAAATCAAGTTCAACTAGCTACCGATAGCTACCGATCGCCCACCAGTCCGCGGAGGTGTCCACCTACGGAAGAAACGAAGGAGGTGCTTACGGCTTGCAACCTGGCACCGCTTGACACGCCGGGCGACCTCGCCTAGACTCCCTCTCGCTCTGCGCCCCCAGCGAAAGCGGAGGGGCGCCGCGCTGTGTCCCGGGACGCCAGCCTGTTAACGGCCGGGGGCGCCGGGCGGCGACAGAGAGCTGACGGGTTTCTGCGCGGGAGTGAGATGCCCCATGGATGAGCTCAGCCGGGAAGTTGGGCAGGCGGTGGGAAGTCGGGCCCACAGGACGACTCGGGCAGTCGCCAGGGGCCGGATAACGCTCATTTCCCGGCTTCTCATCGCTCCACTGGCGGGGGCGGTGCTCAGCCTGAGTCCCCTTCTGGCGGCGCAGGCAGGCTGGGCTGACCCGACCGAACAGATCGCGCAGCGTACCGAGGCGGCGCTCGAGTTCGGCACGGCGTTCGCCATCCGGCCCGAAGGGTTGTTCATGACCAACTTTCACGTCGTTGAGCAGGCCAAGGCCATCGAGCTGTCCTGCCCGGGAATCGGGTCTGTGCCGGCCGCAGTGGAGACGTTCTCATCAGAGCATGACCTGGCGGTGCTGAGAGTCGATGGCGGCCGTCGGGACGCATACTTGACTTTCGCCGAGCCGAAAGCGATTCGCCTCGGAGCCGAGGTCTTCACGGTCGGATACCCGGCACCTACCTTTCTCAGGGGTCAGCCCACGTACAGCGAGGGCACTATCAGTGGTCTTTCGGGCCCGCGCGGTGATGTGTGGCTTCAGATCAGCGTTCCTGTTCTCCCCGGCAGCTCAGGGAGCCCGGTGGTGAACCAGAAGGGAGAGGTTGTCGGCGTGGTGGTGGCGATGGACCGTCGTCACTTTTTCGGGACGACTGGCGCCCCGCCACAAAACATCGCCTGGGCCATCAGAGGGCAGTACGCAACCGCGCTGTTCGAGAGACCTCGTCCAGAGGCCACCGGGGGAGCAGGCCCCACGTGGTTTGTCGGCACGTGGGAAGGGGAGCATGTTGGCCCGGCCATCCGCACCGACGTGTCGCGCTTTGAGTTCACGGAGGAGCGGGGCAGACGCCGCTGGACCATGAGCCGGTACACGATCGTCAGGAACTGGGCTGGCAATCTCCGGGCATCCGGGGTGGTGCGGGCGATCACTGACTCCAGCGTGGAGCTGGATGGGACCTACGACGCGTTCAGCCGAGCGCATACTGCGGGGGCTTCCTTGCACTACAGGCTCAGCCGGAGAGGAGACACGCTGGAAGGTCCCGTGGTGGGACACGAGAATAGCTCCTTCCGGGTGTCATTGAGGCGAGTCGGTGCGCGGGGGCGTGAGCCTGCCGAACTTGGCCGGACCGCGGTGATCAGACGGGTGATGGGAGCTACCTGCCTCGTGATTGTCGAAAGGCAAGAGCCACACACCAATTAGCTCCCGACCGCCCACGCCCCCCTGGTGCTCGTCGTCAGGGGAATCTATGCCTCCTACTTTTTCGGGAAGACGGTCAGGGCCTTTTCCATGCCTGCCGACCCCTGTGTCCCGGCGAGGGGGCCATTGCACTCCGCCATGAGTTTGCCCACGTCTTCAGGCCCTGCGTGTTGGCCGGCCGTGACCTTCTCGAACACGAAGATCATGTTCAGGCCCTTCTTGTACAGGTTGTCCCCTTTTCTGTATTCAAGGGTCCCGTTCCCGTTTTCGCCCATCTCGAGATCGCCGAGGCTATACCACTGCTTGATCAGCCCTGCCACTTCATCGAACGGCGGTGGGTTCGGAACGAGTCCCTCGCCCGTGTCGCCCGGATGATCCCGATAGGCCAATCGCACTAGGGGAATGAGCAGTTTGTCCGGTTGACTTCACCCCTGGTGTGCTCGGAGTGTAGGAGAAGTCAGGGCATCGACCCGCTGGGCGTCGAGTCTTCGTGGTGTCAGTTGGGGCCCTTCCCGGTGGGCCGCCGACCATATAAGGAGGAACGGAGAGATGAGCCTCTACGATTTGCTGAAGTTTCTCCACGTTCTCGCGGTGGTTTTCATGGCGGCGCCGCTCTACAACCTCATCGTCGTGAACGAGCGGGTGAAGCTGGGGAAGGCCCACCTGCAGGTGGATCAGTACTTCGAGAACATCATCCGGGGGAACTCAACCCGCTGCTACGTCTTCCAGCTGACCGCCCTGGTGACTGGCATCCTGCTCCTCATCATGAGCGGTGCCCTCATTTCTCTCTTCACGAACTGGGTGCTGTTGGTCAAGCTCCTCTTTCTTCTGGCCCTGATGAGCCTGCTCTCCGTGATTCACTTCTCGATCCAGCCACGGATCGACGGGCTCCTTGCGCAGGCAGAGGGGGAGGCCATTCCGCAGCCGATCGCGAGCCAGATTGCCGGGTTCCGCCTCAGGCGGAAGCGGCTGGCGTCCGTCTGCCTCTTCCTGGTGATTGCCACCGTGCTCCTCGGCCTTCAGGTCGTCTCGCCCTTCGGGGCTCCGCTCACGGCCATCCTCATAGTCCTGGCGGCCCTCTTTGCCTGGAGGGTCTACCGCACACCGATCCCGTATGGATGGATATAGGTCGGTGCAGGGCGATGGGCGCACGGGCTCCGGCAGCGAGGCAGGAGGCGAATACGACCTGACGAAGTGACTCAGGCTCGACCACGGCTCGCACGGGCGTCGGGGCCACCCTCGGCGCCCGTCGTGTTGTGTGGGCCCGTACGCCCGTGAGAGCCCGGAATCCAGGTGGCGCTTCGGCGGGTGAGGGGTCTCTGTGTCGTGCCGCACACTCGACTGCCGGCCAGCAGCTGTGTCCGGGCAGCGGATTCAGCTGGCAGGAACTGGGAACCACGGACGGACGGTTTGGCGATTTTTGGCAGACCTCGAATCGCTCACCCCGAGGGCTTATTTGTAACTCTTTGAAAAACAATGCCTTCAGCTCTGATAGGCACTTGGTACGACCCTTGCGTAGTGAGCGTGTAGAGGAGACGGGCATGATTCCGAGCCGAATCGTCATCGGGCTGGGTCTTGCTGTTGCCATGGCCGGCTGCACCGGTCCGAGGCCGGCATCCGCGGTCGTGGTGCCGCGTGCCGCCGAGACCCGCGACGCTGACGAGATCAAGGGGGCTGAGGACCCTCGGGCGGGTGCACTCAGTGAGGCCCTTTCCAGGGTGGAACGGCAGCGGATCAAGGTGGTGACGTCCCGTGTGAACATCTCGGGCATCCACCACCTTTTCTCGACGAACGCGAGGAGGATAACAGTCTCGTTGCCGGGTGGGGTGACGGTTCACTTCGCGCAAACAATTCCGCAACCGCTTCATCACGGATTACGCAACTTCGCGGGAATGATCATCCCGCATACTCTGAGCCTGAACTCAACCATCACGTTTGCGCTTGACCTCGAGCGCTATGGTGGCGACTATGCTGCCTTCCGCTACACCTATGTCGAGCGCCGCCCACGCACAGGCAGACGTACTCGCGAGGTCCTGATAGAGCGGTTGGGGTCGATCGGAGTCGAGGGCCTGCCACCCTCTCAGGTGGAGGTCAACAGCAAGCGGTTCGATCAGCATCAGTTCAGGCTCGGTTCGAGCTGGTCGAATCAGGAGTTCGAAGCCGTCCTTGAAGCGCTCGCACGGATTCCGGACTCAATGCTTTCTCTCGTTAACGGCCTTCGATTCAATCGAGCCCGCGGGCATCCGAGGCAACCTGGTGGCGCTTATGACCCCCTGACGCATACGATCACGATGCACAATCGCGCCTTCCACGAGTCGATGACGCGCTTTGGAACTCCCGGCCAGGGCCTCTCGACCGATGCGGCGAGAAGCATCGCGCATGAGATCGGCCACGCGATCGATCTCCGCCCGCTCCGTCATGCATGGGATCGTCTCGGGCGGGCTGAAGCGGCACTGCGCGTCGCCTTCAGCCACTATGAGACCCCACCCGGTACCGGCAACTATCGGGTTCCGAACGGTAAACAGGCTGCCTGGAACAGGCTCCGCCAGCAGATTACCGCAGCCGAGCGCGCGAGAGATCGGGCGCGGTCCGCCTCGGGATACCGCTGGCGACGAAGCTCTCAGACCGGTGACTTCGAGATCGTCCCGGAAGCAGCGGGTACGGCAGGAAACGCATTCAGGCGCGCCGCCGAGAAAGACGGGGGCGTACGCATCACCCGGTATGCGAACCAAGAGTGGGGCGAGTACTTCGCGGAATCCTTCTCTTTCTACATTATGGATCCGCGGAATCTGCAGCGGCTGCGGCCGAATGTGCACGCGTTCTTTGTCGCGAACTTCCCGCGCTGATGCCGCTCACCCGATGGCAAGTGCTCCAAGGTCTCCGCGAGAACGACCAGATCGGAACTCTCTTCCGGGAGCTCAGTCATGTATGGCTAAAGACTGAACTGAGCAATTCGGCCCGCTTCTGCCAGCTGTACTGCTTGGCGTCCACGTACGCCTGGCGGGAGACGGCATGGGCGAGCTCGGGATCATCCAGGATCCGCTGAATGCCTTCCGCTAGCTTCTTCGGGTCGTCAGGCTCCACAAGCACGGCGTTCTTACCGTCGGTCAACACCTCCTCTACTGACGGGAGGCGAGCGGCCACGATGGGCCTTCCGAGGGCCAAATACTCGTAGACCTTGGTGTGGGCCACATACGGCATGCGCCCCGCCGAGCGCGTTGGGATGACGAGGATGTCGGCGTGGGCCAGGAGAAACTCGGCCAGCTGGTTAGGCGCGATGAAGCCGTGAAAAGAGACGCGCTCCCCTACTCCTAGCGCTCCAGCCCGGGCTCTAAGCCGCTCCAGGTCTCGGGGCCCTCTTCCTCCGACGATCTGCAGGCTCACCTGGGGCAGATACCGCAGGCTTTCGATGAGCAGGTCTACCCCCTGCATCGGATAGACCTGTCCGACGTAGCAGATCCTCGCCCTTTCGCTGACCCCGCCTCCCCCAGAGAAGCGATCGAAGCGCGGAAGATCTGTCGCTAGAGGGACCTTTGCGATTACTTTGTCTGCCAGATCGTATTCCGTCCGCAGCATCTTCTCCAGTGCCGAGGTGGTGACGATCAGGCTTCTCGCCTGCTGCAAGATCTTCCGTTCGAGAGCCGCTGTCTCCGCGACTGGGGAGTCCTTGCTGTACAGCTGGTGCACGTCATAAACGTAGGGGACCTGGAATTCGCGCTGATGCCGAAGATAGAGCAGCGCCGGCTTGAGCCCGCTGATCACGACGAGGTCGAGCCCCTCCCTCCGGTAGATCCTGCGCAACGCCGATATGCAGAAGTAGTTGAAGATTCCAGTGTACGAGATCCTCAGCTTTCGGAGAAAAGGCAGCGGAATGCTCCTTCTGTGGAGGCGGGGAACCTGCACCAGCGTGAGGCGCGGATGGGGGATACGGCCGTAGTAGGACCAGATCTCTTGCTCAGGGACCTCGGTCCGGCCGGCTAGGAGATAGATCCGCAGACCTGCCTCGGCCAGGCTGTGGCAGGTCTTCACAAGATAGATGTCATGTGCCTTCCGCGCACAGAGGTAGAGGTCGAACAGGTAGGCGATGGTCACGGCCCCTCCTCTCTGCCGGGCTTCCCTTTAGCTCGTCAGCATGGAGCTGGTTCTGGGAGAGTTTGGACCCCCAATCGCCGCTGAGAGCAAGCGGTGCAGCAGGTTCGTCACTGACCCGCTCGAAAACAGCTTGTCTGAGCCGCGCCCCCTCCCGATGATGAGCCCGATACTACAGGAGCTCGGCGGGGGATGAGACGGGAGCCTGAAGAAGGATCGGGCTCGCTGAAAGGAATCTCGTCGGTGAGCGATCGGAGTGTCCCCGGGAACTCACGGCCCCTCTTCTCTCAAGACGAAGCCCGGGAACCCCTTCTTTTCCAGGGCCGCGCGCACCTCCTCGGCCCGTTTCCGGCTCGGATACCGGCCAGCCCACACGACGTGAAGAGCGGCTGCCGCCTCTCGCCGGCGAATCACGACAGGGTAGTGCCGGGCGCTGAGTCGGGCAGCCACACGTGCGGCGTACTCAGGGTTCTTGAAGGCACCCACCTGCACCCAGAACCCGCCGTTCGAGCGGGCGGGAGCAGTCGTCTCCCGGGTGCCGGGCACTCCCGGCTGAGGCTCGGCGCCGGCAGTGACTCTTGCCGCAGGAGCAGCCGAATCCGATTCGGGCGTAGTGGTCGGCGGCAGTGCGGGAGGATACACCGTGTCGAATTTCCGCACAGCTGGCGGTCCTGTGGGCGATCCAGGCGTTGGGGAAACCGGCGGCTTCAGTGCGATCAGCGAGGGAGTTTCCACTGCTAGGTTCCGGGTCTGCGAGGACGTCATCCGGTCCAGCAGGTAGGGAAGGGCGGTGAACGCCAGAGCGACGAGCGCGAGCGCGCCCAGCAGTGCGCGGAACGATCCCTTCTCAAACAGGCGCCACACCGGAGACTCCGCAGATTCTTCCTCAGGCTCGTAGTCGCCAGGGTGCGTCGGCCTGCCCCGGCGCTTCCGATCGTCGTAGCTCCTGCTCATGAACCTTCCTCCCGATAAGCGGTCAACCGTTCGGTCTCTGCTCCCCTATCAGCTTGACTGTAACATCAGCGCGTCTTGGTGAAAGCAAGAAGAATAAGAGGCGATCAGGGTCTCGTCGAGAGCTTCGGCGCGATCTCCGACGCGAACCGCTCCAGCTGCTGCGTCTCGTCGAAGACAGGGTTGAGGATGAGGAATCTGGCGCCGCCAGCCACGAGCTCGGCCAGGCGGTCAACGCACTCCTGCGGCTCGCCGTAGACGGATACTCGCTCGGCGAGCTCCGGTCTGCCATAGAACGCCCCAAACCATTCGGCGAGCCGCTTCCCCACCTTCGCCTTGTCCTTGTCGACGGCGATGTAGACACGCTTGCCGACTGCGAACGTCGCGGGGTCACGCCGAGCCTCGTCCAGGAGCGAGCGGAGCCTGCCCACCTCCTCGACGAACTGCGTGGTGGAGCTGGACCCCGCGCCGATGAAGCCGTCCCCCATCGCGACCGCCCGCGTGAGCGCCTTGGGGTGATGGGCGCCGAACCAAATCGGCGGGTGCGGCTTCTGCACCGGCTTGGGTTCCATGGAGGCGTTCTCGAGGGTCCAGAACCGCCCTTGGAACGTCACGCGGGGCTCGATCCAGAGCCGTTGCATCAGCCTGAGGCCCTCGACAAAGCGCGCGACGCGGCGGTCTGCCGAGATCCCAAAGGCGGGGTAGGCACGCGTGTTGACGCCGAGCCCGACGCCGATGATGAGGCGGCCGCGGCTCAGGTGGTCGAGCGTGGCCAGGGTCTTGGCGAGATGAACCGGGCTGCGCAAGGCCGTCAGCAGCACCGCGAAGCCCAGGCGGATGCGCTCGGTGACCGCCGCGGCGTAGGTGAGCAGCTCGACGGGATCGAGACTTGGGATGGAGCCGAGAACCTGCTCGGAAACCCACACGCTTTCAAACCCGAGCGTCTCGGCGCGCGCGAGAAAGTCGCGGATCCGTCGCGTGTCCACAGGACCATGGAGGAACGTCTGGGGAATCGCGAGGGCAAGCCGCACCCCACTATTCACGATGCCTCCTCCTCTCCTGATGGCGTCCGCGGTGTTGCCCGGGAGGCGGGGCCGCTTCAGCGTGGCAGCGGCCCCGCTTCCCCTCGGGAGTCGGCACGGCGGGAGCCCGAGGCGTTAGGAACCGGACCCTTCCTCAGCCGCCCACTCCCGCCAGAAGTGGAGGAGCAGCGTGACCAGCACGGGGCCGATGAACACGCCGATCAACCCGAAGGCGGTGAGCCCCCCGACCACCCCGAACAGGACCAGGAGGAACGGGATGCGGGCCACGCCGCTGATGAGCCATGAGCGAATCAGGTTATCCACGCTGCTCACCACGAGAATTCCCCAGGCCAGCAGCAGCAGACCGGCAAGGTAACGGCCCTGGACCAGGAGCCACAGGCTGGCCGGCACGTAGACGACGGGAGCGCCGAACGGGATGAAGGCCAGGAGGCTCGTAATGACCGCCAGGAGCACGGGCGCTCCTAACCCCGCCACCAGGTACCCCAGCCCGGCGAGGGTTCCCTGCGCGAGCGCTGTGAGGAGCACTCCATACATGACTGCTCGGATGGTTTCCCCGGCGGGGAGGAGAAGCGCTTCCACCCGGGCTCCTGCTAGCCCGACCATCACCCGGCGGCTCTGGGCCAGGAGGGTTCGGCCGTGCACATAGAGGAAGAAGAGCGTCAGGAGGGCCAGTGCCGCGTTCACCACGTTCCTTCCGATGTCCCGCGCCGCGCCAGCGAGAAAGAGGGCCCACGGGCGTGCCTGGGAGAGGAGCCACTCCTCTACGACGGCAGGCTGGGCGCGCAGGGCCTCGAACTGTTCGGCGAGCTGGGGACCTACCAGCGGGAGGTCCTTGACCCAACTCGGAATCTCGATGACGGTGGGCGTCCACCGCCTCAGATAGAGGTACAGCTCTTGCGCCTCCCTGGCGAGGGCGAGCGAGGCCCAGGTCGCGGGCACCACCACGACGAGGACCAGCAGGAGCGTCACGCAGAGCGCCGCCCAGACGGTTCGTCCGGCGAGCGCCCGCTCGATCAAGCGGAAGAGCGGCCAACTGGCGAAGACGAGCACCACCGCCCATGCCGCCGGCGCGAGGAATGGGCGGAGCATGAGCACAGCCAAGGCCACAAGGGCGGCAAACCCGCCAATTCTCACCCACTGCTGCCCTGGCCGCTCAGCGGCCGGAGCGCCAGGGGTGCTCTTGTCAGCCAAAGATCCAGACCCTCGGGGGTCCGGCTCACCGCCAGGAGTGGAGGCACTCATCGTCGTCAGCCTCTCGACTCGGTGGCTCTTCCCACCTCGCCTTCGACCCGGTCCAGGCGATCCACCAGAAATATCTTCTCACCTTTGCTCGCCGATTCTGAAAGATGTTCGACGGGATGCTCACCCGGATCAGGTGCGAGAGCGAGGAGGGGTGGGGATCGAGTGCGGCCGACCGTGGGAGGGGGAGCGTTGCCGTCCGCGTGGCCCTGGCCTCAGCCTTCAGGCCGGGTGGTCGGGGCATGAGCTCCGTCCCTCACGCCCGGTGGCCTTCCAGCTTGAGCCACACCTCTCCCGCCAGACGCTCGATCGTCTCGAGGAGTTCCGGGTAGGAGCCGGTTCGGCAGCCGTCAGAGGTGGCCAGCGGGCCAGCGTTCAGCAGCTGAAAGCCGAGCTTCGCCATAGGGGTGCCCACAGCTAAGCGGATCGCCAACGAGATGTCAAGCCCGCGTCTTGAGCCTCGCCGGGCCGGGGGGTCCCGGCCGTGCTTGGGGGGCAGACTCTCCCGAACAGGCCCCCCTCATTTCTTTCTCCCGCGGGTGGAGATAGAATTGGGTCCTGTGACCGGCCAGGCTCGAGGGATTTCTTTCGCGATCGCTCTCGGGGGGTGCGTGCTCCTCGCGGCCCCGGAGGCCGCCAGCGCCGCGCGGGCCGTCTCAGTGCAGGAGGCTCTGCTCAGGGCCAAGCCCGCCGTGGCCCTGGTCGCTGCCGAGGTCGCCGCTGAGGTGAGGCTCGACTGCGGCAAGGGCGCCAGGCGCGTCACGCCTCCGGCGTTCCGCGAAACCGGCACCGGCTGGTTCGTCGATCCGGACGGTCTTCTGGTCACCAACGCCCACGTGGTTCAGCCTGCCCACGCTCCGGGGCGCTGGTTGACCCACACCTTTGCCAGGCGCGCTGTGGAAACGGCCTGTCTTCCTGCCGCCCTGGCGCGACAAAATCTCGCTCCAGGTGAGCGTCCGGATCTCGAAGAGCGGGTCCGGAGCAAGGTGCTGCAAGCGGTTCTCCCCACCGCCAAGGTGACGTTGACCCCCTCGATCTCCGTCCTGCTCTCGAACGGCACCCGCCTCCCGGCAGAGGTCAAGAAGTTCAGCCCGCCCCTCTCCCTCGAGCCCGGGCAGATCTCCGGGCGCGACCTGGCCCTGCTGAAGGTTCCGGGCCAGGACTTCCCCGTGCTCCCGCTGGCCAAGTCCAGGGAGGCCAAGATCGGCGATCCGCTCCATATTCTGGGCTTCCCCGGGGTCGTGCTGAGCCACGAGCTGCTGAATCAGTCGGCGACGGTGGAGGCTTCGGTGACCAATGGGGCGATCTCGGGGTTCAAGCAGGACCGCTCCAATCGGCCGGTGATCCAGACCGACGCCCCTGCGGCCTGGGGGAACTCGGGCGGCCCTGCCGTCACCGACCGGGGCGAGGTCGTGGGGGTGCTCACCTTCGTGTCGCTGGCCCCGGGACCCGCGGGGGCAATCATGCAGGGGTTCAACTTCATCATTCCTTCTGAGGCCGTAGAGACCTTCATCGTGGGGAGCGAGGTCCGGGTCGGCGCCGAGAGCCGGTTCAATACGCTCTGGTGGGCGGGGCTTCGGGACCTCTTCGAGCAGCGCTTCACGCAGGCCGAGAAACGGTTCCAGGCAGTGAACGAGTTCCTGCCCAACCTGCCGGACGTCAAACGGATGCTGGCCGAGGCCCAGGAGAAGATCAAGAACCCGCCCCCTCAGCCGTTTCCCTGGGGGTGGGTGGCGCTCGGCGTCACCCTGGTGAGCGCGAGCGGGTTCGGCGGGATGTGGGGCCGTCGGTGGTGGAAGAACCGCTTCCGGATCCTCCCGGCCCACGTCATCGCGCTGATGGAGCGGGGGCTGAGCCCGGTCTTTCTCGACGTGCGCGGTCAGAACGACTTCGAGGCGAGCCCGCTCAAGTTGCCCGGCGCGATTCGGCTCGCCCCGGAAGAGGCGGAGGCGGGACACCTTCACCTCCAGGTCGAGTCGAGGCAGACTATCGTCACCTACTGCGCCAGCCCCGAGGAGCAGACGAGTGCCCGCGTGGCGAAAAAGCTCCGGCAACGCGGCCATCGAACCGTCCGGATCCTCAAGGGAGGCCTCGGGGGGTGGACCAATGCGGGGCTTCCCGTCGAGACCAAGTCGTACCTCCCCTCGATCGGGGTCGAGATCTACAAGAACCTCACGGTAGGCGAGTTGCCGCGGCGTCAGTTCGCCCCGGGCCAGGTCATCTTCAACGAGGGCGATGACGCCAAGGGCGAGGCGTTCGTCATCCACTCCGGGAAGGTGGAGATCCGCAGGCGGACCGACGGCAGCGAGCGCACGATCCGCACGCTCGGCGAGGGCGAGCTGCTCGGTGAAATGGCGCTGTTCCGCAAGGCGCCCCGCTCCGCAGGCGCCGTCGCCGCGACCGAGGTCCAGCTGCTCGTCGTCCGGACCGCACAGCTGGACTGGCTCATCCGCAACCGCCCCCAACTCACCATTGAGATCTTCAAGCGGCTGTCGGAGTGGGTGGCGCAGCCCGATCGGAGCGAACCCGGTCCCCGATGAGGCCGGGGACGGACGATGCAGCGGACGATTACCCTCACCACCGCGAAGCCCCGTGAGGTGATTGACATCACGCAGCGGGTGGCTGCGGTGGTGTCGGCCTCGAACGTAACGGAAGGGCTCTGCACGCTCTTTGTCCGTCATGCCACCGCGGCCCTGATCATCAACGAGAATGCGGATCCGGGGTTCCGCCTGGATGTATTGAGCCTGCTGGACAAGCTCATTCCGGAAGGGGTCTGGGAGCACGACAAGGTTGATGACAACGGAGCCGCCCATCTCAAAGCCACGCTGCTCGGGCCCGCTCAGGTCATCCCGGTCAGGGACAGGAGGCTCCTCCTCGGGACCTGGCAGGGGATCGCGCTGGTGGAGCTGGACGGGCCGAGAGAGCGACGAATCGTGGTTGACGTGCGCGGCTAGCCACCGCGCCTGCTCGCCGCCTCTCACCGGGCGATCGGGGGCTGAAAGGGGAGGGCAAAGGGTATACTGGTGGGCAGGCATCTGGTCATGACATTCCCGAGGAACGGCGCCACGGTTAGAGCGGTTGCTCAGCGCCAGGGGTCATCCTGGCGGCGGCCCGGCGCTGTTCTGCTCCTCTCCTGCTACGAGTTGGGCCACCAGCCCCTCGGGGTCGCCTCGCCGCTCGGCTTCCTCGAGCGGGAGGGGTACGCGCCCGAGGCGCTGGACATCGCTGTCGAGCGCCTGGAGCCCGAGAAGGTCCGGCAGGCCGGGCTCGTGGGAATCTCCGTGCCGATGCACACGGCTCTGCGCCTGGGGGTCCGGGCCGCGGAACGGGTCCGGGAACTGAATGCCGGCTGCCACATTGCCTTCTACGGCCTCTACGCTCTCCTGAACGCCGAGTATCTGCTCGGGCACGTGGCCGACTCAGTGATCGGGGGGGAGTTTGAGAGCGCCCTGGTTGCGCTCGTGCAGGACCTGGAGGCTGGCGGCTCGGGCGACGTCGGTGGGGTGGCCCGGCAGGGCCGGCCGGCCCGCGCGGTTCTGCGGCGGCTGCCGTTCGCCCTTCCGAGCCGAGTTGCGCTCCCGCCGCTCACGAGGTACGCCCATCTCGAGCGCGACGGGCTGAGGAGCCGCGTCGGCTACGTGGAGGCGAGCCGGGGATGTCTCCACCACTGTCTCCACTGCCCGATCCCTCCGGTGTATGATGGCCGGTTCTTCGTGGTGCCGAGGGAGATCGTCCTCGAGGACATCCGGCGCCTGGTCCAGGCCGGAGCGACTCACGTGACCTTCGGCGATCCCGATTTCCTGAACGGCCCGGGCCATTCGTTGGCGGTGGTCCGGGCGATGCACGCAGAGTTTCCGGAGACCACCTTCGACTTCACCGCCAAGGTGGAGCACATCCTGGAGCGCCGCGCGCTCTTCCCCGAGCTGGCTGAGCTGGGGTGCGTCTTCATGGTGTCGGCCGTGGAGTCGCTGAGCGATACGGTGCTGGCCAATCTCGAGAAGGGGCATACGCGCGCTGACGTGTTCGAGGCCCTCAAGATCGTCCGGGATGCGGGGATCGCCTTCCGTCCCACCTGGGTGGCCTTCACCCCGTGGACGACGCTCCAGGACTACCTGGACATGCTGGAGTTCATCGAGGCCGAGGGGCTGATCCACCATGTGGACCTGGTCCACTACTCGATCCGGCTTCTGGTGCCGCCGGGCTCCAGGCTCCTCGAGAGCCTGGCCATGAAACCGTTCCTCGGACCGCTGGTTGAGGAATCCTTTTACTATCGCTGGAGCCACCCGGACCCCCGCATGGACCGCCTTCACCAGGCAGTGAGAGGCGCCGTGGAGGAGGCCGCCAAGACCCTGGAGGACCCGGCGGCCAGCTTCCAGCGGATCATGGCGCTCGCCCGGACGGCCCACGGGAGTCCGATGCGGGTCACGGCCGCGGTGATCCCACGGCCCGAAGGGAGGTCCGTGCCCCGCCTGACTGAACCCTGGTTCTGCTGAGCGGAGCCAACGGAGGGCCAGTTTGGCCCCCTTGACCTTTACGTCTAAAGGAGGATGACGATGGCCGGAGACAAGGAGCTCGAGCTCAAGGAGAAGATGCAGAAGCTCTTCGACGACTCGATCAATCCCGCGGTGGGAATGCACGGGGGATACGTCGAGCTGCTCGACGTCAAGGACAACACCGCGTTCATCAGGATGGGCGGGGGCTGCCAGGGGTGCGGGATGGCTGACGTGACCCTGAAGCAGGGGATCGAGCGGTTGATCTTCGAGGAGGTCCCCGAAATCACCGAGGTGCTCGACGTCACCGACCACGGCTCAGGGAACAATCCCTACTACACGCCGGGCAAGATGTAGGAGCATGCCCCGGCTGCTCCTGCTGATCCCGACCACGACCTATCGGACGGAGGCATTCGTCAAAGCGGCCGACGCGCTCGGCGTAGAGGTCGTCGTGGCCTCGGAGCATGCGAGCTCGTTTCAAGAGCGGAATCCGGACCGCCTCCTGACGCTTGACTTCCGTGACCCTGCGAAGGCCGCTCGTGAGGTGGCGGAGTTCGCCACGCAGCACCCCATTGATGGCGTCGTCCCGGTCGACGATCTGACGACGGTGGTCGCCGCCGCCGCGGCCGAGGCGCTGGGGTTGCCGTTCAACTCCGTCGAGTCGGCGCAGGCCGCGCGCAACAAGTTCACGATGCGGCGGCTCCTCCAGCAGGCTGGGGTGCCGGTGCCCCGCCACACGCTCTTCTCTCTCGAGGATGACCCGACGGCTGTTGCGGAGCAGGTCGCCTATCCCTGCGTGGTCAAGCCCACGATCCTCGCGGCGAGCCGCGGGGTGATCCGTGCCGACGGCCCTGATCAGTTCGTTGCCGCCTTCCGCCGGCTCGAGGCGATTCTCCGGAGTGCGGAGGTCGCCGCCGTGGGCGGGGAGGCCCGCCAGGTGCTCGTGGAGGAGTTCGTGCCGGGGGTGGAGGTGGCCCTCGAAGGGCTCCTCATGAAGGGGGAGCTTCACGTCCTGGCGCTGTTTGACAAGCCCGATCCCCTTGACGGCCCGTTCTTTGAGGAGACGATTTACCTCACGCCCTCGCGTCTGTCGGCTGAGCGCCAGGCGGCGGTGATCGACTGCAGCGCGCGGGCCGCCACAGCGCTGGGGCTCTGGGAGGGGCCGGTTCACGCCGAGCTTCGCGTGAACGACCGGGGCCCCTGGATGATCGAGATCGCCGCCCGCTCCATCGGCGGCCTCTGCTCCCGCGCTCTCCGCTTCGGCACGGGCCTGTCGCTCGAAGAGCTGATCCTCTACCATGCTCTGGGGAAGGAGGTCGCCTCGCTGGAGCGCGAGCGCCGCTCCGCGGGTGTGATGATGATCCCGATTCCCCGGCGGGGGGTGCTCGAGGAGGTCCGGGGCCTGGAGGCGGCCCGGCGGGTGCCGGGGATCGAGGAGGTTGCCATCACGGCCCACCTCGGGCAGGAGCTGATGCCGCCTCCGGAGGGCTGGCAGTACCTCGGGTTCATCTTTGCGAGAGCCGAGAGCCCCGGGGAAGTCGACGCAGCCCTGCGCCAGGCGCATCGTCGGCTCGAGTTCGTCATCCGGTAGCCCCCCCGCCCTCGCACGCCTCAAGGAGGCGGTCCGCCAGATCCAGCAGGTGGTCCCCCGCGCGAAGGCCCGGCCCTCTTGCAAGGCCTGCTGTCCACCCCCGTGACCTCTTCTCCCATATGCCTCCTGACCGAGCTGCTCGGACCTAGCCTAGCCCTCCGCCGCGCTCCGTCGTGCAGATGCCGCCGCCACGCTCGTGGCGCGTCCACCGACGGGGCCGGGCCCACCTCTCGCCGTCGGGTGCCTCCACCCGTCGTCAGCTTTTCGCCCTGACAGGCTTTTCATCCGCCCCGTGCCTTGGTCCGGTACCTTGGGGGGTGCCCTGGCCGTCCCTCCAGAAGGCCTGAGAATGCCTGTTCTGTTGCCTGCGCTCTCAATTTGCGAGTCAGGAACCTGCTTAGAAAATAGAGCTGTAACTGCCTGAAATCCTGTTAAAGCCGCGGAACCCCATGGCCAAGGCCATTTTCA
This sequence comes from Methylomirabilia bacterium, assembly GCA_046758965.1. GTDB lineage: Bacteria > Methylomirabilota > Methylomirabilia > Rokubacteriales > CSP1-6 > JBHIBG01. The sequence goes on along the minus strand of JBHIBG010000003.1, from coordinate 75,742 downwards.
TGACGCACAGGTGAGCCCAAGGCTCATGGGAACGGCGTCGCGGTTAAGCCGCTGAGCGAGCTTGTGTGGCGAAGCCGCGAGCAAGCTCAGCGGCGCGCGCGGCGACCCCTTTTCCCCTTGCCAGGAGCCCGCCTCGTGCGCGGCCGCTGGAGCGCGTTGCTAGGCCGTGCTCGACTCACTAGAGGGAAACGTTCCGGGAACTCGATCGACTCGACGGCCAGATCTACGTCAAGGTCAGGCCAATACAGATGCATGGGATGCGGCTGCTCGACTCTCAGGAGCTGACCGACCGGCGCACGCTTGAACCAGGGGAACTTCTCGAAGGGCAGGAAGAGCTCACGGCCGCCTACGAGAAGCCAGAACCCATGCTGCGACACGTTGGTGACTTCAACCTCCGAAATGCTTCTTCCACGCAGTGCGGATCTCATGGTCATGCCTCCGGATGAGATCGAGAGCGGTGGCTAGCCTGCGAGGGCCAAGGCCGTAGTTCTGCGCCAGCTCGATCTCGGGCTCAAGCCAGAACTTCGCTTCTCCGTCCGCGTGATGCACGTGGACATGCAAGCGGGGCTCTTCGCGCGAGAAGAAGTAGAAGCGAAAACCCCTCTGGCGAAAGACTGTCGGACTCACCCGGACATCTTACACCCATCGGCGGCGGGCCGGAACCATCGCAGCGCGCATGGTGCCAATGTTGCGCGACGCCAAGGCGGAGTCGCAGCACGTCCACCAGTCTAACGCCGGCATCACCTGCGGCGGGCCTGGAGGCGAGGCGGGCGGCTGTCGAAGCCCATCGGCCGGCCGGCAGGTGTATGCACATGTTAGTCCGCGCGCGGGCGTTCAGAGCGTGAGCTATTCCCATGGCATCGCGAACCAGTGGTGGTATTCCGCAAGTGCGGAATCGACAATGCTGTATCTGCCCCCCCGCGCGCTCGTCCGGATGTACTTGACCTTCGCGTCGCGGAAAAGCCGAACCGTAGCCGCCGACAGTAATGTCCGCGCGGGTCCCGGCGGGGTCGTGCCGAGATCCGGTGCGTCCTCTTCGTCCTCCTCGAACTCGTCCGCGAAGACCAGCGCCTCTGCAAGCGATCCCTTCGGCGGACGCCCACGGTGTTTACGAAACGCGCGCTCCGCCGCAAACCGTAGCATCCCTGCAACAAGAGGAGCAAGCCGATGCGTCCGCCCCTGTGGCACGAGATACTGCAGCATGTCAGTCCAAACGCGGTATACGTCTGCACCAACGATCGCCGCGAGGCAGATGTCTTGCGTGCCCCTGCGCGTCACCTTTCTCTTCACGTTGCTCCTCTAACACTGAGGCTTTTATCCGTCGTGCAGCAGCTTGACGGATAAAACCAGTTGTACTGAACCGGGGCCCCTGGGGCCATAGGGGGATTCTATCCCCGGCGGGGGTATGCTACAAGCTGGGCGGGAGCGGAACACGGGGCGCGTACGGTTGGCCAGGAGGCCAAAGTGGCGGATGCGCACGAAGCCGTCCGGAACGACGTGGAGCAGAAAGCGCCGGATGAACTCCGCCGCCTCGAGCTCGAGGACCTTCACCCGGTCGCCGTCGGCGTAGTCGCGCCAGCGGGGGCGCACCATCCCGTCTTGGAGCTTGACAAGGGGCTCGTTGGAGATCGCCACGCGGTGGGTGTAGCGGCGAGGTAGGCGAGCACCTGCTCGGGACCGCCAAAAGGCTGTTTGCAGTACACCACCCAGGCCTGGTGGCGGAGGCGGTCGAGCCAGGCGGTGAAGGCCGCGGGGCCGGCGAGGCAGGTTCCCCGGAGCACCTTGAACAGGGTCCCGACCGGAAATAGAAAGCCGGCCCAGGCCCGGATCCAGCGCGCGCCGTCGGACGAGAGGGCCCCGCCCGTCACGACGCAGTGCACATGGATGTGCTGGGAGAGGTTCTGATCCTAGGTGTGCAGGATCGCGGTCACGCCCAGCTCGCCAGGAGCTGGTGCCGCCTCCGGAGGGCTGGCAGTACCTCGGGTTCATCGTTGCGAGAGCCGAGAGCCCCGGGGAAGTCGACGCAGCCCCGCGCCAGGCGCATCGTCGGCTCGAGTTCGTCATCCGGTAGCCCCCGCGCCCTCACACGCCTCAAAGAGGCGGTCCGCCAGATCCAGCAGGTGGCCGGCCTCCCGAATGTTCGCCACCCAACGGGATGGGATGCCGGAAACCCCGACCCGGCTCCCCATGACCGCTCCCGCCACGGCGCCGTTGGTGTCGGTATCTCCTCCGGCGTTCACCACGCGAACCAGCACCTCCTCAAAATCAAGCTCCTGCTGCAGCGACCAGAGCCCCACCTGCATGGCCTTGAGCGTGTATCCCATATCGGCGCGGTGATCGAGGAGCAGCTCGGGGAGAGCGCGCCCCCGCACGAATCGAATCGCCGCGCCCACCTCGACCGGTGCGCCGGCGCGGTCCAGCGCTGTCGCCAGCTCCTCCAGGTCCGGAGTGGCTCCGCCGAGGGACAGGGCGAGCGCGACGTTCAAGGCTACGGCGGACCAGACGCAGCGGGGATCGTAGTGAGTCACAAGCGCGCTCGTTGCCGTCTCTTCCACCAGCCGGTGACCGGACGTCCGCCACCGGAGCGCGACCGGAGCGCACCGCATGACGGCTCCGTTGCCCGCCGGGGCGCGGCCGTCCCGCTCCCAGACCCGGCGAGAGGCGACCGCTGGCGGCGTTCCCGAAGCCAGCTCCGAGAGTACGCGCCAGCTCAGGTTCCCCATGCCGCGGCCGTTGTCGTACGCCCAGCGGAGAAGGCGCGAGGCCAGATCCTCAGGCGTCAGCTCCTCCCCGGCCAGCAGGGCCTCCCCCAGGATCGCGGTCTGGGCCAGATCGTCATCCCAGGGGCGCTCGCGCTCCGCGGCGTCTGCCTCCCTCACGCCGTTGGGGAACCGCGCCTCGATCAGCCTGCGTGACCACCCCTCGACGCCCAGGCCCAGCGCATTGCCGGCCGCCACGCCCACCAGGACCCCGCGGTAGCGCTCTCTCATCGTCACGCGGTCGGGGGCGTGGGCCGCCACGGCCGACCGCTCGAGGAACCGCTTCAGCTCTTCGAACCTCAAGCGAGCCATGCCTCCGGGAGGTTTCCTGTACAATAGCGCGTTGGGTCTCCGGCGAGTATAGTGCTGCGTGACGGATCACGATCCAGTAAGCCTGCGTTGACGAGGCGGCACAAGGAGGAGCAGCTATGGGTGAGCTGATTCACATTTCCAGGGTGAAGATCATCAAAGACAAGGGGCCGGTTCGCCGGGCCTACATCGAGGCCTTCCCCGAGCCGGTGCGATACGGCGTCCACGGGGGGATCAAGAAGTTCTACGGCGTCGAGCCGGAGGAGGAGCTGCCTACCACGCTTGACCATGTCATCGCCGCGGTGGCGGGGTGAATGACCGGCACGCTAGCCGGGGCGCTAGCAGCGCGGAAGATCCCGAGCCAGCCCGACCGCCTGTCCTCCGAAGTCGAGGGAGTCATCGAGAACGTGGACGGCAAGCCGCTGATCACGAAGATCAAGGTGCACTACAAGGTCAAGGTTCCCAAGGGCAAGCGCGAGGAGACTCTCCGGGCCATCGAGGTTCACGAAAAAGGCTGCCCGGCTGCACAGTCTGTCCAACGCGGCATCGCCATCGAGTGGGACGGGGAGGTGGAGGAGGAGTAGCGCCTGGAGCATAGATATGCTTGGCGCCATCAGCGATCTGCCGGCAGACCTGAAGAATAAGGTTATTCTGGAACGGCACGTCCTGCTTTCTAGGGTCGCCCGGATAGAGCCATTCCGGTAGATGTCTCGCGGTCACGCGGAAGTCGAAGGCAGCATAAGCGTCGACAGGGTCGCGCTGAAGGCGCTCGAAGTCATGGCGCAGCTTGGCGAGGAGGTCCTTGGCGCTCTTCAGGTGGAATAAGCCTTTCATTGCGTCTACGTGTTACTTCGGCGGGCTAACGCTCGCGATAACCCGCGGCGGCGAAGCGAGGCGGAGCCGGCGGCGGGTTCATCGGGAAGTTAGACGCTCACCACCGCTGCTTCAGTCGAGCCGAAACAACCGGGCACCGTGAAACACTGTGACAACCTCGACGACCCCCGACTTGAGCCGGTACACGATTCGGTAGCTGCCGTGGACGATCTCGCGGAGGGACTCGTCACCAACCTCTAGTACCACTCGCCCGGAACGAGGGAAGCTCTCAAGTCGGGTCACCGCGCCGACGATACGCTGATGGCCTGGGGTGCCCAGATGACCCGGGTCACCGGACGAGTCGGCGCTTAGCCTCGGTGTGCTCGACGCCTTTGCCGGCGTCCAGCTCCGCCAGCCCCCGCTCGATCTTCGCCAAGAAGACGAGGCGCTCTATGGCATCTTCCAGCGTGGCGTCGGCTGGCAGCTTCTCGATCGCCTCGAGGACCCTCTGCTTGGCGGTGCTCCCTGACATCGATGCCCTCCACGCTGCCGCTACGCAGCACGCTCAGGATACCCGAACCGTACCACGAACGTGCTAGACGATCAATGCGCGACGGCTAACTATTGAGTATGGTGATCGCATCCCCTATTCGCAACTCTACCGAGCGGCGGCGATTCTCTCGTGTTTCCAATGCGTTGTCAAACCTCTCCAAAAGCACGGACGCCGACAAACACCGCGACGATGGTCAGCATAATCCCCTTATGGCTGCGACGGATTGACCGCCATGGTCAGCGCATCCGCCGGGCTGCGAACTCCTCTGCCGCCCCGGTTCAAAACATGGGTGTAGATCATCGTTGTGCTGACATCGCTGTGGCCCAGGAGCTCCTGGACGGTCAGGGTTCGTAACCATGCTCGAGCAGGCGAGTGGCGAAGGAATGCCGCAACGTGTGGGAGCTGGCTGGCTTCACAATGCCGGCTTTGAGCCTGGCCTCTTTAATCGCCCTCTGGAGAACCGATTCGTGGATGTGGTGGCGGCGCCGTTCTCCCGTCACCCGATCGGTGTAATGGCTTGAGGCGGGAAGCGGCCACTGCCATCCCCGTGCTTTCCCCGCGTTTGGGTATTTGCGTTCGAGGGCGTTGGGCAAGCCGACCCGGCCGAGGCCGCGCTTGAGGTCATCGTCGTGCCGGCGTTTGACCGCCTGGAGGTGCTGCAGCAGGAGTTCTTTGACTGCTGCGGGAAGCATCGTATAGCGGTCCTTGTTGCCCTTACCGCCTCGAACCACTATCTGATTTCGGGAAAAGTCGATGATGAAGTGAGCGGCCAGGCGGTCAGCTTTCCGTTCGTGGGTTGAGCCGCAGCTCCTTCGCCATCTGCAGGGTCTCGGCATTCAGGCGACATCGGCGCTTTGCCTCGGCCCATTCGGCCTCGCGTCTCTTCTTGTCCATGGAGCGGCTCGCTACTGTCGCTGTTACCTCCTGCCTTGCTGGTTGGCCTCTGCGTCGAGGCAAGGGAGACAGCCAACCGCCCCGGAGCGAAGGAGACCCATCTCGTAGGTGAGCCCTCGGCAGCGCCGACAGGGGGCCGGCTCTCCGGCCTGTTCCACCGGGTCCCAGACCAGCGTGAGCTCGGCCGCCTGGCGCTTCCCCGTGAGCCTCCCCGGGAAGACCACCCGGGGCAGATAGAGACGAAGGACGCTCAGCAGCGCCACCTCCGCCTCCAGTTTGTACTTACCCCGGAGCTCAGCGAGCCGGCCTTCGCGCTCAAGGCGAATGGCCCTCAGCTTCGACTGCAGCGGTGCTCGCCCGGGATCATCGGCGGGAAGGCTCTTCTGTTGCTCCTCGAGTTCTCGGATCAGCTCCTCGTAGTACGCCCCGGCCCGTCCGCTCTCGCGCGCGAGCCTTGACTCCAGCTCCCGACGCCGCCGGCCGAGGGGCGAGAGAATCTTCCGCTCCAGCTCGGTCCGCGCCACCGTGTAGGCCTGGCTGGCTGGCAGCTCCGCCATCATCGGCCAGGCCTCCGGGGGATCGGGAGAGAGCCCATAGCGCTCGATCGCCTCGGCCAGGCGCCGGAGGATGCGCCCGTCGGCCAGGTTCATGGCCACCTCCACCAGATCCTCCTCTCGGGAATCGGACAGATACCGGGCTCGGAACAGGAAGAGCCCCACCGGGAGCCACCACGCCCTTCCGGCTTCGGCCGTCCAGGAAGCGTCGAGGAAACGATACGACCACGCCAGCCGCTCGGCCGTTCCGCGCGAAGCGCTCGCAATCGCGTTCAGGAAAGCCCGGGCGACCCGACCGGAGGCCGTGGCAAGCTGGACGATCTCCTCCAGTATGGGGCTGGCGAACGTGACCAGCTCGGCGCCCGGCTCCTCATCGATCACCTCAGGATCGAAAGCGAGCTGAGGGGTCTCTAGCTCTCCCGTAGCCTCGGCCGGCCAGAGGAAGGTGTAGAGCCCGTCGGCCTGCTTCTCGACCGCGCCACCCAGGCGCTCGATCGCCGTGAGGGTAAACGCCTCGATCCCGCCGGGCGGCCTCACGCGCCCCCTCCGGGCGCCAGCGCGTCACCGAAGATCCGGTCCTCAAGCTCCCTGATCCCGAGGTAGGCCTGCTTGGCCCTGAGGAGCTGCTCCCCGAAGGACTCCATCTTCACGCGGAAGGCCTCGCGGTCCTCGGAGGTGAGCCACAGGTCCGTGACCAACTCCTCAAAGTCCTGGTCGGTGGCGAGCTGCCCGAGGATCATGTCGATCTCTCCGATCACCAGCTCGAACATGTTGATCTTGGCGTCGAGGATCTCCAGGAGGGTCTCCTCGATGGTCCCACGGGCCACCAGGTTGAACACGTAGACGTCCCGGGTCTGCCCGACCCGAGAGAGGCGGCCGATCCGCTGCTCGATCCGCATGGGGTTCCAGGGCAGGTCGTAGTTCACAAGGCCATGCGCGAATTGGAGATTGCGCCCCTCGCCGCCGGCCTCCGTGGAGATCAGGACCCGGCAGGGGCCCTCAAAGGCCCGGACCACCTCCTCCTTCTCCAGCCGGGGCAAGCCCCCGTGATAGAGGGCGCATGGCTCCCCCGTCTCCCGCAGGAGGCGGGCCAGGTGCTCCTGTGTAGCACGAAAGCGAGTGAAGATCAGGAGCTTGTCGCTCCACGATCGGAGAAGACCCAGGAGAGCCCGGCTCTTGGCATCGTCGACGATGTTCCGGGCGTGTTCCAGGAAGCGGTGCAGCCCGTCGCGGACCGACAGCTCCCACTGCTGGGAGAGGAGCCGCTCCAGAGTGAGGGCGGCGGCCCGGGGGCTGGAACCCAACTCCATCTGAAGGGTCTGCACCATCATCCGGGTGATTCCGGATCCCCGCCGGTAGTGCTCCCGAAGGAAGTCGGAGAGCCCGACGTACAGCTCCTGCTCGGCGGCGGTCGGCTCAACGATGACGGTCCGGGCAACCCGGCGCGTGAGCGCCACCGGGGTGGTGGCCCGCCGGTTCCTCACCATGACCTCGGAGAGCAGGCGCCTCAAGCCCTCCGGATCTCGCGGCTGGCGCTTGTCGCCCCGGGCCACATGATCCCGGCGAAACGCCCTGAGAGTCTTGAGCTGCCCCGGCTGCAGGAGCGTCACCAGGTTGAACAGCTCCTCCAGATCGTTTTGCGCCGGCGTGGCGGTGAGGAGGAGGAGATAGGTTTTCCTCAGCACATTGACGAACTGCCAGAGGACCGTGCGGGCGTTTCTCAGGTGATGGGCCTCGTCCACGATCACCAGGTCGTAGGGGATCTGGAGGATCACCCGGGCGTGCTCCGGCCGCTTGGCGGTGTGAAACGAGGCCACCACGCGCTCAAACCGTTTCCAGGCCTCGGGGCCTTCCTGCCGGAACGGCTCGGCGTCGTGGGTCACGAAGTCGAGGTAGAACTTCCGACGCAGTTCCTCCTGCCACTGGGTCACCAATCCGGGCGGCACCAGGACCAGCACGCGGCGGGCCAGCCGCCTGCGCAGCAGCTCCGAGAGGATCAGCCCCGCCTCCACGGTCTTTCCCAGCCCTACCTCGTCAGCCAGCAGGGCCCGCCCTCGCATGCGGTTGAGGACAGTCTTCACGGCGGCGAGCTGGTGCTCGTACGGGATCACCTCCCTGAGGGACGCAAGGGAGATCAGCTCCTCAAATCCGGGGGTGAGGGCGATCGTGTGGGCCCACCGGTTGAGCTGGTAGACTTCCAGAGGGGCGTGCGCCCCTTCCGCGAGCTCCGAGAGGATCTCCACGTCGTGCGGATCAAACCTCACGGGAACCCTGCCGATTTCTCTGGGGGAGAAATCCACGGGGTCGTCCTCGTGGGTCCGGCCCTCACGGCCAACCCTGAAGGTAGGGGCCTTGACCTCCTCGACTTGGAGCGTGAGTCGCCCTGAGGCGCCCGTGATCAAGACCAGCTCGCGCAACCCTGGCACGTCAAGCACCCCGCCCCCACCATCCCACACCCCCACGGCGGATTGCCCCGACTCTGCCCTCAGGGTCACGGGGATGGGCTCGCCCGTGGCATCCACGAGGAGGCAGAATCCCCCATTGAGCGGAATGTGTCCCGATTGCCACGCCTCACGCGTGACAGGGAGCTCGAACCGATCACCGAGGTAAAGCGCCAGAGGAATCCTCTCTCTCTTCGAGCGTGACCACTGGCATGTAGCCCGGTCAGTCCCACGCCCATCAGCATGCTAGCAGAGGCGGGAAGGCGGCAGAAGAGCAGAATCATCTAGGGGGGGAAGCGCCTGCGCGCCCGGCCTGAGGACCTTGCGGCATCGCCATCGAGTGGGACGGGGAGGTGGAAGAGGCGGAGGGCCTCACGCCCCGAGCTCGGGGGAGATCATCCGCTCCGGCCGCATCTGCCGGTCGAACTCCTCAGCGGTCAGATAGCCCAGGGCCACGGCCGCCTCTTTGAGCGTAAGTCCCTCCCGGTGCGCCTTCTTGGCGATCTCGGCGGCCCGCTCGTACCCGATGTGCGGCGTCAGCGCGGTGACCAGCATCAGGGAGCGCTCAAGCTGCTGGCGGATCCGCTCGCGATCGGGCTCGAGGCCGCGGGCGCAGTGCTCCTCGAAGGAGTCGCAGGCGTCGGCCAGGAGTCGGACCGAGCCAAGCACGTTGTGGATGATGAGAGGTTTGAAAACATTCAGCTCGAAGTTCCCCGAGGCCCCCCCGACGTTCACCGCCACGTCGTTGCCGAGGACCTGGGCCGAGACCATCGTGAGCGCCTCCGACTGCGTGGGGTTTACCTTGCCGGGCATGATGGAGCTCCCCGGCTCGTTCTCGGGGATCGTGAGCTCACCGAGTCCGGAGCGTGGCCCGGAGGCGAGCCACCGGACGTCGTTGGCGATCTTCATGAGGCCTGCCGCCAGGGTCTTGAGCGCGCCGTGGGCAGCCACCAGGGCATCGTGGGCGGCCAGGGCTTCGAACTTGTTCGGCGCCGAAAGGAACGGCTGCCCCGTCAGCTCGGCGATCTTGTTGGCCGCGCCGGCGCCGAACTCCGGGTGGGCGTTGAGCCCCGTCCCGACCGCGGTCCCCCCGATGGCCAGCTCGTGGAGGTGCGGCATCGCGGCCTCGAGGTGGCCGAGCGCGTGGTCGAGCTGACTCACCCACCCCGAGATCTCCTGCCCGAGCGTGAGAGGCACGGCATCCTGGAGGTGAGTCCGGCCGATCTTGACCAGGTCGGCGAAGGCCCGAGCCTTGCCGTCCAACGTCTCCCGGAGCCGCCGAACCGCGGGGAAGAGCCGCCCGCGGATCTGCTCCACAGCGGCGATGTGCATCGCGGTGGGGAAGGTGTCGTTGGAGGACTGGCTCTTGTTGGCGTCGTCGTTGGGGTGGACCGGCTTCTTCGAGCCCAGCGGGCTGCCGAGTAGCTCGTTGGCCCGGTTCGCAATGACCTCGTTGGCGTTCATGTTGGTCTGGGTGCCGCTGCCGGTCTGCCACACCACCAGGGGGAAATGGGCATCGAGTTTCCCGTCGATCACCTCATCCGCCGCCTGAACGATTGCCCGGGTCTTATCCTCGGACAGGAGTCCGAGCTCGCGGTTCACCAGCGCGCAAGCCTTCTTGAGGATCCCGAAGGCCCGGATCATCTCCCGGGGGAAGTGGTCACCGCCGATCCGGAAGTAGCGGAGCGACCGCTGGGTCTGGGCGCCCCAGTAGCGGTCTGCCGGAACCTCGATCGCCCCCATGGTGTCGGTCTCCACGCGTGTCCTCATGCCGTCGCCTCTCGAACGTTCGAAATTTCGATCAAGTTGTCGTCTGGATCGCGCACGTAGATCGATTCGAGCGGCCCCCGGGCTCCCGTTCTCCTCACGGGGCCTTCCACGATCTCCACTCCGCATGACCTCATGTGCTCCCTCACGCGCTCCAGCGGGATCTCGGTGATGAAGCAGATGTCTCCCGACCCCGGCGTGGGGTGTAGGGCCTTCGGCTGGAACTCTCTCCCTGCTTGGTGAAGGTTGATCTTCTGCTTCCCGAACCGGAGCGCGGTTCGGCCATCTCCGACCGTGACCACTTGCATCCCCAGCACGCGCGAGTAGAACTCACAGGTCACGCGGATGTCGCGCACCGTGAGCACTACGTGATCAATGCCATCAACCCTCATATCTGGTCGTCGGTCGGGACGCGGAGAAGCGGAGCGCCCCTGGGCGACGAGGCACTCCCGCGCGACCGAGGGAGGCGGCGCCGAGGTGGGGGCTTGCCCATGAGGTCCGAACGGTTGACGGATCAGCAGGATACCAACTCATGATACGTGAAGCCAGGCCCCCTGTCGAGGCGATCGTGCCTGAGCTCGTGCACATCTCGGGAGATGGCCCGGGTCCTTGCCGGCCCGATCACTCCTCCCACCCGCCCGTGACTGAACGCCGGCTCAGTCCGGTCATGCTCGGTCCAGAGGGGTCCTCTTTCCATGGTCTGGCGGGCCGTTGCTGAGGCCCGCGGCTGGTCTGAGGAATCTCCCGGCACCCCCTTGACACCCCCCCCTGACCCCGCCTATATTCCTCCCAACCTTGGCCGATGGATATGTGTGATTCCCGGAGCGCCAAGAAGGAATTCGGCAAAGAGGAGGGGCAATATGAGGGGCAGTAAAACACTTCTCGCTCTGGTTGTTGCCATGGGTCTAGTTGGGGGAGGCGCTTTCTCCGCCGTGGCGCCGGCGTTCGCCCATGACGTCGTCATCGGCGTCACGAACCCCGTTACAGGCCGGCCTTCAGAGTCGCATGTCTATGTGAAGGGGGCCATCGACCTGGCGGTGGAGGAGATCAACGCGGAAGGAGGCATCCTGGTCGGGGGGGAGCGCCACAAGCTGCGCATACAGCTCGAAGATGACGCCTGCCGGCCGGCGGTCGGCGTGTCGGCCGTGCGCCGGCTGATCTCGAAATACAAGGTGCCCGTCATCCTGGGGTCCTACTGCAGCTCCGTCACCCTTGCCGAGATGAGGGTGACCCAGCAGAATCAGGTGCCCCAGATCACGTCGATCTCGGTCAACCCCAAGATCACGGCCAGCGGTAACAAGTGGATGTTCCGGAACAAGGAAACCAGCACGATGCGGGCCAACGCGCTGGTCGGGCACGTGATCGAGAGCCTGAAGATCAAGACAATCGGCATGATCGCCGTGAACGACGACTACGGCAGGGGCTCGGTCAAGAAATTCTCGGCCAAGTTCGAAGAGAACGGGGTGGACGTCCTTGCCAAGGAGTACTACCTGGCCGAGTCTGAGGATTTTGTCGCCCAGCTCACCGCGATCAAGGCGAAGAACCCCGAGGCCCTTTACCTCGTCTCGCGGGCTATCCCCACCTGCATCCAGCTCATCAAGCAGGCGCGGCAGCTCGGCTACAAGACGCTGATTGCTTCGACCGGCTGCGCCCAGGATGAGGTGGCCAGGGGGGGCGAGGCCGTGAACGGCGTCTGGGTGGTGACCGCCTTCGAGGCCAACCAGAAGGACCCCATGGTCCAGGAGTTCGTCAAGAAGTTTCGCGCCAAGGTGGGCCGCAACCCGAACTTCCTCTCCGCGCCCACCTACGACGCCATCTACGTGATCGCCCGGGCCATGGAGCGCGCCAACACGACCACTGACCGCGCCAAGATCCGCGACGCCATCGCGGAGACGCGGATGAAGGGGGTCTACTCCTATCCCGGCCACATGCTCTACTTCGACGAGAACGGCCAGGCCCCGGTCCGGCCAGGCCTGGCTCGCTTCGAGAAGGGGCAGCGCACCATCATCTACCAGTAAGCGCGCCCTTTGGTACGGCTTCCGCCCCCGCCCGCCGCAATCGGCGGGCGGGGTGCGTCTTGAGCCCGCCCGCCGAACCGACTCATGGAGAGTTTTGCCCAGCAGCTCTGGAGCCAGCTTCCCCAGCAGCTGGCCAACACGCTGATCAACGGCGGCATCTTCGCCATGGTGGCCATCGGCCTGACCCTGGTCTTCGGCATCATGCGCATCATCAACTTCGCCCACGGCACCTTCTACATGTACGGGGCGTACCTGACCTTCTTCGGCGCCGCGCTGCTGGGGCTCCCGTACGTCCTCTCGGTGGCCGTGGCCATGGTGGTCATCGCCATCGGAGGGGTCGTGGTGGAGAAGCTCGTCTTCAAGCCCCTCCGTGAGCACCCGATGATCGACACGCTGCTGGTCTCCCTCGGCCTCCTCGTCTTCCTCGAGGCCAGCGCCCGCCTGGTCTGGACCAGCATCCCGCGCATCATCCCGAGCAAGGCGTCGAACGTCATTCTGAGCGGCTTGGGCGCGGCCTTCACGCTCCAGCGGCTGATTACCCTGCTGGTCTGCGTGCTGCTCATCAGCGGCCTTTACCTGTTTATCCAGAAGACGCGGATGGGCAAAGCCATGCGCGCCACGGCCCAGAACCGCGAGGCGGTCGTGGTGGTGGGCATCGACGTGGACCGGGTGGTCTCGGTGACCTTCATGATAGGCTCCGCCCTGGCCGCGGCCGCGGGCGGCCTGGTGGGCGCCATCTTCACTGTCTACCCGGAGATGGGGTTCACGCCCGGGCTGAAGGCCTTCGTGGTGATCGTCCTGGGCGGGATGGGGCATGTGCCCGGCGCCATCCTCGGAGGCCTCGTGCTCGCCTTTGCCGAGACACTGGGCGGCATCTTCTGGTCGGAGTTCAAGGAGGCCATTGGCTTCGTCGTCCTGATCGGGGTCCTGCTCTTGCGGCCCGAGGGCGTCCTGGGAAAGATCACCCGATGAAGACGCTGCTCGGCCTCGCCATCGTCGCCTTCGTGTTCCTCATTCCGAGCTTGACCGAGAACGAGTTCGAGCTCCACCTCCTCATCCTGACCGCCATCTACCTGCTGCTGGCCCACGGCCTGAACCTCATCATGGGCTACACCGGCCAGCTCTCCAAGGCCCAGGCGGCGTTCTGGGGGATCGGAGCCTACGCCTCCGCCCTCCTCATGATGCGCGTAGGCCTCAACTTCTGGCTCGCCCTCCCGGCAGCGGGGCTCTTCGTGGCCCTCGTCGCGATCGGCGTCGGCATCCCGGCTCTGAATCTCAGAGGGATCTACTTTGCCATCGCCACCATCGGCTTCGCCGAAGTCGCGCGCATGGTCATGATCAACTGGATTTCCCTCACCCAGGGCCCGATGGGGCTGGTCGGCATCCCGCCTCCCAGCGGCATCCATCTCTTCGGGCTGGTGGACGTCGAGTTCGTCTCCGTCCGGTCCTTCTACTACCTGACGGCAAGCTTCGCTGTCGCGGGCACGGCGGTCATGGCCGTCATCGTAAACTCGCGGTTGGGACGGGCCTTCATCGCGATCCGCGAAGACGAGGACCTGGCCGAGACGATGGGTCTGCACACCAAGAAGTACAAGATCCTTTCCTTCGCCATCAGCGGCTTCTACGCGGGGGTCGCCGGAAGCCTCTATGCTCACTACATCCAGTTCCTCGAGCCCATCAACTTCATCCTGATCGAGGCCATCTATATCCTGATCATGGTCATCTCGGGGGGTTCGGGCGCGCTCTACGGGCCGGTGCTGGGGGCCATTGTGTTCACCCAGCTCCCCGAGAGGCTGACCGAGCTGCCGGGCGTTCTGAGCGTGCCGAAGGAGTCGTGGGCGGTCTTCTACGGCCTGCTGCTTATGGTGGTGATCCTCTTCATGCCTCGGGGGATGTGGGGAGGGCTCGAGGCCCTCTGGAGCTGGGTCACGCGAGGGCGCCGGCGTCCCTCCACCCTCGAGGCGGAGAGCGAGAGCTAGGGCGCCATGCTAGAGCTTCGCGGGCTCACCAAGCGGTTCGGGGGGATCACGGCGGTGGACGACTGCAGCTTCGCCGTGAGAGAGCACAGCATCACGGGGCTGATCGGTCCCAACGGCTCTGGCAAGACCACCGTCTTCAACCTCCTGACGGGCATCTATCAAGCCGACCGGGGGGACATGGTCTACCGGGGGCACTCGCTCATGGGGCTCAAGACTCACGAGATCGCGCTCAAGGGGATCGCCCGTACCTTCCAGATCATCCGCGTGTTTCCCCGGATGAGCGTGCTGGACAATCTGTTGATGGCGGCCCAGCAGCATTTCGGGGAGAAGTGGGTGCAGAGCCTCGTCCGCACCCCCGCGATCCGCCGCCACGAACGGGAGATTCGGGACAAGGCGGGGCAGATCCTCGGCATGCTGAACCTCCTGCCGCTCCGCGATGAGCCCGCCGGCAATCTCTCCTACGGCCAGCAGAAATTGCTCGAGTTCGGCAGCGCCATCATTTCCGACCCTGCGCTCGTCTTGCTTGACGAGCCTGCTGCCGGGGTGAACCGCACCCTGTTGAATAGCCTCCTCGACAAGATCAGGAAGCTCTGCGAGCAGGGGACGACCTTCCTCATCGTGGAGCACGATATGAAAGTGGTAATGAACCTCTGCGAGTGGGTGGTGGTGCTCGACCACGGCCGGGCCATTGCGGCCGGCGAGCCCGCGTACATCCAGCGCCACAAGGATGTCATCGAGGCCTACTTTGGACGCTGACCTGCTGCTGGACGTGCGAGGGCTGGTGAGCGGCTACGGCCGCATCGTCATCCTCCACGGTGTCTCCCTCAGCGTGGGGTACGGGGAGATGATTTCAGTCATCGGGCCTAACGGGGCCGGGAAGTCCACCGCCATGAAGGCGATCTTCGGCCTCCTGGCGCTCCGCGCGGGCAGCCTGCGCTTCGACGGGAAGGAGGTGGGGCAGCTCCGCCCGCAAGAGCGACTGCGCCGCGGGCTGTCCTACGTGCCGCAGGGGCGGAGCATCTGGCCCCTTATGACGGTGCGGGAGAACCTGGAGCTCGGGGCGTTCATCCGGCGGGACGGGCGGATCGAGCAGGACATCGCCCGGGTCTACGAGCGCTTCCCGGTGCTTGGCGACAAAGAGCGCGCCCTCGCCGGGACCCTCAGCGGAGGCCAGCAGAAGATGCTCGAGATCGGCCGGGCGCTCATGCTCGAGCCCAAGCTCCTGATGCTGGACGAGCCCTCCCTGGGGCTGGCGCCCCGCGTCATCGAAAACCTCTTCGAGAAGCTTGTGGAGCTCAAGGCCTCCGGCATGACTCTGCTGATGGTGGAGCAGAACGCCCGCCGGGCGCTGGAGGTTTCCGATCGGGGCTATGTCCTCGAGCTCGGACGCAACCGCTTCGAAGACACAGGTCCCCGCCTCCTGCAAGACCCTCAGGTGAGGCAGCTCTATCTGGGCGGCTGACCCTCCGCTCGGTCCTCCCTCGACCCCTCCTGGGAAGACCCGAGAGCGGGGAGAGCGCCTCGAGGGATGCGGATGGCTTTTGCGGTCTCGGTAAGGGCTTGACAGTGGCCCCAAAAGGACGTAGAAGGATCACGCCTAGACAGCGCAGTAATCACGCGCGGAGTCTTCGACCAGGACCTCATGAGCGACGCGCTCCGACACGCGTTCGATCGCGGCTGCGCGGCGCGTAAGTTTCGAAGGGGGATTGGCGCATGAAGATGTATGTGGCAGGGCAGTGGATCGACAAGCCTCAGAAGATCGGAGTCGTGAACCCATACGACAACTCGGTGATCGACACCGTCCCGCGCGCCGACCTAGGCGATGTGGACCGGGCGTTGGCCTCCGCGGAGCGGGGGGCCAAGGCGATGGCCCAGCTCTCCGGCCACGAGCGGTGGAAGATCCTGACGAAGGCCGCACAGCTGATCGACTCCCGGCGGGAAGAGCTGGGCCGGCTCATCTCGATGGAGGAGGGCAAGGTCATTGGCGAAGGCCGCGGGGAGGCCGGCCGGGCGGTGGAGACCATCATGGGCTCGGCGGAGGAGGCCAAGCGCATCCACGGCGAGACCATCCCCCTGGACGCCGACCCGGCCGGCGGGAAGCGGTTCGGCTTCACGATCCGGGTCCCGTGCGGCGTCGTGGTGGCGATCAGCCCGTTCAACTTCCCGCTGAACCTGGTCTGCCACAAGGTGGGGCCGGCCCTGGCGGCAGGCAATGCGGTGGTCGTAAAGCCCGCCACCGATACCCCGCTCTCGGCCTTGAAGCTGACCGAGATTCTTCTGGAGGCGGGAGTGCCACCCGAAGGGATCCAGTGCCTCACCGGCTCGGGAGGGGAGATCGGGGATGCGCTGGTTTCGGACCGCCGGGTTCGCAAGATCACGTTCACGGGGAGCCGGGATGTGGGAGAGCGGATCTGCAAGTTCGGCGCGCTCAAGAAGGTGACCATGGAGCTGGGCTCCAACTCCCCGCTGATCGTCATGTCCGACGCCGATCTGGACAAGGTCGCGGCGGCGGTGACGGCCACGGGGTACGCCAATGCCGGGCAGGTCTGCATCTCCACCCAGCGAGTGCTGACTTCCGGGAAGGTGTACGGCGACTTTCTGGATGCCCTCAAGCCGAAGGTGGCGGCCCTGGCCATGGGAGATCAGCTTCGGGAGGAGACCAAGGTCGGGCCCATGGTGCGGGAGCGGGATGCCGTCCGGGTCGAAGAGTGGGTCAAGGAGGCAGTGGCCACGGGGGCGCGCGTCGTCGTGGGGGGCGAGCGTCGCGGCGCCATCTACGCTCCGACTGTCGTCGCGGACGTGAAGCCCGAGATGCGGATCTCCTGCGAGGAGCTCTTCGGCCCGGCGGTGGCCGTGACCCCCTTCAACAACATCGACGAGGCGATCGCCCTGGCGAACGATTCGGTCTACGGGCTGTCGGCCGGCATCTTCACCGAGAGCCTGGAGTGGGCCATGCGCTTTGCGCGGGAGGTCCAGTCCGGTAACCTCCACGTCAACTGGGGCCCCCAGTGGCGGGCGGACCTGATGCCCTACGGCGGCCTCAAGGAGTCGGGCTTCGGCAAGGAGGGGCCGCGCTACGCCGTGCAGGAGATGACCGAGCTCAAGATGGTCGTCTTCCACCTCAAGGGTTGACAGCCGGGCGAGGGAGCGAGGGATGGCGAACGACGAGCTCTGCTGGATGTCCGCCGTTGAGCTGGCGGGGGCGATCAGGCGGAAGAGGGTCTCGCCGGTGGAGGTGGTGAGCGCGGTCCTGGCCCGCATCGAGCGGCTGAACCCGACGCTCAATGCCTACTGCACCGTGACCGCGGAGGCGGCCCGTCGAGCGGCCAGGGCCGCGGAGCGCGCGCTGATGCGGAAAGGGGCGAGGCTCGGTCCCCTCCACGGCGTCCCGTTCTCGATCAAGGACCTCCTGATCACCAAAGGCGTTCGCACCACTTGGGGGTCGAGGCTTTACGACGATCACATCCCCTCGGAGGACGCTCCCGCGGTCGAACGCCTCACGGCCGCGGGCGGCATCCTGGTGGGGAAGACCAACACTCCGGCCTTCGGCTGGATCGGAGCGACCCATAATCTGGTCTTCGGAATTACCCGGAGCCCGTGGAATCCCGAGCAGACTCCCGGGGGGTCGAGCGGAGGGGCGGGCGCAGCCGTGGCCTCTGGGATGGCTCCGCTCGCGGTGGGCACCGACGGCGGGGGCTCGATCCGGATCCCCGCCTCCTTCTCCGGCATTTTCGGCATCAAGCCGTCCTTCGGGCGAGTCCCGGTCTATCCGTTCAGCGCCGCCTGGAGCCTCTCGCACGCCGGACCCATGACGCGGACCGTGGCTGATGCGGCCCTGATGCTGAACGTCCTGGCCGGGCCGGACGAGCGGGACCTGGCTTCGCTCCCGGCCCAGCAGATCGACTTCCTCAAGAGCCTCAGGGGAAAGAGCCTCAAAGGGCTCCGCGTGGCGTGGAGCCCGGACCTCGGCTACGCGACGGTGGATCCCGAAGTCCAGACCGTGTGTGAGAAGGCCGCGAGGCAGTTCAGGGAGTTCGGATGCCGGGTGGAGGCAGCTGGCCCCGGGTGGCCCAGCCCTCATGAGGCCTGGGAGGTGATCTTCTGCGGGGGCATCGCTACCAGGCTCGCCCCGTACCTGCCCGAGCGCCGGCAGGAGATCGAGGGAGGGCTGGTCAGGATCATCGAGGACGCGCTCAAGTGGTCACCGACCGAGTACGTCCAGGCCTGGTTCGACCGGTTGACGTTCTGCGACCACGTCAGGAAGTTCTTCGCTCGGTACGACCTGCTGCTCACCCCCACGGTGGCCTGCCCGCCCTTCAGAGTGGGGATCGACAACCCCGCAGAGATCGCGGGCCGGCCGATTCCGATCTACGGCTGGATCCCGTTCACATACCCGTTCAACCTGACGGGCCAGCCTGCCGCCTCGGTGCCGTGCGGCTTCACCCGGGACGGCCTCCCCATCGGGCTCCAGATTGTGGGGCGCCGCTTCGACGATCAGACGGTGCTCCGGGCTTCAGCCTGCTTCGAGGCGGCCCAGCCCTGGGCGGGGAAGCGGCCGCCCATCAGCTAGCGCCGTGCCGATAACCGTCGCACGACCCACTTCGTGGGTGCCCGCCAAGGATGGCCTTCGGCCGTTGGTCATCGGGCGGTCGTCACCCATCCTCAACGTACAGGGAGTACGCCTCCGGTGGGCTCCTCCCTGCGTCCTTGATCTGCTCGGTTCTCGGCCCGGCGCCAGTGGCGTCCTGCCAAAAGTGGGCACAAACGTGCAGATGTTGGGCGAACAGGCGACCTAGGGTGCATGCGTCGGGGTGCCCTCCGCGACCGAATCCGACAAGCCGTAGCGCGCGGTGAAGCGCAGGACGCCGGAGCGCTCCGAGCCGCCCAACGCAGCCCCGGGCACGAGGCGCGCACCAAGGCGGGGCTGTTCGAGCGCGGGCTTTGCCCGCGCAAGCTGAAGGGGGAGGTTTCGGAGGGGGCCGCCGAGGCCCCCGTCCGAGTGAGCAGGCGACAGGGTCCTGACCGAGGGAGGGCACCCCGGTGCGTGCCTGACCGCGGGCAAGGGCGCGGAGGAGATTCCGATGACGGTCGATGACATCAAACGCATTCTGGTAGTGGGAGCAGGCCAGATGGGCTCCCAGATCGCGATGCAGGCGGCTCTGCACGGCTTTCAGGTCACGCTGAACGACCTCTCCGAGGAGATCCTCGATCGCGCCATGAAGACCAACCGCGGGCACCTGGAGCGGCGGGTGGCCAAAGGCCAGATGACGAAAGATGAAATGGAGGCGGCCATCGCTCGGGTGGAGCTCGACCCCGATCTGGAGCAGGCCGCTTCCGCCGCCGATTTCGTGATCGAGGCGATCATCGAGCGCCTGGAGCCGAAGAAGGAATGCTTCGCCACGCTGGACCTGAGCTGCCCACCCCACGCGATTGTCACCAGCAACAGCTCCACGCTGATGATCTCGCAGATCGCGACGGCCACCAAGCGGCCCGCGCAGTGCGCCAACATGCACTGGTTCTACCCCCCGCTGGTGATGCGGCTGGTCGAAGTGGTGAAGGGGAGGGAGACGAGTGAAGAGACGGTGGACCTCGTGGCCGCCCTGACCAGGAAGATCGGCCGTGAGCCGGTCATCCTCCGCAAGGAGCTCCCGGGGTTCCTCGTCAACCGCATCCTCCGCGCGCTCGCCCGGGAGGCGTATTACCTCCTCGAAGAGGGCGTCGCCTCCTTCGCTGACATCGACAAGGCCGTTGAGCTGGGCCTGAACCACCCGATGGGGCCGTTCAAGCTCGCCGACTTCTCCGGCCTCGATATCGGGTACAACGCGCGGCTCGAGACCTACGAGATCACCAAGGAAGCCAAGGACCTCCCCCCGAAAGCGCTCGAGGCGCGCGTCAAGCGTGGTGACCTCGGCCGGAAGAGCGGCAAGGGCTTCTACGACTGGAGCAAGCAACCTCCCGCTCCTACGCCCGATTGAGCAGCCTCTGACCGGTCCTGTCTCCGGCGCCGGCCGCTGGGCCCCGTGCCATCCTCGACTCGGCGATCGAGATTCCCTCGTGACCGATCCGGTTGTACAGTAGGGGTTGTTATGCGGACGCGTTTGGGGCTAGCGACCGGCCTTCTGCTCCTCTTGGGCCTCTGGGTGGCCTGCGAGACCGTCCCCATTACGGGTCGCTCGCAGCTGATACTCCTTTCCGAGGCTCAGGAAGTGCGGATGGGGCTGCAGGCGTACCGGCAAATCCTGGGGAAATCCAAAGTCTCCCGAGACCCGGAGCTCAATGCAATGGTGAGGCGGGTCGGCAGCCGTATTGCCTCGGCCACCGGGCGCACGGACTACCGGTGGGAGTTCACCGTGATTGAAGGCGACAAGCGGATCAACGCCTTCGCCTTGCCCGGCGGGAAGGTGGCGGTGTACACGGGGATGCTGCGGGTCACCAAGGACGATGCCGGGCTGGCCACGGTCATCGGGCACGAGGTGGCCCACGCCATCGCCCGCCACGGCGCGGAGCGGGTGAGCCAGGGGCTCCTGGTGCAGGTCGGGCTCACCGCCGTTCAGGTGGGCATGGCCAATCGGGACCCCCGCACAGTTCGGCGCGTGGCCACTCTTCTCGGCGCCGGCGCTTCCGTGGGCGTTATCCTGCCGTTCAGCCGGGCCCAGGAGTCCGAGGCCGACCGCCTCGGGCTGATCTACATGGCCAGGGCCGGCTATGACCCGCGCGCGGCCATCTCGTTTTGGCAGCGCATGGAGGCGGCGACCAGAGGGCGGGGCAGGCCCCCCGAGTTCCTCTCCACGCATCCCTCCCACGGCGCTCGAATCAGGCAGATCCAGCGGTGGATTCCCGAGGCCCTGCGGTACTACCGGGCCTCGAGTGCCCGAGGCAGGGCTCAGTGGGGGTGAGCCTCCTCACCTGAGATCCCTCGCTCCCGGGCTCTCCTCCCGCCATCTCCTCAACCCGCTGTAGGTGTCCTGCTCTCCTTCCCCCAGAGATCGCCCCTGCTCGATCGTCGTGCATTTCGTGGAAAAATCAACATTTTCCGCTTGACACGATTTTCGGGCCTGTGTAGGATGGCCCCTTAAAGTGGGATGAAATCCCATGAAGTGGTATCAACACCCCACGAACAGGACATCGTTGGCATAAAGCGGAGAACATGTTTCGGGGCCGTTTCCATCACACGATCGACCCGAAAGGGCGGCTCAGTATTCCCGCCAAATTCCGCGAGGCTCAGTTGGAGCACTTCGGCGAGAACCTGATCGTGGTGCCCAACGAGCACTGCCTCGAGGTCTATCCGCTGGAAGAATGGCAGCGCGTCGAGGAGAAGGTGCGCCAGCTTCCAACCTTCAGTCCCGAGCGCAAGGCTATTGCCCGCCTCTTCACCTCCAAAGCGCGTGATGCGAGCCTGGATCGCCAGGGCCGGATCCAGCTTCCGCCGGAGTGTCGCGCCGAGGTGGGACTGGTCAAAGACGTGACCATCGTCGGCGGCGGGCTCCTGCACTTCGAGGTCTGGGACCGGCGCCGCTTCGAGGAGTTTGACCGGACGCATCAAGATCAGATCCCGACGGTGCTCGAGAGGCTCGGGGGCATGGGGATCTAATGGGTGAAGTCCGGGGGGCGGTCGCGCACCTCCCGGTGCTCGTGGACGAGGTCTTGTTTCTCCTGCGACCCAGGCGCGGAGGATGGGTGGTGGATGGCACGGTGGGAGAGGGTGGACATGCGGAACTGCTCCTGGAGGCCGGCCCGGCAATGACCAGGCTCTTGGGGATCGATGCGGATGCCGAAGCGCTGGCACGTGCTGAGGTTCGCCTCGCCCGGTTCGGGGCCCGCGTGGTGTTGAGAAAGGGGAACTTCAGGCAGCTCGGTCGCCTCGCGCGGGAGGCGGGGGTGGATGTAGCCGAGAGCGTGCTGCTGGACCTGGGCCTCTCATCCGCTCAGATCGAATCCTCCGGGAGAGGCTTCTCGTTCCTCCGGGTTGAGCCACTGGAGATGTCCGTTGATCCGTCGGGAGGGCGCACCGCGGCCCGGTTGCTCCGGACCCTCTCCCAGGCCGAGCTGGTCCGGATCCTCTCGGAGTACGGCGGGGAGCCTCACGCCCAGCGCATCGCCCGGGGGATTATCGCCCGCCGGGGGTCGGCGCCGATCAGGACCACCGCTGACCTGGTTGAGGTGGTCAAGGCCTCAGTGCCGCGACGCGCGTGGCCCCGGCGGAGCCACGTGGCGACGCGGACCTTCCAGGCACTCAGGATGGCGGTGAACGACGAGCTTGCGGCGCTGGCTGAGGGGCTTCCTCAGGCTGCGACACTGCTGGCGCCGGGCGGTCGCCTGGGGGTCATCAGCTTCCATTCCGGGGAAGACCGGGTGGTGCGGCGGATCTTCAAGAGCCTCGCGGCGGGCCCGTTTGCCGAGCTCACGCCGGCCCCCGTTACTCCGTGCCGAGACGAGGTGCGGGCCAATCGCCGCTCCCGAAGCGCCAAGCTCCGTGTTCTGGAGCGCATGGAGAGCAGTCGTGTCGCCGCGTAGCCGCTCCGGCTCCCCCGTGCGTGAGCGCGACCGGCGCCGGCTGAGGACCATGGGGCTGGCGATGGGGCTGTCGGCATGCGTGGTGGTCGGAGTCCTTGGAGTGGTGGCGCTGGAGATTCACTCTGTCCAGCTCTCGTACCGCCTCGAGGAGTTGCGGGCGGCCAGAGGTGAGCTGGAGGAGCTGAATCGCCAGCTCCGGGTGGAACTCGCCACGCTCGGCTCGTTGCGGCGGATCGAGCTGAAGGCGCGCGCAGAGCTGGGGATGGGCCCGCCGGCCCCCGATCAGCTGAGGCTGGCGCGGGAGTTTGTCGTTCCTGGCAGTGCGCCCCAGACGGCCTGGGAGGTCTCCGCGCTTGGCGTCCCACGAGTTCCGTGACATTGAGGGTGGAGCGCCCGACCGAGTATGACTGAGAGCTCGATCGGTCCCTCCCGCTCTCGGGTGCTCGTCCTCGCGACCGTTCTGGCTTGCGCCTTCCTCGGCCTGCTCATCCGACTCGTCGCGCTCCAGATTTTCCAGCACGATGAGCTCTCCCGCCTGGCGGAGGCGCAGCGCTCGAAGACCATTGCGCTCAGGCCCAAGCGCGGCCCCATCGTGGATCGGAACGGCCGCCCGCTGGGGGTGTCAGTCACTACCGAGTCCCTCTACGCGCACCCCGCCAGGATCGAGGATCCCGCCCGGCTGGCGCAGCTGTTGGCACCCCTGCTCGGGGAGTCCGCGCGGGCGATTGCCAAACGCCTCGCGACCGACCGGCCTTTTATCTGGGTGAAGCGGAAGCTCCCGCCCTCGGTTGCGCGGTCGCTGCGCGGCCTGGTGGAGCCCGGGCTCGGCCTGGTTCAAGACTCC
Organism: Methylomirabilia bacterium; assembly: GCA_046758965.1. Lineage (GTDB taxonomy): Bacteria > Methylomirabilota > Methylomirabilia > Rokubacteriales > CSP1-6 > JBHIBG01. The sequence continues at coordinate 52,297 of JBHIBG010000003.1, read as the reverse complement.
CTCAGGCTCTACCCGAACCGGGGATTGGCCGCGCATGTGCTTGGCTTCGTGGGAGTGGACGACCACGGGCTCGAGGGGGTCGAGCTGGCGTGGGACCATCACCTCGCTGGTCGGCCGGGCCTCGCGCTCGTGGAGCGCGACGCGCGGGGGCGCGAGGTGAGCGGGAGGCTCTCGGTGCTGAAGCCTTCTGTCCGCGGCCGGGGCGTCCAGCTCACCTTGGACTCGACCATCCAGTACCTGGCGGAGAGAGAAATCGACCTGGTCTGGCGCAGGACCAAGGCGAAGGTCGCCATGGCGGTGATGGTGGAACCTCGGACCGGCGAGCTGCTCGCCGTGGCGATTCGTCCCACCTTCAACCCGAACAGCTTCGTGAAGGCCAGACCGGCCGAGTGGCGAAACCGCGCCATTACCGATCCCTTCGAACCGGGCTCTATCTTCAAGGTGGTGCTGGCTGCCGCCGCCCTCGAGGAAGGTGTGGTGAGGCCCGGTGACCTGGTCTACGCGGAGCAAGGGGCCATCACCGTGGCCAACACCGTGATCCACGACTGGAAACGGTATGGCTGGCTCACCTTCTCCGAGGTTCTCCAGCGCTCCTCCAACGTCGGCGCAGTCAAGGTGGGCGTGGCGCTCGGGGGGGAACGGTTCTCCCGGTACATCGGCAAGTTCGGCTTCGGGAGCCTCTCCGGCCTCGGGCTGCCCGGGGAGAGCCGGGGCAGAGTCTGGAGCCTCTCGCGATGGTCCAAGCTCTCGCTGGCGGCGCTGTCGATCGGCCATGAAATCTCGGTGACCCCGCTCCAGATGGTCATGGCGTTCGCCGCTGTGGCCAACGGGGGCGAGCTGCTCCAGCCTCAGGTGGTACGCACCCTCCTGGATGCTGACGGGTTACCTCTCGGGGTCTTCGAACCCCGCGTGATCCGGCGGGTCGTCTCTCCGGCCACGAGTCGGGCGCTCACCCGGATCCTGACCCGGGTGGTGAGGGAGGGCACGGGCCAGAACGCTGCTATCCGGGGGTACGATGTGGCGGGGAAGACCGGCACGGCCCAGAAGCTGGACCCCGTCACGAGGCGCTACTCCCGAAAACCGGGAGTCCTCTCCTTCGTGGGATTTGCTCCGGCCGAGGAGCCGCGAGTGGCGATGTTGGTTCTCGTGGACGAACCTGCCAACGCCCGCTGGGGGAGCGAGGTGGCGGCCCCGATCTTCTCGGCCATCGGGCGTGCGACGCTCGAATACCTCAATGTGCCGCCCCGTGACACGGCGCCGGTCCAGATCGTGCGCAGCCTTCCGGCCGGGTTGGTGATTCCTGTTTCGCGCGCCGAGTCGGGCACCTGGAACGCGGAGTGGCCGCGGATGCCTTCCCTCGTCGGGAAGCCGCTCCGTCTGGCCCTCGCAGCGCTGGCGGCGTACGAGATGCAGGTGGAGATCCATGGAGGGGGAGTGGTCGTGGCCCAGAAGCCTGCCGCAGGAGTCCGGATCGAGCGGGGAATGCGCTGCCGGCTTGATCTCGCCCCGCCGACGGGACGTCAGTAATGAGAGACCGGGTTGTCCCCGCGCGAAGGCTGCTCGACAGCCTCGAGGCAAAGACGGTGTTGGGGCGGCTGCCGGCCAGCTTGAGCGGTCTCACCTCGGACTCGCGCCAGGTGAAGGCGGGGGAGATGTTCGTCGCCGTGCCAGGGTTCCGTGAAGATGGCAGGCGGTTCATCGCCGAGGCCGTCTCCAGAGGGGCGGCCGTTGTGCTGACGGAGGGGGACGATCCGCTGCCCGGGAGCAAAACAGCCCGCGTCCTCGTCCCTTCTGCTCGCGAGGCCCTCGCCCAGCTGGCTGATGCCTATTTCGGTCATCCGTCTGGAGCGCTCCTGCTCGTGGGGATCACCGGCACCAACGGGAAGACCACCACCGCGTATCTGGTGGAGGCACTGCTCAGGGCGGCGGGGTTGAAGACCGGCGTGGTGGGAACGATCCAGCACCGGGTGGGGAACCAAGCGCTCCACGCAAACCAGACCACCCCCGAGGCCCTCGACCTGCAGGCCCTCCTGGCGCGGATGGTGCAGGAGAGGGTCCAGGGCGTGGCCATGGAGGTCTCCTCCCACGCGCTCGCGCTCCGCCGGGTGGATGGGGTTGATTTCGACGTGGCGGTCTTCACCAACCTGACGCAAGACCATCTGGACTTCCACAAGACCTTGGAGGCCTACCGTCAGGCTAAGGCGCGCTTCTTCACCCTGCTGGCGGCCTCGAAGAAGACGACGCGGTGCGCGGTCATCAACGTGGACGATCCCGCCGGCCCCCCCATGGTGGCGGGCCTCTCACTCCCTACGGTCACCGTCGGTCTCGGCCCCTCCGCCCAGGTCAAGCCCGGCGCCTTCAGCGCGGGGCTGGACGGGATCAGGATGGAGATCGAAACGCCGCAGGGGGGCGCCACGATCCGCTCGAGCCTGGTCGCGGAGCATAACGTCATGAACCTGCTGGCGGCCATGGGCGTCGGCGTGGCGCTCAGGCTTGAGCCTCGGGCCGTCGCGAAGGCGCTGGGAAGCGTGGCGTCGGTCCCCGGCCGGTTCGAGCGCGTGGAGGCCGGCCAGCCCTTCTTGGTCGTGGTGGACTACGCCCACACCCCCGATGCCCTGGAGCGCGTGCTGGCCTCTGCGCGGAAACTCACCAGGGGACGGCTCGCCGTCGTGTTCGGGTGTGGAGGCGACCGGGACCGGGGGAAGCGCCCGATCATGGGGGAGATTGCCGCGAGGGGCTCGGACCGGGCATGGATCACCTCTGACAACCCGAGGAGCGAGGATCCTGACGCCATCATCAAGGAGATCGCCGTAGGGGTGAGCCGCGCCTGGCCCGACTCCACCCGGTATGCTATGATCGCGGACAGGGGTGCCGCGATCCGAGAAGCCCTCGCGTGGGCCCGGCCTGGCGACACAGTCCTGATCGCCGGGAAGGGCCACGAAACCTACCAGATCGTCGACTCCGAACTGTTCCCCTTTGACGACCGGGCTGTGGCCCGGCAGATCCTGGCGGAGCGTTTGCCATAGGGAGGTCTATGCCGCCGTTCACGGTGCTGGACATTGTTCGCACCACCCAGGGTGCCCTGATTCAGGGAGACCTGGCCGTGCCCGTGAGGGGGGTGTCAATCGACAGCCGGACCCTGCGTGTGGGTGAGGCCTTCTTTGCGGTCCGGGGCCATCGCCTGGACGGTCACGACTACGTCGTGGAAGCGGCGGCGCGCGGAGCCTCCTGCTTGATCGTTCATCATCTGACCGACGCGCTCCCGGGCGGGGCGCCGGTGGTGCTGGTGGACGAGACCACGAACGCGCTGGGCCGGCTGGCCGCCTATCACCGAAGCCGGTTCAGCATCCCGGTGGTGGCGGTGACCGGCTCGAACGGGAAGACCACTGTGAAGGAGATGATCGCGGCGGTTCTCGAGCGCCGATGGACGGTGCTTAAGCCGGTGGGGAGCTTCAACAACCAGTGGGGGCTCCCACTCACGCTCCTCGGTCTTTCCGCAGGGCACCAGGCGCTGGTGGTGGAGCTCGGGGCCAGCAGAGTCGGGGAGATCGCCTCCCTCACCGAGCTGGCGCGTCCCACCGTCGGGGTGGTGACTTCGGTGTCAGCGGCGCACACCGAGTTCTTCCAGAACCTGGAGGGCGTTCAGCGCGAGAAGGCTTCGCTGGTGCGGGCGATCCCGACGGAAGGGAGCGTGGTCCTGAACTGGGATGACCCGTGGGTGCGGGCGATGGCTGGCGAGGCCCGGGGCAGGGTCGTCACCGTCGGGACCGGTCCCGAGGCGGAAGTGCGAGCGGCGGGAGAGATCCGGGAGGATCATGAAGGGCTCGCCTTCACCCTCGAGATCCGCGGCCAGCAGCTCCCCGTGCGCCTCGCCTTCTCGGGGCGCCACAATGTGGTCAACTCCCTGGCCAGCGCAGGAGCGGGGATCGCGGTCGGACTTTCCCTTGAGGAGATCGCCGGGGGGCTTGAGGCTGCCCGGCCCGCCCGGGGGCGTCTGATCTGGCGGAGGGCGGGCGAGATCCGGATCCTGGACGACACCTACAATGCCAACCCCGCATCGGTGCGTGCAGCGCTGGCTACCCTCGGCGCTCAGAAGGAAGGGAGCGTGCGGCTTCTCGTCGCTCTCGGGGATATGCTGGAACTGGGGCCGCTTGCTGAGGCCGCCCACCGCGAGGTCGGCCGGCAGGTGGCCACCCTGGGGGTTGCCGAGTTCATCGGGATGGGGCCCCTCATGCGGTTCGCTGTGGAGGAGGCCCTGGAGGCCGGCCTTGGGGAGAGTCACCGGAGCGAGAACGCCGAGGCTCTCGTGGGGCGGCTCATGAAACGGCTGGCCCCCGGTGATACGTTGCTGGTGAAGGGGTCGCGGGCGATGCGGATGGAGCGCGTGGTGCATGCGTTGGTAGCCAGGCTGGGAGGAGGCGAATGAGAGATGCTCTACTACCTCCTCGTGCCGCTCGCCTCGGAACACGTGGTCTTCAACGTCTTCCGCTATATCACGTTCCGGACAGCCCTGGCGACCCTGACAGCCCTGCTTCTCTCCTTCCTCGTGGGGCCGTGGTTGATCGAAAAGCTCCGGCAGTTTCAGTCGGACGGGGAGACGATCCGGGAGGACACGCCGCCCAGCCACCGTGCCAAGGCCGGGACCCCTACCATGGGCGGGATTCTGATCCTCTGTGCCCTCATGGTTTCCACGCTCCTCTGGGTCAATCTGCAGAACCGCTATGTCTGGATGATCCTCCTCTCCACGGCCGGCTTGGGGTGCATCGGGTTTGTGGACGACTACCGGAAGCTCCGGACCGGGAAGGGGATCTCGGCCGCTCGGAAGTTCGGCTTCCAGATCGTGCTTGTCGGCGCCCTGCTCACCGCTCTCTACCTCTTCCCGCCTGCTGGCTTCTCCACCACGCTCGTGGTTCCTTTCCTCAAAGGGTGGCTGATCACGCTGGGCTGGTTCTGGATTCCCGTTGCGATCCTGGTGATCGTGGGCGCCTCGAATGCGGTGAACCTGACCGATGGGCTGGACGGCCTGGCGATCGGCCCGGTCATCATGGCCGCCGGGGCGTTCACCGTCCTGGCCTACCTCACGGGGAACTTCAAGGCCGCCGACTACCTCCTGATTCCCAACGTCAAGGGCGCCGGGGAGCTCACGATTTTCTGCGGGGCCCTGGTGGGCGCCTCGCTCGGGTTCCTCTGGTTCAACAGCTATCCGGCCCAGGTCTTCATGGGGGATGTGGGGTCACTGGCCGTCGGCGGCGCCATGGGGATGATGGCGGTGCTCACCAAGTCGGAGCTCCTGCTGCCGTTGATCGGCGGGCTCTACGTGGTCGAGGCGGCCTCGGTGATCGTCCAGGTGGTTGGCTTCAAGCTGACGGGCAAGCGCCTCCTGCGCATGGCACCCCTCCATCACCACTACGAACTGGCCGGCTGGTCAGAGCCGAAGATCATCGTGCGCTTCTGGATCGTCTCCTTTGCGCTGGCGCTCCTGGCCCTGGCCACCCTGAAGCTCAGGTAGGGCTGCCGGGGGAGGCGGGGTGAATGGCTCCAGCGCTGCTTGAACAGATGAGCGAGAGGGGCACCGTGTACCGGGAGTGGCTCAAGGGGCGCAGGGTTACGGTCGTGGGGCTCGCCCGGAGCGGCGTGGCGGCCTGCCGACTTCTCCTGACGCTCGGCGCCCGCGTCGCCGCCACCGACGCCAAGCCTCTGAGCGCGCTCCCGGCTGACGCGCAGGCGCTCAGCGCTGCCGGCGTCCGACTCTACGCGGGCGGCCACCCCCCTGAGGCCTTCGAGGCGGCTGAACTGGTTGTGGTGAGCCCCGGGGTCGCTTGTGAGCACCAGGCCCTGGCGCCCGTCCGGCAGCGGGGCATCCGGATCATCGGAGAGCTAGAGCTGGCCTGGCGGGCGACGGAGGCCGACATCATCGCCATCACGGGGACGAATGGCAAGACCACCACCACGGCGCTCACCGGGGCGCTCCTCCGCGATCAGGTCCGTCCCGTGCTGATCGCGGGCAACATCGGCACGCCGATCGCAGCCCACGTCCTGGAGTTTCCCTCTGACGGGATCATCGTGGCGGAGGTCTCGAGCTTCCAGCTTGAAACCATCGAGGCCTTCCACCCACGCACCGCGGTGATCCTGAACCTGGTGCCAGATCACCTGGACCGTCACGGGACCTTTGCCGCTTACGCAGCCGCCAAGTCCCGGATCCTCGAGAACCAGACCGCCCAGGACTACGCGATCCTCAATGCTGACGACGCGCAGAGCGTGGTGCTGGCCTCACGGGCCCGCGCCCAGGTGGTCCTCTTCAGCCGCCAGCGCCGACTGGAGCGCGGCGTCTACTGCCAGGACGGCTGGATCGTGGCGAGACTGAACGGGTTGGCGGAGCGGATCTGCCCGCTCTCCGAGATCTTTCTCCGGGGTCAGCACAACGTGGAGAATGTGCTGGCTGCCACCGCCTGCGCCCTCTGGACGGGGGTGCCCTCCGCCTCGATCCGCCGGGCCATCGCCGCCTTCCGCGGGGTGGAGCACCGTCTCGCATGGGTCCGGGAGGTGCGGGGGGTGGCGTATTACAACGACTCCAAGGGGACTAACGTGGTCTCCACCGTCAGGGCCCTGGAGAGCTTCTCCGAGCCCATTATTCTCATCGCCGGAGGGCGAGGCAAGGGCCAGGAGTTCGCCTCGCTGGCCGAGGCGGCGCGCGGCCGTGTCCGCCTGGCCATCCTGATCGGCGAGGACCGGGAGAAGATCAAGCCGGCGCTCGAGCGGGCAGGGGTGCGAACGGAGGGCGCCGACTCCCTGGAGCAGGCGGTGCGCGGGGCGCGCGCGGCGGCCGAGCCCGGGGAGGTCGTGCTGCTCTCGCCCGCATGCGCCTCGTTTGACATGTTCGAGAACTTCGAGGAGCGCGGGCGGGTCTTCGAGAGCCTCGTTCACGCGCTTTCGGACTACTGATGCCGAGGAAACTCACACCCGATCTGTGGCTCTTCGGCTCCGTCGTGGCGCTGGTCTCCCTCGGGGTGGTCATGGTCTACTCGGGGAGCGCCATCGTGGCCGCCGACCGATTCGGGGACCCGTATTTCTTCCTGAAGAAGCAGCTCCTCTGGGCGCTTGTCGGCTTCGCTGGCCTCTGGGCCGCGTTGATCGTCGACTACCGGCGGCTCGAGCCGGCCGTGGTGCCGCTGCTCGTGCTGTCCTTGGCGCTCTTGATCGTGGTGCTCATCCCTCTATTCGGCCAGGAGATCAACGGCACGCGGCGTTGGATCAGGTGGGGACCGGTCTCCTTCCAGCCGGCCGAGCTGGCCAAGCTGGCGTTTGTCTCATTCCTAGCCTTCTCCTTGAGCCGCCGCCCAGTGGGGCTTCACAGCTTCTGGACCGGGCTCCTTCCGCCGCTCGCGGTGACGGGGGCCATGGCCGGGCTTTTGCTGCTCCAGCCAGACCTCGGCTCCAGCCTGACGCTCCTCGCCGTCGTCCTGGCACTCCTCTTCCTGGCCGGTGTCCGGCTCTCGCAGATGGCCCTTCTGGCCGTCTCAGCGCTGCCGCTGGTGGTCATGGCGGTCGCCTCCGCGCCCTACCGCTTGAAGCGTGTCGTCTCCTTCCTGGACCCCTGGGCTGATCCGCTCGGGAGCGGATTTCAGATCATCCAGTCCTACCTGGCCCTGGGGTCGGGCGGCTGGTTCGGGCATGGGCTCGGGGCCTCCAAGCAGAAGCTCTTCTACCTCCCCGAGCCTCATACCGACTTCATGTTCGCCATCATCGGGGAGGAGCTGGGCTTCATCGGCGCCCTGGCGGTGGTGGGGCTGTTCATGGTCCTGATCTGGCGGGGGGTGCGGGTCGGCCTCCGCGCGCCTGATCCCTTTGCCGCCTACCTGGCGCTCGGCCTGACGGTGTTCCTCGCCTGCCAGACGCTCATCAACCTCGGCGTGGTGACCGGCCTGCTTCCCACGACGGGGTTGCCGTTGCCGTTTGTCTCCTTCGGCGGCTCGGCACTCCTGACGACGATGGTGGCGGCGGGGCTGCTCTTGAACATCTCCCAGCACGTGGGCTAAGGGGGCTCGGATGTACAAGAAGTACCAGCAGATCCACTTCGTAGGGATCGGCGGCGCCGGGATGAGCGGGATCGCCGAGGTGCTGCTGAACATGGGCTACCGGATCACCGGCTCCGACCAGAAGCGCTCGGAGGCCGTGGAGCGGCTCGAGCAGCTGGGCGCCAAGGTCTGGATCGGCCATGACAGAGCGCACACCGAAGGGGCTCACGTGGTCGTGTACTCCTCCGCAGTGGCCAAGGACAACGTGGAGGTGCAGGCGGCGCGCCGGCACCAGATCCCGGTCATCCCGCGGGCGGAGATGCTCGCGGAGCTCATGCGGCTGAAGTACGGGATTGCGGTGGCCGGGACGCACGGCAAGACCACTACCACGTCCATGGTGGCCGCCGTGCTCGAGGAGGCGGGGTTCGATCCCACTTCCGTCGTGGGTGGCCGAGTGCTCACTCTCGGGGGCAACGCCCGGATGGGTCAGGGGGAGTTCCTCGTGGCCGAGGCCGACGAGTCTGACGGCTCGTTCCTCAAGCTGACCCCGACGATCGCGGTGGTCACCACCGTGGACGCCGAGCACCTGGACTACTACCGCTCTCTCGAGGCCATCCGCCAAACGTTCCTCCAGTTTGCGAACAAGGTTCCCTTCTACGGCGCCGTGGTGCTCTGCCTCGACGAGCCCAACATCCAGCTCATGATCCCGGAGGTGGCGAAGCGGCTGATCACCTACGGGCTCCGGTCGGACGCTGACCTCACGGCGCATCGGGTCTCGTTCTCGGGGCTCACCTGCTCCTTCGAGGTCACCGAGCGCGACCGGGCTCTCGGCGAGTGCGCGCTCCGCGTCCCCGGGAGCCATAACGTCCTGAACGCGCTGGCCGCGATCGCCGTCGGCCTGGAGCTGGAGATCCCCTTTGCGACGATCCAGCGCGCGCTCGCGGGCTTCTCCGGGGTGCAGCGCCGCTTCCAGGTCAAGGGGGAGGCGGGGGGTGTACTGGTGGTGGACGACTATGGCCACCACCCGGCCGAGATCCGGGCAACGCTGGCTGCCGCCAAGTCCGGCTTCGACCGTCGCGTGGTCACCGTCTTCCAGCCCCATCGTTACACCCGCACGCTCCACCTCCGGCAAGAGTTCCTGACCGCCTTCGAGCAGGCCGACGCCCTGGTGGTCATGGATATCTATCCGGCGGGCGAGGCTCCGATCCCCGGGGTCCACGCCGGGGAGCTGGCCGAGGCGATCGCCGCCCATGGCCAGCGCGAGGTCGTGTATCTGGGCAGTGACCGCGAGCGGGTCGTCGACTACCTGTGCGAGAGAGCTCGACCCGGGGATCTGGTCCTCACCCTCGGGGCGGGGGATGTGGGCCAGCTGGGGAGAGAGCTCTTGGCTCGCCTCAGCGTCGTTCGTCACGAGCGTGAGAGGAGATCGACATGCTAGGAGAGATCCGGGGTGAGGTCCGCTTCAAGGAGCCACTCTCCTTCCACACGTCCCTGCGCATCGGAGGGCCAGCGGACATCTTGATCGTTCCGCAAGATGCGGACGATATCCGCAAGGCGCTCTGCTTCGCCGAGAAGGAAGATCTCCCGATGGAGATCGTGGGAGGTGGCAACAACCTCCTGGTGAAGGACCGGGGCGTTCGGGGTGTCGTCCTCAAGCTTGAGGGGTGCCTGGGTCGCGTCGAGTTCCACGGCGAGGAGGCTGTCTCGGGGGCCGGCGTCGGCCTCTCGTCCCTCATCCGCGAGGCGGCGGCGCTCTCGCTGGGGGGCCTCGAATGCCTGGTGGGGATCCCGGCCACCATCGGGGGCGCCCTGGCCATGAACGCCGGCACCGCCGATGGGAGCATCGGCGACTTCGTCTCCGCCGTCTACTTCCTCCACCCTGACGGCACGCTGGGCGAGCTGAAGCCGAGAGCGGGAGCGTTCGGCTACCGCGCCTTTTCTTACCCGCCGGGGGCGGTCCTGATCGGCGCGCGCCTCCAGCTCCAGCGCCGGCCCCAGGCCGAGATCCAGAAGGAGATCAAGCAGCGGCTCAAGCAGAAGAAGGCCACGCAGCCGTTGGCACTGGCCTCGGCCGGGTGTGTCTGGAAGAACCCCGCCGGGGACTACGCCGGTCGGCTCATCGAGAAGGTGGGGCTCAAAGGTAAGCGGGTCAACGCCGCCGAGATCTCAGCCAAGCACGCCAATTTCATCGTCAATCGGGGCGGGGCGAGCGCCGCGGACATCCTGACCCTCATGGACATGGTCCGGGACCGGGTCAGCGCCCAGTTCGGCAGCGTGCTGGAGCCCGAGATCCGGATCATCGGGGAGTGATGCGGGGCCGGGCGGGTATCCACTCGCCGAGGCAGGTGCCGGCGCCCTCGAAAGATCTGGCGGAGCGGACCCCTCTCATCGTCGGCCAACGGGTGCGGCGGCGCCCTCGGCGGCGGCTCCTTTTCCGCTTTGCCCTCGCGGGCGGGCTCCTGGCGCTCGTGCTCACCGGCCAGGCCGCCTTCCTCCACTGGCTTCTCACTTCGCCCCGCTTCGCCGTGACCGGGGTGGACGTTCAGGGCGAGAGCAGACTTCACGAGGAGGAGGTTCGCGCGACAGCCGGGATCGGAGCCGGCGCCAACCTCTTCAGGCTGGACCCCGGAGCTGTCGTCGAGCGGCTCCTGCGTCACCCACGCGTCAAGCGCGCCGCGGTGATCCGGACCTTCCCGGATCGGGTCACGCTCCTGATCGAGGAGCGCGAGCCCTTCGCCCTGGCCGTCCATGCCGGGCGGCTCTTCTGGCTCGACGAGGACGGCCACGTGCTCGGTCCCGAGCCCCGCGCCGTCGCTCCCGGCCTCCCCGTGATCACCGGCCTGCTGCCGGACGGGGCCGAGGTGGGTCTCATGTCGAGCCCCGCGCGCACCCACGAGGCCCTGGCGCTGCTCCGGCATCTGCTCCGGAGCCGGCGTGCCCTCGCCGCCCAGCTCTCGGAGATCGACATGGGCCGGGCCGAGGGGCCCGTCCTCTACACGGTGGATGGCCTCGAGGTGTATCTCGGCAGCGTGGAGTGGGGGCAGCGGCTGGAGCGGCTGAGCGGGGTGCTGGTCAGGGTCCGCGAGGCGGGCGAGCCGGTGGCCTCTCTCGACCTCCGGTTCAGAGACCAGGTGGTCCTCAAGCCGAAATCGAGCTAGGGCCTCGGGCTGAACCAAGGAAGCTGAGGGGAGCGCATGGGCAAGCGGCCAAAGCCGGTCATCGTCGCGGGGCTGGATGTCGGGACTACCAAGATCTGCGCCATAGTCGCCGAGCTGATGCCCTACGGAGGGCTGAACATCATCGGTGTCGGCCAGAGCCCGTCCCGGGGCCTCCGGAAGGGGGTGGTGGTCAACATCGACTCGACCGTTGAGGCGATCAGGTCGGCCGTGGCGGAGGCCGAGCAGCTCGCCGGCCTGGAGATCGAGTCCGTCGTCGCCGGGGTCGCGGGGGGCCATATCCGCGGGATCAACAGCCGGGGCGTGGTGGCGGTCTCAGGAAAGGGGAGGGAAGTCAGTGCCACCGACGTGGAGCGGGCCCTGGAGGCGGCGCGGGCGATCAACCTCCCCCCGGACCGCGAGGTCATCCATGTGCTGCCTCAAACCTTCGTGGTGGATGACCAGGACGGGATCAAGGAGCCGCTCGGCATGTCGGGGGTTCGCCTGGAGGTGGAAGTGCACATCGTCACCGGCGCGGTGACCGGGATCCAGAACGTGATCCGGAGCGTAAACCGGGCCGGCTTGGCCGTCCAGGACATCGTCCTGGAGCCGCTGGCGTCCTCCCAGGCGGTGCTCTCCGCTGACGAAAACGAGCTGGGCGTGCTGCTCATCGACATCGGGGGCGGCACCACGGATGTGGCCCTCTTCCACGACGGCGCGGTGTGGCACACCAGCGTCCTGGCCCTCGGCGGCGATCACATCACGAACGACATCGCGGTGGGGCTCAGGACGCCGGTGGCTGAAGCCGAAGAGCTCAAGCGGCGCGATGGCTGTGCCCTGACCGCGCTGGTGAGCGACGAGGAAACCGTTGAGGTCGCCTCCGTTGGGGGGCGCAAGGCGCGGGTCCTCTCCCGCCAGGTCCTCTCCGAGATCATCCAGCCGAGGGTGGAGGAGATCTTCACCCTGGTCGCGCGGGAACTGGCGCGGACGGGGCTCCAGGATGCCGCCACCGCCGGGGTCGTCGTGACGGGGGGCACCTCGCTCATGGAAGGGGTCCTGGAGCTGGCCGAGCAGGTGTTCGACCTGCCCGTGCGGCGCGGGGTCCCGGATGGGGTTGGCGGGCTGGGCGATGTGGTGAGGAGCCCCATCTTCGCCACGGGGGTGGGGCTGGCGCTCCACGGGGCGGAGGTCCGGGGTCGCGCCGCCTCGCCGAATGGCAGCGACGGCCGCCTGCTCCAGTGGATCAGACGCCGCATGCGGGATTGGTTTTCGGAGATCTTTTGAGCGGAGCGGGGCGTGGGCACTGACCGAGGGGCGAGGTCGAAGGGGAGCGGTCAGATCGAGCTTCACCTGACCCTGCCGCACGGCCGACGGGAACCCGTGACAGAGAGGAGAGCGCCGATGGAGTCGTGGCCTGTGGAACGGCCGGTCTTCGAGCTGGAAGAGGGTTGGGGGGGGCGGGGGGAACCGCGCGACAGTCCGGTTCGAGAGGGGGCGATCATCAAGGTCATCGGGCTGGGGGGCGCCGGCGGGAACGCGGTCAGCCGGATGATCGCGGCCCGGTTCAGCGGGGTGGAGTTCATCGTGGCCAACACCGATCTCCAGGCGCTTCGCGCCTCGCCCGCGCCTGTCAAGCTTCAGCTCGGGGTGCAGCTCACCGGCGGCCTCGGGGCCGGCTCAGACCCCGAGATCGGCAAGCGGGCCGCCGAGGAGGACCGGGAGCGGATCTCGCGGTTTCTCCACGGTGCCGATATGGTGTTCGTGACCGCGGGGTTTGGCGGAGGCACCGGGACCGGTGCCACGCCGGTGGTGGCGGCCGTGGCCAAGGAGCTTGGCGTCCTGACCGTGGCGGTGGTGACCAAGCCATTCCTCTTCGAGGGGAAAAAGCGGGCCATGCAGGCCGAGGCCGGGCTGGCGGAGCTCAAGGGTTTTGTGGATACGCTGATCACGATCCCCAACCAGCGGCTCCTCGCCGTGGTGGAGCGGGGCGCCTCGCTCCTCGACGCCTTCAAGGTGGCTGACTCGGTCCTCCACCAGGCGGTCCAGGGGATCTCGGACCTCGTCCTCGTCCCCGGGCTGGTCAATCTGGACTTCGCGGATGTGCGGACCATCATGTCCGGGATGGGGCTGGCGCTGATGGGGATCGGTGTCGGGAAGGGGGAGCACCGGGCCCAGGACGCGGCCCACAAGGCCCTGGCGAGCCCGCTCCTGGACGAGACCGCAGTCGTAGGCGCCCGCGGCATCCTCATCAATTTCACCGGGGGCCCGGACCTTTCCCTCCACGAGGTGGAAGAGGCGGCGCGGATCGTTCAGGAGGCGGCCCACGAGGAGGCCAACATTATTTTCGGAGCGGTGATCGACGAGCGCCTCCAGGAGGAGGTGAGGATCACGGTGATCGCCACCGGCTTCGCCGAGCGGAAAGAGCCCGCGGACGCCGGTGCGAAGGTCGTAGACCTGCCGAAGGTCCCGCGCTCCTCTCCGGGGACAGCCTGGCGTCGCAGGGCGACCGAGATGCGCGCCGAGGGCGAGGAGTCGCTGGAGGCGGACCTGGATATCCCGGCCTTTCTGAGGCGGCAGGCGGATTAGACCTTCGGAGGGGGCCTCGACGGCCCCCTCCGATTCCTCCCCCATGAGGTTGCGCCGGCGAAGCCGGCGCCGGAACAAGGCCGGCGTTCCAAAAGAGCCGGGGCTCGAACAGACCCGATTCGTCATGTCTGTTGCGTTCCTGACCGCGCCGTCAGTTCCGCCGGCAGAGGCATTCCCCGAGCTGACCCGCCTTCCCCCGGATCGACGCCCCGAGGTGCTGGTAGCGCGCACCGCCTCCGTCAAGACGTGGCTACCGATCCTGGACACCCTCGCTGACAAACGGATTGCCTTGAGTCAGGAGGAGCGGGAGGCTCGCGATCCCCTGGTTGCCGTCTGGCTTGCCACCCCTCAGGAGAACCCGGAGCCGCTCGCTGTGGTGGCGGATCTGCTCCTCCTCGGAGGTGGCTGGCCGCTGCTGCGCGCGGTCCTCGCCGAGCTGGAGGCCTCACGCGGGTCACCGCGAGCTGAGCGGCTCGAGCGGTTGGCTCGCCTCTCGGGCGTGTATGTCCCCTCGCTCTACGCGCTTCGCTACGCGGCGGACGGGAGCGTGGCGTCCGTGATCCCGCGGCCGGGGGTGCCATGGCCCCGGGGCCTCGAGGGAGCCACTCCGTTTGATGAGGGGGATGAGGCTCCGCCCCCGGGTCATCCAGCTCCTGAGATCCAGCATCTCTTGGGGAGGATCTCGAGTCCCGAAGAGGTTGCCGGGCAGGTGCAGGAGGGCGAACGGATCTTCCTCAGCTTCGCCGTGGGCCTGCCGGCTGCCTCGGCGGCGTCGATCGCTCAGTGGGTCAAGAAGCTCCGCCACTGTTTGGTGGTGCGGCTCAGAGACGAGCGCCGCCTCCCGCCGCTCAGCGTGGGCCTCACCTGCTTCGTGCCTCGGCCCTGGACGCCACTTCAGTGGTGGCCGATGCCTGGCGGAAGGGCGCTCAAGGACCAGCTCAGCAGCACACTCCGGGCCCTCCGGGCGGTGCCCGGGGTGACCGTGACGCACGACCTCCCCAAATGGGCGATGCTGGAGGGTGTCCTGGCGCTCGGCGATCGCCGGGCCGGCGATTTCCTTCTTGCCACCCGTCGCCTCGGTTGGGACCGGGCCTGTGTGGAGCATCCGCTGAATCCAGCCTTCTTCCTGAACCGGCGAAAGCGGGCGGAAGAGATCCTGCCCTGGGACCATGTCGATTGGGGGCAGGATAGGGCTCGGCTCAGAGCCCGCTACGAGTCGGCGCTGGCCGCGGTCGGAGTCGAGCCGTGAGCTCCTCGCTCGTCCGCCTCCACGGAGACCCGCCCACCCATCTCACGTTCGTGGCCCTGGAGGCGCTTGGCGTCCCTCACCTCTCGACAACCCGGCACTGTCCGGGAATCGTTCACGCGGGGAGGCGGGCGGCTCCGATCGGCCTAGAGGCAGGGGATCTCTTGAGGCGCCACGGTCTTGAGGTCAGGCGCCTGGCCTTTCTCGATCAGGTGCACGGGGCCGCCGTCATCCGCGCGGACGGCTCCAAACGGGGCGCTGCCGGCCGGGGAGACGTACTGCTCACCTCGACCCCGGGAATCCCGCTCGCCGTCTTCGCCGCTGACTGTCTGGCGCTGATCCTCTACGATCCGGTCAGAGCGCTCCTGGCCGTGGTCCACGCCGGCTGGCGCGGGACCATTGCGGGTGCCGCCCGGGCCGCGGTCGATGCCCTGGCAGCGGCGGGGTCGAGCCTGCCTGACCTTCTCGCGGCGATCGCCCCCTCCATCGGTCCCTGCTGCTACGAGGTGGACCGTCCGGTGATCGAGCCACTCGGGGAGGCATTCCCTCACGCGTGGGAAGGGTGGGCGCGCGCCGTGAGTCCGGGGAAGTGGATGCTGGACCTCTGGCAGGCGAACGAGTTCCAGCTGGCGGCTGCGGGGGTGAGCCCGGAGCGGATCCTCAACCCGAGGCTCTGCACCTCATGCCGCCGGGACCTCTTCTGCTCCTACCGCAAGGAGGGATCGAGTGGCCGCCTCCTCACGCTGGCCTCGATCCCCGTCGGCCGCCGATCCGCGAGCTAGCGCCCTTCCAACTCACTTCGCCTGACTTCGTCCTCGGTCGTTGGCCGCTCCTGCCACTGCTGATTGGTCACCGAAGCCGCCAGAGATAGTGTCCGAAATTTTCCCGCCTGTTTCCCGCAGGCCGCGCATCTAGCATCCCATGACAGATCCTGTTTCGAACCATCCCTACACTCGACTCTTGAACTCACAAGATTCAGCGGCACCCTGAAATCAGGATCAAGCCTCCACTTATCCATGATGATTCCTGATTCGCGATTGCAGCTCGTGCAAAAGTCGTATATGGTCTGCGATTCGATGACCGTAACTCTCAGATGCTCGATCATGTAGGAACCTTCCTATGGGGCGAGCTGGCGATCTGGTTCGCTGTCTCCAGCCTGCGAGGCTCGGGTGCCGCCGCGAACGTGTGGATGCTTTCAAGCCGCTTAGCCCTGAACGGCGTCGCGGTCGATCTTGGCGGCGAGGATGAAGAGTGAGCTCGCGAATCCGTCAAGGGCGAGGTGCCCCTCAGCGCGGGCGGGCCTCGAAACGGTCGATCAGCCTGCCGTCGGGACCGAAGAGGAATGCGGTGTCGCCGCTGTTATTCCAGATCGGTCCCGGGGAGTGCCAGTGGAGCAGGATCGGTCCGGAGCGGGCTCTGAGGTCGGCGCCTGCGCCACTCCTGAGCGTGAGGACGTAGCCGGGGTTCAGCACCACGGACGGGAAGCGATAGCTGTGCCGGGCGCGATCGGAGAGCCTGAAGCCGGCCAGATCCAGCGGGCGGGCTGACACATTCGCAATCCTGACGTGTTCGGGGCCCCGGAGCCCGAGCTCCACCTTCGTGATCTTCGCCGGGCCCGAGGTCTGCCGCCACATGCCCCGGCGGGCTCTCTGTGCGGCCTCCTGGAGCCTCAGGAACCGCTCGTAGTGCTTGAGGTTCGGGGGAATGATGAAGAGATGAGCCAGCCCCTCGTGGAGGAGTCTGGCATTCACCATCTCGGCTCCGACATAGACATACGCCAGGAGCCGCCCGTAGCGGTCCAGACGCACCCGATCGAACTCCAGGCGGACTCTCCCGGCTTTCGTCAGGATCCGGTTGAGCTGTCGAGCCTGGGCATGAAACGGTTGCCCCCGCTCGGGCGCGTTGATGCCGAGGTACCTGACCGCGCGCCCGTCGGTCAGCACGATGCTGTCCCCATCGAGCACCCGCCGCACGGCCGCGGTCTCGGCAGCTGCGACCGAGGGGGCCAGTAGCAGCGCGAGAGCCCAGAGCCGGCGACTCCTCCAACGCCTCCCAGAAAAGAGCATGTGAGGAGAACTTCCTGCGCGGCCGTGTCGAAGTCAAGGATCTTCTTTCGTTGTGCCACCGCGTCTTGTTCTACAGGGGCGAGGGTTGCTACAATGAGCCCCGCGAGCGGGGGATGACGGTTGACGTAGCGGCGAATCTGCGGGCGGTGGAGGCGCGGATTGACCGGGCCGCCCGACGGGTGGGCCGGGAGCCGGAGGAGGTCCTGCTGGTGGCGGTCTCCAAGGCCGTGGATGTCGAGCGCATCCGCCAGGCCCTGGCCGCGGGGGTACGGGCCGTGGGGGAAAACCGGGTGCAGGAGGCGAAGGCGAAGATCGCCCACCTCGGCCGTCCGGTTCCCTGGCATCTGGTCGGGACACTCCAGACCAACAAAGTGAGGGAGGCCGTGCGGCTGTTTGACCTGATTCACTCTGTGGACCGCCTGGAGCTGGCGCGAGAGCTCGATCGCCGGGCTCAGGCCGAAGGGAAGGTCATCGATGCGCTCGTCCAGGTCAACGTCGCGGGGGAGGAGACGAAGGCCGGTTTCGCCCCCGATGAGCTGAAGCCGGCCCTGGAGGCGGTCGGAGCCCTTCCGGGTCTCCGGGTGCTCGGGCTGATGACGATGCCCCCGCCCGTCGAGGATCCCGAGGCGGCCCGGCCCTGGTTCCGCCAGCTCCGTGAGCTTCGCGACCAGGCCGGTCTCACGCACCTCTCCATGGGCATGACCGGAGAGTTCGAGGTGGCCGTGGAAGAGGGCGCCACCATGGTCCGCGTGGGCACGGCCATCTTCGGCCCGAGGCCGCCACGGTCTCGGCAGGGGGGCGAACCCCTCTCCGACTGACGAGATGAGCATCAAGGGCAAGACGATCGGCCTGCTCGGCGCCGGCAACATGGGGGAGGCGCTGATCAAGGGCCTGCTCAGGGCCGGCACGGTCGCTGCCGAGTCCATCTTCGCCGCCGACGTCAGGCTCGATCGCCTGGACCAGCTGCGAGAGCTCTACGGGATCCAGACGGTGGAGGACAACGCGCTCCTGGTGAAACGCGCCGACGTCATCGTCCTCGCCCTGAAGCCCCAGGTGATCGCCGCTGCCCTGACCGAGGTGGCCCCCACTGTCAGCCCGGAGAAGCTCGTCATCTCCATTGCCGCCGGCGTCTCGACCTCTACGCTCAGAGCCCTCCTCCCCGAAGGCGTGCGCCTGATCCGCGTCATGCCGAACACCCCGGCGCTGGTGCTGGAGGGCACCACGGCCATCGCGCGAGCCGAAAGGCTCAGGCCGGGAGATCTGGAGACTGCCCGGGAGATCTTCGAAGCCGTGGGCAAGGTGGTGCTGCTCGAGGAAGGCCAGATCGATGCGGTCACCGGCCTTTCGGGCTCGGGGCCGGCCTATGTCGCCATTGTGATCGAGGCGTTGGCCGACGGCGGAGTGAAGATGGGGCTCGACCGGGCGACAGCCATGACGCTCGCGACCCAGACCGTCCTCGGGTCGGCCCGGCTCCTGCTCGAGACCGGCGCTCACCCGGGCCAGCTCAAGGATATGGTCGCCTCGCCGGGCGGGACCACCATCAAGGGGATCGCTGCCCTGGAAGAGGGGCGTGTCCGTCACGCTTTCATCGATGCGGTGGAGCGTGCCACCCTCCGCTCGCGAGAGCTGGGGCAAGGGAAGTAGGTGTCGCCGTGGCCAACCTCCTGAACACGCTGCTGATGGTCTACATGTGGATCATCATTGCCCGGGCGCTCCTTTCCTGGATAAACCCCGACCCGTCCAATCCGATCGTGCGGTTTCTCTACCAAGCGACTGAGCCGGTGCTCCGCCCTATCCGGGATCTCCTTCCCACCCGGCAGATCGGGCTGGATCTCTCCCCGATGATTGCTATTCTCATCATTTTTATCCTTCAGGGGCTTCTGGCCCGATGATGGGTTAGGGAGGTTTACGCCATGCGCATCAGTCCCCCGGACATTCGTCAACAGCAATTTTCGGTCAAGCTGTTCCGCGGCTTCGACATGGACGAGGTGGACACCTTCCTCAATGAGGTGGCCGAGGACTACGAGCACCTCCTGAGGGAGAACAGCTTGCTCAAGGAGCAGCTGGCGGCCTCCGAGGAGCGGGCGCGCGGCTACAAGGACCTCGAGCGGACGATCAAGGAGACGCTGCTCACCAGCCAGCGGCTGGCTGAGGAGCTGAAGGAGACCGCCCGGCGGGAGGCTGAGGAGCTGAGGGAGTCGTCCGGGCGTGCAGCTGAGGAGCTGAGGGACTCCGCCCGGAAAGAGGCCCAGTTCCTGCTCCGGGATGCCGAGCTCCAGGGAGAGAAGCTCATGGAGGAGGCGCGAGCGGAGGCAGCCAAGATCCAGAACGACATCCTGATGCTGAAGCGCACCCGCCGCCAGCTCGCCGAAGGCCTTCGGTCGACTGTCGACATGTACCAGACGCTCATCGCCCAGGAGCTGGCCGATGAAGGGCCCGGGGCGAGCTGAGTCCTTGAAGCCAAGCTGGAGGGTTTGAGGAAGCCCGGGTGATCGCCCCGGTCCGCTGGAGAGGGGACCGCTTAGTGCTCCTCGACCAGACCCGGCTCCCCGCAGAGGAGGTCGAGTGGGGTTGCGGGGAGTGGCGCGCGGTCGCCGAGGCCATCCGGACGCTCCGGGTCAGGGGCGCTCCCGCCATCGGTGTGGCCGCGGCCTTCGGGGTGGCCCTGGCTGCCCGTGAGAGTCCCGCCGCTACGTTCGACGGCTTGCTCGGCGACCTGGAAGTGGCCATCAAGGAGCTCGCCGCCACGCGACCCACCGCGGTCAACCTCTTCTGGGCGCTGGAGCGACTGCGCCGCGTCGCCCTTGACCACCGGAGCTTGCCCCTGGGTGAGCTCAGGGCCAGGCTCCTGGCCGAGGCCCAGACGGTGCTGGAAGAGGACGTGGCGGCCAACCGCGCGCTGGGGCAGCACGGGGCAGCGCTGATTCCGGCTCGCGCGCGGATCCTCACCCACTGTAATACCGGCGCCCTGGCCACCGCCGGCTACGGCACGGCGCTCGGCGTTGTTCGGGCCGCCCACATTCAGGGCAAGGTCGCCCTCCTCTGGGTGGACGAGACCCGGCCGGTGCTTCAGGGATCCCGCCTCACCGCGTGGGAATGCCTCAAAGAGGGGATCCCTCACCGGGTCATCGCGGATGCGGCAGCTGCGAGCCTCATGGCTCAGGGGCAGGTGGACTTGATCATCACGGGGGCCGACCGCATTGCCGCCAACGGCGACACGGCCAACAAGATCGGCACCTACGGCCTGGCGGTGCTGGCCCGGCACCACGGCCTGCCCTTCTACGTGGCCGCGCCGGTCTCGACGGTCGACCCGAGCCTCGCCTCCGGAGCGCTCATCCCGATCGAGGAGCGGGATCCGCGCGAGATCCGGGGGATCGGTGGCGACCTCATCGCGCCCGGCGCCTCTCCGGTCTTCAACCCCGCCTTCGACGTGACCCCGGCCGCCCTGGTCACCGCCATCGTGACCGAGCGAGGTGTCTTCCGGCCCCCGTACGACTTTTCGAAGTGAGCGCAGGCGCGAATCGCGACATCCAGGTCGCTCGGCACTATCACGACGAGACCGCCCACAGCGAGTGGTCGGTCCGCCAGAGCGGCCACTATCTGGATTGGGAGACGAAGCCGTTCCTCTACAAGGTGTACCCCGACCTCCCCGTGATCCAGCTGGCGCGGGAGGTCGGCCCGCCGGCCGCCGACACGCTCGAGGCGCTCTCGGGCGGGCGCCCCGGAGCGAACGCTCTGACGCTCGATGGGCTCGCCACCCTGCTCTTCTTCTCGGCGGCGATCACCAAGAAGAAGAGCTACCCCGGCGGGGAGTCGATCCATTTCCGCGCGGCTCCTTCCACCGGGGCGCTCTATCAAACCGAAGTCTATGTCGTAGCCGGGGCGGTCCCGGACCTTGCGGCGGGTGTCTATCACTTCTGCCCCGGCGACTTCTCGCTCCGTCGGCTCAGAGAGGGGGACTTCCGTCAGGAGCTGGCCGAGGCGGCTTCTGATCCCGCCATCGCCCGCGCTCCCGCCATCCTGGCGCTCACGGCCATCTACTGGCGGAACGCTTGGAAGTACGAAGCGCGCGCGTACCGCCACCTCTTCTGGGACTCGGGGACCATGCTGGCAAATCTGATGAGCGTGGCGGCCGGGGCCGGGTTCCCCGCCCGGATCGTCGCCGGCTTCGTGGACGACCGGGTGAACAGGCTCCTGGGCCTCGAGGTCGAGAAAGAAGGGAGCCTCGAGCTGGTGGCCGTGGGAGGCGAGGGCACGGAGGCGCCTCGGCCCCCGCGCGTGGAGGAGATCGCTCCCTCCTACCTCCCGCTCTCGAAGCGCGAGGTGGACTACCCGCTCCTCAGGCAGATGCACACGGCCTCGACGCTCGCGGATTCCGGCGAAGTGAGCCAGTGGCGGATGGGGGCGGGAGCCCGGCGGCCCGCCCCGCCGGGAGATCTTCTGCCGCTCCCTGCTTCGAAGAGCCGGTCGGGGCAGAGCCTGGGAGAGACCATCCTTCGGCGCGCCTCGACGCGCGAGTTCGCGCGAGAGCCGATCACCTCTGAGGAGCTCTCCACGGTCCTCTTCCACGCCACGCGCGGGTTCCCGGCTGACTTTCCCTCCGGGCTCGTCGATCTCTACCTCATCGTGAACGCCGTGGAGGGGCTTCGGCCCGGCGCGTACTGCTACTCGTGGGGGGCGCACGGACTGGAGCTTGTCAGGGCGGGAGAGTTCCGGGCTCGGGCCGGCTATCTCTGCCTGGAACAGGAGCTCGCCGCCGACGCCAGTGTCGTGGTCTTCTTCCTCGCCGGGCTGACCCCGATCCTCCGACACTACGGCAACCGGGGCTACCGCCTGGCCAACCTGGAGGCGGGGCTGATCGGGGGCCGCTGCTACCTGGCAGCCTACGCCTGCGGATTTGGCGCCTCCGGGCTCACGTACTACGACGGCGAGGTGGTGGGCTTCTTCGCCCCCCACGCCGAAGGGAAGGACGCCCTCTTCGTGACCGCCCTGGGCCGCTCGGTCAAGAGCGCCCCTCGCACCACGGTCTCGCTCCGGCCCCACACGAAGTGATTCCGGGATCGTCGTGGAACCGGGTGAGGACTTGGTGGTGCCCGATGATGCTGGAGGGGATCAGAAGGCAAGATCGACTGGCATGCGGTCCCGGAGGTAACGTCGCGAGGGGTCACGGGGTAAAAACGGGTTGACGTGAGCCTACGACGCCCGCGCTAATTGGGCCGGCCAATTTCAGCGACCGGCGAGTGTGGCGGCCCTGCTCTTGGGAACGACCAGCCTCACATCGAGCGTGCAGCCGGTAGCGGCTGCGATCTTTGCGAGCGTCGCCACGGTGTAGCCCGTGTAGGCGCTTCGCTCCATCCGGGCGATACCTGATTGCCGAGTCCCGACAAGTCGCGCAAGGGCCGCTTGGCTTAGTCGGGCTCGCTCTCGCACCTTCACGATCTGGTTTGCCAATTGAAGGCGTGCCAGCTCCCTCTGGTAGAGCGCGTTGAGCTCACGATCGCTCCTGAGTTCCTTGTGAATTTCGTCCATCAGGGTCCTTCGCCTAGCCATGGTTTCCCCCCACTTCTTCTCACTCTGATTTGACGAGGTTTTCTCTTCCGTGCTAATTCAAGCTCACGCCCCGGTATCTGCTCCGTTCGCTTTACAAAGGCATGGAGCAAAACGACACGTCGGTCGGGCTGAAAGCAGTAAATAATCCTGAACGGCCCCTGCGGGTGCGGGATTCGCAACTCGTGAAGTCCCTGCCCCAAGCTTTTGGATTTCGGGAACCCGAGACGGTTGCCCTCTCGTTCGAGCATCGTGAGCGCCGCATAGACCTTCGCCTTGGCTCCTTTCGATAGCCCGTCGAAGAACTCCTTGACCGGCCGTCGACCCTGGTCTGTGCGCACATCGTCGATCTCCCACCCGCCTCCAGAAGATAACAAAATTGTTATACTCCTGTCAAGCCGGTTCGAGCCTGTGGGTGCATGACCACGACCACATCATGAAGACCAATCCTCGCCCTCCTGGAGTTTTAGGGGTTGACGGGGCCACGCCTCCTGGCGGCTTATCGTAGTCACGAACGGCCGTGGTAGCGGCTTCGGCCAGGGAGAGCTAGGGTCCCTTCCGGCCGCTGCGTGGGCGTCCACCCGATTCGTAATTGTCTCAGATTTGGGAGAAGAGGAGACAGGGGTAAGCCTGAGATTCGAATCCTGGGCCGGTGGAGGCGATGCTGGAGGGCCGTGGAAACAGGGAGAGCGCCGATAGGTGAGACACGAAGAGGACCGTCTGCTGGGGGTGAGCGAGAGTTCTCACGGGCTGGGCCCGGAGACCATATCTGGCTCGGGAATCGGTGGGGAAACTCCTTCAAATGTTGAGCGAAGGTGCTCGATGGTATGCTTTGGAACGTGCCCTTTGAAAAACAACAAGTGAGCTTCAGCTGTCAGCTCCGGAGTGAACAGGATTGCGCGGCCCGAGACTGTGTGATAGCGTTCACAAAGCGATCCCGAAAGGAGAAACGATGAAGAAGTATTACCTGATGGCGCCGGGGCCCACGCCGGTCCCCCAGGAAGTGCTCCTCGCGATGGCCCAGCCCATCATCCACCACCGCACGCCGGCCTACGAGGCGCTCTTCAGCGAGGTTCGCGCCGGGCTCAAGAGGCTCGTTCAGACCCGCGAGGAGCCCGTCCTCTTCGCCGCCTCCGGCACAGGCGCCATGGAGGCCGCTGTCGTCAACATGCTCTGTCGCGGCGACCGCGCGATCGTGGTTCGGGCGGGGAAGTTCGGCGAGCGGTGGGCTGAGATCTGCCAGGCTTACGGGGTCGAGGTGATCCCGCTGGAGGCTCCCTATGGCCACACCGTGCCTCCGGATCGGCTGGCCGAGGAGCTCAGGAAGAGTCCCGGGGTCAAGGCGGTCTTCTGCCAGCACAGCGAGACGTCCACCGGCGTCCTGCATGATGTGGAAGGCTATGCTCGGGTGACCCGGACCACCCCCGCGATCCTGGTGGTGGACGCCGTCTCCAGTCTGGGCGTGGCCGACCTCCCCATGGACGCCTGGGGCGTGGATTTCGTGGTGGCCGGCTCCCAGAAGGGGCTCATGCTCCCGCCCGGGCTCGCGTTCTGCGCGCTCTCCGCGAAGGCCTGGCGGCTGGCCAAGGACTCCACGCTCCCCAGGTACTACTTCGACCTGGCTCAAGAGCTCGAGGCGCAGCAGAAGAACCAGGCCCACTTCACCCCTGCGGTCTCCATCATCGTCGGGCTTCGTCAGGCCCTCACCATGCTGGAGGCCGAGGGGCTCGCGAGTCTCTTCCGGCGTCACGACCGGCTGGCCCGCGCCACGCGCGCGGGGGTCGAGGCGCTGGGGCTCGAGCTCTTCGCGAAGGCCACCCCGAGCCCGGCGATCACCGCCCTGGTCGCACCGCGGGGGATCGACGGCGAGGTGGTGGTGAAGGGGTTCGCGAAGACCCACAACATCACCATCGCGGGCGGGCAGGGGGAGATGAAGGGCACGCTCGTCCGTCTCGGCCACATGGGGTACGTGGGCGACTTCGACGTGATCGTGGCGCTGTCAGCGCTCGAGCAGGTGCTGGCGGAGCTCGGGCACCCCGTTGATCTGGGCACCTCGATCCGCGCGGCCCAGAAGGTCCTGACAGACAAGTCATGAAGAAAGTGCTTATCACCGACGGGCTCCACGAGGTCGGCGGTGAGGCCCTCCGCAAGGAGGGTCTTCTGGTCGAGGTGGCCGGCGCGCTCCCCGAAGCCGAGCTCTGCGGCCGGATCGCGGATGTCGAGGGGCTGATCGTGCGCAGCGCCACCAAGGTGACCGCCAAGGTCCTGGAGGCGGCCCGCGATCTGGTCGTCGTGGGGCGAGCCGGAGCCGGCGTGGACAACATTGATGTCGAGGCGGCCAGCCAGCGCGGGATCATCGTGATGAACGCTCCCGGGGCCAACACCATCGCGGTGGCCGAGCACGCGATCGGCCTTCTCCTGGCCCTGGCCCGGAAGCTCCCCCAGGCCCACGGGGCGCTCAAGGGCGGCAGGTGGGAGAAGGCGCGCTTCGCCGGCGTCGAGCTCTACAACAAGATCCTCGGGATCATCGGGCTCGGCCGGATCGGCTCGGAGGTGGCCCGGCGCGCCCTCGGGCTTCGCATGCAGGTCATCACCTACGACCCTTACCTGACTGCTGAGACCGCGCAGAAGATCGGGGTGGAGGTGGTCGAGCTGGATGAGCTCCTCGAGCGCTCCGACTTCATCTCCGTCCATACGCCGCTCACCAAGGAGACGCGGAACTTCCTCGGCCCGGCCCAGTTCGCCCGGATGAAGCAGGGCGTCCGCCTGATCAACTGCGCCCGCGGCGGGGTCATCAACGAGATGGCCCTGATCGAAGCGATCGAGAGCGGACGCGTGGCCGGCGCCGCGCTCGACGTCTTCGAGCTGGAGCCGCTCCCACCGGACCACCCGCTGCTCGCCCTGGATCAGATGGTCATCACCCCCCATCTGGGCGCCTCCACCGAGGAGGCCCAGACCCAGGTGGCCCTCGCCATCGCCCAGCAGGTCGCCGATGTCCTGGTGCGGGGGATCACGCGGAACGCCGTGAACGTCCCGTCGGTAGACGCCGAGACCTACAAGGAGTTGGCGCCCTACCTGATGCTGGCGGAAAAGCTGGGGAGCTTTCTCGCTCAGATCGCCGAAGGTCGGATGCGGGAGGCGCGAATCGAGTACGCCGGGGAGGTGGCGGGGCTGAAAACCGAGCTTCTCACCGTCACCTTCCTCAAAGGGCTCCTCTCCGTGATCCTGGAGGAGAACGTCACCGACGTGAACGCGCCAACCCTGGCCAAGGCCCGGGGAATCCGCGTGGTGGAAGCCTCCGCCACCGAGTGCGAGGACTACGCGAGCTTGATCTCGACCGAGCTTTCGACCGACAGGGGCGCCTGGGGGGTGGCCGGCACGCTCTTCCACCGGCGAGAGCCCCGGATTCTCCGGATCGACGGCTATCCCCTGGAGGCGGTCCCTTCGGGGTGGATGCTGATCTTCTCCAACTTGGACGTGCCCGGCGTCATCGGCCGGATCGGCACGCTCTGCGGTCTCCACCAGATCAACATCGCCGGCATGCGGCTCGGCCGCGAGCGCCGGGGAGGTCGGGCGGTGTCGATCCTCAACCTGGACGATCCCATCCCCGACCCGGTGCTGGCCGAAATCCGGGCGATGCCCGACATCGTTTCGGCCAAGCTCGTCAAGCTGTAGCCGTTCCCCGGGTGGTGTCAGCCGGTCCTCTCCCGGCCTTGGAGAGTTCGCCAGGGACCGGGCAGGAGGAGGCTGAGGAAGTCGGCGGCTTCTCCTGGACTGGCAGGAGGGGGGCAGGTGACCCAGTGAACTACCGATACCTGCTGGTGACCGAAGAGCCTCCGATCGCGGTCGTGGAGCTGAACCGGAAATCCCGGAAGAACGCGCTCAGCATGGCGCTTCGAGACGAGCTCGAGGTCTGCCTGGAAGCCCTCGAGGGCAACGAGCAGATCAAGGCCGGAGTCCTCACCGGCGGGATCGAGTGCTTCAGCGCCGGCTTCGACTTGAAGGAGCTGCTCGCCACTGACTTCCGGGCCTTTGCCCACCGGGCCGTCGAGTTCACGGAGAAAACGTATTTTTTCAAGAAGCCGTTAGTGACGGCGGTGGGGGGCGTGGCGTACGCTGGCGGCTTCGACCTCGCCCTCTCCGGGGATGTCATTGTGACGGCAGAGAGCGCTTCGCTCGGACGGCCGGAGGTCCGCTTCGGGATCAACCCGCTGATGGCTAAGCTCTGGCTCAGGATCGGCATGGCTCGGGCGCTTCACCTCTCCCTGACCGGAGAGTCCCTGAGCGCGCCCGAGGCCTTGACCATTGGCCTCGCCGACCGGGTGGTCCCGGCGGAGCGACTGCTGGAGACGGCGAAGGAGGAAGCGCGGCGACTCTCCCAGAACCCGCTCCCGGCCCTCATGGCTGTGAAGCGTGCCGCTCGCACGGTGCCCTTCATGGACGCCAGAAGCGGCCTCGAGTACGAGTTCGGCCTCACAGCAGAGATCATCGCTGAGGGGACGGTGAAATCGGCCCTCCGCGAGTACGCCCGGAGTTTGGGGATGATCAAAGGGTGAGGATGGTTGTCGGATTCGTTCCGGATAGTGGGGTTTCGGGTTGACGGATGAGCCGAACAGGGCCGCGCTACGCGGCGCGGTCCAGGAACGCCAGAATCTCTCGGGCGATCTCCTCGCCCTTGTCCTCCTGAAGGAAGTGCCCCGCACCCCGGATGGTGATCTCCGGTTGCCCCTTCACTCCGGGGATACGCGTCCTCAACACCGGCTCCCAGCCTCGGGTGATCGGATCGCCGTCTGAGAAGAGGAGCTGCACCGGCCGACTCCAGCCTTCGAGGACTTTCCACGCGGCCCGGTTCGCCGGCGCGGCCGGATCGTCGGGCGTGATGGGAACGAGCGCGGGGAAGACGCGCGCGCCGGCCTTGAAGCTGGCGTCTGGAAACGGGGCCTCGTACGCGGCGATCACCTCGGGAGGGAGCTCGGACTTGCACCCCCCGCTGATGACTCGTCCGATCGGCAGGTCCGGGACGCGCTGCGAGTAGCCGCGCCACCGGAGGAACGCCTCCCCGGGCGGCTCGTCGCCCGTGGGGAGGCCGGTGTTCATGAGGACCAGGGCTCGGAAGCGGTCGGGGTGCTCGGCTACCACCCTGAGCCCGATCAGCCCTCCCCAGTCCTGCCCGACCAGGGTGATCCTCTCGAGACCGAGTGCCTCGATGAAGCCGGTCATCCACGCCACGTGCCGGGCGTAGCTGTACTCTGAGGGCTCGGGAAGCTTGTCCGAACGCCCGAAGCCGATCAGGTCGGGCGCGATCGCCCGGTGGCGGGAGGCGATCAAGGGAATCATCTTGCGGTAGAGGTACGACCATGTCGGCTCGCCGTGGAGCATCAGCACCGGCGCCCCCGCGCCCTCGTCCACATAGTGGATCCTGAACCCCTCGACCTCGGCGTAGCGGGCCTCGAAGGGGTAGCCGGAGAGGGTTTCAAAGCGATCATCCGGAGTTCGAAGAACGTTCATCCGTCAGTGACCTCCTTGAGGGGAGCTGCCCGGTGCCCCCAAGGATTGCCTCATGCAAGGCTCCTGTCAAGCCGCTCCGGGCGATCGTTCCCGGCCTCAATGGCTGGTATAATGCCGGGGTGTGACGATGGGCTTTCGCCTGATCGCGCTGAGACATGGCCTCACTGAGTGGAACCGGGAGTTGCGCTACCAGGGCTGCCTGGATATCCCTCTGTCCGCCGAGGGGCGGGCTCAGGCCGAGGCCGCCTGTTGTGCGCTGGCTGACTTCCCGCTGAAGGCGATCTACGCCAGCCCGCTCAGCCGGGCTCAGGAGACGGCGGCGGCTATCGCCCGGCCTCACGCTCTCCCTGTCATCGTCGACCCTGCCTTCCGGGAGATCTGCCACGGCCTCTGGGAGGGGCTTACCGCGGCCGAAGTGCAGGCTCAGTTCCCCGACCTGTATGCGGCCTGGGAGGAGCGTCCCCAGGTCGTCACGATGCCGGACGGAGAGAGCCTGGCTCAGGTGCGGGGGCGCGTGCTGGAGGGGCTCATGCGCCTCAGAGCGGCGCACGCGGGGGAGACCGTCTGCCTGGTCACCCATGGGGTCGCGATCCGGCTTCTCGTCCTCGAGGCCCTCGGCCTGCCGCCTGCCGAGCTCTGGTCCATTCACGCGGCATCCACGGGTATCTCGGAGCTCGAGTATCGGAGGGGCGGGGTGACCGTGCACCGGATCAACACGCTCGCTCACTTGGACGGCTCCCGGGGGGAGGCCACGGGCGCCGCGGAGCCACTCGTCCCCCGGCAGGCTTAGCCATGGACCGGCGTGTCCTCCCGAGCCAGCTCCCCAAGGGAGCCAAGACCTACCTGCCCGACGAGGCGGCGCGCAAGCGCTACGTGGAAGAGCGCGTCCTCTCCGTCTTTCGCCAATGGGGGTTCCGGGAGGTGGTGACTCCCACCTACGAGTACTTTGACGTCCTCTCCCTGGGAACCGATGCGGACCTTCAGGAGCGGATGTTCAAGCTCGTGGACCGGGAGACGGGCCGGATGCTGGCGCTTCGCGCCGACATCACGCCGCAGATCGCCCGCGTCGTCGCGACACGGTTGAGGGATCAGCCGAAGCCCCTTCGGCTGGCCTACGTGGGAAATGTCTTCCGCTACGACGATCCTCAGCTGGGTCGCCACCGGGAGTTCTATCAGGCCGGCGTGGAACTCGTGGGGCTCGAACAGCCGGAGGCCGATGCGGAGATGGTGGCGATGGCGGTGGAGGGGCTCCGCGCGCTCGGCCTCGGGCAGTTCCAGATCAACGTTGGCCAGGCCGACTTCTTCCGCGGCATCCTCGAGGAGCTCCGGACGGACCGGCTGCGGGGACGGGAGCTTCAGCAGGCGCTCTCGCGCAAGGACGGCTCGGCCCTCGAGCAGCTCGTCGCGGCGCTCTCTCCGCCGGCGGCCACCGCCGAGCTGCTGCTGGCGCTTCCGGGGCTCTTCGGCCGGGAGGAGGTGCTCGAGCGGGCCGGCGGCCTGGTCAAGAATCCCCGGTCCGAACGCGCCCTGGCCAACCTGGCGGAGGTCTATCGCCTCCTCTGCGTCTACGGCCTGTCCGACTCGATCATTCTGGACCTGGGAGAGGTCCGGGGGTTCGACTACTACTCCGGGGTCCATTTCGAAGGGTACGTCGCGGGTCTCGGCACGGATCTCTGCGGCGGCGGCCGCTACGACCAGATGCTGGGCCGCTTCGGCTTCGACTGCCCGGCCACGGGGTTCGCCTTCGACGTGGACCGGATCCTGCTCGCCATGGAGGCGCAGGGCGTGGTGGTGCCGCTCCCCGGCCCCGACTTCTTCATCATCGACTTCACCCAGGAGAAAACCGTCGCGCTCTCCCTGTCGCGGCGGCTCCGCAGCCTGGGAGCCACCGTCGCGCGCGACATCATCACCCGGGGGCTCGAGGAGTCGTTGGCCTACGCCGCCCGGCAGCGGGCGCGGTGGGTGCTGGTGGTGGGAGGCCCCAGGACGGGGGCGGATCAGGTGTGGGTCCGGGAGCTGGAGATCGGCGTGGAGCGGGTGGTGGTGGCGGCGGCCCTCCTCGACGAGCCACAGGCACACTTCCCCGGACTCGGCGGAGCGGGCCGTGCCTAACATCGTGGTGGTCGGGACCCAGTGGGGCGACGAGGGGAAGGGAAAGGTCGTGGATGTTCTGGCTCCCCACGCGGAGGTGGTGGTCCGCTACCAGGGCGGCAACAACGCCGGTCACACCGTGGTGGTGGGGAAGGAGAAGTTCGTGCTCCACTCCATCCCCTCCGGGATCCTCCACCGCCAGTGCCGGTGCGTGATCGGCTGTGGCGTGGTGGTGGACCCCGGCTCGCTGATCGAGGAGATGGAGGCGCTGGTCCGTCGGGGCGTGATCCTCGACGGCAACCTCTTCATCTCCAAGAACGCCAACCTGATCCTGCCGTATCATCGGGCGCTCGATCTGGCCTCGGAGGCGAAGCTGGGGCGCCGCCGGATCGGCACCACCGGGCGCGGGGTCGGGCCCGCCTACATGGACAAGGCGGCGCGGATGGGGATCCGGATGGCCGACCTCCTGGACGAGCCCCTGTTCCGTGAGAAGCTCGAAGCCAACGTCCGGGAGAAGAACCGGCTGCTCCGGGAGATCTACGATGCCCCGACCTTCTCCGTGGAGGAGATCCTGGGGCCCTACCTCCGCTACGCCGGGTGGCTGGCTCCCTACATCACCGATACCGCTCTCCTCCTCGCTCGCTGGATCGAGGAAGGCCAGTCGGTACTCTTCGAGGGGGCGCAGGGGACCATGCTCGACATCGATCACGGGACCTACCCCTTTATCACCTCCTCGAGCACCACCGCGGGGGGTGCCACCACGGGCACGGGCGTGCCGCCGACCAGAATCCACGGGGTGCTCGGGGTGGCCAAGGCCTACACGACCCGCGTCGGCCGCGGCCCCTTCCCCACCGAGCTCACCGGGGAGCTGGCGGACCTCCTCCGCGCCCGGGGCAACGAGTACGGTGCCACCACGGGGCGGCCGCGCCGCTGCGGCTGGTTCGATGCGGTCGTGCTCCGCTACGCCTCTCGGGTCAACGGCCTGGATGCGGTCGCGGTGACGAAGCTGGACGTGCTGGATGAGTGCGAGAGCGTCAAGATCTGCGTGGGCTACCGCTACCGGGGCGAGCTGATCACCGAGTTTCCCGAGGAGGAGCGGATCTGGAGAGAAGCCGAGCCGGTGTACGAGGAGATGTCCGGGTGGCTCTCCTCGACCCGGGGCCTCCGATTCTACGATGAGCTGCCCACCAAGGCCCGGCAGTATCTGGAACGGCTGGCCGAGCTGAGCGGCGTTGAGGTCAGTCTCGTCTCGACGGGCGCGACGCGGGAGGATCGGATCCTGCTCGAGGGCTCGCCGCTGCTGCGCTGGTTCCCGGGGCTCGGTTAATCAAATCAAAACGCCATGGCAATCTTTTATGTCGAGGGAACGTTAGCGCCTCCTGCTGATTCAAAGCGGCAGCGGAAGCTCCGTTTTCTGGTTGATACGGGTGCCTTCTTCACCGTGGTCCCTCGAGACGTTCTCTCGGCATTGAGAGTTTCGCCGACCGGCGAGGAAACAGTGCAGTTCGCCGACGGGCGGAAGGCTCGGTGGAAAGTAGGCGAGGCACGCTTGCATATAAACGGCCGATCCGTAACGACCCTTGTGCTCTTCGGCAAACGGGCAACCCAGCCGCTCCTTGGCGCTTACAGCCTTGAGGGCTTAGGCTTTACCGTGGATTCGCGCCATCGCCGCCTTGTTCGTATGCCTGTGGTGATTGTTGCCACAGGTTAGCCAGGCCTCACTAGCCGAGGACCTGTAGTTCGGTGGACAGATCCGAACTTCCAGCTGCATGGGGCGCGTTGACCGAGCGGGTGGTCGGGAGAGTTCTCACCTGAGCCCGGCGCCGTGATTCGCACCAGGGCGCGATGAGACACGGCAGGCCGGCGGGAGATCGACTATGCTGAGCACCACGCGCTTGTCGCTGGACTCCAAGTACGACCGGGAAGAGGGGCTGATCTTTCTCTCGGGGATCCAGGCGCTCGTCCGGCTGCCTCTGGACCAGCACCGGGCCGACAGGCGCCGGGGGCTTCGCACCGCCACCCTCATCTCCGGGTACCGCGGCTCCCCTCTCGGCGGACTCGACATCACTCTCGAGCGTAACCGGGAGCTCCTCCGGCAGCACCACGTCGTCTTCATCTCGGGCGTCAACGAGGACCTCGGCGCGACCGCCATCTTCGGGAGCCAGCTCGCCAACCTGTATCCGAAGCCGAAGTACGACGGCGTGCTCGGGATCTGGTACGGCAAGGCGCCGGGGGTCGACCGCAGCGGCGACATCTTCAGGCACGCCAACTTCGCCGGGGTCGGCCGGTACGGCGGAGTCCTCGCTCTCGCCGGGGATGACCCGTTCTCGAAGTCCTCGACGCTCCCGACTCACTCGGAGGTTGCCTTCTACGATCTCCTCTTCCCGGTGCTGTTTCCGGGGAGCGTGCAGGAGGTCCTCGATCTCGGCCGGCTCGGCTTCGAGCTGTCGCGCTACTCCGGCCTCTGGGTGGGCTTCAAGATCGTGACGGACGTTGCCGACGAGGTCGGCACGGCCGAGGTGTCGCCGAACCGCGTGGGGGTCGCCGATCCCGGCTTCATCTACGACGGGCAGCCCTGGCGGGCCAGGCAGAACCCGATGCTCCTGCCGCCGTTCGCCCTGGAGACGGAGCGCGAGATCCACTACGGGCGTCTCGAGGCCGCCAAGGCGTTCGCGGCGGCGAACGGCCTGAACCGGATCAGCGTGCCGACGCCCGACGCCTGGCTCGGCATCGCCGCGCCGGGCAAGACCTACTACGATCTCCGGCAGGCGCTCCAGGAGCTGGGCCTCGACGACCACGCTCTGCGGCGCTACGGGATCCGGCTGCTCAAGATCGGCATGCTCTTCCCGATGGAGCCCGGCATTGTCCGGGAGTTCGGCCGCGGCCTGGAAGAGCTGCTGGTCATCGAGGAGAAGCGCGCCTTCACCGAGCTGTTTATCCGCGACATCCTGTACGACCAGGCGGAGCGGCCGCGGGTCGTCGGCAAGCGCGATGAGCAGGGGGGCGTCCTGGTGCGCGCGGACGGCGAGCTGGATGCCGACGCGATCGCCCGGATCGTCGCTGTGAGGCTCGAGCGGCGGCTGCATCTCGAGTCGATCACGGCTCGGGTGGCGCTTCTCGAGGCGCTTCGCGAGCGGCCGACGCCGCTGACGCTGGCCCGCCAGCCGTACTTCTGCTCCGGGTGCCCCCACAACCGCTCGACCGTGGTGCCGGAAGGGTCCCTCGCGGGTGGCGGCATCGGCTGCCACGGCATGGCGCTCGCCATGAACCGCGGCACCGTCGGCATCACCCACATGGGCGGCGAAGGCGCGCAGTGGGTCGGCATCGCGCCGTTCACCGAGATGCCGCACATGTTCCAAAACCTCGGCGACGGCACGCTCTTCCATTCGGGCTCCTTGGCAATCCGTCAGGCCGTCGCGGCCGGCACGAACATCACCTACAAGATCCTCTACAACTCCTCGGTCGCGATGACGGGCGGCCAGGACGCCGCGGGCGCCGTGGGGGTGCCGGGGCTCACGCGACAGCTCGAGGCTGAAGGGGTGAAGCGCATCATCGTGATGACCGATGAGCCCCGGGCATACCCCAGGGGCGCCCGGTGGGCGGCCGGCGTTGAGATCTGGCACCGGGACCGTCTCGACGAGGGCCAGCGCATGCTTCGGGAGACCCCGGGCGTGACGGCCCTGATCTACGACCAGCGCTGCGCCGCCGAGAAGCGGCGGCTGCGCAAGCGGGGGAAGCTCCCCGACCCCGCCATGCGGATCTTCATCAACGAGGCGATCTGCGAGGGATGCGGCGACTGCGGGGCGAAGTCCAACTGCCTCAGCGTCCACCCGGTCGAGACGGAGTTCGGCCGGAAGACCCAGATCCACCAGTCATCCTGCAACAAGGACTACTCCTGCCTGCTGGGGGATTGCCCGTCGTTCCTGACGGTCATCCCGCTCGGCGAGCCAAGGAAGCAGGAGCGAAAGGGCTACGCGGTCGACCGGGAGCTCCCCGAGCCGGCGCTCAAAGTGTCCCGCAACCCCAACCTCTTCCTGATGGGCATCGGCGGCACCGGGGTCGTGACCGTGAACCAGATTCTGGGCACGGCGGCGCTCCTCGATGGCAGGCACGTCCGCGGGCTGGATCAGACAGGCCTCAGCCAGAAGGCCGGGCCGGTGGTCTCCCACCTGAAGATGTCCGATAGGCCGTCGGAGGTCTCGAATAGGATCGCGGCGGGAGAGGCGGACTGCTATCTCGCCTTCGACATCCTGGTCGCGACGAATCCGCAGCACCTCGATCGCGCGCGGCCGGACAAGACCATCGCGGTCGTATCCACGAGCCAGGTGCCGACGGGCGCGATGGTGTCGTCCACGGGTGTCCAGTTCCCCGACGAGAGCGGGCTCATCACCGCGATCAACCGGCTCACGCGGAAGGACGAGAACGTCCTCGTGGACGCCCTGGGCCTGGCCGAGGCGCTCTTCAATGACCACATGGCCGCCAACATGATCCTGCTCGGCGCCGCCTATCAGGCGGGCGCCATCCCGGTGAGCGCCGCGGCCATCGAGGAGGCGATCGCGCTGAACGGCGTGGCCGTCCAGATGAACACGCAGGCGTTCGGCGTCGGCCGGTTGCTCGTCGCCGATCCCGAGTGGGTGAAGACCGTCGAGCGACCGCGTTTGGGAGCCGTGGAGGTGAGGCCGGCGCTCACGGACGAGGCCCGCGCCCTGGTGGACTCTGTCGGAGCCACGGGCGAGCTCCGGCGGCTGCTGGAGCTCCGCGTGCCGGAGCTGATCGCCTACCAGAGCGCCGCGTACGCCCGCCGGTATGTCGAGTTCGTGAAGCAGGTGGTGGCGGCTGAGCGGGCGGCGGCGCCTGGCGAGAGCCGGCTCAGCGAGGGCGTCGCCCGGCATCTCTTCAAGCTGATGGCCTACAAGGACGAGTACGAGGTCGCCCGCCTGCATCTCAAGCCGGAGCTGGCCGAGGCGCTGGCAGCCGAGTTCCCGGGAGGCGTCCGGATCCAGTACCACCTGCACCCCCCGATCCTCCGGGCCCTGGGCTGGAAGAGGAAGGTCAAGCTCGGGAAATGGTTCGACCGGGTCTTCCGCCTCCTGGTCGCCCTGCGCGCCCTGCGCGGCACGGCGGCCGACCCCTTCGGCTACGCCAAGCTGCGGCGCGTCGAGCGAGCCCTCATCGGCGACTACCAGGTGCTCGTCGAGAAGGCCCTGGCGAGCCTCTCCCCCGAGAGCTACGAGCGCGCGGTGAAGCTGGCCACCCTCCCCGATCTCATCCGCGGCTACGAGGAGATCAAGCTCCGGAGCGTCGAGCGGTTCTGGGCTGAGGTACGGGCCCTCGGGTTCTAGCCGCCGGGGCGTTGGATTCCCTGCTCCTCACGAAGGAGCGTGATGCGTCTGCGCACTGACCAGTTGCTCAAGAGAACGTCTGGTGCGCTTGTCGGCATAGGGTTCCTTCTATTCGGTATCTTCAGTCTATTCGGGAGTGGCGACCTCGGAGATGAACTGAACAGGGGCAGGGCATTCTGGTTTGGCACAACTTCGATTGTTGTCGGATTGACTGCGATCGTTGCTTCGTTCACTGTGACAAAGTTGGACGAGATCTGGTGCCGCCACGCGCGCCGCTGGGGGGCGGGTCGGGACGACCACTCGTGAGCGAGAGTGGGCACGACTTCACAACCCGACGGCTTGCTGGCCGCTGAAAGATGCCCTGCACCTGGGGTCGAGAGACATGGGAGAAGGGCAAAGATTCCGCTTGACAGGGTATATGAGGGCGGATAGCCTGACCGAACAACAACTACCTGAAAATCGAGATTTTTTGTGAGGGTGCCAAGCCTGATCGGCATGGCTCACATCCCTGCTCGGCCGAGATCGTGGCCGTGATGAAGGAGAACTAGGAAAAGATCGTGGCAGACGAGTCGGCTCAGGACATTGTTGTCGGCGCCAGGGTAAACGCCAGGGCGAAAGCCCTCATAATCCTCCTCGTTCTTATCGTTCCGCTTGTCGCGCTCGCCATCTGGATCAGCATCTCGGATGTCGAGTTCATAGACACCATCGCGGACTACTTGCCGGTTCTGATGTTCGCTAACCTCGGGATCCTTCTCTTCTCGGGCTATCCCGTGGCCTTCATTCTGGGCGGTCTCGCGTTCTCGTACGGCATGATCGGGTATTTCCTGGGTGTCTTCTCGCTGATCGAATTTTTCAATTTCCTACCGCGAATATGGGGCCAGGCCGCGGAGAACCTGGTTCTCGTCGCGGTTCCGACCTTCGTCTTCATGGGCGTGATGATGGAGCGAAGCGGCGTCGCTCATGGAATGCTCTACTGCTGCCAGGTGCTCCTCCGTCGCGTGCCGGGCGCCCTCGCCCTTGCCGTGACCGTCATGGGGACCATCCTGGCAGCCATCACCGGGATCATCGGTGCCTCGGTTACGATGATGACGGCGCTCGCCCTGCCGACGATGCTCAGGCAAAAGTACAGCCAGGAGCTCGCGACCGGGTGTATCGCGGCGTCCGGCACGCTCGGCATCCTGATTCCGCCGAGCATCATGCTGATCATTATGGCGGACCTGTTGGCGGTCTCGGTCGGAACCGTGTTTATGACCGCACTCGGACCGGGTCTGATTCTGGCCACGTTCTATCTGATTTACATCGCGACGGCAGCGAGGATCAACCCGAAGATGGCGCCGCCCTTGCCGCGCGATCAGCTGTACGTCCCACGTCGGGAGCTCCCGGGCTTGATCTTGAAAGGCTTCCTTCCCCCGACGTTCCTGATCCTCCTCATCAAAGGCTCTATTCTTTTCGGGTTCGCGACCCCCAGCGAGGCGGGAGCCGTGGGAGCTTTTGGGGCGGTCGTCCTCGCCGCGGCAAACCGGAAACTCAAATGGAACCTCGTAAAGAGCGTGAACTACGCGTCCGCGCTCACGATCGGGATGATCTTTTTCATCGTCATGTCCGCCACCTGCTTCGCCTATGTGTTTCGCTCACTCGGCGGTGACGACATCGTCGAGGGTCTGATCCTGGCCGCCGGCCTCGGCCCCTGGGGATTGCTGTTGCTGATCATGGCGGTCATCTTTGTTCTGGGTTTCTTCCTCGACTGGATCGAGATCACGCTGATCGTCCTTCCGGTGTTTGGGCCATTGGTGGTAGGCCTGGACTTCGGCGATCATCTGCCGGGATGGTTGGGTCCGAACGAGATGATGTTCTGGTTCATTGTGCTCATGGCGCTGAACCTCCAGACCTCGTTCCTCACGCCGCCCTTCGGATACGCGATTTTCTACCTGAAGGGCATCGCGCCGGAGGAGGTCAAGATCGAAAGCATCTATCGCGGGATCATTCCCTTTGTGGTGCTGCAGCTCCTGGCTGTGATCGCGGTACTGGCGTTCCCGAAACTCGCCCTGTATCTGCCGTATGTGGTCTACGGGCCGGCGGCGGGATGACGGTGGACCCGAAGAGACTGCTGATCAGCGGGGGCCGTGTCGGTAGGAGGAGAGAGCGATGCCTGTGGACCTCCTGATCCGTTTCAGCATGGGGCTCAAGAAGTTCATTGAGGCCGCGGGAAAAGCGGGCTCGGTATTCATCCTGCCCCTGGTTCTGGTGACGATGTGGGACATTCTGGTCCGAAAAATCGGCGGGTTGCAGTACTGGCTGATCCAGAATGTCGGTTCCGCGTTCGGATCAACCATCATTCAGGAGCTGGAGTGGCACTTCCACACGGTGCTGTTTGTCCTGGTTCTGGGGTACGCCTATGTGAACAACAGGCACATACGGGTCGACTTGATCCGGGAGAGGCTGAGCTTCCGCAAGCAGGCCTGGATCGAGTTCCTGGGCTGCAGCCTGTTCCTGATCCCCTATTTGGCGGTGGTCATATACTTCGCCTTCGATTTCGCCTATGAATCCTTTCAGATCGGGGAAATCTCCGCCTCGCAGGTGGGCTTGCCGCGCCGTTGGATCATCAAGTCGGTGTTCACGATGGGCCTCATCTTCGCGTTTCTTTCCGGCATTGCGGTCTGGCTCCAGACGGTCCTCGTGCTCTTCGGGCCGAAGGAGCTGAGGTTCCACCTGATGACGCTGGACTGGCCGGAAGAACAAGCGGCCAGAAAAGGTAGAAGGCGCGAGGCCGCCGGCGTATAAGTCTCCGCACCTGGACCACCTTCGAAGAATCGTCGACACCCAGAGGCTTACCGTCTGCCAGCGCGATCCTGTCCTCCGTGATGGCTCAGCTATCCGTCACGCTCTTGATTCAGTACATAGATCCACCTGAGCTGCCGCTGCGATGAGTTGGTACAGATTCACAAAAAAGTATGTTTGGAACGAGGAAAAGACGCCGTACTTTGTCGGCGTTGACAAGTTGACGAAGGGTCAAGCAAGAAATGAACTGTTTGTCTATACGCTCTTTCTGGCAACAGTGTTTGCAGTCATGACGATTGTCTCAGTGGCCAACACGAAGCTTGGGGGAGGTTACATTTCTGTTTTGGTAGCCTTGTATGCCTTTTCAGTATGTTGCGCCGCCATCTTCTTTGGTGTAACAAAGAATCTCCGCGCGGCTCGCTACTGCGTCGCAGCCCCGGTGGCTGCGTTTCTCAGTATCAACGGATTGCGCCCCGATCTGGCTACGATTGATAGATACGTGCTTCTCGCGTTCTCCTTGATCTGGCTGCGTTATGCCGTGAGGGTCGTGGCCATTGCCAAGGCCTTTCACCGCATGCCCGGAGAAATCCCTAAAGGCTAGGGCTCTGGAAGCGGCAGGCTCGCTGCTGGCGATCT
This sequence comes from Methylomirabilia bacterium, assembly GCA_046758965.1. GTDB lineage: Bacteria > Methylomirabilota > Methylomirabilia > Rokubacteriales > CSP1-6 > JBHIBG01. Next base: position 13,327 of record JBHIBG010000003.1, on the reverse strand, counting down.
GCCGGAGAGACAGCGACGCTGGAGCCCCAGCGAATGGGGCTCCAGCCTCTCCGGGTCTTCGCGAATACAGTCGTGACCTTGCCGGTCAGGCTATTCTTGGTACGTGGACTTCAAACGCTGCGCATCACCCCAGAGCTTGTATTTTTCGCGGAAGCTGAAGTAGCTGTCAGCCACCTTCTTGAACAGCGGGTCCTTCGCGCTCTGCTCCTCGACCAACTCCAGCCAGGCTTTCTCGAAGAGCTTGAGGGTGGAATCCGGCCAGCGGTGGTTCGTGACGCCATACTTTGTCTTCATCGTGAGCATCGCCCCGGGGTTCTTGGCCTCGGTCTCGGCGTAGGTGTGCGTGGTGACTTCGCCAAGGGCGAGTCTGATGATCATCTGGTGCTGCTCGGAGAGCGCGTTCCACTTATCCCGGTTCATCAGGAGCTCGCTGACCGAGGTCTGCTGGTGCCAGCCGGGAAAGTAGTTGTGCTTGGCGATCTGGTAGAACCCCAGCCTGATGTCCATCGTCGGCATGGAGAACTCGGTGGCGTCGATCACGCCGCGCTCGAGCGCCGGGTAGATGTCGGCGGCCGCGAGCAGCTGGGTGGAGACGCCCAGCCTCTGCAGCACCTGGGCGCCGAGGCCGAAGAAGCGCATCTTCATCCCCTTGAGCTGATCCGGCGACGTGATCTCCTTTCTGAACCACCCGGAGGTCTCCGGCCCGATGGCGAAGCTATCGATGGCGATGAGGTTGTGCTTGCGGTAGATCTCGTCCCTGAGCTCGTTGCCCCCGCCGAACCACTTCCAGGCCATGTACTCACCGAAGCCTGGGCCGAACGGCACCGCGGTCAAAAAGGCCAGGGCCGGGTATTTGCCCGTGTGATAGCCGGGCGTTGTCCAGCAGGACTCGATGGAGCCTTTCGAGACCGCGTCGAAGCACTCCAGCGGCGGGATCAGCGCGCCGGGCTCGAAGAACTTGATCTTGAGCGTGCCGCCGGAGGCGATTTCGACGTTCTTGCTGAAGCGCACGGCGGACGTGCCGAGATGCGGCAGGCTGCTGCCGAACGCGCTCTGCATCTTCCAGCGCACCTTCTTTTGCGCCTCGGCGGGCGTGCTCAGGGTAATCGCCAGGCCGCTCGCAAGGCCGACGATCGCCAGGGTCTTGACAATCCTTGGAATTCTCATGTCGAACCCTCCCCGTTAGTTGCGTTTCCCAGGGGCCAGCAGCGCGTTGGCTGGGTCGCTGGTCCGTCTCTGCGGTGCCACGAACCATGCCATATCCCACATCTGCCCGTCAAGTGCCAAATCGACGGGTCGGATAGGCACTTGACACCCGGGGCTTCCCGCGACGCAAGCGGGCGGGGCCCCCTGCCGGCCGGGAGTAGCTCCCAGGCAGCGCAACCAGGAGGGCCGGGTAACCGAAATCTTGATCCGATGGGGGGGCTTGACAAACGGAAAGGAACCCCCCTAGGATACGGGCTCAAGCCCAATCCTTCACCCGTCCCCCCAACCCCCCAGAGGAGGAGGAGGAGACTATGATCAGGAAGCCGATGGTTCTTGTGGCCTCTTTGCTCGTTCTCGTCGGTCTTGTGGTGGTGGCCTCGGAATTCAGGCAGCCGGCCTCCGCCCAGACCAAGGTCTTCAAATGGAAGGTGCAGAGCGCCTGGCCGCCGACCATCATCGTCCAGGACGCGGCGAAGTTGCTCGTGAAGATGATTGAGGAAATGGCCGGCGGGCGGCTCAAGATTGAGCTGTTGCCCGCGGGCGCCATCGTGCCGGCCTTCGAGATCCAGGAGGCTGTGTCCAAAGGGGTGTTGGACGCGGGGCACACTACCCCAGGCTACATTATCGGGAAACTCGCGGCCTTCATCCCCCTGACCCACGGCGCCATGTTCGGAATGGACTACATCGACTACTTCGGGTGGTACTGGGAGGGAGGAGGGCACGAGCTGCTCCAGGAGGCGTACCGGGACAAATTGAAGATGAACGTGGTCAGCTTCCAGGTCCACCCGGAAGGCCCTCAGGCGATGGGGTGGTTCAAGAAGGAGATCCGCACGTTTGAGGACATCAAGGGGCTGAAGTACCGCATCTATGGCGTCGGGAACGTGGTCTACGGCAAGCTGGGCATCAGGGCAATCACCATTCCCGGGGGCGAGATCGTCCCGGCCCTGGAGCGGGGGGTGCTCGACGGCGCGGAGTGGATCGGCTGCTACGACGACCAGCGCCTGGGCATCGACAAGATCGCCAAGTACCACTACGCCCCGGGGATGCACGAGCCGATGACGGTGGGGGAGTTCATCATCAACAAGGACCGGTGGGAGGAACTGCCGGCGGACCTGCAAGCGATCATCAAGACGGCCATCAAGGCCGCCTACTGGGTCCACTTCGTCAGGTTCCAGCAGAAGACGGCGCAGGCGTGCCAGGAGTTGATCGCGAAAGGGATCAAGATTATCAAGACCACTGATGAGCTCAACAAGCGGTTCCTCCAGGTTTACGACGAGCTCACCGCGGAGTACGTGGCCAAAGATCCCTTCTATGCCAAGGTGGTGGAGTCCCAGAAGAAGTACGCCGGCAAGATGGTCCCCTACCGGCTCTCCTACTGGCCGCCCTACAACTTCATCGCCGAGCACTACTGGAAGGACAAGATCTGGCTGAAGTAGGGGTTCGGCGCTAAGCCTACCGAGCGGAGGAGGGGTCGGCGGGGAGCCGACCCCTCCGTTTTCTCCCGGCATGCCTGCCCCTCACACCGTAGCATCGGCCGCTCCTGACGAGCCATCCTCCTGACCCCTGAAGCGCAGGATCCGAGCCGCTGCTCTGGCCGGGTTTACCCGGGGCTCAGGCGAGCGCTTCCTCCGTCCGGTTGTCGATCTCGCCGACGGTGACGGGATCGTTGCCTGCGCTCACGCCGGGGGCCAGCAGGCCGGCCGCCAGGGCAAGCGGGAGAAGCCGGCGAGGGCGCCTTACCTGTAGAGCAGGTTCGGGAGCCAGAGAGCGGTCTGGGGGAAGAAGAAGATGATCGCGAGACCGATGACCTGGAGGACCATGAAGGCGGCCATCCCCCAGTAGATCTCGATGAGCTCCCACTTGGGCGCCACTGCCTTCAGGTAGTACGCGGCCATGGCGACCGGCGGCGAGAGGAACGCCGTCTGGAGGTTCACCGCAACGAGGACGGCGAACCACACCAGGTTGACCTTCAGTTCTATGACGACCGGCAGGAAGATGGGGATGAAGATCAGGACGATCGCCGGCCACTCGAGGGGCCAGCCGAGGAGGAAGATCGCGAACATGAGGATGGCCAGCAACGCGAGCGGCGGGACTGGCAGCGCCAGCATGCTCTCGGCGATCCAGGTTCCCGTGCCGAGCCTGGTGAAGACGGATCCGTAGATGTTGGAAGCCACGGCGAGGAACAGGACCAGGCTCGATGTCCGGAGGGTCTTGTGGGCGGCGTCGCGGAGCACCGTGTAGGTCAGCCGCCTGTAGAGCATGGTCAGAAGGAGGGCCCCCGACGCCCCCATGGCGGCCGCCTCGGTCGGCGTCGCGAGCCCGAAGATGATGCTCCCCAGGGCGGCAAAGATGATGAAGGCTATGGGGATCACGCCGGTCACGAGTTCCCAGATGATCTGGCCGTAGGAGGTAGCCCGCTCCTCGGGGGGAAGGGGAGGGCCGAGCCTCGGGTTCACCAAGCTCCGGATCATGGCGTAGCCGATGTAGAGCCCCGAGAGGATCAGTCCCGGGACGATGGCCCCGGCGAAGAGATCGACGATGGACACGCCGATCACCGGCGCCATGACGACCAGCATCACGCTGGGCGGGATCAGAATCCCGAGGCAGCCTCCGGCCGTGATCACCCCGGCCGAGAGCTTGGGGTCGTAGCGGGCCTTGGTCATGACGGGGGCGGCCATGAGCCCCATGACGGTCACCGAGGCCCCGATGATCCCGGTGGCCGTGGCGAAGATTGTCGACGTGAAGAGGACGCCCAGGTACAGGGCGCCGGGCAGCCGGGCCAGCATGTACTGGAAGGCGCGGAAGAGGCGCTCCATCAGCCCGGCGTGCTCGAGAACATGGCCCATGAAGATGAAGAGCGGCACAGCCGCCAGGGTCTCCTCCTTCATGAGCCCGATGGTCTGGAAGAACGCGAGGTCGAAGACCACACGGCCGAAGCCGATCAAGCCGAAGACGAAGGAAAGGATGATGAGGGTGAAGGCGATGGGGAAGCCGACGAAGATCCCGACGAGGAGCGCCCCCAGGAGGACCAGGCCCAGGTATTCGGGGCTCATGGCCACTCCCCGTGGCGCGCGGCGTAGAGGCTCTTCAGCAACTCCGCAACCCCCTGGATCATCAGAAGGATCGCGCCCACGGGGACGGCCATCTTGAGGGGGTAGACGGGAGGCTGCCAGGCAGTGGCGTCAGAGACCTCTCGGATCGTCCAGGAGTAATAGGCGGAGTCCCATCCGGACAGGAAGAAGAAGATCATCCCCGGGAAGAAGAGAAAGAGATACGCGATCGCGTCGACCCATCCCTGAGTCCGCGGCGACCACTTCTCGTAAAAGATGTCCGTCCGGATGTGCGCTTTGTTCAGGAGGGCGTAGCCAGCGCCGAGCATGAAGTGGCCGCCGTAAAGCATGTAGGAGAGGTCGTAGGCCCAGATCGTCGGGGCGTTGAACACATAGCGGGCGAAGACCTCGTAGGTCGCGCCAAGGACGAGCGGGATGACGATCCACGCGACGAGCTTGCCCACCCACCGACTTAAGGTGTCGACGTAGCGGATCGTCTTCAGCCATGCCCCAACGGGTGCTACCATGCGTCCTGCTCCCTCTGTCTCGCAAGAATGAACGGCTGCCCGCGGCTCATGGCCCTACCAGGAGCATGCCAATACCCGCGGCATGGACCCTTTGGGTAGCCCACCGGGAAACGCTCGCGCTCTCGGCGGCGGGGAAGGCACAGGTCGCGATGCATAAGACGCGTCGCGTCAGACTACTCGGGTGCGTTCAGCCTGTCAAGTCTTTCTTTGAATTTTCCTCTCGCCGCCTGTGGCGATGGCCGCGTACAACCTCAGAGGGGTTGCGCCGGGGGACCCTTACTTTTCGACGATGACGAGGCAGGTGGCGTCCATGACTCGCCTGATCACCGCGTTCCGGTCAGGTTCGGCAGGGAGACGCCGGGGCGCACTGACTCGCTTCAACGCCAGCTCGTCGGTCTCCGGAGGAGGTCTCTCGAGCAGAGCGGCTCCATACTGTCCGTTGATGGCCCAGCCGATCTCTTGCGGCAGGGCGCCGGTCGTCCCGAGAAAATAACGAACGTCCGTCGCCACCACCACGCCGACAACTTGCCCCTTCTCGTTCACCAGCGGGCTTCCCGAGCTGCCGGGGAGAACAGGAACGCTGATCTGAAGCCAGAGATCCTCACGCGAGCCGGAAAGCCCACTGATAGTGCCCTCGCTGTACGTGGGCTGACCCCTGAGAATAGCGGGTGCCGGGTATCCGACCGTGAAGACCTCGGCTCCGAGGCGAATCGCTTTCGCGTCAGCGAAAGTCAAGTATGCGCCCCGACCACCGCCATCGACTCTCAGCACCGCCAGGTCATGCTCTGATGAGAACGTCTCCACGACGGCCGGGACAGACCCGATTCCCGGGCAGGACAGCTCGATGGCCTTGGCCTGCTCAACGACGTGAAAGTTGGTCATGAACAACCCTTCGGGCCGGATGGCGAACGCCGTGCCGAACTCGAGCGCCGCCTCGGTACGCTGCGCGATCTGTTCGGTCGGGTCAGCCCAGCCTGCCTGCGCCGCCAGAAGGGGACTCAGGCTGAGCACCGCCCCCGCCAGTGGAGCGATGAGAAGCCGGGAAATGAGCGTTATCCGGCCCCTGGCGACTGCCCGAGTCGTCCTGTGGGCCCGACTTCCCACCGCCTGCCCAAGTTCTCGGCTCAGCTCATCCATGGGTATCTCAGTGCCACGGGTTCTGTCTCCGCCGACCGCCACGCGCCGCTGGCCCTCTTCCGAAGGGGGGCGGAGGGCGAGAGGGAGTCTAGGCGAGGTCGCCCGGCGTGTCAAGCGGTGATGGAATGCCGTGGTATGCTCCACTCACCGAGACCAACCCCCGCGGGGTCTTCGGCGTGAACGTCGGCCATCTCTGGCACCACGTGGCCCTGCTCCGGCGAATGCTGGAGGAGATCCTTCGGCTGGTGGCCGACGGGACGCTGGATCCTGCTGAGGCCCACGCCTATATTCAGGCCCGGAGGAACTTCGGGAAAGTGCTGCTCGTGCCGTGACAGCTCGTTGACCAGCCAGCGCGCGGCCCGCCCCGGCTTGGACTCTCTGCCTGGGTGATCGATGAAGTTGTCGAGCCCCTTCGGCGAGGCCGGTTATTGCTCTTGTACGCTGTCTCCTACACGGATCATACCGTCCCGAAGAATCTCCGCCCGTAGCCCGCCACGGTGAACCAAGGCGCGTAGCACCCCTTGCTGAGTCAGCTGCTCGAGATGTGAGCAGGGCTCGCAGAGGCGAGCGCCGCGGAGGGCGACCCCGCCCACGCGAAACTCCCGGCCAACCAAATGGTTCAGGGAAACGCCGCGCGTCACGATGTTGCGACGACTGTCTCCGGGGTCCAATGCGATCCCATACTCCCGCTTCAGGGCCTCGATGGCTTCGATTTCAATCAACGTCACCTCACGGGCCGGTGGGCCTCCCCGGGGCGCAGGCTTGTCCGAATATGTTCCGACCCGGTGGAAATAGCGATCGCCCTCCAGGCCCCTGCCGGCGAGAGCACGGACTTCGCCTACCGAGACCATCGGCTTCGTTGCCTCTGGGGCGATGTGGACAGAGACGACAGAGCCTGTTGACATATTCTCCATAACCCCTTCAGGCCACCGTTAGGCAGGTGGATACCACGCGGGACGTGGAGCTGTCAAGTGGAGCCTCGCCGGCGCGGAAGCAGGCCCTGAAAGCTCTTCGTTCGCAACCCCGAATTTGGAGAAGAGTGAGGAGATGTATGAGAATACGTAACATAGAGCAAGGGGTCGGCAGGCCCAAAAACGAGGGGTCAGGTCACTTGCGCTGATTGGGGGAGGTAGCCATGATCGCTCGCAGCAGGCAGCGGTTGATCGTCATTGCTCTCCTCGGTCTTCTTGCTCTTCCGCCTCTCTTCTTCTCCGCCTGTGCCCGGTATGAAGCGCGGACAATGGTTGTGACCGCCTATTCCTCGGATCGGATGAGCACCAACTGGAGGAGGGGGAAGGTCTTCTTCTGGAGGAAGTATGTCGCCAGCGGTCCCAACAAGGGAAGGCGGAAAAAGGTGGGCATTACCTCGAGCGGCGCCAGGGCGAAAAAGGGCACCGTGGCCGCTGATATCCGCTACTATCCTTACGGGACGGTGCTGAAGATTCCCGGGTACGGCAAGGGAGTGGTGAGGGATACCGGCTCTGCCATCAAGGGGCCGAATCGGCTGGATGTCTATTTTCCAAGCCGCAAGAAGGCATTGAAATGGGGACGGCAAACTCTGCGGGTGAAGATTCGGCGTTAGTGCCCCTCCCCCTCTGGCGGCTTGCCTCCATCGACGGCATACTTTCGCGGAGCGCTTCGTTCGGCATCGCTCGGATCGGCCTATCCGACAGCGAGCCGTTTGAGAGCCTGAGGAGGTGCGGGCATGACTCAACTGTTCATCCTTGGTGGCGGCACACCAACCCCAACTCCCACGCGCTTCGGCTCAGCGTATGCGGTCGAGGTGGGTGGGGAGTATCTGATGTTCGATTGCGGCCCGGCCTCGACGTACAAATTGGTCAAGATGGGGATCCTCCCGACCCAAGTGGACTATCTCTTCTTCACCCATCACCACTTCGACCACGACGTGGACTACCCCTGCTTCCTGCTCTGCCGCTGGGACCAGAGCATCGGCAAGGAGAACTCACTCCGAGTGTATGGCCCAACCCTGACTGAGACCATGACCGAGCGAATTCTGGGAGAAAATGGCGCGTTCGCCCATGATTGGAAGGCGCGCGTGAATCATCCGCTCAGCCAGCGCGTCCACGTGAATCGGGGTGGTACGTTGCCGCGGAAGCCACCGTCGGTCATGGCCAGAGATGTGGGACCGGGACTCGTGCATGAAGGGCGGGACTGGCAGGTCACTTCGGCTCCCGCGGAGCATGTGCAGCCGTGGTTGGATTCGTTGGCCTATCGGCTGGACAGCTCCGAAGGCACTGTCGTGTTCACCGGAGACACGCAACCGTGTCAGACAGTGGTAGACCTTGCCCGCGGCGCGGACGTGATGCTCTGCATGTGCTGGGATGACCAAGAGCGGATGAATGTCAGCGGTGAGGCCCCGGGCCAGTGCGGCACCGCAGGGGCCGCGCAGATGGCACGCGAGGCGGGCGTCAAGAAGCTCGTGCTCGTGCATGTCGGGCCCCATCTGGCTTCCCATGGCCCCATGGAAAAGGGGATCGGCGACGTTCGCAGGATGTACGACGGGCAGCTCATCTTCGCAGAGGAGCTCATGACGCTCCGGCTCTAGGAGGCCAAGCTGTGGCAAAGCACAAGCTGGGTTGGGTAGCGTTGGCCGTTGGGCTCATTCTGGCCCTCCTCTCAGCCCTGGCCGATCCGCTAGGACTCGGGGGGTCCCCGGGAGTTGGTTGGAAGCAGAGCCTGGGAGTCATTGTTGGAATCGTTCTGATCGTGGTCGGCCAGTACTGGCGCAGGAAACCGGGAACCTCTCGCTGACCGCGGCAGTACCGGAGCCACCTTCTCCTATTTCCAGACCTTCTCAAAGACGCGGATCAGGTTCCCTCCCAGGATCTTTCGGACATCCTTCTCCCCGTAGCCGCGGGCGAGGAGACCTCGGGTCAGGGTCTCCAGCTTGGAGGGCACCTCGATCCCCCGTGGATACCTGTAGGGGGGAGGCGGGTAGGTTCCCGGCCGCCACCGCCCCCTCTTCAACCGTTCCTCATAGAGCGCCCGGGCCTCCCGTGAGGAGGCGAAGGGCCACTGACCCCCGTAGAAGTCGAGGCCGAGGCTCAGATGGTCGGTGCCAACCAGGCTGGCGATGTAATCGGCGTGGCGCAGCAGGTCGTCCAGCGTCGGCCATCGGCGTTTGCTGACGAAAGCGGGGAACCCGTTGAGGCCGATAACCCCTCCCTTCTCCGCCACGGCCCTGATCTGATCGTCGCGGAGGTTCCGCCGCGAATCGTGGACAGCCTTGGCGTTCGAGTGCGAGAAGACCACGGGCCCTTCAGACAGCTCCATCGCCTCCATGGTGGTCCTGTACCCGGTGTGGGAGAGGTCAACGACCATGCCGACCCGGTCCATCTCACGGATCACTCGGCGGCCGAACTCGCTGAGCCCCGCGTCCGTGGCTTCATCGCAGCCGTCACCGACCCAGTTCTTGAGGTTGTAGGTGAGCTGGACCATCCGCACGCCCAGGCGGTAAAAGACCTCCACCAGGTCCGGGTTCCGCTCGAAGGGCTGCGTGTTCTGGAAATGGAAGATGACGCCGAGTTTCCCCTCCTTCTCAGCCCGGTAGATATCGTCGACTCGGGTGACGTGGACAAGCTCTGAGCTCCGGCGCCTGAGGCGCTCGTACCACATGCCGATGTGAGCCATCGCGACGGTGCAGTTGTCGTCCGCGGCCACCGTGGGACCCACCGCGGTGGCCCCTCCCGTGATCCACTCGTCGATGTAGCGCTCGATGGCGAGCAGGGGGCAGACCATGTCGATGATGACGGCGTCGCGATGGAGCGTGGTGGCATCAGGTCCTTTGGCGGTCATGGCGGCCTCTTCTCCCTTGGGCTTTGAGCCTGGGGTCCGATATGCCTCGTAGCGGGTCACCGAGCAGATTGGTGGCACGCGCAGTGAGCATGATACCCAGGCCCGGGACGGTTGTGAACCACCACGCCGTGGAGAGATACAGCTCCCCCTCGCTCAACGCCCCCCCCAGCGCGCGGTTCGGGAGGGCTCTGGACAGGGACGGCGCCTCAGTAAGCCGCCGATGTTTCTCGATGCGGGTGGTGTGCTGGTACAATGACAGAAGGTGGTGTTCCGGTGCAAAGGATCTCTCGGGAGATCTCATGAGCCTTGCGCAGAAGCTGGAAAGGCTGGCGCGGATTGTTCCTGGTGTTGCCGGCTACCAGGACCGGGGGCGCTCGCGGGATACTGATAAGGCGATCCGTCTCCGGCTGACGACGGAGCTTGGGCAGGTCAAACGGGACCTGGAAGAAGACAAGCGGAGGCTCATGGAGAAGAAGGACCTCTCCCTCCTGCCGGCGCTGGACCGGGTCGCCGCCAAGCTGGACAAGCTGGGGAATACGATCAAGTACGCCAGCCGAGGCTACCGAGGGCTTTTTGATACCTATAAACTCGATCAGAAGAAGCTCGATGAGCTCTATACCTTTGACCTGGGATTGTTCGAGGAGCTGGGATCGGTGAAGTCACAGGCGAAACGAGTCCGGGATTCCCACCCGAACAGCGAGACAGTGAAGAACGCGACGGAGGAGCTGGATCGGGCGCTGGACAGCTTCGAGAACACCTTTTCACGGCGTCAGGATACTCTCACCGCGGAATAGGATTGACGAATGTCACAGTTCATGGAGGTTCTCGAGTGGTTTGACGAAACGGGCACGGAGATCGTCCATCGGTATCCGGAAACGGGGTCGGCGGAGATCAAGTTCGGGGCGCAAGTCATCGTTCGAGAAAACCAGGGGGCTGTGTTTTTCCGCGATGGCAAGGGGCTCGATATCCTGGGCCCTGGCCGTCACACCCTCTCCACACAAAACCTCCCCATCCTGACCAAGGTCCTGGCGTTACCGTGGGGCTTTACAAGTCCGTTCAGAGCCGAGGTGCTGTTTGTCAACCTGAAAGTCTTTACAAACATGCGGTGGGGGACCAAGGACCCCGTGGCGTTCAAGGATAGTCAACTGGGACTGATCCGTCTCCGCGCTTTTGGAACGTTCACTATGCAGGTCACCCAGCCTCTCCTCTTTGTCAATTCCCTGGTGGGGACTCAAGGCTCGTTTGAAACGGAGCAGATCGAAGACTACCTGCGAGAGGTCGTCGTGTCCCGGCTGAACGACTTCCTCGGCGACACGGTGGACAGCGTGCTCGACCTTCCGAAGCACTACGACGAGATGGCGGTGGCGGTGAAGACCCGCCTCACCGAGGACTTCAGAAAATATGGGATCGAACTGGTGGATTTCTACATCAACCGAATCACGCCGCCGGAGGCTGTGCAGAAGATGATCGACGAGCGAGCTGGCATGGCCGCGGTAGGGGACCTGGACAAATTTCTCAAGTTCAAGGCGGCCAAGGCAATGGGCGATGCTGCGACCGCGGGCGGCGTGCTCGGGGGTGGCGAGGCCGCAGCCGGGATGGGACTGGGGGTCGGGGCGGGAATGGGGATGATGATTCCCGGCATGCTGTTCAAGATTCTCGGCGGCGAGAAGACGGGGGCTGAAGAGATCGTGGGAAAAGGGACCGTCAACTGTCCCGAATGCCACGGGGAGGTCTCGCTTGACAGTCGTTTCTGCCCGCACTGCGGCCACCAAATGGTGGTGATCAAGAAGTGCGCACGGTGCAATAAGAACCTGACGGCCAGTGCGAAGTTCTGTCCGTCGTGCGGATTAGAGGTGACGGCCCAATTCCGCTGCCGGAACTGCCAGACGAAGCTCCCTCCTGGAACCAAATTCTGCTTCACCTGCGGAGAGCGGGTTCCGCAGTAACGTCCCATCGCTACGCGCCCCTCTGCCCCGGCATCATGAACAGTCTCGTCGTCCGAACGGAGTGTCCCACGTGCGCGGCATCGCTGGACTTTACCGAAGGCAGTAATGCGCTACGGTGCGGCTACTGCGGATCGAATCTCCTGGTTACAGGACGAAAGCAGGTGTTGAGCTACTACGTGGCCCCGAAGGTGAATGTCCCGGGCGCCGAGGCCGCGGTGAAGGCAGCGCACCAGGCAGGTGGAAGACCGTGCCGCATCGTGCGCACACAACTCTATTTCATTCCGTACTATCGGCTGACCGGTCATGATTTTCAATGGCGGGCGGCGCCCCGCAAGCCCCGCCAAAATCAGATCTATCTTCCGTCCTATCCAGCTGCGGGTGAGGAGTGGGCCCCTGGCGGGGTGGCCGGGGATTTCGTTTCGACCGTGCAATGGGTCGGGGATCTTGTCACTACTGTCTTTGCGAGCGGCGGGAAAGCGGAGTTTAAGTCGAGGCGTGAGCCGGAGAGCCCGAGGCAGGCCCAGCCCTCGGCGTCGGTCGGAAAGTCCAACCGGGTGGGGATCGGTTTGCTTCAGAACAATGAGGAGGTCTTATTTCGCGACCGCTATGTGGAGAAAAACTTTCTGGCGTGTCAGCTGCACGGGCTCGATCTGTACTCCCTCGGAGTTCGCCCGGCTGTGGTCCGACTGGAGCTCTTTCGCCGAGAAGTCCTGCGGGCAACCGGTAGGATCGTCAAGGGCGATATCACTCCCGAGGCGGCCCTCGCGCAAGGGATGAAGACGGCCGGAGCGCACTCGATTCTGTATCGCACGGTCATCGGCCGGATCCTATCGCTGATCTATTTCCCGTTCTGGGTGGTAGAGGTGGAATATCGGGGACACTCCCTGTTAGCCGTTCTGGACGGGGTGTCCAAGAACGTCATCAAACTCGATGCACCGCTTTCGTTCTATGCGAGGCTTGATAATGAAGCGGTGGGAGACCCTCAGACTATTGGGTTTCGGCCCCTGACCTGTCCGAATTGTGGCTGGGATCTTCCGGTGAAGCCGGATGACGTGATCTTTGTCTGCTCATCCTGCGACAAGGTCTGGCAGATCCACAGGAGCGATCTCTACGAAGTGCAGTATGAGATTGCGCGAAGAGCGAGTTCTGAGCAAAAGCAACCGGCGAAATATCTACCGTTTTGGGTGCTGCAGGCCGAGATGGGGGAGGACCTTCCCGTTCGGTTCTTCCTGCCAGCCTTTCGCTATCGTCGCTTGAAGTTTCTGAGCAATCTCGCCCGGAATATTTCTAAGCGACAACCCTCCTACGTGGTCCTTGCCGGGGAACGGCCCGATCTGCATGGATGCTACTACGACCTGGAGGATGCCATCCTCCTGGCGCAATTTACCTACGCCGGGTTGACCTCGAGAAAACTGGGAGGCATGAGGTCGTCGCCGAATAGCAAGCTCCCGATGACCGGAGGAACACTCACTTGGTTCCCGTTCAAGCTCGAGGGCAACGCTCTGCGGGATCCGTTTACAGGAACCGCCCTGCCGCAAAATCTGCTTTTGTGAAGGCTCGCGCTGCCACCTGCGTCGACAAGATCCTGAAATGTCAACGGCCGCCCAAACAGAGCCACTCAGGGTCACCCATAGGGAGCCAGTGA
>JBHIBG010000002.1:0-140611 GCA_046758965.1 Methylomirabilia bacterium | reverse complement strand
ATCGAATCATCGTGGTCCGGGAATGTTGCGCGAGCACCAGCGACGAGAACCACAACTTCGCCATGAACCAGGTCCTTCCGGGACGTGCAGATGTTGGGGGAACGAGCAACCTAGCCGGTGTAGGCCGTACTCCCGGAAGGAGAAAAACCCGTAAATCCAAGGAGTTCACTTCATCCTGGCACGCCTTTTGCTACCCCAATTTGTGGCGTATCCTGCTGTATCTTGTAATCGAACAAAGTGAACGTTCACCATCGGGATCCGGCTCAGCCTGAGGAGCGTTTGGAATCGCCCATGCAGCACCTGCCCCAGGATGTTCCCGAGCCCTCGTCAGGGGGGCCTTTGAAAGTGCTGGAGGATGCGCTTCTCTCACTGAAGAAGACGACCAAGGGGCTTAGCTACTACCCTCCGGATCATCCCGTGTTGCGGCAGACTCTTGAGCAGACCAGACGACAGGTAGCCACCGTCCTGGACAAGTCCCCCTCTCTGACGCTTACGGTAGCCAAGGACGGCTTTAGCCACCAGGGAAAGGGTATTGGAGACACCAACCGCCTGCTCAAACAGTTCGCCCTGGACCTCTACTTCAGAGGGGTCCGGGCGATCCACTTCCCGGACCTTCCCTCAACGCAAGAACTGGAAGGATTCCTCCGGCTTCTGCTTCTCGATCCCGAGCGGCTTCGAGAGATGGGGGGCCTCCAGCAGACCCTATTGAAGCAGGGCATCACCAACCTGATGGTCGAGGAGCTTGAGTTTAAGTTCATGCCTGGCCAGGGAGAGGCTTCGGCCGAAGCCGCCCCATCCAGGGTTGGAGAGGTTGGCGAACTCTCAGCTGCCATCGCCGAGGACGGCGGTCAGAAGCTTAAAGAGTGGGCCTCCTCGCGAGGGTTGGCCTTGCCCACGCTCCCGGAGAAGGCCGAGCAGGACGTCGATGACCTCCTCAAACGGTGGGAGGCTGCCGAAGGGTTGGGCCAGTACCAACACATCGCCGAGCAACTCGAAGTCCTCGCCCAGAGCGCAAGAGAAGCGGGAAGCCATTCGACCTTCCTCAAGATCCTCTCCACCTTCGTCCGCCACACCCAGCCCCGGAGCCGCATACCTCGGGAGTGGCAGGACTCAACGAAGGAGGCCATCCAGCGGATGGCCTCCGAGGAGGGGCTCGCATTCCTGATCGACCACCTCTGCACGGAGGGTGCCCCCCACGACGAACTGGTCTCCCTCCTGGGACACCTGGGTCCCAGCGCCGCTTCGTTGCTCCTGGAGCGTCTGAAGGAGGAACAGCGCTCGGCCCAGCGACGGATCCTCGTCGAGGCCCTGATTCACCAGGAGCAGACGGCCGTCCCCTTCCTCCTGGACGCCCTGGAGGATCGCCGGTGGTATGTGGTCAGGAACGCCGCCTTCATCGTGGGGAAGATCGGGGTCGAGGAGGCGATTAACCCCCTTGCCCGGCTGCTCAAACATGAGGATAACCGGGTTCGATGGGAGGTCGTGAAGGCGCTCGGCCAGATCGGAGGCCCTCAGGCATCCCAGCCGCTCCTCGACGCCCTCCAAGACACGGATGGGATGGCCTGCCAATACGCCATCGCCGCCCTGGGCGAACTGAAAGAGGCAAAGGCAGCCGCTGGGCTCACCAGGATCGCCTCGCGGCACAAGGACTGGGATCTCCGGAAGGCAGCTATCTTGGCCCTCGGGCAGGTCGGTGGGGTGGATGCGGTCAGCCTCCTGGTAGCCATCCTCAGACGAAAGCGCCTGTTCCGAAGGCGGGCTCAAGAGCAACTCAGTATCGCCGCCGCGGTTGCCCTCGGGATGTTGGGCACGGGCGAGGCCGTCGCGGCCTTGAAGGGTCGGGCGGAGGGCTCCTCCGGCACGCTCCGCCAGGCCTGCCTACAGGCCCTGGAGGCGCACTCCAAGACCCGAGTGGCGTAAGGAGCCAAGGCCGATGGATCGGATGGAAAAGCTCGAGAACCTCATCAAGCATCTAAACGGGGCTGTCAAAGGCCTCGCCCTCTACCCGGCCACCCATCCGGTCTCCGCTAAGTTCCTCGCCTCGGTCGGTGGGGCCTTGGAGGAATTCCTCAAGGAACAAGAGCAACTGACGGTCGGTCTGATGGAAGGAGCCCTCTTCCTGGAGGGGGTACCCATGAGGAGTTCGAAGGATCTCGTCGGCGGATTCCTGGAGCGGCTCACGGCCCGGGATGTGGGAGGCCTCGTCTTCCGCCGGGGGGTGACCGGCGAGGAGGTCCGGCTCTTCGTCGAGGTGCTCTCAACCGATGCCGCCCTCATCAAGGAGGCCGGAGGCATGAAGGAGGTCCTGGCCCAGAAGGGCCTCACGCACATCGCCGTCTTCCACCCTGAGGAGGCCGGGAAGGCCCAGGAGGAAGTCGAGGAGGGAGTCGAGAAGAAGCAGGCCAAGATCCTCTACAAGCGTGGCCTCGCGGTGGTCAAGAACATCATGCAGGCGGCCCGGCTGGGGAAGGTCCCGTCCAACGAGCAGTTCGTGCCGATGGTCAAGTCCATGGTGGAGGGGATCTTCGACCATAGGGACGCCCTCGTCGCCCTCACCATGATCAAAAGCTACGACGAGTACCTCTTTACCCACTGTATCAACGTGGGGATCCTCTCCACCGCCTTAGGTCACTACGTGGGCCTAAGCAAGGAGACGCTCTTCGAGCTGGGCCTCGGCGGTTTCTTACATGACTTGGGGAAGGTCAACTGGCCGGACGACCTCTTACTGAAGCCGCGGGGTCTCTCCGATGAGGAGTGGGAGGTGGTGAAGCGGCACCCCGTCGACGGGGTGGGGATCGTGGAGAAGATGGGGAACACCAACCCGGTCACCCTCTCCGCGATCAGGGAGCACCACATCGGGTTCGATCGAGGCGGCTATCCGTCCCTGGACCCCGCGAAGGAGCCCGGGTTTTTGAGCGCCATCGTCACCATCGCCGATGCCTACGACGCCATGACAACCACCAGGCCTTACCGGGATGCCATGGAGCCGAGCGAGGCCATCAAGCGGTTGCGTGCGGGGGTCGGGAAGCAGTTCGACCCGGAGCTTCTGGAGAGCTTTATCAGGATGGTAGGGATCTACCCGGTGGGGACGGTGGTCCGTCTGAGCACGGGGGAGTTGGCCGTCGCCATCAGGCCGAACCCGGACGACAGCACCCGCCCGGTCGTCAAGCTCATCATCGACCGGACCGGGAGGAAGGTCGAGGGGGAGGTGGACCTGGCGGAGAAGGATGAAACGACCGGGGCCTTCAAACGCTCCATCCTACTGCCGGTTGATCCCGCCACGCTGAACATCGATTTGGCCGCCTACCTGGGCTGACAAGGGGCTCACGGGCGTGAAGCTAGGGAGTAAGTTCCAACTCACCGAGGGCGCGGGCGGCCTTCGCGCGGATGGACGGATTCGGATCTTGAAGAAGCTTCAGGAGGAGATCCTTCGCCCTGATAGTCCCGATCCGGCCCAAGGCCTCAATGGCGTTTCCGCGGAGCTCGTCCTCGTGACTTTCCACCAAGGAGAGCAGCACCTCGACGAGCCGTCGGTCCCTGAACTTCTCCAAGGCGTCTAGCGCCAAGATTTTCACATCGAGGCTCGGATCGTTCAGAGCCTCCAACAGCGGGTCGATCGCCCGCTCGTCCCAGGAGGCCATTGCCCGAATGGCGGCCGCCCTGATATCGACCGCCGGGGATTTGAGGGCAGTGACCACGGCTGCCTTGGCCCGCTCGTCCCGAAGGGTGCCCAACGCATAAACAGCCCGGAGCTGCTGACCTTTCTCCCCCCTCTCCAGGGTGTCTTTGAGCTGCTCGATCGACTCTAGGCTCGCGAGCCGCTCCAGAGCCTCGGCGGCGGCCCGGCGCACCTCCTCACTCTGATCGTTGAGCAGCGCCGCCAGGACGGCTCTGACCTCCTCCCTGACGCTCGGCATAGCCTTCCCTAGTAGGGGTCGAGACTCCCCGAACGTAGCCTGGGAGCTCGGATTTCAGCTCCGAGGCCGGAGCGAGGCAGCCGGACGCCTAGACCCGCTTCCCCGAACTCCTGGATGATGTGACCCAAGCCCCCACTGGGGCGGTAGATGGCCCCCATGCCCTATCGCTTTCCCTCGGGCACTCTACCAACGGCGGGTCGCGCGCGTCAAGGTCAGTTGCAATGGCTGGTTTTGAAGCAGCAACCCGTCAAAACTTGACAGTCCACCCCCGCTGTCGCCTAGACTATCGCTAGGTTCCGACATGCGATCCTAGGGTATTCCCGAAGCGGAGGGAGAGCCTGTATTGAGCGTAGACCCCCTGGCAGTCCTTCGACTCCAGCTGTTTGCCTACGCGTCGCACGTTCAGGAGAGCCCCGGCAAAGGTCGCTTGATCCAGGTTGTGGAATTCATTTACACCATAGCGCACGGGATCGGAGTGGGGATCGTCAACGTCATCCAGTGGGTCGTACCACCGGCAAAGATCGCTCGCGAGCTGGTGGATCCCATCGGCGTACTGGCAATTGTCACGATCTTCGTGGCAGTCGCATCAGTATCCAGGAGGGCCACCTGGATCGTCCTGGGAGTGGCATGGCTCCTGATCGTGGTCCGGACCGTGATGGCTCTGCTGAAGTAGGCGGAGAGAGATGTCAGGTTCACTGTCCGCTCATACCAGATGTAATCATCGACGCTGCTCCTCCAGACATACCGAATTTCGTCATCGCGTATAGCACCCTTCGACGGGGAGGGGTTGCCGCCGCAATTCAACCTGAGCGCCTCACTTGCGGAGAGGGGGTTCTCTCCTCTGCCTTCAAGTCCTGCAAGCGATGTATCCCGCCCACGTGGGTGGAACGCTGATCGGCGATCGGTATGGCGAGCGACCCACCATCCAGCTCCCCGCGATACCGGCGGCAACCTGAACATGGCCGGGTGGCCGCGACCTTCCACGAGGCAGACTCATGAGCGATGAAGAACAGGTGTTGTGGGAAGCCCGGCCGTCCTGGTGGAACTTCTTTTGGCACTGGGTGTTCTTCTGGCTCATCATACCGGTGATCGTCGCTCTCTGGAAACGTGCATCCCTTCTCCTGCGCGTGTATGAGGACCGCGTCGTGCTTGAGAGAGGAGTTCTGTCAAGAAACATCAAGATCGTATTCATTACCGACATCCGCACCATTGACATAAGACAGAGCTTCCTTCAGAGAATTCTCAGAATCGGTACGGTGATGATCGCGACGGCCGGGACCTCGGGCTACGAAGATGTTGCGAATGGTTTGCCAGACCCGAAAGGCATCAAGGAGCTAATCTTGAGACAACGGCGGAAAAGCATAAGGAGGGAGTAGTCGGGTCATTGCTAGAAAGAACGCCTGTCGACTGACCGGATAGTTCTTCGCAGGTGACAAAGGCCGTTATCCGTCTCGTGCCAGGGGGTGTGCTGCTGCTCGGCGCCACGGTGCTCGTGCACGTCGCGGGCCTCCGGGAATCGGCGTCGATGCTCCTCCCCGTCTATCCCTATGTCGTCTTCGGGGGAGGGATCTTGCTCGCCTGGCGTTTTGGTCGGAGCCGCCTGGTCCTCGCGCTCCTCGTCTTGGCGCTGGCCGACGGCGCGCTTTTCCACTTTGCGGCCGGCGATGCCCGGACCACGGGGATCGGTCGTGCCCTCTTCAACACGGTTGCCCTTCTCCTGCCAATAGACCTTGCGGCCCTGTCGTGGATGTCCGAACGCGGGCTCTTGACCGCGCAAGGCCGGCGGAATCTGAGCTTTCTGGTGGTGCAGCTCCCCCTCGTCGCGCTGATCAGCCGCCCCGGGCTCGCATCCGTTGCCGCGTGGCTCGAGCCCAGGTTTGTGGAGGCGGCCTTTCTTCGCTCGATTGCCCTCCCCCAGCCCGCGCTGCTGGCGTTTGGCGTCGCGTTTATGCTCGTGACGATGCGGTTCGCTCGCTATCCGAACGCCATTGAGAGCGGGTCCGTCTGGGCGCTTGTTGCCACGTTCCTCGCACTGATCATCGGCCCGGTGGGGTTCGTGTCCACGGTCTACCTGACAACGGCGGGGCTTATCCTCGCGGTTTCGCTTGTCGAGACCTTCCACGGAATGGCTTATGGTGACGAGTTGACGGGGCTGCCCGGGCGCCGGGCTCTCAACGAAGCGCTGCGGAAGATCGGCGACCGGTACACGATCGCGATGGTGGACATCGATCATTTCAAGCGGTTCAACGACGCACATGGCCACGATGTCGGAGACGAGCTGCTGCGAATGGTGGCCTCGAGGCTGGGGAACGTCGGTCACGGCGGAAAGTGCTTCCGCTGCGGTGGCGAAGAGTTCGCTGTGCTCTTCCCGGGCAAGTCTGTGGCTGACGCCGTTCCCCATCTCGAGGCCCTCAGAAAAGCCGTCGAAGCCTCCGTCTTCACGGTGCGCGGGCGGTTCCGACCCAGGAAGAAGCCGCAGAAGCTGCGAGCGAGCGCGGGCCGGGGAAAAGCGTTTGTCACGGTCAGTATCGGTGTCGCCGAAGCGGGCCGTCGCAATTCAACGCCGGAGGGGGTGATCAAGGCGGCGGACGCGGCACTCTATCGGGCCAAGAGGGCGGGGCGAAATCGCGTGCGCACGTAGTTACCCCAGCGCCTGAGCGAGGTCAGCGACCAGATCGTCGGGGTGCTCGAGGCCGATGGAGAGGCGAAGCAGGTTTGCGGGGGTTCGTGTTTCTGGTCCTTCGATGGAGGCCCGGTGCTCGATGAGGCTCTCGGGAGCTCCAAGGCTGGTTGCCCGAGTGAAGAGGTGCGCGCGCGCGGCTACGGCAAATGCGGCTGATAGGCGTCGTGCGGCGCGATGACGTGGTCGCCAGGCGAAAGAGCCTGAAAGACGCTCATGGTCGCAGCCGAGCCAGAAGAGAAGGCGGCTGCGGCCTCGCCCGCCTCCAGCGCGGCGAGGCAGTGCTCCAGGCCCTGTCGATTCGGGTTGTTGGTTCGTGAGTACACGTACCCGCGCGGGTAGGCGCCATCCGAGTCACGCTCGAAGGTTGTGGAGAGACAAATCGGGGGCGTCACCCCTCCCGATGTCGGATCGGTGCGAGAGCTGGCGTAGACTGCGAGTGTCTCCAGGCGCATGAGCCCATCCTCCCCTTGTTTCCCCTCACGCGAGGGCAGTCTGCCGCATCTTCGCTCGTTCCGCAATCATCGCGTGGGCCTCCTGCGCGTCGGAATCCGGCTTCGGGGCTCCCCGCATCGGAGGCGCTGGCCGGACATGCCTGCGGCAGGAGGTGGCCCCGAGGGTCGCGTCGCTTGACTGGCAGGCAGAGGGTGGTATAAGAGGTGCCACAGAGGATCGGTGTGAGGCGGAGGTCGCTTGCGGCGTGGAGGCGTGAGGCCATCCGGCGGATGGGGCGGTCACGCCGCGCCACGCTCTCGTTTCTCGCCCGGCTGCCGGAGCGGGAGATCCTGCGCCCGCGCACCCAGGGCCGGTGGTCGGTGAAGGATGTCTTCGCCCACATCGTCGCCTGGGAGGAAGAGGGCGCGCATCGCCTCCACCTGATCGCTCGGGGGAACGGTCACCGCATCCGCTTCTACGACGACCTGCGCGCGGCGGACCGTTTCAACGCGCAGGCCGTCGCCGCCGCGCGCCCCACGCCGTTCCCGGCGGTCCTCCGGCGCGCGGCCCGGGCGCGTCGCCGCCTGATCGACGCCCTCCGCCGTCTCCCGCCTGGCGTGCTCCGGGACCCTTCGCACAAGGTTCCTGTGGTCGGGTGGCTTCCCGAGTTCGCCTGGACCCACGAGCGCGACCACCTCAGGGAGATCAGGGCGTGGTGGAAGACGCGACGAGGGGCGGCTCTTCGAGCAGGCGCGTCAAACGACTGAACGGAAAGGCTGCCTGGCGGGAGGATGGCTGCCTTCCCCAGGGCCGGACGCGAGTGATACTGCTCGCAAACCTGGCAGCGTTCCAGCAACGGGTCTGCCTCAGGCTCGAGGATCTTGAGGGAGGATGTTCCGGTTCGGCCTGATGCACGAGCTCGGGTATCCGGGCTGGGTCGGTTGCGAATACCGCCCACGGGGGGAAACCGTCGCCGGCCTTGGCTGGGCGCGAAGATACGGGATCGGGCGGGCCCGCGCCCGTCGGCGGAGGCGCGGCGTCAGGGCGAGAGGGAAAGCTGTCCTCGGGGGCTAGCCAGTGCGGTTTGTCTTGCGGGTTGCGAGGGCGGGATATCCGCTTAGGGATTCGATCAACGTGACCACTTTTTCTCGTTCCGTTTCGAGGGACAGACCATAGGCCTCCAGGACGACCCGCTGAAAGCTCAGCTTGTCGGCCTTGCTGGCGCTGTCGAGCCGCTGTAGGCGCCCGAGGTATGTATGGAGGGCCCGGATCCACCCTGAGGTGATCTGGCGGGAAACAGGATACGGTGGTGAGCTGGCAACGAGCTGTTCCGACGCGTGGCGGATCAAGAGAAGCCTGCTCAAATCGTTCGTCGCCAAGGACTGAACTCCCAGATCAAAGCCGTGGGCCCCGGCCTGGCCCAGACGCAAGAGCGCCTCGGTCGTGCGGCGAAGTATGACGGGGGCTTCGCCACGCCATCGGGCTCCCTCGAGGGCCCGAATCAGCGATGGGATCGCGGCTCCCGACCCGATCTGCCCCAATAGCCAGGCAGCCTCTGCCCGAGCCTCCGTGTTCCCACTCTCCAAGAGCTGGCATAATTGCCGGACGAGGGGACGGCCAGTCGCCTTGAGCGCCGCCAGGGTTTCGGCGTGCGTCAGGCTCGCGAGCTGCCCGTTGATGACAACGAGGAGTTCGTCGCGAACTCCTCGCTTGATTTCTACCCGAGGGCGTTTCCTGCGCTCTAGCGCGAGGGCACCCCGAACCCGCCGGAATGCTTTGTTCGACATCCCAATCCCTACTCAGCACCAAGCACAAACCTGCGCAGGGATCATCGAGGGCTCCACCCCTCGCTTCCCGAGTCACGGTAGAGCAATCCTCATACCAAATGGGCTACCCTGTAAATACAGGGGCTTTCACGGCAATACGGGCCTATCTTTTGCTACTGGAGACAAAAATTGGTAGCGACGGGCAAAAAATGGTGCCTGTCTCGAGTCGTAGACGTTCCCTGGACCCGCCCTGTGGCGGCGTGCTTGGCACACGTTGCACCCAGCCGAACACCGGCAGTGGCCGCAAGCGTGGCTCGCTGTCTCTCTGCTCGCTGCCTGAGGAGCGACGAGAGGCCTGCGGTCGCGCTACCCACGCAGGCAAAGCGACCGTGACGCCCGAAGGCATCCGGCGGGGATGACCATGGAGAAGCCGACCGAAACCGCCGTTTGCGTGAACCCCAACGCGAAGCAGGCGGAGGAGCGCGCGGTCGTTCTCGCGGCAGGCGGCATCGCCTACCGACTGGAGGAGACCGATGCCGGGTGGGCACTGGTGGTCTCAGCGCGCGACGCGACGCGGGCGAGGGACGCCCTCGCCGCCTACGACGAGGAGAGCCGGCACGCTGCGGTCGCCGACGCTCCGCCGCCCGGCTACGGCGTGACCTGGATCGGGGCGCTGGTGGCGGCGCTGCTCGTCGGCTTCTTCGCCGTCACAGGTCCGCGCGACGGCGGCGTCGCCTGGTTCGGGCGAGGGAGCGCCTCGGCTGAGCAGATCCTGAAGGGCGAGGTGTGGCGTACGGTCACGGCCCTGACGTTGCACGCGGACCTCGCGCACGTGCTCGGAAACGCTGTGGCGTGCGTGGTGTTGGTGACCGCCGTCGGGCGGTGGCTCGGGCCGGGGATCGGCAGCTGGCTGGTGCTGCTCGCTGGGGCGGGTGGCAACGCGCTGACCGCCCTCGCGCACGGCTCGCACCACATCTCGGTCGGCGCCTCGACCTCGACCTTCGGCGCGGTCGGCATCCTGGCAGCGCTGCAGTTCGTGGCGCGGCGTCGGGGTCGGGCGGTGGGACGCAAGGCGTGGGTGGTGGTCGCCGCCAGCTTGGTGCTACTCGGGATGCTCGGGACCGCCGCGGGCTCGGATCTCCTGGCCCACCTCTTCGGCCTGCTGGTTGGGGGCGGGCTCGGGATCGGCGCCGCACTCGCGCTGCGTCGGCCGCCCGGGCGGTTGATCCAGTGGGCGCTGGTGCTCGCCGCTGCGATGGTGGTCGTCGGCTGCTGGTGGATCGCCCTGGCCACCGCGGTCACTCACCGGTGATGCCGGAGTTCCCGTGAGGCTCCTCCGGGAAGCCCTCGGGCTCTGACTGGTCACGCTCCCTGGTGCTTCCCCGTCTTTCGGCGCGCTAGCAGGCGACACGTGAGAACGAGCGGGGGCCGCGGAAGAAGGGGGTGAGGGATCACCACCAGTGCCATGTCGCTGTCGCCAGCACCGTCAGGCCAACGCTGGCGGCCAACGCGAAGGTCAGCAGCCCCAGCATGCCGACCGTGATGGCCACGGCCAGGCCGCCGGCCAAGCTCCGGGCGCGATCACCGTCGGGGTGGTCAAGCAGGATCATGACGCCACGGAGGGTGTCGACCGCCCGGTGCCCAGGCCGGTCCTCTCGCTGCTCGTGCTGACATTGGCCGCGGTACTCGCAGACGTGGCGGATGCCTCCGTGCCGGCAGCACCACCGGCGGCCCCCAAGGTGCGAGTGAGGGGCGTCGGGCTAGCGCTGATCCGAGTCGCAATCGCCGGGAGTGGAGTCCTTCGGCCTGAACGTCCCGATGAAGCCGTCCTCCCAGATCGTCAAGGGGAGGCGGCCCAATGCGCTCGTCCCCTCGAAGGCGATCACTCTGGCCTGCTTGACGAATTGAGCCGGCGTGACCGTTTGCGCGAGGAACTCCTGCGCAGTCGCCGTATCGACGAAGACGGCCAACGTCTCCGCCGTGGGCCGACCCTGGTGCTCGGCCCGTCCAGCGGGCTTGAGCCAGCTAAGAACCACGGAGTATCCGGCAAGCTCGCGGTCGGCGGCGAGCCGGTGGAGGCGCGAGAGACGACGGAGCAGATTGGTCCCGTAGCGGGAGAACATGGCGGAGGCCCGGCTTGCCTGAGACATCGCGGTGAATTCCGGGGTGATCGTCTGGTCCACCCAGACCCAGAGGGTGAGATAGAAATCGTCGCCCAGGGCGCCGTGAGGTTTTCGAAATCCCAGCCCATGCTTCTTGATGTGGAGCCAGGGGAGACAGCGAGAGGTATCGTCGTAAATCCGCCTGAGCTCGGAGGAGTAGCGGGCGGCCAGAGAGCGGGCCTTCGTGCTGGAGTACCGCTCGAGTGGCATGATGGCCTCTTCGAGAGGGGCCGCGTGAGCTGCCCCCATGAAAGCCACGATCGGCAGGAGGCCCTTGAGCGCGCGATATGGTCTCACGGGTCGGCATCCTACTCTTCGAAGATCCGCTCTGGAGCGACCGCGATCATCTGTTCCCACCAACGACGGGAACTCCGGTGACGCAGCCCACGATGGGCAGCCTCTCGACCCGGCGGGCGCCCGCGGAGTAGCTCTGCTGCCCACTCACGGGGGCCCGGCTGCCCGCCCGACGACGCTTCACGGCGCCTGAGCTCCCCCGCCATGAGCAGGCGGGCCAGGGCGAGCGCCGCCAGGACCGGATGCGGCTTCCTCACTGCCGAGCGCCGGGTGTGCGGGTCCGGGGTCGTCGTACGCTCGCGATCCCTGACAACCCCGGCGTCGTGACGCACATCCACCCCTTCGATCGCCAGGTGGAACCCCGTGGCTAGGGTCACCAAGCCCGTGACGAGCAGCGCCACGGCACCGAGGATCTGGATGCGGGTGAGCCCGAATTCCTGCATTTCTCTCTCCGTCGCGCACTCGCAACGCAAGCATCGCGCCAATGCCTTACGGCGCGATCATCATGACCAGGGCGTGACCCAGGTGCGTCCTCTTGCGGTCTTGATCAGGGCCGTGCCAGGAAGATAGTCCCCGCGTTGGCAAACTCGAACTTCCCGAGCTTCGGCCGGTAGACCTCGGGGCAGGCGCCGGTCTTGTCACCGAACAGGCCCGACTCGAGCCGGGTCTCAGGGCTGGGTGCATCGGGCCGCGGCGCGTCTCGCACGTTTCTTGCTGCGGCAAGCGTTGTGCCAAGGCTCAGAGCGCGCGGAAGGATTCGGGGAGGGTGGCGGATGGGCACGAGAAATCAGCCCATTGGATTTCTTCGTCGGGCCAAGTCACCGACATACAGGGCTTTGATTCGTCCGGGGAGTGTTCACGCCGGTTTCAGGTCATGACCGCACCAGACGGCCTAACTGCTGATGGGATGGGCGCTTCGAGTCACTGTAAACGCCGTTGTCGTCGTGTCTATTTCGTTGACACCGGTCTGGTTATCGTGGTAAGGGAGAGGTCGCACTGACCTGGAGGGACGGGCGATGCATTCTATCAACCGGCCGGGTTTTCGTGTGGAAAGCCACCATGGGGAGAAGCTCCTGGCGATCCTGAAGATCTGCCAGAAGATGAATTCGGAGCGCGATCTGGGGGTTCTTTTGGACCTGATCGCTCGGGAATCCACGCGGCTCATGGAAGCGGATCGGGCGAGCATTTTCCTGCTGGATCGGGAGAAGCGCGAGCTCTGGTCACAGGTGGCACTCGGCAGCGAGCCGATCCGGTTTGATGCCCGATTAGGGATCGCCGGGGCCGCCGCCCTCACCGGTCAGACGATCAATGTCGAAGATGCCTACCGGGATCCACGCTTCTATTCGGAGGTTGATAACCGCACCGGGTATCGGACGCGAAGTCTGCTGGCCGTGCCGCTGCGAAATTACGAGGGGGAGAGTGTCGGAACATTTCAGGTGTTGAACAAGAAGGTGGGAGCGTTCACCGCGGACGACGAGGAGATTCTGAAAGCGCTAGCCTCGCAAGTGGCGATTGCCATCGAAACGGTGCGACTGCTCCAAGAGCTGAGGCAGAGCCATGATCACCTCCTGCGGGAGAACACTCATTTGTGGAGAGAGGTCGAGGGGAGATTTTCCATCAGAAACGTTATCGGTACGAGCGAGAAGATTCAACGGAACCTCAGGCTGATCGAGCAGATCAGTGACAGCTCCGTCAATGTGTTGATTACGGGGGAGAGCGGGACTGGGAAGGAGCTGCTCGCGAGGGCCATTCACTACAGCAGCCCGCGCGTGGGACCGTTCGTCGCGCTGAACTGCGCGGCGCTGCCGGAAGCCCTGGTGGAAAGCGAGCTGTTTGGGATCGAAAAAGGCGTCGCGACCGGCGTGGAGCGCCGTATTGGGAAGTTCGAGGAGGCTGATGGCGGCACGTTGTTCCTTGACGAGATCGGAGATCTGAGCCTCGTCGCGCAGGCCAAGATTCTGCGCGTGCTACAGGAGAGAGTGGTGGAGCGGGTCGGCGCGAGGAGAGGAATTCCGGTGGATGTCCGCGTCCTCTCCGCCACGAAGAGGGACCTGGAATCGGAGATCAGCAAAGGAACCTTTCGCGAAGATCTGTACTATCGCTTGAAACTGATCCACATTCACATGCCGCCACTGCGAGAGATCCAGGAAGATATTCCGCTCTTAGCGGTCCATTTTCTGGACAAGTACTGTCAGGAGATGAAGAAAGAGCCGAAGAAGCTCACGCCAGGAGCGCTGAGATCCCTGATGAGCTACCCCTGGCCGGGGAATGTGAGGGAATTGGAGAACGAGATCAAGCGGTTGGTGGTCCTGGCTCGGCAAATAGCGGTGACAGAGGAGGATCTCTCGGAAGCCCTCCGGAGCGCTGGCGGCCACGGGGTGCATTCGCGGTCGGCACCAGGTCGCCGACTGAAAGAGACGGTGGAGCAAGTCGAGAGGCGCCTGATCCTGGAAGCGTTGCAAGCCTGTCGCCAGAATCAGGTGCACGCCGCGAAGGCGTTGGGTGTGAGTCGCCAGGGGCTGATTAAGAAGATGAAACGATATGGCATCAGAGCCTCGTAAGGGTTTGCCTGCGCTTCCTCCACGGTGACGCGGCGGCCCAGGAGCTTGCCAGAGGACCTGGCCGATCGCCACTTCTCGTGCGGCAGCATCGCAAGGGAAGGACCCCTGCCTGACGGCGTGGGAATGGCGTGGTAAAATGGCCGAGGAATCTTAGGGCCCGGCCCCAAGTACGCGAGCCGACTCAAGCGCGATTCGCAGGCCCGCACGGTGATGGGGAACCTGCCGACGGCCGGCGTGGACTCCCACGTCCAGTTCGGCGGACGCAGGGGGGTCGAGCGACCGGCCACGCGGGCAGGGCCGCCACGCGGTCAAGTTCTCCACGGCCCCCTGAGGGCGGCGGGCGCTCTGCTGGCCGAGCCGGGATAACGGAGGGTTGGGAACATGAGATGGTGGCAGCGGTCGTTGGTCGGGGCTCTCGTCCTCGTCATGGTTGGGTTCGGGCAGGTGACGGCAGAGGTGGGTCCGAAACTCGTGGCGCGATTCGAAAAGGCGTCGGCCGTTCTCCGTGAGGTGATGAGCGCTCCAGACAAGGGGATACCACAGGATCTCTTGGACCGCGCTTACGCTGTCGCGGTCTTTCCCGGGGTGGTGAAGGGGGCCTTCTTCGTGGGAGGGCGGGCCGGCAAGGGAATCATGAGTGTCAGGCGCGAGGCCGACGGACGGTGGAGTCCCCCCGCCTTCTTCAGCATGGGCGGGGCGAGCTTCGGCTTGCAGATCGGCGCCCAGGTGACGGACTTCATCCTCCTCGTCATGAACTGGCAGGGCGTAGACAGCCTGCTGCGGAGCAAAGTGACGCTGGGCGGTGACCTGAGCGTCGCGGCGGGACCCGTGGGGCGACGAGGGGAAGTGGGCGTTGACGTTCGCCTCCAGGCGGCGATCTTGTCCTACTCGCGCACCCAGGGCTTGTTCGGCGGCGTTTCCCTGGAAGGCACTACGATCTTTGCCGATGGCGGTGCCAACCAGCAGTTGTACGGTCGCAGCTACACTGCCCGCGAGATCCTCTTGGGAAGTCGGCTGGCGGCTCCTGATGAAGCCGAGGCCTTCCTGACCACTCTCAGCACCTATGCCCCCGCAAGACCGTGACTGGAAGGCCTTGGCGCCCATGCACTTCGGCGGCTTCCCGGTGTTGAACGACACGCCCGCCGCAACCCGAACCTTCTGACGGTAGGGGGGTTGCGCATCGCTTCCAGGAAGGGGCCGATCCGAGCGCCACTCGGGAGTCCACCCACCCCGCCGCCCCGGCTCGCTCGGGGCTTTTCTATCGCCGATCCTTTCGCCGGCAGCCGTCTACCTTCCATGGCAGGGCTCATTTTTCTTGCTTCGGATGGGAAGCTCTGATGGTACGGTACGGACTTACAGGGGGTGGCGAACAGAGAGGGGTTGCTCGCTCATTTGGGAGGAAGGACGATGAGCAGGAGGTACGACAACAGGGAGCCGGCAACTCGGCGTATCGTTGAGAAGGGGTCGTTCCGCAGACTACTCGGCGGGCTCGCGATCCTCGCGCTGGGGTTCGTGGCCCTCGCCTACCTCGTCGAGTGGATAAGTCTCGCGCCGATCCGAAGCCACGCGTTGGAGAGCGCGCGATCGGTCCCGTTCGAGCCGCCGGTTTTCGCAGGTCCGCGGCCGCTTACAACCCCACCAGCGCCGCAGAAATGGGAGGCGGCGAGTCTTCCCGCGGTGTCGGCTACCACGCAACTAGCGGAGCATAGGTCCGCACGGCCCAGCGTGCGGAACGTAGCTGCTCCCGTGCTTGCCAAGGGAGGGTTCTGGGTCCAGGTGGGCGCGTTCAAAGAGGCGAAAAATGCTGCCCGATTGGCTGCCCGACTCACCGCCGAACTCTACCCGGCCGTGATTCGCCGAGGCGAGTCGGCGGCTGCGCCCCACGTCGTGTGGGTCGGCAAGTACCCGAGCCTAGAGCGGGCCGAGGCGGTACGGGCTGCCCTGGAAAGGAACGGACTCCGCGGCTTCATTTTGAGAGACGAGAGGCCGTGACTATCCTGGGCTTTCCCCGCTTCTAGGTCGCAGCATCCACGTCCAGTCAACTGGTGGCGCACCACGTTCGCGTAGCATGCTCCCTTCCGTGGCCTCGTCCTTTTCGTGCGGGCGGCTCACTGATCAGGAACGGTTTCGCCTAGTGCGGGAAACGATGCCTCGAGAGGATCAGATGGAAGTCCAGCGCCTGGCGGATGCCTCCCCGCGGTGCACGGAGACGCGCACCTGGCCGTCGCGAACGGCCCGCTCTAGCCGGCGCCAGAGCGCGGTCTTGATGATTTTCCGGGAGGCCGGAATCAGGCAGAGAAAGCCGACGGCGTCGGTGAGGATTCCTGGTGTGATCAGCAGCGCGCCGGCCAGCAGGATGATGATGCCGTCAACGATCGAGCCAGCGGGAAGGCGTCCGGCAGCCATCTCGGCCCGCACCTGGCGCAACACGCCCAGGCCCTGGCGGCGAGCAAGGAAGGCGCCCAACATGCCGGTGACCCCGATCAGCCCCAGGGTGGCAAGGGTGCCTATCTGTCTGCCCAGCTCGATGAGGGAGGCTAGCTCGACGGCGGGAACAGAGATGAAGAGCAGAAGCAACCTGACCATCTCGCTCACTATCGCACACGCTCAGCCCGATGTCCAGGAGCAGCGCATGGCGTGGCAGCATGCCACGTCTGCCGGAACTCAGGGTTTCTGATCCAGAGCGTGTGAGGCCTCGGCAGCCTCTGGTCTGCGCTCCGGGCTGAGAGGGGCTACCCTTTCGCCAACCTCTCGATTTGCCGTCGTGACATGGTCTGGAGCCGCGAGAGGAGCGCCCTCACCTTTCGCTCCGACACGTGGTCAGCGAGGATCGGCTTCTTGGATCTGGTGCCGTTGTGAATGTAGGCGACCCAATCATCGAGGCGTGGCGTCCCTCGCCATGCGATCGTGAGCCCGCTGAGCTTCATCCGCCTTCGGCCCTCGATTTTCGCCATGGGTTTTCTGATGCTCTCCATACCTCTGCTGACCCCCCGTGCGCAAAGATTTCCGGCGTCTGCTGAAGAGCGAAAAAGCACAAGGCGGCAAACCATGGTTCGGCCCCATTTAGCGACGTTCGCCGTGGAAGCCAGCAATCGCCCTGCCAACTCAGCGGAGGCACGTGTTCCGGTCGGAAACTTCTTGATTTTCGATGCCTTGTTTCGGCACCGGCCTCACGGCGCGGGCGTCGTTGAGCTCTGGTTTACGAGGGCAGGATGTAAGAACTACACAGCGGGGCTGTAAGGTTTACACCCTTGGATGAGATGCTTCGGCTTGGCGCCACGCTCCCGCGCTGCTGACAACGTAGTGCGCCTCCAACGTGTTTCGCTTGGGCCAGCAGCCGCGGGTGGCGCCGGGCACCCGGATACCCGTCGAAGACGGAACGTATCCGGGTCGGGGGCGCCCCACGGCGCGGAGCGCACCGCCTCTGAAAAGGCCTGGAACTGCACTCGGCCGACGGGTCCTGACGGGCAGCCGAGCCTGCGGGAGCAAGCACCGTGGGGCTGCTCGCCGGGACAGGGCCCGCGGCGGGTGCTCGTGAGGTCGATTTACTTTGGGCACTACTAGGTGAAGTCGCAGAGGCGCTGGAAGAGTCCCTGTCCCGCAAGGGACAATGAGCATGGCGAGCGAGAAAGATCGGTAACGCCCAAAGTCCGATGCGAGGCGAGCAATGGCGGACAGATAGAAAGCGCTTCGTTGCAGATCGCCGCGAAACGCGGCAGGGACGCAACCTATACGCGGCGACGATCGCGGGCCAAGGAGGGCGGCCCGCTCAGCTTAGTCGTAGGCCTGGTCCGACTCCTCCAGGGCGGCCTTTACCCAGCTGGCCCGGGCCTTCGTGCTGGTGCGCGTCTCATCCTGCTGCGCCTTCTCCCGCTCCTTCATCTTGACCACGTTGCCGTTGAAGAATCCGCCTTTGGAGATCAGCAACGAATCGGTCTCGATGTTGCCGCTCACCCGCCCCGTGGCGGTGATCTCCACGTTCCCCGTGGCCACCATGTTCCCCTCGTACTGCCCCTGGATGACGGCGTCCACGGTTTCAACATCGGCGCGAACGACGCCCTTCTCGCCGATCACCAGCTTGCCGCTCACCTTCAGGTGGCCACCGACCTCGCACTCGATCTCGATGGACTCGGTAATTTCGAACTTCCCCTCCAACTTCGCCTGGTCCCCGACGATCGTGAAGAGGGTGGTCGACACCCCCGGGCCGTCGTTGTCCGAGCGGTCGGCACTAGCCTGTCTCCAGGAACTGCTACGTCCGAGCATGGGAGCCTCCTTCCTCTATAACATCACGACCTCCCGGAGAAGACGCAAAAACCCTGCCTACTCCGCGCTGACTGGGTCCTCTGATTTCGCATTGCATTGGCTTGGCGATCTCGAGGGGATCCAGCCCCTCGCCCCTTCTCTTCCGGTCAAGTTGTCCAAACCGGTGCCATATTGTCAGTCTGGTGCTAGATCCTTGCTGCGGCGTGTCATTCCCGTGCGCGGCCCTATGGCGGTATGCTTGGCTCAGGAGACAGGGCCGAGAGTGGCGGTTGGGACAAGAGAGCCCTTGGACCTACTACGCTTTTCGGGTGGTAGACCTCGAGCTCTCGGTGGAGGAGCTGGACAGCTCCGGCCAAGTTGCCAGCAAGACCATGGGCGACGTTGGGAGCGTAGAGAGGCTCGGTGTCGCCTACTTTGAGGTGGTAGTGCCGGGAGCGGGAACGACCTGCGGGGTGACCGTACAGTCATTCGATTGGGTCCGAGGAGGACCAGAGGCGCTCTAGGCATGACCACTCCCACGCAGGCCTCATCCAGCCTGTCGCCAGTTCACCGAAGCGGTCCCTGCTTCCGGCTGGAGGCCGAGCGGGCGGTTCACGGGGGACACGAGAAAGGCAGCTTGAAACGGGGGGGGAGCAGCAATGCGACTGAGTGTTAAGGGCTTGGCTCTTGCTTTAGGGGTGAGCTGGGGGGCAGGGATATTTCTTCTCGGCCTGGCCGGATCTGTCGGCTGGGGCCGACCGCTTGTCGAAGTGCTGGGGTCCGTTTACCTGGGCTTTACCGCGAGTCTGGCTGGAAGCCTGGTGGGAGGGCTCTGGGGCTTTGCCGATGGGGCTCTCGGTGGGATCGTCATCGCCTGGCTGTACAACCGCCTCTGCTGAAAGCGGCATTCCGCCGGATGATTCGTTCCTGGGCGTGACTGACTCCGCGGTGACCCGGGCGACCCTCTCCACGGTGGTGATCCCGCGATCACCGTGACGAGGCCGCCACGGCGGTCCCCACACACCGAGCTCGACGTGACCGAGACTGTAGCGGAGGCGGTGGAAGAGCGCCTGACACGAACGGGACGGCGAGCCATGATGATCGCGCGGCGCAATAAGGTTCTCCCAGCGGTCCACCAGTCAATGCCATAATAGGGCCATGGCCAGAAGCAGAAGGACTGGCGGTCGGGACGTGAAGAGGGGCAAGGGAGGCCGGAGCAAGGGCTCCAAGGTTAGAACTTCACGCGGCCCACTGCGCACACCAAAGGGTGGAGAGAGGGCGACGAGGGTGCGGCCATTGCACGATCGCATCTTGGTCAAGCGTGTCGGAGAGCAGGAGGAGCGGCGGGGGAGCATCATTATCCCTGATACCGCAAAGGAAAAGCCCCAGAGAGGGGAGGTCATCGCGGTTGGCGGCGGCAAGGCGCTCGAGCGTGGGAAGCGGGTACCCCTCGACGTGAAAGCCGGAGATCACGTGCTCTTCGAGAAGTACGCGGGTTCAGAGGTCAAGGTAGATGACGAGGAGTACCTGATTCTGCGCGAGGAGGAGATCCTCGGGATTCTTGAGTAGGGGGCGCTCCGAGCAACTGGACGATTCCCGGTTAATCGGCGAGGGGGGCGCGCCCGCGTGGCAGCAGATCGAGCCCCTTGCTACTCGCGGATGACGACAAACCCGTAGGAACGGAGGTCACTCTCATTTACCCGCTGGCGGCGTCGGGTGCCTCTACGCCGCTCCGGCAGATGCAGCCCGCTGCGCTGCCGTCGTTCCTCCTTGCCTCGCCGCTCGTGGGTGATCTTGATGCTGTCCTCCCCGGCAAACTTCTGCTTCAGATAGCTGTAGAGGCGATGGTTGCCTCCCGCCACGACGAACTGGAACCGAGCCATGTTTCCCTCCCCGTTCAACTCAACGAGGCCTGCTAGACACCGAAACGCTCCCGCCGGCCTGCCCGTCCAAAACGGACTTGTAACCGGCTTGAACAAACTGCAAAATACGTTCCAGCGCGCCGGCCTGGGGCCGGCATGACCGAGCCAACGCTGAAGACCCCGGTGCAACCCCTGAACCGCCCCCTCCTGTCCCTTTCCGGATCGCTGGTCGTCGCCCTCGCAGGCCTCCTGGCTGGCTGTGGTGGGGTCCAGTACACCGCCTTCTCCCCTCGCTCGCCGGAGCACTTTGCCCGGCACGATGTTGAGCAGCGCTTCTTGGACCTCCACTGGACCCTCGAGCGGAAGGAGGGTCAGGTGGTGGTCCGGGGAATCGCGACCGCCAGCCGGATCGATGCGATCCAGAACGTTACGCTTGAGGTCGTGGGGCTCGATGAGAGGGGCAAGATGGTGAGCCGGGCCTTCGGTACTACATACGGGGGCCGCATGAGCCGATGGCAGAGGCGTCCGTTCTCGATCCACCTGCGGCCCACCGGAGGGGAGGTCCGCTTTGATGTGAACGTCTGGCACTTCAGCCATGAACTCGGCAATGGAAGCAATGGCATACCGGAGTGAGACCTGCGCGGACCATGACGCGCCGCAGCGCCACGTCGACCCCCCGATCTAACGCCGGCCGAAGCGGCGCGAGACTTGGAACCCGACACCGAAATCGGGGCTTCCGTCGGTGAGGCCAAAAGAGGCAAAAGGGGTCCAGGTGAGGGTCGGGGTGACGCGCCAGCTGAGATCGATGAAGATGTCAGCGGGATCGTCAGCCCCGTCAACCACCGACCGGCTCCATGCCAGCGAGACACTTGTTGAGAGGTTCGGGGTAGGGGAGTATCCCACACCAGCCCCCACAGAGATCCGATCCTGCAGGTCGGTCCCCGGCGGCTCGCCAATAAAGGTATAGCCGGCGTCGGCGAAGAGGAAGAAATCATGGAGTCGCTTATCGAGCTCCAGCCCGAAGCCGTAGTCAAACTCTCCCGTCCCCAGGACGACCTCCTGATCCACGGTGGAAAATCCGACCCTGGTGGGAAATTTGACCTTGACGAAGGGGGCGACGCCAGGAAAAGGGAGTTCAAGGCCGGGATCGTCAAAGAGGTAAAGCCGCCCCTTCAGGACTAGGTCGCCGAGGCCGGGGACCCGCTCCGTGACCTGTTCGGCTGGGGCGTCCTTCTCCTCGATGCGCTCTGGCCTCCCATCGAGCAAGGTTACGGCTGCGCTTGACTCCTGATAGACAAAGGGGACGGTGAGGCCGAGATCAAACCGATCTCCCAGGTACCGGAGAGAGAACGGCGCAACGACGATTTTCGTGGTCACATCGGTCCCGAAGTCCCCCTGTTCGTAAGCGATCCCCGTGCTGAACCGCCACCGCTCCCGCTCTGCATCCTGGCCCCAGCCCACGGCCGGGGAGGCGAGACAGGCGAGGAGCACGAGGCCCGCCGTACAAGTGCGCAGTCCGGCCTTCATCCTCCTCTCCCTTCTGTGCGTGGCCGCTTTCTCAGGACGCCGGAAAAAAGGGGTGGCAGCAAGATTGCCGCCACCCCTGGCCCAGGTAGCCGCTGATTAATGCCTTCCGCTTCCGCCGTGGTCGTCACGGTCACGATCCCGATGCCGCTCCCGTTCTGCCCGATGCCGCTCTCGATCCCGGCCGCGATGGTCTCTCTCGATCTCATTCTTCACGAGGCCCTTATCCCGCCGGTACTCGACACGGACTCGGTTTCCGTTGGCATCTACTCCTCGGATGCGTACCCGGTCGAGTCCCTTGGCGCGCAGCGAGTCCGCAAGCTCCTTCGCGTCCCTCTCGCTGAGGTTTAGCCGCTCGATCCGCCCGCGGAGCGTTCCGTCATCATGGCGCCTGATCTCATAGCGCTGACCGTCTACACCCCGGATGCGCAGGCGGTCGAACCCGTTGGCGACCGCGAACTGTGCAAACTGCTCCGGGGTCATCCCGCTAAGGTCCATCCCCTCGAACCGCGCCCGGAGGGTTCCGTCCGCCCGCCGCTTGATCTCATACCGCTGGCCACCTAACCCCCGGATGCGTACGCGGTCGAACCTGCTAGCGAACTCCACAAGCTGCTCCGGGGTCATGCCACTCACGTCCATGCCCTCGATCCGGGCGCGGAGCGTTCCATCATCATGCCGCTTGACCCGTGCCTCAAACCGCTGGCCGTTCACGGTGCCCCGAAACTTTACCTGCCGCTCCCCTTCGAGCCCTTGGAGCGTACCGCCGATCTGAATCAGGAGATTCTGATCATCCGGCGTGAGAAACAGCCCCGCGTCGCCGGGCTCCAGGGTGAACTCCCGGAACTGGACTCCGGAAGTGTCGGAGTTCGCGAACCGGGTGTTGACGACATTCGCGATATCGGCCGGCAGCGGCTGTCCCTGGATGTTGATCTGGTTGTCGGATCCGGCAACGGCCGGTCCCACCCCCGGTCCCCACCCCAAGAACAGGGTCATGGCTAGCAAGCTCAGACTGCTTTTCAGGGGCCTTTTCATGGCAGCTCCTCCTTCCCTGAACTCGTGCCTCTGGTGCCGGTCCGGTCGGTCCCGGCCTCGCGGGCCCTTACACGACGAGCAAGAACCCTGCCCATCCTGAACTGACCCGGGTATCTCGTTGATCGCCCCGTATCGCCTTGCGGAGGCTGAACTTTTCCTCGTTCTCCCCTCCGGCGCCCCCGGGCATTCACCCCCGATCCCACTCCTTCCGGTCAGGGTGTCCAAACCAGTGCCAGACTGTCAGTCGCCGCTGCTCAGGCCGTGCCACCTCGGAAGGTGGACGACGCCGGCTTGCAGGCGGCGGTCTGGTGCGCCATCAGTGGTTGGAGCTGAGGAAGAGTGTTGACTGTGCCGCGAGCGGCCTGGCATACTCCCGCCGCGCCGAAGAGGCGTATTCGGAAACGAAAGGAGAGGCCCCATGGCGCTCAAGCTCAAGAACGTGATCCATAAGAAGCGCGGGCATACCGCCTACGTGACGATCAACAACCCGGAGAGGGAGAACTGCCTGACCGAGCAGGTGGACCATGACCTCTGGGCGGTCTGGCGAGATTTCGGGGACGATCCCGGGATGTACGTCGCGATTCTCACCGGGGCGGGCACGAACTCCTTCTGCGCGGGTTCGGATCTGAGGGACTACGTCCGGCGCGTAGCCCGGATGAGCCCGGAGGCGCTTCGCCGGCGAGCCTACGAAGGGCCCAATCTGGGAGGGATCACAAAGGGGATCAGTGTTTGGAAGCCCATCATCGCGGTGATCAACGGCTACTGCCTGGCGGGTGGAATGGAGCTGGCGATGGCCTGCGATATCCGGATCGCCGCGAACCACGCGAGGTTCGGCGTCGTGAACCGACGCTGGAACGTCGGGTGCGAATCGGGCCGTACGCAGCGCCTCCCGCACATCGTGGGGCTGGGCGTGGCCCTGGACCTGATCCTCACCGGGCGCTGGTTCGACGCGAAAGAGGCCCGGGAGATCCACTTCGTCAGCCGGGTGGTGTCGCGCGGCCGGCTCATGGACGAAGCGACTGCCTTGGCCGAACAGATCTGCTCATATCCGCAGAGTTCCCTCCGGACGGACAAGGAAGCCTTGGTCCGTGGCCTTGGGATGCCGCTGGAGGAAGGGCTGCGGCTCGAGTGTTCGCTCTGGAATACCAACCTGGGGCTACGCGACACTCTCCAAGGGCCCCGGGCCTTCGTTGAAAAGCGCAACTTTGTCCCGACGAACGAAACCTGAGGCCGGCCCATGGGAATTCTCCGCAGCGCCCTCTTGAAGGGATCGCAGAGCCGCTGGCTCGCCACCCAGGTAACCCGCCGCCGCTTCGCCCGCCGCGCCGTCTCGCGGTTCATGCCCGGCGAGGATCTCGAATCCGCGCTCGCCGCGGCCCGGACGCTGGCTGACGCCGGCATCACCACGGTGTTGACCTATCTCGGCGAGAACGTGACCGAGCTGACGGAGGCTCAGCAGGTGACCGCCCATTACCTGGCCGCCCTGGAGCAGATCGAGCGCCGTTCCCTCCCCAGCCACCTCTCGGTCAAGCTCACCCAGCTCGGGCTCGACATCAGTCGGGACGCGTGTGAGGCAGAGCTCACCGCGCTGGTGGAGCGCGCCGCCGAGCTCGGCAACTTCATCTGCATCGACATGGAGAGCTCGGAGTACACGGACGCCACCCTGGAGATCTTCCGTCACGTCCGCTCGCGGCACGCCAACGCCGGCGTATGCCTCCAGGCGTACCTGTTTCGCACGGCGGGCGACCTGGAAGCCCTCCTGCCGCTCTCACCGGTGGTCCGCCTGGTGAAGGGCGCCTACCGGGAGCCGCCGAACATCGCATTTCCCCACAAGCGGGACGTGGATGCGAATTTCCTCACCCTCGCAACCCGGCTGCTTTCCGACGCCGCCCTCCGAAGCGGCCCGGCGCCGGGAATCGCCACGCACGACCCGAGGCTCCACGCGAAGATCCGGGAGCACGCCGCCGCCGCGGGGCTGTCCAAGGGGACGTTCGAGTTCCAGATGCTGTACGGGATTCGCCGCGAGGACCAGCAGCGCCTGGCGGCGGAAGGATATCAGGTACGTGTGCTCATCAGCTATGGAAGCGCATGGTTCCCCTGGTACATGCGGCGCCTCGCCGAGCGGCCGGCCAATCTGCTCTTCGCACTGCGCAGCCTGGTCCTCCCTCGCCTGATGTGAAGCCGAATCGTCAATGCCTCGGCAGAGCTTCGACGACGGTGACCTCGTGTCTCTTGACCCGCCGGATCAACGGCCCGGTGACGGTGAGGAACTCGAGGTTGATCTCTGCCTTCTCGCCGGGGTTCACGGTCGCCTGCCTGGTCGAAGAGGTCGCGGTCCCGAGAAGCTTGTCGTCAGGGCCGAACGCCTTCCCTGCCACCTTGATCCGGCCCAGAGCGACGCCGGCAAGGTTCTGCACGGTCCCTTTGATGTGAAGGTGGCCCGCGGCGCAGACGTACATCCCCGGGGGCATCCCGGGATGAAGGCCCACGCTTTCGATCTCCACCTTGACCTTGTCCTTGAACTCCGCCGCCAGGCCAGCGCTGAATCCTCCGAGCGTGATGAGGGACAGAATAAGCCACCCGGCAGTGACCTTCATGACTCTACTCCTCCTGCAGCCGCTCCTACTCCATGACGCGATCGGCCCGAAACAGTATCGGCCGCGGCACGTCCCGGCCGAGCCGCTTCGCCATCTTGAGGTTGATGAGACCTTATCCCCCTGCCTGCCGGCTGTCAAGGCAGTGAAGCCCATCGGCTTGACCCTTGGCGGGTCTCAGGGCTAGCCTAGCGGCAGCGTTTTGCCCGTTTAGCGGCCCGGCGAGGGGAGACCCCGGCATGAACTGTCCCCGCTGCCAGCAGGAGAACCCGCCACAGGCGAAGTTCTGCCCAGACTGTGCAGCCCCCCTCGCTCAACGATGCGCCAGGCCCGGGGGGGGGGACCATGAAGAGCGAAACCTTTAGGGTTGGCGATGCGACGGCGATTACGGGCATCAGCGTTCGGCGGTTCGCCGATTGGCACGTCAAGCGCCTCCTGGAGCCTTCGATTGCCGGGCCGGAGGTGAAGCGTCCGAGGCGCGGAGTCACAGGACGGAGACCTGGTTCGAAGGTTCGCCGCTACAGCCAGGATGATCTCTTGGTGGCCGTACTCATCCAGCAGCTTCTGGCCCGCGGGTTGAGCTTGCAGGGGCTCAGAGAGGCTGTGGTGGCCCTCGAGGCGAAGTTCGGCAGCAAACCGCTTTACCAGGCACTCCTCGGTTCCCGCTTCCGGATTGCGGTCTCTCGGAGCGGCCAAGTGAGCGTCCGTGAAGATGACAAGGCGTGGGAACTCACGAGCGGCCAGCTCCAGGGCACGGTGGTGCCGTTGGGCCGCATCGCCCGGACAGCCCGCGAACTCGTGGCTGACTGGAGACGGCGCAAGCGGCTCAAGGGGGTTCCCCGACGCGGGGTTGGGCAGAAGAGGACTCGCTGAGATCGGCCAACTCAGATCATCAAGTGATCTTCGGGAGGTGAAAAATGTCTCGTGGGAACGGATAAGCCGCCCGTTGCCTACTGCTGGCGGATGACGACAAATCCGTGGGAGCGGAGGTCATCCTCGCTGACTGGCTGGCGTCGGCGGTCGGCCCGGCGCCGCTCCGGCACACGCATCCGGATGCGCTGCCGCCGCTCCCCACGGCGCCGGTCCAGGATGACCGGCAGACCGGTCTGCCTGGCTACCTGATCGGACAGATATTCGTAGAGGGCGACCCTGTGTCTCGCCACGATGAACAGGATTCCGGAGAGGGCGTCTTCCAGATCACCCATCTCCTCCAGGGCCTTCACATACCCCTTTTGCCATTCCATCGCGGTAGGTCCGGAGTCCACCCGCCGGCCCAATCTCTCCAGGATCGCCCGTGCGTGAGCGAGTCTGGCCCTCACGGCTTCTGGCAAGGAAGCCACTCTTTCGCCGTCCTTTACAGATTCCCTGACCCCGGCAGCGGAGCTGGGAAAATGGTCCGGAAATGAGAAGGGCAAGAATCCTGCCCATCCTATGCTGGCCGCGGCTTTTGATTCATCGTCTTGTATCACCTTGAGAGGCTTGAGCTTTTTTGCCTTTGTCCCTCCGCCGCAGAAAAGGGTTCTACCCCTCGCCTTTGCGGCTTCAAGTCACTTTGTCCGAGCGGCCGTGCAATGTTGTCAGTGGGTGCTCAGGCCCTCGAGAGCGCATCGTTCACGCCATCGCCCGGTGTGTTGTAACCCCGGCCTCCTGTCACCTTGCCGGAGCAGGCAGGCGCATCACCAGTCCACCACCGCCCCTGCGGCTTCGCGCTCCCGGGATCGCTCGCACATGAGCACACGGACCTCCTCGGGGCTGGACGTCGCGATGTCGTGTCATAAGCGAAGGCTCGGTGATGCAGGAGGGTATGCAGCTTGTACGGATACGGGAGCAGTCGCGGTCTGCACCCCCCTGCGGCAGAGCCGGCAGGGCTCAGCTAGAAGGTGACCTTCCTTTCCTTAAATCCCAACCAGTACCATAGCGGGCAGAAGGCCAATCCCGAGAGGATGAGAACGATAATCCACAGAGTTTGCCACGGAAACCAAGAAGGAGCTGGACTCCCTGTCAGCCATGTGCCGATTCCTACAAGCAGACAAAACACGGAAAGCCCACAGGTCATCATAGCTCCTACGGAGCGCCACAGCCGACGAGGCCCCTCATCGTCCCGAACCCCGGCCGCTTTCGCAATGGGCCCCCAGAAGCCGACCGGATTTACTTTTCTGTAAAATGCAATCAGCCGATCACGATCTTCCGGGCCAGCCGCTCGAATGGCGACCAGAGCTGCTATGGTCGACACCACAGCCATGATCAATAACCTCAAAGCCTGATGCTGATCGTCCACATAGACTATCAGAATCGGTGCAATTATCAGGGACACCAAGATCGCGGTAATCTCCGCCCAGGCATTCATCCGCCACCAGAGCCAGCGCAGAATGAGACCGACTCCCATTCCGGCGCCCAAGAGAAGGCTCATCTGCCAGGCCTCGTTGATGGAGGTCAGTTGAGTCATAATAACCAGAGCGATGATGAGAATCAGCATATTGGCGCCACGGGCGACCCACACTACGGAGCGGTCGCTCGGTTCTGTCTTCAACCACGCCTGGCAAATAAACCTCTTATAAATATCGTTGGTCCAATACGAGGAGCCCCAGTTGAGATGAGTGTCGACGGTGGAGGCGAGCGCCGCCAACATCGCCGTCAACATCAAGCCCATCACCCCCGGGGGCAACAGCTCCGCCATCCCCCTCACATAGGTCGCCTCTCGATCGGCCTGCATGAACTCCTGCGCGAGATGGGGATCTGGAGGGAAGAGGATCAGGAGCCCTAAGCCCAGAGGTAGCCACAAGAGGCTCCTGAATAACACCTGCGCAAAGGTGAAAACAATAGCCGCAATCTTGGCGTCCTTCTCGCTGCGGCAGGCCATTGACCGCTGAGCGAGATACCCTGTGCCATCCGAGTTGAGGTTGATGATCCACTGCAGGGCGAAGAGGAAGAGCAGGGCGAGCGAGAGATGTTTGGCGCGGTCCGGGGTGAAGGCTAAGATTTGATCGGGCAGGATCCCACCCGGGCCTCCTGAGGCGAATTTCTCGTAGATCTGATCCCTTATCGCCGTCAGGCCGCCGACCTCGTTGACAACGATAATCGTAAAGGCCAGTGTCCCAAGCAGCATGATGGTAATCTGGACGACATCGGT
Source organism: Methylomirabilia bacterium (assembly GCA_046758965.1). Lineage (GTDB taxonomy): Bacteria > Methylomirabilota > Methylomirabilia > Rokubacteriales > CSP1-6 > JBHIBG01. Next base: position 112,412 of record JBHIBG010000002.1, on the reverse strand, counting down.
GGCGACAACGCTTCTCAATCCCCCCGTGGCGGAGTAAAAGGTTGTCACCGTGACGATCATGATAATCGAGATGAAATTATTCGCTGTGTTGATCCACACTCCTGGATCATCCGGTGCCCCAACAGTCAGGGGAACTCCCACCCATTGCACAAAATGGAGGACAGGCTGGAAGACGCTCGGCGGCAGCCACAGATCCCAGAGCAGAAAGGGCTCGGCGATCTTCGCCGCGGCGAATAAGACCCAGGCAAGAACGGTACAGTTGAAAATAGTCCCGAAGTAAATGGCCTTTACTCCCCGAAGCACGGCCGCGGAAGCTCTCCCATAGCGCACTTCGGTCAGTTCCGCATCAGTCAGCACTCCGGCCCGCCGCCAACTCGAGGCTAAGACAAATCCCATTAGCAGGAACGCTAAGGCGAATATCCAAAGTTGCCAGAGAGCGAAAATCCCAGCCGTCGCAATGAGCCCCGTCACCAACAGGGGAGTGTCCGCGGCAAACTGGGTGGCAGCCATGCTTAGTCCTGCCTTCCATCCTGGAAGACTGCGACCGGCGAGAAAATATTCGTGTAGGTTCTTGGAGGCCTGACCCTTGTTCCTGAAACCCGAACTGATCGCGTAAATGATAAAGGCGAGGACGATAAGAACGTCTATCAGGCCCATTAGGCCCCCGTGGGAGATGATAATAGGCAGACCCAGCTACGTAACGGTCGATTCATGAGAATAGCTTGGCTGGGAAGCCCCGCCCGGCAGCCTCGCGGGCTCCCGCGAACGCAGCCGTTCCGAAATTGCTCCAGCCCAACAGGGTCGGCCGGTGATCCTTGAAGCCTTCATATGAGCAGCAGGAGATTCATTTCTCGCCACTCGTTATCTTTCAGCTTTTTGCCCTCTCTTGAAAATCGTTGACGTGCTTGGGAGGTCCGGGTTTTCGCCCAGCTCGTCAGCCAAACGCTCTACGCCCTCGGCCAACGGGACCTCGGGCACATACCCGAGTGCCGTCAGTTCGGAAATGTCGGCGACGAGACGATAGGTGTCATCGGTTACCTCAGAGATCTCCTCAACCTCTGCCTGACGGCCCGTGGCAGAACCGATGATTTCTGTCAGCCGGCGCATAGACACCTCTGTCCCGGACCCCAGGTTGAAGACGCTACCTGCGCCTCCTCGATCCGCCATCAAAAGCAGAGCCTGTATCGCATCATTGATGTGGACGAAATCTCTGGTTTTGTGGTCCATATGACCGACGATTTGAATGGGCCTGTGGTTGAGATGCCAGCGGAGGTACCGAGAGACTTCTACCATTGCGTACTGGGGATTTTCACCTGGCCCATAGACGCAGAACGGCCTTGCGATGACGACCGCCAAACCGTATGCGTGGAAGAACGAGAGCGAGGAAAGTTCCCCGGCCAGCTTAGACGCCCCGTATGGCACAAAGGGCTTGACGGGGTGCTCCTCGTCAACCGGAAATCGCTGAGGCGTGCCGTAAACCGATGCGGAGGAAACATAGAGAAAGCGTTTCACACCGCAGGCAGTCGCCGCCTCCAAAGCGTTGAAGGTTGCAAGTGTGTTTGTTTCGAAATCAAACCGGGAATCTTCAACGGAGATGGTGGCGCTCGCATTGCCGGCGACGTGGAAAAGCAAGTCGATGTCAGTGGCCGCCCTGAGGGCCTGCGGATAATCCCTGAGATCCGCTTCGAGGAACGTCGCGCCCCTCGGGAGTGTACGATTGAGCCCAGCAGGTAGATTGTCCAATGCAACGACCTGTTTCCCGAGGGATACGAGAGCTGTGGCAAGATGTCTGCCGATGAAACCCGACCCACCCGTAACGAGAACTCTCTGGAATTGATCGAGCAGTGGAGCTTTCTCAGGAACAGTCAGCATGGGTGAAGCCTTTCGGGCGCTTCAGTGGGGGCCGGGTCTCCCTCTCGAGGACATCCTTGGATGGCGCGGAGGAGGTCGCGCTCTTCGGGGGAGTCGTAGACCTGCGGGCTGGGGAAGATGACATCGGCACGGAAGTTAGAACCGATACCGAATACGGCGGAACCATCGCCATCTGCGTAGATCGTTGTTCAGCTTGCTGAGGCGGAGATGAACTGTGGTGGGAAGCAAAGCGAAGGCCGGTCCCTTTGAGTCGCTCATGGTTCGAGGGTGTCGGCCTTCGGCAGCGGTGTCCTCTTGCAACGTAGCGTAGTAGCGTTGCATTGGAACAACGAATCTGTCATTTAAGGCCGAGACACGCTGAGCGCGGAAGAAAACCCCCAACTGATAACTGCCAAGATACCACGGCGGTGGAGACGCAAGACCATCATATGAGAAGCACCACTGCTTCTTGTAAACACTTCCATAGTCATCGAAGAGGAAGCAGGTCGTATCGAGGATCCGAAATCCATTCGCGCTATAGAAATCTACCAACAGGGTGGGGTTGATGCCATAGAAACCGTGGTCATACCAGAGGACCGGACTGGCGTGGATGACCATGCCGCGCTCACGTACCAGCCTGGCCGTGTTGCAGAGGGCTGTCTTGATGTCGAAGATATGCTCAATCGTTCCCGCGTCAACCACCAGATCCTGGGTCGCTTCCCAATCTCGGGGGATCGGGTTGTTGAGGTCATGTCGGATGGTCGGTGGGCCATCCAGATCGAGAAGATCTAGCGAGGCATAGCGGGCAAAACCGAGCATGCGGAAGAGCACTGAGGCGTCCACGTTGCCGCGATTTCTGGCGAAAGGACGTTCCTGGAAGAGTCGGCTCGACGAGAGCTTTCGATCTGACTTGCCGACTTCCTCGTATGGCTGGCGCATTCCATGGAAGGCGCGCTTCAATTCGTCGTATGTGGCGTAGACGTCTTGTATACCATAGGTCAGTACGCTTTCTCGTCGCTCCAACTCTGCTACGCTTCGGATGATCAATCTCAGCGTAGTCACAGTCAGCCCCATGGTTGCTCCTGTGTATTCTTCCTGCAGGGAACGATCGCGCAGCGTGGTATCGGGTCAGAGATCGCCATGGCTCGACGATTGGGTGGCGGGCAGCATCGCCTCGCGGTGGAACAGCTCAGCCTTGAGGCGAGCGAGCCCGTAGTAGCTGCGCTCATCAGCGAGAACCTCCCGACCGGTCGGCGTCATCATCGGCGACGACACCAGCCGATCCTCAGGAACTGCAGCAAGCTCACCACCGACCTCGTGCGGGTCCTCTGGGGGTGCGCATGCTCCCGCGACGGGAGTGACCAGTATTGCCGCTAAAACGATCTCCAGCCTCGAACGGTCACTGTCCACCCGCTCGTTACAGCCGGAGGCCGCAAGGCTCCTCAGGCAGTCAGTGAGGCTGCTGTCCGGCGGATGCCCGCCGAGCAGTTTGAATGGCTATTGTCCGAAACGACTAAGGGGCTAGGACCGCCCACCCTAACCCCTCGTTTTCCTTGGTAGCGGGGGTCGGATTTGAACCGACGACCTTTGAGTTACGAGGGTATTTCTGGCCGCGACTGGCGCCAACGCCCGCCAGCTAGCCCCATAAGAATCCGTGCGTCTGCTCCGCCCCGTTTTGGGCTACGTTGGGGGTTGTCGGCGGGAGTTCGCGGACGAAACACGCACAATACTACCGCGTTAAACGTCCGTCTTCAAGACGCTGTTGATCCGGTTCGACCCCCCCGGTTTGCCCATCATCGTGTCTCTTTTCCGAAGCCTGTCCGTGAACTATCCGGGTCTTTGGGCAGTGCCGACCTGAGAAGTCCCGTCGCTCGGGCTCCCGGTCGCACAGAGGTCCCACACGCGCCACGAGCGCCGACGGGTGGCCTCGGCGCCCCCCGAATGCGATGCATAGAGCTGGAGGCGGCCGGCGGGAGCACCTCCTTTGGCAGTTCCGCCACTGCTGGGGGGTCCACGAGCACATAGGCGTCCCCGGGCTTCACGGTGACCTGGGGATATTCGCGCGTGACCGCGGAGCCCGTCTTGATCGCAGGGCTTACGGATTCCTGCTGGACCTGAGCCTGCGCCACGCCCAGCGCGACCACAAAAATGGGCAAGGTCAGGGGCACCCGTTCCATTGCTTTCGTGGCGTTTCTCCGGGGACCTCTGCGGCGGTCACGAGGCGGGGCCAGGGTCCTCCGCGCCGTCTGTCAGGAGGATCCAATCGTCGGGTGGATCTGTCGTGGGGTGCGTTCCCGCCTCGGACCTCAGGGTGCGACTCCTGCTCGGGGAGAACCACTCCCAGGCTCCCGGCTGAGCGCCGGTCTCTTGTGGCTCATCCATTTCGGGCCCGACGATACCTTTCTGGGCCCGCTCGATCTTCCGCCGGCGCTTAGCCTCCTGCTTCGCGCGGCGAGCTTCTTCTTTCCGCCGCCGCTCGAACCTGTAATCCGCGCGCCGGGTCATGGAGTCCGGAGGGGGGAGATCGACCGTCCGAACGCTCGCGCCCGAGCCGAACGATCTGCCATGTTCATCTGCTTGAGGCCCCTGATTGTCTCCCCGACCGCGGGAGCGATCGTCCGAACCCCACCTGAGATGCCTCGTTCCACGAGCGCCTCCTTCGCTTCCTTCCGCCTGTCAGGCACGCCCCAGAACGTGGAAGAACCAGTGAAAACCCGGCCTGATGCGATGACGGCTCCGAAGTCAACCGAGGACACGCCAGCCGGTTAGGAGTATACAGGACGGTGGCGTGCGAATACGAGCTTTCCTGAAGCGCCACCCCGGGGTGGTCCTTGTAACCCCTTCCGAGCGCGCTCAGGCTGGCCACCTGAAAAGTGTCTACGGCGGGAAGGTCGTCCTTGGAGTGAAACAAGCCACTGGAGTCAGTCCTGATAAAGGCCTCTTTCGGATCCGGATCGCTCACGAGGATCGAGACGACCATCTCCCGTAGTGGAAGTTCGACCTCCTCCACCAGCCGCTGGCTGGAAATATCCCACTCCCACTGTAACAGGTCGGAGATCCGACCGCCGTGGCCGTCCGTGCTCTCTGCAAACGCATCGACGACATCGCGGGAGATCGGCCCAACTCGATCTCCCTTGCTCTCGCCGTCAAGAGCGTCTTCGGGCTCGAGGTGATCATCCGTTCCCCCGAGGTTCACGGCTTGGAAACAATACGGGCAGTCGCAATAAGGGGTCAACCGATGATATCGGCTAACCCCTTAATTCTTTTGGTAGCGGGGGTCGGATTTGAACCGACGACCTTTGGGTTATGAGCCCAACGAGCTACCGGGCTGCTCCACCCCGCGGTGACCTCTCTCTTGTACCGCACCAGTGTCGGGCCTGTCAACTCTCTCTGAAAGCCTGCCCGTCAGAGCAACCCCGGATCTAGCGGGCTCTCGACGGCGATCGATATCGAGGGGGCGCTTCAGGGCCGGACATGGGCGGGAACTTCAGCACCTTCTCTCCGGGCTTGACATAGCCGAGCTCCTCGCGGGCGAGCTTCTCGATCAGCGCTGGGTCCTCGCGCAGCCGGTCCACGGTGCTGGAAAGCAGCTCGGTCTCGCTCTGGAGCGTCTCGAGCTCCTTTCCCAGGGCCTCCACGTCCTGCTTCATCTGCCAGACGCGGATCACGCCCGCGGCCCCGTAGGCGAGAATGGCGGCCGCTGCGATCCCGAGCGCCGAGCTGGCCAGAACCCGCCGCGACCTCACGGGCGCCCCCGCGTGAGGATCGTCCGTCCCGGCCACTCCGCCGCGGCACCCAGCCCCTCTTCGATCCGCAGCAGCTGGTTGTACTTGGCAGTCCGCTCGCTGCGCGCCAGGGAACCGGTCTTGATCTGGCCCGCATTCACGGCCACGGCCAGGTCAGCGATGAAGGGGTCCTCCGTCTCTCCGGAGCGGTGCGAGATGATGATCCGGTAGCCCGCGCGCTTTGCCACCTCGATGGTCTCCCGGGTTTCGGTGAGGGTTCCGATCTGGTTGACCTTCACCAGGACAGCGTTGGCGATGCCCCTCCGGATCCCCTCCCGGAGGATCCCGGGATTGGTGACGAAAAGGTCGTCTCCCACGAGCTGGACCCGTGCGCCCAGCCGCCGGGTCAGGGCTTCCCAGCCCTCCCAGTCATCCTCCCCGAGCCCGTCCTCGACGGAGCAGATCGGGTAGTGGCCCAGGAGCGATTCGTAGAAGGCGATCATCTCCTCGGTGGTCCGCGCCGAGCCTTCAGCCCGCAGATGATACCGCCCGTGCTCGTGGAACTCGCTCGCCGCGACGTCGAGGGCGAGCCACACGTCCCCGCCCGGGCGGTAGCCGGCCTGCTCGATGGCCAGGAGAAAGAGGTCCAGGGCCGCCGTGTTGGAGGGGAGGGCCGGAGCGAAGCCTCCCTCATCGCCCATCCCGGTGGCGAGTCCCTTGTCGCGGAGCAGCCCCCGGAGAACGTGGAAGATCTCGGCGCCCATCCTGAGAGCGTCGGCGAAGCGCGGGGCGCCGGCCGGGACCAGCATGAACTCCTGGATGTCCAGCCCGTTGTCGGCGTGGGCGCCCCCGTTCAGGATGTTCATGAGCGGCACGGGCAGCAGCCGGCCGCCGGGGCCGCCCAGGTACCGGTAGAGGGGAAGCCTAGCCTCTTCGGCCGCCGCGCGCGCCACCGCCAGGGAAACGCCCAGGATGGCGTTAGCCCCGAGGGCGGACTTGTCGCGGGTGCCGTCAAGCTCGACGAGCCGCCGATCCACGACCACCTGCTCCGATGCTTCCATCCCTCTGAGCTCGGGGCCGATGATCTCCACAACGTTCCTCACGGCGCGGAGGACGCCTCTCCCGCCATAGCGCTTAGCCTCCCTGTCGCGGAGCTCGAGAGCCTCGCGCTTGCCCGTGGAGGCCCCCGAGGGCACCGCGGCCCGGCCGGTGATCCCGCTCTCCAGAGCGACCTCCACCTCCACCGTGGGGTGGCCCCTGGAGTCGAGGATCTCTCGCGCGCGAACGCCGGCGATGGCCGCCATCGAGCGGTTCCTACGATTTCCTCGTCAGGATCAAGTCGCCAATCGCCCGGATCGGGTCAGCCGCTGGCCCGAGTGAGGCCAGCACCTCCCTCGCCTCCTCGATGAGGGTCTTCGCCCGCATCCGGGAGGCTTCGATGCCGAAGCGCTCGGGATAGGTCACCTTCTTCTTCCGCCGGTCACTTCCCGCGGTTTTCCCAAGCGCCTCCAGGCTCCCCTCCACGTCGAGGATGTCGTCCACGATCTGGAAGGCAAGGCCGAGCCGCCTACCCGCCTGGCCGATGGCCTCGAGCGCCTCGCTTGGGGCACCGGCAAGGATCGCGCCGGAGCGCAGAGCGGCGCGGATCAGCGCGGCGGTCTTGTGCGCGTGGATGTACTCCAGTGTCTCCGCCGGAACGTCTTTCCCCTCAGACTGAATGTCCACCACCTGGCCGCCGATTATCCCGGAGGTTCCGGCCCCATCGGCGATCTCCGCGAGCACCGTGGTCAGGAGGCGAGGGGGCTGGGCCCAGCCTTCGGAGAAGTTCTCGGCCAGGAGCCGGAAGGCCAGCGTCAGGAGCGCATCGCCGGCAAGGATCGCCATCGCCTCGCCGAAGACCTTGTGGCTCGTGAGGCGGCCTCGGCGGTAGTCGTCATCATCCATGGCAGGGAGGTCATCGTGGATGAGCGAGTAGGTGTGGATCAGCTCGAAGGCGCAGGCCGTGGGCATGACGTCCCCGGGGCGGCCTCCCACGGCCTCGGCCCCGGCCATCACCAGAATGGGCCTGAGGCGCTTGCCTCCGGCGAACACGCTGTAGCGCATCGCCTCGTGGATCACGTGGGGGTAGCTCTCGGCCGGCGGGAGGAAGCGATCCAGCGCCTCATCAACGGCCCGGCTGCGTTCGGCGAGGTAGGTGGGCAGGTCGAAGCTCACTTCCCGGCCTCCGTCTCCTCCAAGCCGAAGGGCTCGGTCTTGAGAAGACCGGATTCATCCTTGGTGAGGCGCTCGAGCCGTCGCTCGGCCTCTTCGAGGTATTTGGCGCAGTGGCGGGCCAGCGCGATCCCCTCTTCGAAGGCCTTCAGAGCCTCCTCCAGCGGGAGATTGCCGGCCTCCAGGGTGTGGACGATCTGCTCCAGGCGGGCCAGCGCATCTTCAAACTTGAGTTCAGTCATGGCCCTCCCTGATAGCCTCCACCCGGCAGTCCAGCCTCCCCTCGTGGAGGAGCACGTCGACGGTCTGGCCCGGCTCCACCTGGCGCCCCGATCTGACGATCTCTCCCGATGGCAGCCGCGCGACGCTGTAACCTCGCCGGAGCACGGAAAGTGGGGAGAGACTGTCGAGCTGGCCCGCTGCCGTGGTCAGGCGATGGCGCGTTCGCTCGACGGCGTGAGCCATCCCGGCATGAAGCCGCCTATCGAGTTCGGCCAGCTGCCGAGTGCTCGCGGCAACGAAAGCCAGGGGTGTCCGGGATCGCAAGGCGCTCGCAGCGAGCAGGAAGCGCTGGCGCCTGCGGGCGCGCGTGGCGTTGAGCCCCGAGCCGAGTCGAAGGGTGAGGTCATCGAGCCGGCGCTGGAGGTCCCGGATCGGTCGGGCCGGGTCGGTGAGCACGCGCCGCCGCGCCAGCAGCTCCACCATGGAGCGGTGTCGGTCGAGGCGTTGTCTGAGCGCCCGGGTGAGGCGGGTGGTGAGGGCTCCGAGCTCGGCGATCACCCGGGCCTTCTCTTCGACCACAAGCTCGGCGGCTCCGGACGGTGTCGGAGCCCGAAGGTCGGCGACGAAGTCGGCGATGGTGACGTCGGTCTCGTGGCCTACCGCGGAGATCACGGGGACCTTGGCGGCGGCGATCGCACGGGCGACGGCCTCGTCGTTGAACGCCCAGAGATCTTCGAGAGAGCCCCCGCCCCGGGCGACGATGAGCGCGTCGAGATCCTCCACCAGGTTCAGGTCGTGGAGCGCCTGGACGATCTCGCCCGGCGCCTCCTCGCCCTGAACGCGCACGGGGGCGATCAGGATGTGGAGGTCGGCGAACCGGCGCGAGAGGATCTTCAGGATATCTCGGAGCGCCGCGCCTGTCGGAGAGGTCACGATCCCGATCTTGCGGGGAACCCGCGGCAGCGAGCGCTTGCGAGCCTCGTCGAACAGGCCCTCGGCGAGAAGCCGTGCCTTGAGCTGCTCGAAGGCGAGCTGAAGGGCCCCCAGCCCTTTGGGCTCCAGAAGCTCCACGACGAGCTGGTACTCGCCCCTGGCCGCGTAGACCTCCAGACTTCCAAAGGCCATGACCTGTAGCCCGTCCTCCAATGCGAAGCGGAGTCGCCGGCCCCGGTTGCGGAAGAGCACGGCCCGGAGCTGCGCGGCTTCGTCCTTGAGGGTGAAGTAGGCGTGACCGGAGGAGGGGATGCGGAGGTTCGAGATCTCCCCCTCCACCCACAAGCCGAGGAAGCGCTCTTCGAGCAGCTCCTTGATCCGGGCCGTCAGCTCGGAGACGCTCCAGACCCGCCGCCCGGCCTCCGCGAAGGTCGGCTCACGCATCGGGAGGAACCCCGAGCTGGCGCCGGGCAGTCAGGAGGGTGTTCTTCAGCAGCATGGCCACGGTCATGGGCCCGACGCCCCCCGGCACCGGGGTGATGGCGCCCGCCGTTTGGCTTGCCGTTTCGAACTCCACATCGCCGACCAGCCTTCCGTCCGGGAGACGGTTGATCCCCACGTCGACGACCCAGGCGCCCTCCTTGATCATGGCTCCGGTGACGACCCCGGCCCGGCCCGCGGCCACGCAGAGGAGGTCAGCGCCTCGGGTGTGGGCCGCGAGGTCGCGCGTGCGCGTGTGGCATATCGTCACCGTGGCGTGACGGGCAAGGAGGAGGTGAGCTAAGGGCTTGCCAACGATCCGCGACCGCCCCACCACCACGGCCTCGGCCCCTTTGAGCTCGGCTCCGTAGTGATCGAGGATCTCGAGGATGCCAGCCGGCGTGCAGGGCAGAACCCGGGGCCGCCCCGCCAGGAGCGCCCCCAGGTTCATCGGATGAAAGCCGTCCACATCCTTTTCCGGCGCGATGGCGGTGAGAGCGCGGTCCTCGTCGAGGCCCTGAGGGAGCGGGAGCTGGAGCAGGATGCCGTGGACCGCCGGGTCGTTGTTGAGGCGCCTCAGGAGGTCCAGGAGCGCGCTCTCGGACAGCCCGTCGGGGTGGAGGTGATCCTGCGAGGTGATGCCCACCTCGGCGGCCATCTTTTTCTTGGTGTTGACATAGATCTTGGACGGCCCGAAGTCACCCACCAGGACCACCGCCAGGCTGGGCACCCCGCCGGTCCGGTCCCGTAGGCCGGCCACGCCACGTCGGACCGCCTCCAGCACCTTGTGCGCTGCGGGCTTACCCTCGAGGATCTTGGCCATACCCCTCCGAGCTCTCGCCTGCCAGCGAAATGAAAATGGGGGCAGCTTCGCCCCCGATCGCGCCTCGGACTCCTCGCCTCAGGCCGGGAGCGACAGCTGAAGGCGCAGGATCTCGAGGGCTTTCCCGCTCTCAGGATCGATCCGGACCACCGCCCCCGAAAGCTGCGCTGCGCCCTTGGCCGGCTCGAAGCGATTGGGCATCCCCGTGAGGAAGCGCTCGATCGCCTGCTCGCGCGCCACCCCGATGACCGACTCCAGAGGCCCGGTCAGGCCCAGGTCGGTGAGGTAAGCGGTGCCTCCGGGTAGGATCCGCTCATCAGCGGTCTGGACATGGGAGTGGGTGCCGAGCACGGCGCTGACGCGACCGTCGAGGTACCACCCCATGGCTTGCTTCTCCGAGGTCGCCTCGCCATGCATGTCCACGATGATCACCGGGGCCTCCCCGCGCAGCTCCGGGAGGGCTTCGTCGGCCTTTCGGAACGGGCAGTCAATGGTCGGCAAAAAGACCCGGCCCATGAGGTTCAGGACGCCGACCTTGTGGACCCCGGCCTTGACCACGATAGCCCCCACCCCCGGGGTCCCCGGCGGGTAGTTGGCGGGGCGGAGCAGCAGGTTCTCCCGGGCGATGTACTCGATGATCTCCCTCCGGTCCCAGATGTGATTCCCCGAGGTCATGACGTCGACGCCCCCGTCGAGGAAGCTCTTGGCGATCTGCGGGGTGATCCCGTGCCCGGCTGCAGCATTCTCGACGTTGGCGATGCAGCAATCCACCTGATGCTCGCGCTTGAGACGGGGTAGGAGAACGGCCAGGGCCTTCCGACCGGGCTCTCCGAACACGTCCCCCACGGCCAGGACGGTGAGAGGCTTGCTCACCGTGCGATCTCCACGGCCCGGGTCTCGCGGATCACCGTCACCTTGATGTGGCCGGGGTATTGCATCTCGCTCTCGATGCGCTTCGAGACCTCCTTGGCCAGCTGGTGGGCCTCCAGGTCAGAAACCACGTCCGACTTCACCACGATCCGAAGCTCCCGCCCGGCCTGGATCGCGTACGCCACGTCCACACCCTTGTGGGAGGCGGCGATCGATTCCAGCTTGGTGAGCCGCTTGATGTACGACTCCAGCACATCCCGCCGGGCTCCCGGGCGCGCGGCTGAGATGGCATCGGCGGCTTCCACGAGCACGGCTTCCACCGTCGCGGGCTCGACGTTCTCGTGGCCGCAGAGGGCGGCATTGATCACCGCGGGCGACTCCCCGTACTTGACAAGCACCTGGTGGGACAGCTCGGGGTGGCTTCCGTCCTGCTCGTGAGTCAGCGCCTTGCCGATGTCGTGGAGGAGTCCCATCCGCTTCGCCAGTCGCTGGTCAGCCTTGACCTCCGCGGCCAGCATGCCGGCCAGCCAGACCACCTCCTTCGAGTGCTGGAGGCAGTTCTGGCCGTACGAGGTCCTGTACTTGAGCCGCCCGACCAGCCGCACGAGCTCCGGATGGAGCCCGTGGACCCCCGTCTCGAAGCAGGCTTTCTCCCCTTCCTCCCTGAGGTGCTGCTCCATCTCCTTCTTGACCTTCTCCACCACCTCCTCGATTCGCGCGGGGTGAATGCGCCCATCGGCCACGAGGCGCTGGAGGGCCTGACGCGCGACCTCGCGACGGAGGGGGTCGTAGGCGGAGATCGTCACCGCTTCCGGCGTGTCGTCGACGATGATATCCACCCCCGTGGCCAGCTCGAGGGCGCGGATGTTCCGCCCCTCGCGGCCGATAATCCGCCCTTTCATGTCGTCCGATGGGAGATCCAGGATGGAGATTGCGGTCTCCACCGTGAAGTCGGGGGCGAGCCGCTGGATAGTCGTGGCGAGGATGTCCCTGGCCTTGTGGTGAGCCGTCTCCCGAGCCTCTTCCTCGATGCGCATGGCGAGGAGTGTGGCCTCTCGGCGGGCCTCCTCCTCCATCTGGCTCAGGAGCTGGCGCTTGGCCTCCTCGGCGGTGAAACCCGAGATCCGCTCCAGCTTCTGGCGCTGCTCGTCGAGCGCCGTAGCCAGCGAAACCTTCAGCTCCTGGAGCTCTCGCTCGCGGGAGGCAAGCTCCCGCTCCTTGAGTTGAGACTCCCTCTCGCGCCGATCGAGCTGGTCTAAGCGCCGGCCGAGCTGTTCTTCCTTCTGAAGGGCGCGCCGTTCTGTCTGCTGGACTTCGCGTTGTCGCTCCCGGCTCTCGTGTTCCGACTCGGTGCGAGCCCGCAGCAGGAGCTCTTTGGCCTCGAGAGCGGCGTCTTTGCGCCGGGCTTCAGCGTCCCGCTCGGCCTCCTCGACAATTCGTTTGGCCCGGGCCCCGGCCTCCCGGTTGGCCCGGTCGGTGGAAAGCTTGTGGAGGAAGTACCCGATCAGAAGCGAAATCCCCAGCAGCGGGAGGATCCAATACCAGTAAACAGGCGTTATGGCCATCGTCGTCTCCGAAAAGGGCTGTTCGGCGCCCTCTGAGTATCATCGTCTGCCTCTTATAGTCTTTTGCCGTCAAATAGTTGCAGAATTTGACAAATTATAGTGCACGGGAAAGGGCCGAGTCAAGAAATGCGATGGGGGTAAAGGGAGCAAGACGGCGGGCTGTCCAAGCCCGCCGTCCCTGGGTATTCCCCGCCTCTGCCGTGTGCCGGTGGTGTTTCGAACCTGGACTCGCCAGGTGGGTGCTATATAGGAAGGCTTTAGGCTTCCCCTTCTCGGAGGGGCTTGCTCACCACCCTCACAGTCAAGCTCCCCGACATAAAATTGGGTTGAAACTTCCCCCCGGCATCACGCACAGCGCAGGGAAAGTAAACGCTGGCTTCCCCCTTCTCTCTTACCGAAGCCGGCGGGGCTCGTCAAGAGGAAAGTGGAGCCGGTGGGGCCACGATATCGAGGAGCTGAATGAGGACCCCTACCCGCTTGGCCGCGTCCTCCGCCTCCTGGCTCTGGGCCTCACGGGCGCGAAAGAGCTCGTCCGCAATGTAGAGGGCGGCGAGGATGGTGCGCTTCACGGGGTCCTGGGTCTCCTCAGCCGCGAGCTCCTTGACTGTTCGATCCACATGGGCGACCAGCCGGTGGACGTACTCGGGCGGCGCCTCGCTCGTGAGCGTGAAACGCTGCCCCAGGAGCTCAATATCGATGCGGGTGAACTTCTTCATGTGAGGTCTAGCCTCTCCAGCTCCTTCAGGATGCCCTCGACCCGAGAGAGAACCTCGTTGCGCTCCCGCCGAAGGCGGGACAGCTCCTCCTGCCCCCCCTCGAGCTGAGAGAGCTGCGCGCGCAGCGTCCCCAGCTCCTGGGCCTGGGCCGCCAGTCGCTGCTCAAGGGCGGCCCGCTCGGTCTGGGAGTGGGTCCGCTCGGCCCTGAGCCGGGTGATCGCCTCCGCGGCCCGGCGGACCGCCTGCTCGAGCTGGTCCAGGCGCTCGGCAAGTCTCTCGGCCATCAGGTCCCCCCGCGAAGCTCGGCGGCAAAGCGGCGGCGGAGCCCCTCCACGATCCCGGCGTGGAGCGCGTTCACCTCCTCGTCAGTGAGGGTGCGGTCCTCGGCCTGATAGAGGAGGGAATAGGCGAGGCTCTTCCGCCCCGGCTCCACCTGGTCGCCGGTGTACACGTCGAAGAGCGTCACGCGGCGGAGGAGCGGTTCGCGGAGCGCCTCGAGGGCCCGCGTCACCTCCGCTGCCGTCACTGTCTCGCTCACGACCAGGGCCAGGTCGCGCTGGACGGCCGGAAATCGCGGAAGCGGCTCGTAGCGCCGCGGTTGGCGGGAGAGCCCCCTGAGCCGGTCTAGGTTCAGGTCGGCTATGAACACGGGGCCGGGGAGGTCGAAGGCCTCGCGAACGGGCAGCGCCACCTCACCGAACCACCCCACAGGCTCGCCGGCCAGGAGAAGCTCAGCGCTCCGGCCAGGTTCGAGGAAGGGCATCTCGGCGGCGCGCGTCTCCGGCTCCGCGCCCCCGAGGGTCATCAGGAGATGCTCGGCGGCGCCTTTGGCGTCGTAGAGATCGACCCGATCCCGTCTGGCGTGCCAGGCACGGGGCGCGCGTGCCCCGGTGAGGGCGATCCCGACCCTGAGCTCCTCCCGGGCAAGTCCTTCAGGACCGCCAGCATGGAAGACGCGGCCAACCTCGAAGCAGCGCACCTCCGGGCTTTGATAGCGGAGGTTAGCGGCGACCAGCTCGAGGAGCCCGGCCACCAGAGTGGGGCGGAGCACGGCGCGCTCCCGTGAGAGCGGGTTTCTCAGCATGAGGAGTTCGGGCGACGCCGGATCCCAGCCGAGGAGCTCGAGTCGCTCGGGATCCACGAAGCTGTAGGTGATGACCTCGGTGAAGCCGGTGCCTGCCAGCGCGTGGCGGACCCGGGCCAGCTGGCCGAGGGTCGGGGGGCGCCGGACCGGGGAGAGGCGCGCCTCCGGGAGCGTTGAGGGGATCTCGGCGTATCCCCAGATCCGAATCACCTCCTCCACCAGGTCGTCTTCGAGCGTGATGTCGCGCCGGACGCTCGGCACCGTCACCTGGAGCTCCGGCCTGTGATCGTCGACGGCAAAGCCGAGCCCCTGGAGGATGCGGATCACCTCACTGCGTGGGGGCGCGCTCCCGATCACGCGCTCGATCCGGCCCAAGCGGAGGGCAATCCTCGGGAGGGCGCGGGGAGCGGGGTAGACATCCAACACCCCCTTGGCCACCGCGCCCCCGCCCAGCTCGGCCATCAGCTGGGCGGCCCGGTCCAGCGCATCCCGCAGCCCTTCGATGTCGGCGCCGCGCTCGAAACGGTACGCGGCCTCCGTGGTCAGCCCGAGCGCCCGGGCGGTCCGCCGGATGGCGACGGGCTGGAAGTAGGCGCTTTCCAGGAGCACCGTCCTCGTGCCTCCGGAGACTTCCGTGTTGGCGCCCCCCATAATGCCCGCGAGCCCGATCGGACGGCTCGGGTCGGCGATGAGGAGCATGGAGTCGCTGAGGGCCCGCTCCTGGCCATCCAGCGTAGTCAGTCGCTCCCCGGCGCGCGCTCGTCGGACGTGGATCGCATGCTCGGCGAGTGTGTCATAGTCGAAGGCGTGGAGCGGGTGGCCCAGCTCCCAGAGCACGTAGTTCGTGACATCCACCAGGTTGTTGATCGGGCGGAGCCCCACGGCCCGAAGCCGCTGGGCCAGCCACGGCGGAGACGGGGCGACGCTCAGTCCGGTGATCACGCGGGCCGTGTAGCGAGGGCAGAGATCTGGGTCCTCCACCCCCACGGAGGCCAGGGAGGCCACATCGGTCTCGCCTTCCTTGACGGCTCCGGCTGGTACTCGAAATGGCGCCCCGCCCAGAGCCGCCACCTCCCGGGCTACGCCCACCACGGAGAGGCAGTCCGGACGGTTCGGGGTCACCTCCACCTCCAGAATCCAGTCCTCCAGGCCGAGGTAGGAGATCAAGTCGGTCCCCACGGGGGTCTTCTTGGGAAACAGGAGGATGCCTTCGGCGTCCTCACCGATGCCCAGCTCGCGCTCGGAGCAGAGCATCCCCTCGGAGCGAGCGCCGCGGATCGTGACGGCGTCGACCCGTCGACCGCCGGGAAGCTCTGCCCCGGGCGGCGCGAAGGCGGCCCTGGCCCCCGCGACCGCGTTTGGCGCCCCGCAGACCACCGAGAAGTGGCGAGTCCCGGTGGCGACTCGGCAGACGACCAACCGGTGACCGGATGGCGTCACGCCAAGCTCCTTCTCGATGGCCTGGACCTCTCCCACCACCACGCCGGCGAGCCCGGTCACGACAGGCCTCACCTCGGAGACCTCGATACCAGCGTTGGTCAGGCGATCGGCCAGCGCCTCGGGCGAGAGGTCTGTCTCGACGTACTCCTTGAGCCAGCGGTAGGAGATCTTCATGGCAGTCACGCTCTCAGGGCGTGCTCGTCTTCGGCAGACACCTCCCCACTTTTTCGCGGCCATCGTATCGGAGGGGCTGGAGGGTGTCAAGAACGGCAGCCAGGCATTGACGTCGGAGGGTTCCACTGGTAGCCTTCACTTCAGCAGATGACTGATCGGTTGCAGGCCGCCCGCCGGATCGAAGAGCTTCGCGAGCTCATTCACTACCACGATTCCCTCTATTACGTCGAGAACCGTCCGGAGATCTCCGACGCCGAGTATGACCGCCTGTTGAAAGAGCTCCGCCAGCTGGAGGCCCGTTATCCCGACTTGGTCACCCCCGATAGCCCCACCCAGCGCGTGGCCGGCCAGCCGGTGGATGCCTTTGCGACTGTCGAGCACAAGGCCGCCATGCTCTCCCTCGACAGCGTCACGGATGCCGACGGGCTCAGAGAGTTCGAAGCGCGCCTCAAGCGCATGCTCCCGGGAGAGGAGTTCGAGTACGTCTGCGAGCCCAAGGTCGACGGGCTCGGGGTGGCCCTCCTCTACGGGCACGGCAGCTTGGTCCGTGGCGCGACCCGGGGCGACGGCCGTCGAGGCGAAGAGATCACGCAGAACCTCAGAACCGTCAAGTCGATCCCGGTTCGCCTGCGCGGGGCCCTGACCGAGCTGGCCTCGCTGGAGGTGCGGGGCGAGGTCTTCATCCCCCGGCGAGAGTTCGAACAGCTAAACGCCCAGCTCGAAGAGGCCGGGGAGCCCACCTTTGCCAACCCCCGCAACGCCGCAGCCGGCTCGCTCCGCCAGAAGGATCCGGCCGTCACCGCGCGGCGCCCGCTGACTATTTTCTGCTACCACGTCAGCCACTCCGAGCCGGCCGCGTTCAGCGCGCACTGGGAGACGCTCGAAGCGCTTCGGGCGGGGGGCTTCAGGGTGAATCCCCGCTCGCGGCATTGCCCCGGCATCGGAGCCGTGCACGACTACTGCCGGGAGCTGGAGGCGGAGCGCGATGCGCTCGGCTACGATGCCGACGGCGTGGTGGTGAAGGTGAACTCGCTGGACCAGCAGCGCCGGCTGGGGACGACGACCCACCACCCGCGCTGGGCGATCGCCTACAAGTTCGCCGCCCGCCAGGCCACCACGCGGGCGCTCGCCATCGAGATCCACGTGGGGAAAACGGGGGCCCTCACCCCTACGGCCCGGCTCGAGCCGGTGGAGCTGGCGGGGGTCACCGTGAGCCGGGCCAGCCTGCACAACGAGGACGAGGTGAGAAAGAAGGACATCCGGGTCGGGGACACGCTGCTGATCGAGCGCGCGGGAGACGTCATCCCGTACGTCGTGCAGGTCGTCCTCTCGAAGCGCCCGCCGGAGGCTCAGCCGTTCGAGTTTCCCGCTCGCTGTCCAGTGTGCGGCGGCGAGGCCTACCGCCCCGAGGGAGAGGCCATCTGGCGCTGTACCAACGCCGCCTGTCCCGCTCAGCTCAAGGAGCGGCTCTTGCATTTCGGCTCTCGCCGGGCCATGGACATCGAGCATCTGGGCGAGGCGGTGGCGAACCAGCTCGTGGACCAGACGCTCGTCCGGGATTTCGCCGACCTCTACCACCTGACCGTGGAGGAACTCGTGCCGCTGGAGCGCTTGGCGGAGAAGTCGGCGAAGAACCTGGTCGACGCCATTCAGGCCTCGAAGGGCAGGGGTCTGGGGCGCCTGCTCTTCGCGCTCGGGATCCGGATGGTCGGCGAACGGGCGGCCCAGCTCCTGGCGGCCCGCTTCGGAAGCATCGATCGGCTCCGGGAGGCTGACGAGGCGTCGATCGGGGAGATCTACGGCCTCGGCCCCAAGATCGCCCAGTCCGTGACGAAGTTCTTCTCTGAGCCTCAGAACTCGAAGACGATCGATCGGCTCAGGGCCGCCGGCGTCTCCACGGTGGAGGAGGGAGTCGGGGAGGGAGAAGCCCCCCTGGCCGGCAAGTCCTTTGTCTTTACCGGGAACCTCTCCTCCATGACCCGAGATCAGGCCACGGACCTGATCCTCAGGGCGGGAGGCCGTGTCACGAGCTCGGTCTCAGGGAAGACTGCCTACGTGGTGGTTGGGAGCGACCCGGGCTCCAAGGCGGGGGAGGCAAGGCGCCTCGGCGTTCCCGTACTGGGTGAGGCCGAGTTCCTGAGGCTGGTGGGCCGGTGAGCGGCCTTCGCGAGACCAACAGATGAGGCGTGCCAGGTGCGGAGTGCTGCTGAGGGTCGTGGCCTGGGGGGGCGCCCTCGTCGCCGGACTAGGCGGCTGCATCGGCCTGATGACGCTGGCGGGGACTCCCGAGGGAGCGCTGGGCAGCTGGATGGCCCTCGCTTCGATGCCTTCGGCCCGCCAGGAAGTTGCCGCTGCTGAGGCCGGGGGTCGCGTGTATGTGGTCGGCGGCTTCGGCAAGAGATTCAGGCCCACGGCGACTCTGGAGGTCTACGACCCGAAGAAGAACAGCTGGGAGGAGAAGGCTCCCCTCCCCATCCCGGTGCACCACGCCGCTGCCGTGGGGCTCAACGGGAAGATCTATGTGATCGGCGGGTTCACCGGACGGATCCGCTGGAATCCGCTGGACACGCTCTTCGAGTATGATCCCGCCACCAATGTCTGGCGGCAGCGGGTGTCGATGCCGACTGCGCGCGGGGCCCTGGCCGCCGCCGTTGTGAACGGCAAGATTCACGTGCTCGGAGGCGGGGGGCCGAAGCCCCTCAATGCGCACGAGGTCTACGACCCCGCGGCTGACCGCTGGACCCAGGCCAATTCCATGCCAATGGCCCGCCACCACCTGGCAGCCGTGGGGCTGGACGGGAAGGTGTACGCCCTCGGGGGTCGGGAGTCTTTCTTCGGGGACAGGTACGACCATGTGGGGATCTACGACCCGGCCACGGACAGCTGGCGGACAGGCCCGCCGCTCCCCCTTGCCCGGGGCGGCCTCGCCGCGGTAGCGCTCGCCGGCCGGATCTTTGTCTTCGGGGGCGAGTTGCCCTTCCGGATCGTCAGCGCCACGGAGATGTACGACCCCGCCACGAACCGCTGGGCCTCCAAGGCTCCCATGCCCACACCGCGCCACGGTATCGGCGCCGTGGCCGTGGGGGGGTGGATCTACGTGCCAGGCGGGGCTGACAACCCCGGCCCCGGCCGCACCGACGTGCTCGAGGCCTTCAAGCCGTGAGGCGGGAGGTCTTCGCCGCAGGGCTCCTGCTGCTCCTGGCTGGAACTGGAGAGGCTCAAGCGCCCCTCACCCGAGAACACGCCATCGCCTGGCTCAAGAACCAGAACGATGTGCAGGTGCGCCGACAGGGGGCCAGCTGGCTAGGGGAAACCGGCGGGATGGCGGACGTCCCGCTCCTCGTGGAGGCCCTGCGAGATGCCGATTCGGTTGTCCGTGGCCTGGCCGAGCAGTCGCTCTGGCAGATCTGGAGCCGTTCAGGTGATCCAGAGGTGGATGCCCTCTTCCAGCTTGGCCTCAAGCAGATGAATGAGCGCCACCTCGAGATGGCCATCGAGACGTACGCGCTGATCATCGAGAGGAAGCCCGACTTCGCCGAGGGGTGGAACAAGCGCGCCACCGTCTTCTACCTGGCCGGCGAGTACGAGAAGTCGCTGTCGGACTGCGAGGAGGTGATCAGGCGGAACCCGCTCCATTTCGGGGCCCTCTCGGGGTTCGGCCTGAACTACCTCCGCCTCGGTCGGCTGGAACAGGCCCTCGACCACTTTCAGCAGGCGCTGGCCGTGAACCCTAACATGCCCCAGGTGGAGGCTCTGGTGGAGCGGCTCGAGCGCCTCATGATCCAGCGGCCTCGGGAAATCATCTGAGCCCTGTCGAACGGATCGAGCATCATGGACCCAACCCTTCACGCCCTCAAGCAGGCGCGACAGGAGTGATGACCATGCCCCTGACCGAACACAACCTCAACGCCTTGAGGAAGGTCACCAGCCCCAGCGTGGCGAACGCCATCGAGACCTTCCAGCTTCGGCCGCGGAGCGAGGGATTCATGTCCTCCGAGATCCGCGCGTTGTTCCCGGAGGTCGGTCCGCTCGTGGGCCACGCGGTCACCGCGCTGATCCGGGCTGAGTCCGCTCCGCAGGAGGGGCATCGCGCAAGCACGTTCGCGTGGTGGGAGTACATCCTGTCCATCCCGGCGCCGCGGGTGGTGGTGGTCCATGACCTGGACGACCCCCGCGGCCAGGGGGCCCAGTGGGGAGAGGTGCAGGCCAGCATCCACAAGGCGTTGGGATGCGTGGGCGTGATCACCGACGGCTCGGTGCGCGACCTCGACGAGGTGCGAACCCTGGGTTTCCAGTTTGCGGCCGCCCATGTCTCGGTCTCTCATGCCTGGGTCCACATGGTGGACTTCGGGCTTCCCGTGAAGGTGGGCGGGCTCTGGGTCAGGCCCGGCGACCTTCTTCACTTTGACCAGCACGGCGTGGTGTCGATCCCCCCCGAGATCACCGCCAAGATCCCGGACGCCGTCGCCAAGGTGGAGGCCGGGGAGCGCCGGATCATCCAGGCCTGCCAAGCGGAGGACTTCAGCGTCGAAAAGCTCAAGGGGCTCTATCGCGAGATCCGCCCCGGGACGTATTGACGCGACGCCAGCGCAATATCTTCGGCTGAGCCTCCGCCGCCTCAAGCCGCATAACCATCCCTTCTCCTCAACTCGACTGTCCGGCCTTCCGAAGAGCGGGATTCGCTCTCGATCAGGTCTCTGGACTCTGCCCCGCGTCTCCGGTCAGCCATCGAGCCGGGCCGCAGGTTCTCGGAGGCCTCAGCACCGCCTGACAAGGTGGCATCCGTTTGGACAATTTGACTGGAAAGGGGGGCCGGGAGGGATGGGTGCTCTTCTGGAGCGGAGCGGAGCGCGAGACAAAGTGCAACACCGGCGAGGCAATACGAGGCAGTGAGTCGGCAGCTCGCGCCCCGCACTGTCGGCAGGATTCTTGCCTCTCCGTCGCGAGGGGAAGTCGAGAAGACGTAGGGAAGGCATGCCCTCATGTCAGTCGCGATGCGGGGTCCAGCCGGGTGAAACCGGGTCAGCACGTAACGCCACGGTGCCCAATCTAACTGCGCGAAATCGTCTGGCCTTGGGGGGGTCGCAATGCCCCTGAGCGGTAGCTTGCAGGCAGCTGCTCCGTTGTGGAGCGGAGCGGACGACGTAGGATGCTGCGGCGAGGAACGCCGCGCAACTTCAGGAAGGAGGAAAACGATGACGCATCATCTGCGGACTGTTCTCGGCGCGATGCTCTGTGCTTCCCTGGTGCTGGCCGGGTGTGTGAGCAAATCGACATACCTTGCCAAAGAGCAGGAGGCAGAGGCCCTGATGGAGGCCCGCAAGCGGGCGGAGGCCCGCAACAGGGAGTTGACACGGCGCGTACAGGATCTGGAGCAGGAGGAACGGATCCTCAGCGCCAAGCGGGACGAGCTAGAGGCCCAAGCCGCGTCCCTTGAAGATCGGGTGAACGAGCTGACCCGGCAGCACCAGGCCGCCGCCGCCCGGGCCGCAGCGCTCGACGGTCAGGTGAGAGACCTCAGCCAGAAGCACCAGGCCGCCGCCGCCCGGGCCGCAGCGCTCGACGGTCAGGTGAGAGACCTCAGCCAGAAGCACCAGGCCGCCGCCGCCCGGGCCGGAGCGCTCGACAGTCAGGTGAGAGACCTCAGCCAAAAATACCAGGCCGCCGCCGCCGGGCGGGACCAGGGGCAGGCCCGAGCCGCGTCGCTCAAGCGTCAGCTGGAAGACCTCACCCGGCAGCACCAGGCCGCCGCCGCCTGGGCCGCGTCGCTCGACGGCGAGGTGACGGACCTCAACCAGAAGCACCAGGCCGCGCTGCAGGAGGCCGAGAGGCTGCGCAGGGAGACCGAGGAAAAGGCGCGGGAGATCGCCAACCTCAGGGCCACCTACCATGAGCTGGTCAGCGATCTTCAGAGAGAGATCAAGGCCGGGGAGATCAAGGTCACGCAGTACAAAAACCTCCTCACTGTGAACTTGGTGGAGAAGATCCTCTTTGACTCCGGGAGAGCGGAGATCAGACCCCGAGGCCGCGCGATCCTGACGCGGGTGGGAGAGATCCTGAAGAACGTCAAGGACAAGGAGATCCGGGTCGAGGGCCATACGGACAACGTTCCGATCAGCTCACGTCTTGCCGTCAAGTACCCCACGAACTGGGAGCTCTCAACTGCCCGGGCCACCATGGTCGCCCGCTACTTCCGGGACAAGGTGAAAATCCCGGCTGAGAGGCTGGCCGCCGCCGGATTTGCCGAGTATCGGCCCGTGGCCCCCAACACCACCTCTGAGGGAAGGGCCCAGAACCGCCGGATCGAGATAATCCTGGCGCCGCTCCCCTCGGCTTCGGTCACGGAGTGACCCGGCCGCGCACGATCCTCAACCCACCTCTGCTGGCTTCCCGCCACGGAGGTGGGTTCGGTGATCCGGCTCAACAAGGTTGCGCGGTCAAGGGAATCCGTAAGATGAGGGTAACATGCTGACTGCCTTGCGACAGGCCGTGCGGGCCAAGCTCGTTCACGCCCGGGCGGTCTTGGAGAACTTGGATCGGCAGGGTGAGCCCGGGCCCACCACCCTGGCATGGCAAAAGGGGTATGTGAGGGCCCTAGAAGCGGTGCTTGATTTGGAAGGCTTCTCCCTGCGACGGCATCCGCGCTGGGAGACCGACATCCCCGCGCAGATTGCTCGAATGGGTCCGAAAAAAGGAGCCGCTGGGCAGATCGTGGACTTGAGCGTCGGAGGGTGTCGCCTCGTCACAGCGATGCAGCTCTCGGCGGGCGACGTCGTAGAGCTTTCCTTCAAGCTTCCCGAGAGGAGCATGATCGCCACCCTGCAAGGAGTGGTTCGCCGAGCCCTGCGTGTTGACGAGGAGTACAGGGTGGGACTGGAATTTGTAGGAACCCCCGAGGATATTGCCGAGGCGCTGGGAATCGCAGTTACCCTCGGGCGGTCTTGGGCCTTAGTGAATCTGAGGAACGGCGAGGATCAAGAGGAAAGCAACCGCAAGGAA
The DNA here is from genome assembly GCA_046758965.1 of Methylomirabilia bacterium. Lineage (GTDB taxonomy): Bacteria > Methylomirabilota > Methylomirabilia > Rokubacteriales > CSP1-6 > JBHIBG01. The sequence continues at coordinate 89,319 of JBHIBG010000002.1, read as the reverse complement.
TCCCTGCCCGGGCGTACAGCAAGTGGTTGAGCAAAGGCGGATTCTCATGACGAATATCCTTGCTGGCACGCCTGACTGAGGGGGCTGCGCACTCCAGACAGAACTTCGCCTGCGGTCGGTTCTCCTGCTGGCACCGGGGACAGTTCATGTGTGCCCTCTGTCGGCACGCTCAGCCCAGATGCGCTCGAAGCGGGCGACTACTTCCGGGTCGTCGGCGAGCCGAGCCAGCTCCTCGAGCCACTGATGCACGTAGACGATGTCGAGAGCGGCCCCGTGCCGCGCCACGACTCCCTCGATGTCGAGCACGTCCTGGGGCCGCCCCGCCAGCGCCTTGTGGATGATCAGGTCCTCGGCGGAGCAGAGTCGCACCTCACGGCCATCGCCTAGGTCGTACGCGACGGTACGGGCGATGAGGTGCTCCTCGTAGCCCGGGAGTCCCAGGCTGAGGTCGGCCTCGCTGCCCCCCGGCACGTCGACGGGCAGCACGCGATGCTCCAGGGCGAATGCCACCGCGTCCTCGATGCGCGCCGGGAACGCCGCAACGATCTCCCGCAGCGTCGCTTCCTCGCCCCCGGGTGGCAGCAGGACGGTGAGATCGACGTCGCGCGTCAGACGCGGCCGGCCCCAGCGCTGGACGGCGATGCCACCGATGATCGCATAAGGAATTCCGCGCGTGCTCAAGAAGGCGTGAAGTTGCCAGGCGGTTTCGAACTGCCGGTTCACCGCCGGCCGCCAAGGCGGCGCCGAAGGGCGACGCGCTCCTGAATCGCTCGCCGGTCGAGCGCGCTCCCATCGCCGAGAGCCCGGGACCTCTCCCACACCAGACAGAGCGAATCGTATTCCGCCCGGGCGTCGTCGACACTCAAGGACGGGAGACGCCGTAGCGTCTCTTTGCGAAGACGGGCGCCCGCGGCACGATGCCCGTCGAGGAAACGTTTGAGATCGTCACGGGACACACGCATGGTGCGCCTTATTCTAACTCACCTTCACGGCAGGTCGTTCAGTTCTCGCTCCGCCTGCTCCAGCCAGAAGCCCATGTCCATCTCGCGGAGCATCCCGGTTGCGCTGGTCAAGTGCTCCTGAGCCTTCAGGCGGTTCCCTGCGCGCCGGTACAGCTTGCCGAGGCCCAGGCGGCAGCGGGCCAGAAGCGGGCGCATGCCGAGTTCGTCGGCCAGGGCCATGGCCTGGCGGTAATAGTCTTCCGTCTTTTCCACCTCGGCAGGATCACGGTGCGAAGCGATCTCACCGAGGAGCCGGAGGGCCCACGCCTGGGAGCCCGGTGCCTTGTCATCACGGGAGAGATCAACGGCCCGCCCGGCGAGTCGAATGGCCTCATCCACTCGACCGGCCAGCAGACATGCCTCGCTCAACCAGGCCACCAGGAGTGAGTGCCAGGCCATTATTCTCATGGACGCAGCCTTCTCGACCGCCTGCTCAAGAAGAGACAGGGCTTCGGCGATCCGCCCTGAAAGGGCATACGCAGAGCCCAAGGCCGAGGCGACTCTGGGAAACCACAGCGAGATGTTCGCAACCTCGCAAAGGGACAGGCCACGTTCAAGCACAGCGACAGCCTGTTGGAGTTGGCCTTTGTGCAGGCGCGGAAGGCCGGCACCGAAATAGGCAACGACGAGGCTGTACGGTTGATCAACCGCCTCGGCAATCCGGACCCCTTCTTCGCCACGGGTGACCCCTTCGGAAAACTCTCCCAGCTCGGCAAGGCACCAGACCAGCACGCAACGGGATGTGACGGACAGGACGCCGGGCATGCCGAAGCGCTCATAGACCAAATCGCCTTCAAGGGACTCCACGTTCTTCCTGAGGACGTCCGCCGCCCGACGATAGTCACCTAAGGCATGGTAGGCCTGGCCCAGGCGGAGGTTCGTCTCGACCTGGAGGGCGAAATCTCCGAGGTTGGCGGCGATGGCGAGGGCACGTTGGCCCGACTCAAGGGCTCGATGAGGCTCGCCTGTCATCCAGAAATATTGAGTCACATAGGAGGAAACCCGCCCCAGCCGGCGTTGATCGTCCAGGGCCTCGGCGAGGGTTTCGGCCTCTCGAAGGTAGTCGAGGATCCGTCCGAGTTCCCCGAGCGGCCAGAGCGCATTGCGAAGCGCGAAGCGGAGATCGATTCCCTGCTCGGTGGTGTCGCGACCCTCCGGGAGATGCTTGAGCACTCCCAGGGCCTGCTCGAAGCAGGTTGCTGACTCCCGGTTGGCGGACCGCGCCAAGGCCTTGGCTCCCGCCTGACGGAGGTAGCTCATTGCCTTGTCCCACACCTCGCCGCGCAGGGCGTGGTGGGCGAGCCAGTCGACTTGTTCAACCAGCCGGCCGGGATAGAGCAGTTCGATGGCCTCCGTGATCCGGGTATGGAGGGTGCGACGCTGCTCCTGGAGGAGGCTCCCGTAGGCCACCTCATGGGTGAGGGCGTGCTTGAAGGTGTATTCGATGTGGGGGAAGAGGCTCGTCTCGTAGAGCAACTCCGCGGCCTGGAGGTGGCTCAGACCCTGGCCGAGCGCCTCTTCAGACAGGTCGGCGATGGCCTGGAGGAGGGGGAACGGTAAATCCTTGCCGATGACGGAGGCTGACTGGAGAAGGCGCTTTTCCTCGGGTGGCAGCCGGTCGATCCGGGCGGCGAGGACCGCCTGCACCGTGGCCGGCACCTGAATGCTCGGAAGGGCCTTCGCCAGGCGATAGGCTCCGCGCTCGCCGAGGAGAACCTGGGTCTCGACCAGGGTCCTGACGCTCTCCTCCAGGAAGAAGGGGTTCCCCTCGGTGCGCTCGATCAGGAGCTGCCTGAACGGCTGAAGACTCGCATCGCCTCCGAGGAGGGCTTGAAGCAGTTCCTCGCAGCTCTCGGGCGGGAGCGGATCGAGCCGCAGCTGGCTGTAGTAGGTCTTGCTTCCCCAGCCGTGCTGGTACTCGGGGCGGTAGTTGGCGAGGAGCAGGATGCGGGCGGTGGGGAGGCTTTCGATCAGGCTGTCCAGGACCACCTGGGTCTCGGAGTCGATCCAGTGGAGATCCTCGAAGACCAGGCAGAGGGGCTGGACCTGGCTCTCGCGGAGCAGGAGGCGCTTGACGGCGTCCAGGGTCCGCCGGCGCCGCTGCGGCGGATCGAGGGCCTGCCACTGCGGGTCCTCGACCGGCACGTCCAGGAGCGCGAGGAAAACGGCCAGCGTCGGCGTCAGCGCTTCATCTAAGGTGAGCAGCTTGCCGCTGACCTTCTCGCGGATCTTCCGCGCGTCATCGCGGGACTCGATGGTGAAGTAGGCCCTAAGGAGATCCATGACCGGAAGATAGGCGGTGGCCTTGCCGTAGGAGACCGAGCCGCTTTCGAGGACGAGCCAGCCGCGCATTCGATGCGAATGCGTAAACTCGTAGAAGAGGCGCGATTTGCCGACGCCCGGTTCTCCCACGACCGCGACAACCTGGCCGTGGCCCTGGGCCACCCACTCCAGGGCCTGGCGGAGCTGGTCGAGTTCAGCATCGCGCCCGACGAAGCGTGTGAGCCCGCGAACCGCGGCGGCCTCCAGTCGCCTCCGCACAGGCCCTGCTCCGATGATCTCGTAGACCTCGATCGGCACCTCAAGTCCTTTGACCGGGACCGGGCCCAGAGGTGTGACCTGGACAAATCCCTCCGCCAGCCGGAGGGTCTCGGCTGTCAGCCGGATGCTTCCGGGTCTGGCGAGCTGTTCCATCCTGGCTGCCAGGTGCGTGGTCTGGCCCACGGCGGTGTAGTCCATGTGGAGGTCATTGCCGATGGACCGGACAACGACTTCCCCTGAGTTGAGGCCGACCCTGATCTGCACTTCGATCCCCTGGGCGCGGCGGAGCTCCTCGGTGTAGCGGCGGATGGCCTCCTGCATGGCGAGAGCGGCGTAACAGGCCCGCACCGCGTGGTCCTCATGGGCCAGCGGCGCACCGAACAGGGCCATGATCCCGTCGCCCATGACCTGGTTCACGGTCCCCTCGTAGCGGTGGACCGCCTCCATCATCCGCTCAAGGACCGGGTCCAGGAGCTTTCGCGCCTCTTCAGGGTCGCGGTCCGCAAGGAGCTCCATCGACCCCTTCAGATCGGCGAGCAGGACCGTGACCTGCTTGCGCTCCCCTTCCAGCACGCTCTTGGAGGTGAGGATCTTTTCAGCGAGGTGCTTGGGGGTGTAGGTTTCGGGGGAGCCGAACTTCGGGGCGGCTATCGGGCCTGCCGCGCCAGCCTGGGCCAGTGGTTGGCCGCACTTCTTGCAAAACTTCGCAGCGAGCCGATTCGCCTCACCGCAACTGGGGCAGGCAGCTTCGAGCCGAGACCCGCACTCCTCGCAGAAGACGGCGTCAGCGGGATTCTGGGCCTCGCACCGGGGACACTTCATACCGAGGCCTCCAACTTGCCGGGCCAGTCAATGGGAAACGGTGCGCCAAGCTTAGCCCCAGGGCTGGGAGGGGTCAAGGCTGGGATGAACCGACAAAAAATTCCTGGAAAGCAGGACAAGGGGAGGGCGCCTACCATCACGGTAGCAGCCCCCTCCTATTTCCACGTGGCGAGTCGGGGCCGTCAGAAGGCGCGGGTTTCGCCGGGCTTCATCTCCACCATCTCGGTGCTGAGCCCGCGCTTTTTGATCTCCGCCTGGAAGGCGGCGGGCGTGCCCGTGAGCACCGGGAAGGTACCGAAGTGTATGGGCACCACGATCTTCGGCTTGACGAACTCCACGGCCACTGCGGCACGCCTGGGGCCCATCGTGAAGTGGTCCCCGATGGCGGACAGCATCACGTCTACCGTGAACAGGTCACCGACCAGCTTCATGTCCGTGAAGACGTCAGTGTCCCCCGTGTGATAGAAGGTGGGACCGTTGTCCACTTCCAGCACGAACCCCACAGGGTTCCCGCCGATCACCACGGTGGGACCGCCCGGTTCCGGTTTGGGCAGGCCCACTTCGGAGCCGTGCACGGCGTTCACGATCGTCACCTGGGCGCCTGCCCTGGGCAGCCTTATCAGCCCTCCCACGTTGCCCATGGTATCGAAGCCTGCCTGGGCTTTGGGAAAGCCATGGATGGCGACCAGGTTGCGGCCAAGCCCGAAGGAGGACACCATCTTGGCGCCCGTGGCCTTGGCGATCTGCACCGTCTGCCCCACGTGATCGAAATGGGCATGGGTGAGCAGGATGTAGTCCACCTTGGTCAGCTTGGAGATAGCGGCCTTGTCCGGGTTTTTCGGATTCTTGATCCACGGGTCGATGAGAATCACCCCACCGGAGGGTGTCTCGATCTTGAAGGCGGCGTGGCCGTACCAGGTCACCTTGGTGTTGCCAGACATCTCGGCAGCGGACGCCCCGGCCAGCACGACGATCGCGGCGGAAGCCAGGACGGCCGTGAGTCCCGATAGCCAGCGGGCGATGGATAGCTTGTGTGCGGGTCGCATCATGAGAACTTCCTCCTTTGCTTGATTTGGAGGAACGGGTTTGGGAGTCTCGTCCATCCTGCGTCGTCGTGAGGTTTATTGGCCCACTCGCAGGGGCATTATCTACGTGCCGGTCGCCCTGTGCAAACCCTTCAGCTCGGCCTCGGCCTGGTCCAACCAGAGCCGCATCTCCATTTCAAAGATCCAGCGCTCTTGGAGCGCAAGCTTGACGCCCTGCGCAAGGCGGGGCTGGAGTGAGCGACGTGACGGCCTACGAGGGGGGCGAGGCCAGGAACTCGCTGATGGCCGCGGTGGTTGCCTCCGGGCGCTCGAGCTGAACATAGTGCCCGGCCTCGGGGATCAGGGCGAGACGGCTCCTCGCGATCCGCTCTCGGAAGTAGCGGGCGTACTTGGGCGGGGTGAGCCGGTCTTCGCTCCCGCAGATGATCAGCGTCGGAAGTCGCATCTCGCCTGTCCGCGCCATCACGTCGAAGCGATCGCACGCCCGGAGGTCCCCGACCAGCACCGCCTGAGGGGTCCTGAGCGTCTGGCGGGCGAGTGATTCGACCAGCTCGGGTGGAGCTCCGGGCGAGACAGCGAGGCTGATGACGAAGCGCACCCCCTCCGGGTAGTCGCGCTCGAGCAGCTCGAAGATCTTGGGCAGGACGCGGAGCCGCGTCCCGGTCCCTACCAGCACGAGCCCGGCCAGCAGCTCAGGATGGGTGAGGGCGACGGCCTGGGCCACCGCCCCGCCCATCGAGTGACCGCCGAGGATAACCTTCGAGAGCTTCATTCCCTCGATGAACCCGCGCACGATCGCTGCGTAGGGCTCGATCTCGCGGGAGCCCTGGCCCCCGGATTCGCCGTGCCCGGGCAAGTCCAGCGCGATGACCCGGGCGGAATCTGCGAGCCCTTCGAGCTGGCGGATCCAGACCCCGGCGCTGCCGCCAGAGCCGTGGACCAGGCAGAGGGTGTAGGGGCCAGCGCCGGTCAGCGTGTAGTTGATCGGGATTCCGTTCACCGAGAGCGTGGGCATGTCACGAACCCCCCCTGAGGTGGTTGACGAGCTGCTCGGCGAGGCGAATGGGCTCAGGCACTCGAAAGCGCGAGACAGCCAGGACCCACTTGACCGCCTGACGGATAGTGGTTCGATGCCCCGGAGAGACGAAGATCGGCTTGACGCCCTCACGGGTTCTGAGCGCTGCGCCGACCGGGTTGCCGTCCAGAGTGAGCCGGCTCCAGTCACCCCGCTTCGGCCCTGGCTCGCGGCACTCGCCCACCAGGAGCGACTTGGCGCAGCCCACGCTCGGGAGGCCGAGGACCACTCCCAGATGGCAGGCGAGCCCGAACCGCCGAGGGTGCGCTAAACCCTGTCCGTCAAAGAGGCAGAGATCAGGGCGCCTCTGAAGACGCCTGAAGGCGACGAGGAGGAGCGGCCCCTCGCGGAAGCTGAGATAGCCCGGAACATAAGGGAACGGCGGTGGTCCTGTCGCCGTGGCGGACTCCACCAGCCGGCCTTCGGGAAACTCCACGAGCACCACCGCAGCCCAGGCTTGCCGGCCATCGCCGCGGTAGGCGAGGTCAGCGCCGGCAATCAACCTGACCCGCCTGGGCCCGCCCGTGAGCTGCACCCGGGAGCGAAGCCGCTCCTGAAGGGCGCGGGCGTCAGCGACGGTGCGGGGCCAGCGGCGGAGGAAACGGGGGCGCATGACGCAGGCCTCCTATACCGGGGAGATTAGGCTACAATAAGGGCCCGACATTTTCATCGAGGAGGTTCCCGTGACACGAGTGACAGTCAATGGCGTTGCCCTGACAGTTCACGAGTGGCCCGGCAAGGGGCCTGCCATCTTCTGCGTCCACGGATTGACCGCCAACCACACCTCCTGGTACGACTTCGCTGACTTCCTCGCGCCGGACTCTCGGGTCATCGCCTACGACCTCCGGGGGCGCGGCGAGAGCGACAAGCCCGACAAAGGCTACAGCTTGCAGATCCATGCCGAGGAGCTGCGCGGGCTGCTGGACCACTTCGGCCAGAAAAAGGCCGTGATCATGGGGCACTCCCTCGGGGCCAACATCGGCCTCTACTTCGCCACTCACTACCCCCGGCGCATCTCGAAGCTGATCCTCGTAGATGGGGGGCTCGATATCCGGGCTGAAATCAGAGACTCGCTCGCCCCGGCCATCAGCCGGGTCGGGATGGAGTTCCCGTCCCTCGAGGGCTTCCTCCAGATGCTCCAGGGGCTTCCGATGTTCCAGGGCCGCTGGAGCGACTCCCTGACCCGGTACTTCACCTACGATGTGGAGACGACGCCGAGCGGCGGGGTCCGCTCCAAGGTCGCCAAGCACGCCATCGAGGAGGAGATCGCCAACCTGCTCCGCGAGCGGCTCTGGGTGTGGCACCACAAGGTGAACTGCCCCACGCTGATCCTCCGCGCCCCCGACGGCCTTCTCACTGCCACGGACTGCCTCATGACCCAGGAGGAGGGCGAGGCCATGGCTCACGCCATCCCCACCTCCAGGCTGGTGGTGATCCCCGGCACAAACCACTATACGGTCCTTCTCGGGAAACACGACAAGACCCGGCGGATCATCCGCCAGTTTCTCCGATCGTAAGGGAGGAGAACCATGTCAACGAAGGAGAGCTTGCTCAGCCAGGCGCAGGAGGAGTTCAGGGCCTTCAAAAAGGCGATCGAGGGCCTCGACGAAGCGGCTCTGACCGAGGTGTGGCTCGGCACCTGGAGCATCAGGGAGATCGTGGTCCACATCTCGGCATGGCACCGCGAGCTGGGCCCGGCCCTCGAGCGGATGGCGCGCGGTGAGAGGCCGTTTCCCGAAGGCGCGAACTACGAAGACCCGGATGCCTGGAATGTCAGGTTCGTCGGCGCCAGGAAGCATGCCCCCGTGTCCGAGGTGCTCGGGGATCTGAATGCCACGCACGAGTACTTCATGGCTCAGGCGGCGAAGGTGCCGGAGGAGCGATTCGTCCCCGGCAAGACCGCGCACCGGATCACGGACCTGAACAGCGCCCACCACTACAAGGAGCACGGGGACCAGATCCGCGCCTGGCGCAAATCCAAGGGGACGTGAGCTGACGGGCTCCGAAGCGGAACCGGGGAAGGTTCTTCGTCGCTCTCGCGAAGTCGGCGAGTCCCCTACCGGCTGCCCTGCCGCTCGTCCTGGCGGAGCTTGTACTCGATGGAGTCCACCAGGGCCTGCCAGGAGGCTTCGATGATGTTGTGGGAGACCCCGACCGTCCCCCACGAGGCCTCCTCGTCTCCCGAGGTGATGAGCACTCGCGTCTTGGCCCCTGTCCCCGAGGCTTCATCCAGGATGCGAACCTTGTAGTCAAGGAGCTGCATGGTCTTGAGGTTCGGGTAGAACTCCTCGAGGGCCTTGCGGAGGGCGTGGTCGAGGGCGTTCACGGGGCCGTTCCCCTCGGCGGCGGTGTGCTCGGCGATCCCCTTCACCTGGAGCTTCACGGTCGCCTCAGCGAGCTCGTGCCCCTCTCCCCGCTTCTCCACCACCACGCGGAACCCGTCCAGGTTGAAGTAGGGGCGGTGGTGCCCGAGGGCCCGCTCCATCAGCAGCTCGAAGGAGGCCTCCGCCCCCTCGAACTGGTAGCCCTCGTCCTCGAGCTGCTTGAGGGCGTCGAGAATCCGCCGCGTCTCCGGCGTGTCCTTGTCAAGGTCCAGCCCGTACTCGCGCGCCTTCCAGAGGATGTTGGCCTTGCCGGCCAGCTCGGAGACGAGGACCCGACGGCGGTTACCCACCAGCTCCGGGTTGATGTGCTCGTAGGTCTCCGGATGCTTCAGGACCGCGGAGACATGCATGCCGCCCTTGTGAGCGAACGCCGAGTCGCCCACGTAGGGCTGCTGCTGCCACGGCTTGCAGTTGGCCAGCTCCGTGACGAAGCGCGAGAGGTCGCGGAGCTCCCGCACGTTCCCCTCGGGCAGGCACGCCAGGTTCATCTTGAGCATCAGGTTCGGAATGATGGAGACCAGGTTGGCGTTCCCGCACCGCTCTCCGAAGCCGTTGATGGTGCCCTGCACGTGATTGGCGCCCTCGCTGACGGCCGCCAGGGAGTTGGCGACCGCGCACTCGGCGTCGTTGTGGACGTGAATCCCGAGCGGCGCGCTGATCTGCTGCTTGACCGCTCGGATGATCTCCACCAGGTCGTGGGGCAGGGTCCCGCCGTTGGTGTCGCAGAGCACCAGACAGTGAGCGCCGCCGGCCTGGGCGGCCTTCAGGGTGTGAAGCGCGTACTCGCGGTTGGCTCGGAAGCCGTCAAAGAAGTGCTCGGCGTCGTAGATCACCTCCTCGAAGTGGGGGAGAAGGAAGGCCACCGAGTCAGCGATCATGGTCAGGTTCTCGGGCAGCGTGGTCCCGAGCGCCGAGGTCACGTGGAAATCCCAGGACTTGCCGAAGATGGTGGCGACGGGCGTGCGGGCCTCGATCAAGGCGTGGAGGTTGGCGTCCTGCTCGGCGCTCACGCCGGCCCGCCTCGTCGCCCCGAAGGCGGCGATCTTGGCTTGCTTGAGGGAGATGTCCTGGATGCGTCGGAAAAACCGCATGTCCTTGGGGTTCGACCCCGGCCAGCCTCCTTCGATGTAGTGGATGCCGAGGGCGTCCAATCGCTGGGCGATGCGGACCTTGTCCTCCATGGCGAAGGCGACGCCTTCCCCCTGGGTGCCGTCTCGGAGCGTGGTGTCGTAGACCTTGATGAGCCGCTTCATGGGATCCTCCAACCTCGATTATGGGTGCGCCCCATGATGGGGCAGAAGCCTCCCCCTGTCAATTGAACGGCGGAGCCGGGGGACAGAATTGGGCGAGGGCCCGATGCCGCGCGACCCAGAGGAGGTTAGGTCAGGCCCAGCCTCTTACGGACGTAGGGCACGAGGCCGCCGGCCGCCATCAGCTCCTGAAGGAACGGCGGGAAGGGAGTGGCCTGGTAGGTCCGACCCGTGGTCTCGTCAATGATCCGGCCCGCGGCGATCTCCACGGCCATGACATGGCCTTCCTTGATCTCCTCGGCCGCCGACGGGCACTCGAGAAGGGGGAGCCCGATGTTCATGGAGTTGCGGAGAAAGATCCGGGAAAAGGAGACGGCGATGATGGCCCCGATGCCGAAGGCCTCGAGGCCACCCGGGGCGGTCTCCCGCGAGGAACCGCAGCCGAAGTTCTTGCCGGCCACGATCAGATCCCCTGGCTTGGCCTTCTGGCTGAATTCGGGGTCGAGCCCTTCCATGACATGAGAGGCCACCTGCGCAGGATCCCGCATGGCCAGGTATTTCCCTGGCATGATGACCTCGGTGTTCACGTCATCTCCGAACCTCCACACCTTGCCGCGAATCATCGCCCTCGCCTCTCGCATGGTTCACCTACCACCCCCTCACCTTTAATCCTCTCCCTCTTCGTACTTAGCCAACCACTTCCTCAGGGGAGGCGATGACGCCCTTGAGAGCGCTGGCGGCGGCGACCGCCGGGTTGGCGAGGTAGACCTTCGCCGTGGGCGCGCCCATGCGGCCGACGAAATTCCGGTTCGAGGTGGAGAGGCAGACCTCGTTGTCGCCGAGCACGCCCATGTGCCCCCCGAAGCACGCCCCGCAGGTGGGAGCCGAGATGGCGGCGCCGGCCTCCGCGAAGATCTCCATCAGCCCTTCCTTGAGGGCCTGGTTCCAGATCCAGGTGCTGGCGGGGATCACGATCAGGCGGGTGTACGGGTGCGCCTTCTTGCCGCGAAGGAGCTCGGCCGCAATCCGGAGATCCTCGAGCTTGGCGTTGGTGCAGGAGCCGATGAAGACCTGATCGAGCGTCGTTCCCGCCACCTCGTCCACCGGCACCACATTGTCCGGCGAGAACGGCTTGGCCACCTGGGGGCGAAGCCGACTGCTGTCGAATTCGTACTCGGCGGCGTAGGCGGCGTCAGGATCCGACTGATATATGGTCCACGGCCGTCTGGCTCGCCCTCTCACGTACTCGAGCGTCACCTCGTCCGGGGGGATAATCGCCGACTTCGCCCCGGCCTCTATGGCCATGTTGCACATGGTCAGGCGCTCGGACATGCCGAGCTGGCTCATGACCGGCCCGCTCAACTCCATGGCCCGGTAGAGGGCTCCATCGATCCCGATCCGGCCGATGGTCATGAGAATCAGATCTTTCCCCATGATCCAGTGGCCGAGCTGGCCACGGTAGGTGAGCTTGATCGAGGCCGGAACCTTGAGCCAGATCTCCCCCAGGGCTAGGACCCCGGCGAGGTCGGTGTGCCCGACGCCCGTCGAGAAGGCGCCCAGCGCGCCGTAGGTGCAGCTATGGCTGTCACCGCCGATGATCAGGTCACCCGGCCCTGCCAGGCCCTGCTCGGGAATGATGATGTGGGCGATCCCGTTCTTCCCTTCGTCGTAGAAGTGGGGGATCCCCTGCGTTGTCACCCATTCGCGTACGCCCTTGAGCAGGTTGGCCGCCTGAATGTCCCTGGCGGGGACGATGTGGTCGAGGACGATCGCGATCCGCTCCGGATCGAAGACCCGGGAGGCCCCGATGTTCTTAAGCACCCTGATGGCGCCGGCGGTGGAGAGATCATTCCCCATGACCATGTCCGGTCGCGCGGCGATGAACTCCCCGGGCTCCACCTCCCGCTTGTCAGCGTGGGCGGCCAGGATCTTCTCGGTGATCGTCATCCCCATGGGACCGCTTCCTTAAGGATTCAATCTCATCCTACCCCCCTGGGGGCCGGCATACGGAGGCGGATCAGCGATGCGGCCTAGACGACCCCGGCGGCGCGCAGCTGGGCCACCTGGGCTCGGCTCATCCCGAGAAGCCGGGTGAGGATCTCGTCGGTGTGCTGCCCCAGGAGCGGCGGGGGCTCGGTGACGGCGCCGGGGGTGCCCCAGAGACGGATCGGGACTCCCATCACCCTTACCGTTCCGGCGTTCGGGTGCGGCAGTGAGACGATCATCCCTCGCTCCTTGAGGTGCGGGCTCTCACAGACCTCGGCCACCGTCTGGATCCTGCCGGCCGGGATCCCGGCCTTCTCCAGGTGCTTCAGCCACTCCTCGGCGCTCCGCTCCCCCAGGATCCCGTTGAGGAGCGGGACCAGGATCTCGCGGTTGGCCACCCGCTGAGCCTCGCTCTCGAAGCGCGGGTCCCTCACCAGCTCGGGGTGGTCGATGGCCTGGCAGAACCGGTCCCAGAGGGGTTTGTTGGCGACGCCGACAGTGAGGTAGGCATCCGCGGCCTTGAAGACCTCGTAGGGAACAATGGAGGGGTGCTGGTTACCGCGCCGTCCCGGCCGCTGCCCCGTGCCGAAGTAGATGCCGGCCTGATAGGTCAGGAGCGCGGCCATGGCATCCAGCATGGCGATCTCCACCTTCTGGCCGTGGCCCGTTCGCCCCCGCGCCAGGAGCGCGAGCACCACGCCGTGGGCCGCCATGATCCCCGCCACGAGGTCGGCGATGGCGGTGCCCACCTTCACCGGCGGACCGTCGGGGAAGCCGGTGATGTCCATGAGGCCGGATTCGCCCTGGACAATCAGGTCATATCCCGGCCGGCCCGCCTCCGGCCCCAGCTCACCGAACCCGGAGACCGCGCAGTAGACGAGCCCGGGATTGTCAGCCTTCAGCGCCTCGTAGCCGAAGCCCAGGCGCTCCATGGTGCCGGGCCTGAAGTTCTCGAGGAGGACATCTGCCCGCCGGATCAGCCGGCGGAGAATCCGCTGTCCTTCGAGAGCCTTGAGGTTCAGGGTGAGGCTTTTCTTGTTCCGGTTGACCGCGAGGAAGTAGGTGGCCTCGCCGCCCAGGAACGGCGGCCAGGTACGGGTGTCATCGCCCTTGCCGGCCTCCTCGACCTTGATGACCTCAGCCCCCATGTCGCCGAGCATCATGGAGCAGAAGGGGCCGGCCAGCACCCGGGTGAGGTCCAGCACCCGGACCCCGGCCAGGGGAGGGGCTGAGCTCACGCGCCGGGTCCGCCGAGCTGGCTTCGCCGGGCTCCTGCGCCGTGGGGCGCGCTTCGTCTTACGCTTCCTCACTCGAGCGTCGCCTCAGCAGCCGCTTGACAGCGCTCTTCGTGATGGCCGCCACCCGCTGGCCCCCATCTCCTGCCCGCCGCCAGAAGAGCCGGGCCCGCTCCGCAAGCCCGAGATGCGAGAAGTAGTAGATCTCGTCCACGGCTTCCACCGCCACCCGAGACCCCACGCGAATCCGTTTCGTCTCGGCGCCGTGGCAGAAGAAGCGGGCCCCCTCGGGCAGCTCCACCAACGCGACGTGGAGCGGGGAGCTGAACCCCTCGGGCGGGGAGTGGAGGGTCGTGAAGGCCAGCACCTCTCCGTACCCCCGGAGCTCCATCGGCTCCATCGCCACCGGATGGTCGGGGCAGAAGCGGGCGGGTGGCGCCACGACGCGCCCGCACCGGGGACAGCGCGAGGCCGGGATCAGCTCCATCGCGGGACTCCCCCTTGGCTCACCCGATACGCTCTAGCAGCATGACCCAGTTGTTTGTCGCGAGCCCGCCGATCGAGTGGGCCAGCCCCACTCGGGCCTGCACCTGTCGGCCGTGGGCCTCGTTCCTGAGCTGCCAGACCAGCTCGACCACCTGGCCGATCCCGGTGGCGGCGAGGGGATGGCCGCGCGCCTTGAGGCCTCCCGAGGGGTTCACCGGGAGCCGGCCCTCCAGGGCGGTCTCGCCGCTGAGCGTGGCGCTGCCGGCCTTCCCCGGCGGGACCAGCCCGAGATCCTCCAGGGTGATCAGCTCGAAGGGGGCGAAGGCATCGTGGAGTTCCGCCACCTCGACGCGCTCGGGTCCGAACCCCGCCATCCGGTACGCCGCCTCGGCAGCGGCCTGGGTGGCCTTGAAACTGGTCAGGCTGTCGCGGTAGCGCACGGCCAGATAGTCCGCTCCCTGGCCGATCCCGGCGATCCGGATCCCGGTGGGCTCAGGCCTCAGTACGACCGCCGCAGCCCCGTCGGAGATCGGGCAGCAGTGGTAGAGGCGAAGCGGATCGGCGACCACCCGACTCTCCATGACCTCCTCGAGGGTCACCGGCATCTGGAAATGCGCGAAGGGGTTACGGGCGCCATTGGCGTGGTTCTTCACGGCGACCTGGGAGATCTCCTTGAGGCTCACGCCCCCTTTGCTCATCACGGCTCGCGTGACGACGGCGGCCAGAGCCGGCATGGTGGTCCCGTAGGAGCGCTCGTGGGGATCGATGGAGCGGCCGATCAGCTCGGAGACTCGCGGGGTGGGGAGGTGGGTCATCTTCTCGCCCCCGACGACCAGCACCGAGCGGTGGATCCCCGCAGCCACCGACGAGAACCCGGCGAAGATGGCCGCGGCTCCTGACGAGGTGGCGGTCTCCACCCGGATGGCCGGAATGCGGGAGAGCCCGATGTAGGTGGCGATTTGTGAGGCAAAATTCCCTTCCCCGGTGAACTCCTCGGGGTTCATCGCCGCCACGATCATGGCGTCAGGGGACTCGAGGCCGGAGCCCTCCAGCGCCGCACGCGCGGCCTCCGCCATGAGATCCGGTAACGGCTCTGAGCGCTTGCCGAAACGGGTCATCCCCGCGCCGGCGATCCAGACATCAGCCACCTGAGAGACCTCCACTGATCTCGTATTGGTTGGATTCTACTGTTATTTGACCGTGGGCGCTGAACGATGTCAATGTTTTCGACCGGCAGCCAACTCGCCGACAAGGTCGGACCCGCTGCAAGCAAACCGCTACCACGGGAAACGACCTCGGTGTAGCCGCACCGCTGGTTGCCGGCAGTTCAGCGCTCGTCAGCCGGGTGATTGGGCGGCTCACTGCTAGAACGCGTAGCGGAGAGAGGCGCGGACGGCGCTCCCGATCGGAAGGGCGCCAAACTCAGTTCGTTCCGGCCCGAAGAAGAGATCCAGGCTCAGCACACTCTCCAGATCTCGGCCGATCTGGTAGCGGGCCTCGCCGTTCAGCGCGCCACTCCTGTCCTGGAGGTTCAGCAGGAGGAACCCAGTCAGCTCGAGACGTCGCCGCATTTCGGTGGCGCCGGCGGCTCGCACGAAGAGATAGTGCCGGGCGCTCTCCGCCGGTGAGAGGAGCTCGTTCGCGCGCAACCCGAATATCCGGAAGAGATTCGGCTTCCCCGGTAAGGAGTTTTCCCCTCCCTGAAGGCGCTGTCGCGCGAGCTCCAGCCCGTCCCAAAGGATGTTCCATTCCCGCGCGCTCAACCCGTCGCCGTTGTAGAAATATTCAGCGATCAGGTTGATCCCGTTGGAGAAGGTGTACTGGGCTCCGAGGAGGGCTTCGCCGAGCAGGTTCTTCGTTCGCTGGCGTCTCCAAAGTGGCACACGGGTGTTCCCCGACCGGCCTCTCACGCGAGCGATGACTGGCCGCTCCCTCGATGAGTTCCATCGGGCGACGGCCTCGAGATGGAGCTCGAGGGCGTCTCCGAATACCCGCGCGAGGGAGGTGCCGGCATTCCACTCCGGCCCGTGGTGGAGATACACGGCTACGTCGGTGCCGGCGATCAGAGCTGTCCCCCGACCCCAGAACTGCTCCGCCAGATTGGAGACGTCATCGGTATCGAGTCCGGCAAATTTCGGGACGTAGGCCACTGCCACGGAGCCCTGACCCCACCTCAGCTCTCCTTTGATCAGATAGTGGCCCCGCCGGTGGTCTCGCTGCTCCTTGGGGTCCTGGCTTAGCCCGGCCGAGGAGCGGGTCCGGAGAAGGTCGACCGGGTTCCAGGCGTAGCCGACCCCCTCCCGGACCCGGTCTTTCCCCCCCTCGAGGAGGAACTGAGGCGAGAACCAGTAGATCAGATAGGCATCCTCGAGGATATTCTCCGCCTCCTCTTCATCCTCCGTGACAGTTCCGATCGCCCGGTTCCTCAGGGCAAGATCCACGGCGGGGTGGGGAGAAACGGCGAGGTGAAAATCCACGATGCCTTGCCCCACCCGTGTGCCGACGTCGAAGAGTTGGCCATGAGGATTTCGGAGGCTCGCCACATTTTCTCTCCGATACGCCCCGTCAAGCCGGAGGGTTCCTCCCCCCGACCACTCGATGGCCGGGGAGGGAGAAGCCAGGAGAAGGAGAAGCAGGGAGGTGGCGACTCGCACATTCAGCGTAGCAATCGGAGAGATGCCGGATGAAACATCTCGTCGCTGAGGGTCTCGTGCCGAAGCTTGGAGTAGAGCAGCCGGGTCACTGCGCCCCCGCGCACCGCGTCGGCGATCTCGATCTCCGTGGGGCGGGCCGCGCCGAGGATCTGCCGGTAGCGGGTGTATCGGGCCGTTTTGATCAGGAGCCCGGATACCGTAAGAAACTCGGCCTTGACCGGGCGAAACGTCTCGCGCTCAACCCAGTAACGAATTCGATGGTATGTTGCGCCTTTCATGGCCCCCCGGAGATTCAGCACGTAGGAGCCTCCCCCCGTCTCACGGTCCACACCCCGGAGGGTAGGGAGGTAGTCACCCTCAAAGTTCACGCGCATCACGTCGGCATGGGAGACGCCTCCGACGAGCCGCTGCTGGGGGGAGATCCGGAGTGGCCGCCCTGTGGCGGGGAGATACACCCACAAGTGGGGGCCGACCATCAGGAGAACTTTCCCTCGGTCGCGGGAGGGCGTGAGAAACTTCGCCAGGCTCCTGTCCGGGAGCTTGACCGACACGGCAAGCCGGGCGTCGGGCCTTTCCTCGCTCCCCTGAGGGGTGATGATGCTCAGCTCAAAGGAGAAGGAACCGCCGGGAGCGCGGATTCGGTCTGCCCGGCGGACGATCTCCCGGGCGGTGAGGGCGGGGACTTCCAGTGGCAGGGCGAGGCGAGCCAGAATCAGGATGAGGCCTGAAAGACCCAGCAGAGCCGGTGGCGTAGCAGGCCTCACGGTTCGAAGATTTGTCCGTCGTAGAGCGCCACAACCCGATCTGCACGGCTGACGAGGCCCGGATCGTGGGTAGCCAGGAGGAACGTGGTGCCCTGCTGCTGTCGCGTCTCTTCCAGAAGATCGATAATGGCCTGCCCGGTACGGGAGTCGAGATTTGCCGTGGGTTCGTCAGCCAGGATCAGCGCGGGCTTCACCACCATGGCCCGGGCAATGGCAACTCGCTGCTGCTGGCCCCCCGAGAGCTGGTCAGGGCGGTGGTGAGCGTAGGCGGCTACCCCCACGCGATCGAGGGCCTCGCGAACCCGGGATTGGCGGAGGGCCGGTAGGAGATTCTGGAAGAGCAACGGGTACTCCACGTTCTCGAAAGCCGTCAGCACCGGGAGGAGGCTGAAGAACTGGAAGACAAATCCGAGCCTCCGCGCCCGAAACTTCGCCAGGGCATCCGGAGTCAGATCACTGAGGCGCTGGCCCTCAATGACGATCTCCCCTCGGTCAGGGTGATCAAGCCCGCCGATCAGGTGAAGAAGGGTGGA
Organism: Methylomirabilia bacterium; assembly: GCA_046758965.1. GTDB lineage: Bacteria > Methylomirabilota > Methylomirabilia > Rokubacteriales > CSP1-6 > JBHIBG01. The sequence goes on along the minus strand of JBHIBG010000002.1, from coordinate 71,542 downwards.
TTTTCCGCTCCCGGAGGGGCCGGTCACCGCCACGAACGCTCCCTGCCCCACCTCGAGCGAAATCGCCCGGAGGGCCGAGACGACGGTGCGCCCGAGCCGATACGTCTTGACGACATCCGAGAGTCGGATGTGCGCCATCGAACTTCAGGCGTATCGGAGCGCCTCGACCACCGGAAGCCGAGCTGCCCGGTAGGCTGGGTAGAGGCTTGAGAGGAGCGCGGCGAGCACGGAAGAGGCGAAGGCAAAGAGGAGCACCCGGGGCACTACATTGAGAAAGACGATGTAACCGCGAGAGGCGCCCGGCGGAGGGGCGACGGCGATCCCCCCCGACGCGTTGACGAGATGGCAGGCCCCGACGCCGGCCCCGACGCCGAGAACGCCGCCGATGGCGCCGATCACCAAGCCCTCGAGCAGGAACAGCTCGACAATCCGCCCCCGGCTGACCCCCAGCGCCATCATCGTTCCGATCTCCCTCGTACGCTCGAAGACCGTCATCATCATGGTGTTCATGATGCTCAGGATCACTACCAGCGCGATGACGACGCTCACGAACCGATACATCCCCTCGTACACCCGGACGACTCGGTGGTAGAAGGTGGCGAGATCCATCCAGCGACGAACTTCCAGCGACAGGTCGGCTCCTCCGATGGCGGCAGTCAGGCGCCGCGCCACCGGACTCGTGAGCTCAGTGTCTTCCAGGAGCACGACGATCTTGTCTACCCGATCGCTCTGGATGAGCTGCTGGGCCATGCGGAGCGGGAGGAGCACGGCTCGGTTGTCAAACTCCTCCGTACCCGTTTCGAAGATCCCGGCCACGGTCACATTCTGCCCGTTGATGCTCCCGCTGAGCGTGGTGGTGAGCAGAATCACCTGATCGTCGGCCTTCACGGTGAGCCCGGCGGCCAGCCCCTTGGCCACGAGGATCTCAGGCGCCTCGGAGGTTGCCAGGGGAGCTCCGGTCAGGATCGTCAGGAAGGCCAGCGCCGCGCTCTCCTTCTCGGGCTCGATCCCTCGTCCTATGAAGGGGAGGGTACTCTCGCCGTTTCCGATGAGGCCGCTGATCTCGAGGCGGCGGGAGACCATCTCGATCTCCGACCACCTGGTCAGGATGCGCTCAACGGCGACGAGCTGCGATCGATCCAGGCGAGCGGCTTCGGGATGGGCGAGGCGGTTGTCAAAGTATTCCGCCCGTGCAACCTGCAGGTGACCCAAGTGATTCCGGATCGTGGTTTCCCGGAGCCCCCAGAACGCGTAGTCCATGTAGCCTCCGAATGTAATCAGGGCAACGGAGCCTGACGTGATGGCGGAAACCGTGATGGCGGTTCGCCGCTTGTTTCGGAGGACATTTCGCCAGGCCAACCTGGCGTGCTGCCCCACAGACCGAAGCCACCGTCTCATTCCTCCCCCTGCGCCCGGGCCCTCACCTTCGCCAGCTGCCGCTCGGCCCATGCGTTCTCGGGCTGAAGGACAAGGGCCCGCTCCAGCGCCTCTCGCGCTCGCTCCCAATATGCTCGTTCCATGAGTGCAATCCCAAGCCACACATGGCTGCGGACATTCGCTGGCCACAACTGAATCGCCTTCTGGAAATAGCGGACGGCCTCGTCCCAGTCACCCCCGAAGAGCTTCGGGGTGCGGAGTTTCCAGATCCCCATGGCCAGGGCAGCACGGGGGTTTTCAGGGCCGAGCTTCAATGCCAGGGCCAGTTCGTTATAGGAGCGCCGGCCGTAGAGCAGTCCGGTCAGCCCGCCCTTGAGGCTGATGAGCCGACCATACGCCTCGCCGAGGAGACGATGGGAATCCGAGTGCCGCGGATCCTGGCGAACGGCCTGTTTTGCGGACGCGATGGCTTGGTCAAGGGAGTGGAGGGCTCGGTCGGTCTTGCCGCCCCACGCATGGATGTTCGCTAGCGCAAGAGAGACTCGTGCCTGATAGTACGGGACCGATTGGGAGAGGTCTTCGGCGCGGGCGAGCCGATTGAAGATGGCCTGGGCTCTCTCAAGCGATTCGGCATCGAAGCCTGATTCGCCGCGCTCGAGAACCCGTTCGGCGGCGGCCAGGGGTTCATCGGATGCCACGGCTACCCTGTCAGCTCCTACCGCCGAGAAGCAGACGAGGAGGAACGTCAGGAATGTCCGCATGCCGTACGCGCCTCACCGTTCCAGGATCGTCTCCGAGATCTTGATGCCCACATGCCGCCCGGGCTCGCACAGATGCCCCAGCACCTTCTCGCCCGGCTTGAGGCTCGTCACGCTGCGAGGCTTTCCATCTGCTCCGAATATCCGTACGTGCCAGTCATGCTGAACGAAGAGGCTCAGGGGGGTGCCGTTGGCGATCCCGTGGATCTTCACGAGAGGGCGTACCTCGATCTTCACCCGTCCCACCCTCACCGCTTTCGCCTCCCCCGACGTGCGGACCACCAACACTCCGGACCCAGCTCTGAGGTCGCTCAAGTATGAAGCGGAGTCTTCGGGTCCCCAGAGGTACGAATGGATCGCCCCGGCATTGACCCGGAACGGCCGGGTGTTCATGTAAGGCAGCGGGTGGACTTCCGAGCAGACGAGGATCCCCCCGTTGGAGGTGGATCCCACAACCATCCCCTCGTCGTCGGCCATCATCGTCAGGGTGTCGACGCAGGCACGATGTCCCATGCCGGCATGCTCGATCCCGACCACTTCCACCTCAACCAGGGAGAGTTGATGAGAGGGCCGTCGGCTCAGCTCGTGGGCGATGCGCGCGAGCGTCCCGAGATCCTGGGGAGCCACGAGGATGCCGTGGCAGCCGTGTTCGAGCACCCCGAGCGCGACCGCCGCCTCTTCCAATCCCCCCACCGTCTTGATCACCCGCACGCGACGGCCCTGTGCCCGCGTGAGGATCAGCTCAAGAGGGATGTTCGTCTCGTCGGCGAGCCTGATGAACAGGTAGTCCACCTGATCGAGGAGTGCTAAGGCTTCCTCCAGGGTTTGGGGATCGGTTACCCGGCAGGAAACACCCACCGGGTGTCCTCGGGTCCTGGCTTGTCCCGCGATCTCCCGCGACAGGGTCACCACCATCTCGCCTTGGCCCGGGAGCGCTGCGAACTCTCGCCCCTCCCGGATCATCCAACCTCGCCGGATGTGGCTGGGAATCTCCACCGGCAAATCTTCTAGGGGGCTCACGAGGAGACCGCTCAGAGGGAAGTGCAAGATCGCGCTCAGGATCTCTGGCTCCCCGGACGCGCGTGAGCTCAGATCGATCCAGAGTTCGGGCCGCTTCAACGTGTCCATCGGACACTCTCTCCGAGGAGGGTCAGCAGATTTGTTCCGATGATGCGCTCGAACGCTTCACCGTCGGCCAGAAGGCGTATCTTCTCGAGCTCCGCGCGCGGGTGGTAAAGAGGAAACTCTGACCCGAAAACCAGCTTTCCTGCACCCAATCGCTCGAAGGCCAGCTTGAGGACGAGAAAGGACCCCCCCGAGGTCTCCAGATACAGGTTGTCGTAGCGAAGCGCTAGCTCCACGGCGTCGATGTCCGCGGGGCCGAACCCCATGTGGCCGAGGATGAACGTCGTCGCCGGAAACTCTCTTGCGAGAAACCCAATCTTATCGGTAGCTGCCCCTGGGCTGTAAGTCACGTGGGTATAGAACGGGACGCCGAGCGCACCGCAGGCCTCAGCCAGGTCACGAACGGTCTCGGAGGTGAGGGCAAAGCGGTGCACGAGGGGCGCGAGCTTCAGGCCGCGGAATCCCCTCCCGATCGCGTCCCGGAACGCTTCTACCGCCCGATCACCGTCGTGAGGGTTCACGCAATAGAACCCGAAGAAGCGGCCCGGGTTCTGGGCAACGAGACGTTCGACCACGCCATTCGGGATGGCGCCCTCGGGAACGGGCTCTTGCCCGGTGAGGTAGCGGGTCATCCTCCTGACATCGATCATCCCACCGGGGACGAGGACAGCTTGGGTGATGCCGGCTTCGGCCATCTGAGCTGAGAGCCGATCCGGAGAGCCGTAATCGGCTTCGGTCACGTGCGCGTGGCCGTCAATGATCACGGCTTCTCTCCGTCGCGGACTACCCTGATGAGCTTCCCCCCTGTGTAGCCGTGCTCCTTTATGAACTCGACTCGACAGGCCACCCGGAAGCGGCGCTCGATCTCGCCTCGGACTGACCGCGCGAGGGAAGCCTGATCACCCTCACACGGCTCGGGGAGAATGACCCGAAGCGAGTCCACTTCGGGTTTCAATCGATACCAGGGGCTAACGCCCGGCAGGTTCAGGAGCGCCTCTTCTAGTTCCAGGGCGAAGCGCGGGAAGTCTGCGGTGGAGATCAGATCGTGCCTCCGCCCGAGAACCCGCAGCTTCGCTCCCGGGATCCCGCAGCGGCAAGGGGATGGCTTCCAGAAACCGAAATCCCCAGTCCGAAACCGCAGGAGAGGGGAAGCCTGGCGCCAGAGGACTGTGACGACGATCTCACCCAAGAGGCCGTCTGTGTCGCTCCGGCCGAGGTCGGGTACGGGCAGGATCTCAACATCGACAAAGTTAGACGCCACGTGGTAACCGTCTCGCAGGGGACACTCGAGGCCGATGGGCCCACTCTCCAGGGACCCGTAGTAGAGAAACGCCGGGCACCCCCAAAGGCGATCGATGTGGCGGCGCAGGGCGTCCGAGCACGGCTCGCCGATGAGCCAGAGAGCGGTGAGCCCAAGCTCCTCGGGGGCCGTGATCCCGCAGCGGGTCGCCAGCTCCGCAAGCTGCAGGGCGTAGGAGGGCGTGGTGACGAGATGATCCCCTCGAAGCGCTCGCATGAGCTTCAAGGTCTTAGCGGGATCGGCATAGAATCCGCCTTTCCCAACCGGCACCACGCAGGCTCCGATCCCATCCTGGAGCGCCCGGTGGAGGGCCAGGCCCGTGACGCTGACCTCATAGGGGAGCGCGTTGAACACGATTTCCCCTTCCTGGATCTCGAAGAGCCTGGCGCCGGGGGCTCCTACCAAGGGCAGAAGCCCGCGGACGTAGAGGTCATCCCAGCTGAACAGAATGTAAAGTGGGGATCGGCGGGTCGTGCCGGTAGAGAGGTGAGCTTGAACCACCTCCTCCTTGGGGACCGAGAGGAGGATCCCGGGATTTCCAATGAGCTCCTCCCGCTCCGTCACCGGCAGCAACGGCAGCTCCTCGGCGCAATGGATCTGGTCGGGGCCGATGCCGGCGCGGGAGAGTTTTTCTCTGTAGAACCTGTTCCGGTAGTAGACGTGAGACACGATCCGGTGAAGTGGTGACGTAGTAGTGAGCGCTTTGTCTCGCAGGAACGACACGGCGACCCTCCTACTCAGGCCGGGAGCGAGCTCGGCTCCTGCCGGATCACGCGGGTTGTCTTGCCTCCGGTCCGGGGGAGTCGAGCCACGAGCTCTGCCTCCACGGAGACGCCGATAGCGTATTCAAGCCGACTTTCGATCGTTCGCCGGACGGTTTCCGTCGGGGCGACGCCCGGGGCCAGCTCAGTCCTGACGCAGAGCCGGTCGGGCTTCGTAACGAACTGGTACCAGTTACCCACCTCGGGGATTTGCATGAGGAACTCCTCGAGATAGTAGGGCGAGAACTGGCCGTCGGCAATTTGGATCTGATCCTCGCTTCTCCCGCGGAGGTGGAGCTTCCAGAGGGAGATTCCACACGGACAGGGCACGCTGTCCAGAAAGCCGAAGTCGCCGGTCCGGTAGCGGATGAGCGGCGAGGCCAGGCGTGTGAGCTCCGTGACCACGAGCTCTCCCGTTTCCCCCGGGGGGAGCCCGCGCAGCGTCTCAGGATCAATCACTTCCACGTACACGTGTCCGCTGGCCAGGTGGTAGCCGTTCCTTGCGGGGCACTCGATGCCGATGGGGCCCGCTTCCAGCGAGCCATAGTAAAGGTGGGCGGGGTGCCCCCAGAGGGCCTCGACCCGTTGACGAAAGGCGGGCGAGCATCCTTCGCCGGTCAGCCAGAGAAATCTCAGAGGGATCTCCGCCAGGACGATCTTCTCGTCCTGCGCAACCTCTGCGAGGAGGATCGCGTAGGAAGGGGTGGTGATCAGGATCGTAGCGCCCAGATCCCGCGCGGCTAGAAGGGTCCGCTCGGGAGTGGAGTAGTAGCCTCCCTTGCCGGCCGGCACCACCAGGGCGCCACAGCCCTTCTGGAAGGTGCGGTGGAATGCCAAACCGGCCGAGCTCATCTCATAGGGGAGCGCATTGATGACGACGTCATCGATGCCGACCGGAACGAGCCGCCGCATGGCTGGGCCCAGGTTTCGGACGTAGAGATCCTCCCAGGTGTGAGGCACGTAGATTTCCTCTCCTCCAGTGGTCCCGGTGGACACATGGATCTGCGATACTTGGTGGCGGGGAACGGCGAGAAGTATCCACGGCTGCCCCCGGATTTCCTCTTTGCTAGTCAGGGGCAGCCGTGAGAGCTCTTCCGGCACGGCTAGCGCCGCGGGATGGATCCCCGCCTGGCGAAACTTCCTCCGGTAAAACCGGTTATGCTCCCAAGCGTGGATCAGTATCGTGAAGAGGGCCTCCCGCTGGTAGGCCGCCATCCGGTGAGGCGGCCACCGGTCCACCAGATTATCCCCTTCACGGAAGTATCTCCCGGTAATCTCCGGCAGGGGCGCGTCGAGTTTCCGGCTCAAATAGGACATGGGTCCCCCTCATGTCCGGCCGTGGGCGAGAGCCGGGGATTCGCTCGCCAGCTCGATCGCCACGTCGGCCGACACCCCGTCATGAATGATCTTGCTGAGCGCCTGCAGGAAGAGCGCCGGGACCGGGTGCTGGAAAATGTTCCGGCCGATACAGATCCCCGCCGCGCCGGAGGCCATCGCGGCTTCGACCATCTCGAGGACGTGCCGGTCTGACTGGGCCCGTTCGCCCCCGGCGATGAGCACGGGGATGAAGCAGCCTCGGATGACTTCGCGCAGCCCTTCTGGACTCCCGGGATAGGGCACCTTCACGAGGTCGGCCCCCAACTCGGCGGCCACGCGCGCGGCGTGCTTGATGGGGGAGATCCCCGAGCCGTGCTGGGGCCGCGCCCACCGGACGTACATCATCGCCAGAAGCGGCATGCCCCATTCGCGGCAGCGTGCCGCGACCTTCCCCAGATCTTGCAGCATCCTTGCCTCCCGGAAGACTCCGAGATTCACATGGACGGACACCCCATCGGCCCCGAGGCGTAGAGCTTCCTCGACGGAGGCGACCAGTACCTTGTGGTCAGGGTTCCAACTCAGCGTGGTGGAGCCTGAGAGATGGAGGAGCCAGGACAGGGGAGCCTCGAGATGCTCGGCACCGCAGAGCGCGACGCCGCGATGGATCACGACTCCCTGGGCCCCTCCCTCGATGATGGCCCTGAGAGCCTTGCAGGGTGTCTCGACTCCGGGGATGGGACCCTCGCTCATGCCGTGGTCGAGCGGGACCAGCACGGTCTTGCGGGATGTGGGATGGATCAACCGGCTCAGCCGAGATTTCTTGCCGGTCACCGTGGCCTCCTTGCCTCTCGAGGTCGACGTCTCACCCTCCCGACGTGCCGATGGCACCCGGGTGGTGATGCTGACGGAGCGACTGCGGCAATGGGCGCCGCCCCGCGGGGCGTTCCGGTGGGGGTGGGGCGGCGACCTGAAGATCGCGGATCAGGCGCAGCAGGTAGGTCCGTTGGAGGCCGAGGGCGCGGGCGGCCCGGCTTCGGTTCCCCCCGAGCTGTCGCAGGGTGATCTCGATCAGGCGCCGCTTGAACGCGACGACGGCATCGTGAAACCCGCAAGATCCCTCGATCCCTTCCATGGCGCCCCTCCGGTCTCTGGTAGCGGCAATGGGCGTGCCAGCGGGCGAGAGGCGGAAAATCGTGGGGATGGAAGGCGGGAGGGACCAGGACTGCACAGCCGGCCGTGCAGGTCGCACGAGCCGGTGTGCAGAAGAAAGGAGCCAGTTGGCTCCGTCAGGTGCAGAAGGAGGAAGCGCCGAGGCGCGGCGCCCCACGCGTATACGCGGGCGGCTAGCCCTTGGTCGCGGGCTGGATGCCGGGATTATCCTTAAAGAACTGCTTGTTGATATCGATGAAGTTTTTCCACTGCTCGGGGGTTTCTTCCTCAACGAAGATCGCTTTCACCGGGCAGACCGGCTCGCAGGCGCCGCAGTCGATGCACTCGTCGGGGTGGATATACAGCATGTCCGCTCCCTCGTAGATGCAGTCGACAGGGCAGACTTCCACGCAGGACTTATCCTTCACGTTGATGCATGGCTCCGCGATGATATACGTCATCGCTCCCCCCCCTCAGCTTATCGGGCCAGCGAAAGCTGGTCCGGGTTTGACTCGCACTCAGACCTCTTTATTTGTAGCGCAAAGCGGGGACGGTTGTCAAACAGAGGACGCGGACTACTGAGTCCGAAGCCTGGGGTCGAGGACGTCTCGGAGCGAGTCACCAAAGAGGTTGAAGGCGAAGACGGCAAGGGTTATGGCCATGCCGGGGAAGATGGCCAACCAGGGGGCGCTCTCGGCGTACTCTTCGGCGCCGCCCTGGAGCATGAGCCCCCAGGCTGCCGTGGGTTCCTGCACGCCCAGGCCGAGGAAGGAGAGCACGGCCTCCAGCAGGATGGCCTGGCCCAAAAAGGCTGTCAGCATGATGAGATACGGTGCCATCACATTCGGCAGCATGTGGCGGAGGATGATCCGGCGATGGCCGAACCCGCAGGCCCGGGCTGCATCTACATAAGGGATCTCGCGGATGGCAAGCGCGTTGGAGCGGCACACGCGCGCTGCACGCGGGACCATCGGCACGATGATGGCGAGGATGACCTTGAAGGTTCCCGTGCCCAGGATCGACACCACGGCCATCGCCAGGATGACCAGCGGAAAGGCGAGGAACACGTCCATGATCCGCTGCACGAGCAGGTCGGTGTACCCACCGAAGTACGCGCTGGCCACGCCGATGAGCAGCCCGCCGGTCGCACCCAGCAAGGCCGCGCTGAAGCCGACGAGCAGCGCGGTCCGAGAGCCGTAGATGATGCGCGAGAACACGTCACGTCCGAAGGAATCGGTTCCCATCCAGTTGCCGGCGTTCGGGGGAGTGAACATCGCGACGAGGTTTGTCTCCAGAGGGTCGTACGGGGCGACGACGTCCGCAAGGATCGCGGCCAGGGCCATGAGAATCACGATCGCTGCCCCGGCCGCGCCTAGCGGTTTTTGGCGGGCGAACCGCAGCGCCGCGTGCGCCCAGTCGCGGAGCTTTGAGCGCTCGAGCGTGGCGGCAGCATCAACCGGAAGCCGGCCGACAGCCAATGGCGCCCTCTTACTCGTATCGAATCCGAGGATCGAAGAAGGCGTAGAGCATATCGATCACCAGGTTCATGAAGATCACGATGAAGGCCACGAGGAGCACAAGGCCCTGGACGAGGGTGTAGTCGAACTGTTCCACTGCGGACACGAACAGTTTGCCCAGGCCGTTCAGGTTGAAGACCTGCTCGGTCACCACCAGCCCGCCGATCAGGAAGGCGAACTCGATGCCGATGACCGTAATGACCGGAAGCATGGCGTTCTTGAGGGCATGACGGGTCAGGATCAATTTCTCCCAGAGCCCCTTGGCGCGCGCGGTGCGGATGTAGTCTTCTCGGAGCACTTCGAGGACGGCGGAGCGGGTCATGCGCGTGGCGACCGCCGAGTAGCGGTAGCCCGTTGCCACCGCGGGCCAGATGAGCTGCGAGAGGTTTGCCCACGGGTCCACCCAGATCGGGGTGTAGACCAGGGGCGGGAGCCATTTGAAGAAGATCAACAGCCCCAAGATGATCATGATCCCAAGCCAGAAGGACGGGGTTGCCAAGCCGGCGATTGAGAAAATGCGCACCGCGTAGTCGACCCAGGTGTCCTGGCGAAGAGCAGCAATCGTCCCCAGTGGGATAGCAAGGATGATGGCGACGATCGTCGCCATGATGGCCACCTGGAGCGAGACCTGGAAGCGCAATGCGATCTCGGCAGCCACAGGTTTTTCGGTCCACATCGATAGGCCAAGGTCGAAGTGGACGATCCCCCACATCCAGTCCACGAACTGTTTCCAGATCGGCTGATCCAGCCCGAGCCGCGCTCGCTCGAGATCGATGGTCTCCTGAGTGACGAACGCCCCCTCCCCCGCCATTCGAATTTCCACAATGTCGCCGGGAAGGAGCCGCATGAGCACGAAGATGAACACGGCCACGCCAAACAGCGTGGGGAACATGAGGAGGACGCGCTTCAGGAAGTACCGAAGCATGGCAGATCAGCTGCCCGGAGGCCCGACACGGCGTTCGGACCGGGCCCCCGGACAGAGGTCAACGGGGGAGACGGTAGTGCCCTGCTATTTGGGAGCGAGCCACACATCGACCAGGTGCTGGTTCAGATAGTGGCTTGGACCAACTTTCCACCCCCTCAGCCGAGCGTTATGGGGAACCGTGCGATTCCACCAGAGCGTCACGAGATAGTGGGCCTGCTCGTCGAGCACCCGCTTCTCGAACTTTCGCATCATCGCTTGTACCTTCTTCGGATCGCCCTCGCGGACCATCTTGGCGTGGAGGTGGTCCAGAGTCCGGTCGACATACTCGGCGTGGTTACTGCCGGACTTGTCCTCGGAGAGGAATTTGGCGACGTCGAGAATGGGGTTCACGACCGACTGGCAGTTGAAATCCATGCTGACCTGGAACGCCTGGGTCCGGCCCCTGAGCGTCTTGTAGAAGGGTCCAGTCGGTTGCACCCAGTGCTCAACATTGAGCCCGATCTTCCGCCACTGGTCGATGAGCCAGATGCCCATGTGCTTGTACGGTTGCTCGATCGCACGGTTGTGGAACGTAAACTTGAACCCGTCCGGCACACCCGCCTCGTGAAGCAGGCGGCGGGCTTCTTTGCGGGATTTCTTAATGTCCGGCCAGTATCCGGCGATCTGCTGGAGCTCCTGCTTTGTGGCGGCCAGCGGGTGCGCGGGGAACACCACTCCACCGACTGGCTTGATGATGGCGAACTTGGACAGGTACCTCGATGCCTCGTACCGGTCCAGTGCCAGTGACAGCGCCCGTCTCACGCGCGGGTCATCAAAGGGCTTGACCTTGTGATTCGGGTTGACGAAGAGCGCGCAGTTCCACGCGCTCTCCTGCACCCGAATCTTGTCGCCCATCGCCGCCTTTAGGTCTCCGATGGTCTTCGGCGGGAGCGCCCGGAAGTTGATCATGGCGCGCTCACCGCGAATCGCGGCGACTTGAGGGGATTGCTTTTTGGCAAAGATCGCCCGATAGCCATCGAGGTAGGGCCTGCCAGGCGTGAAGTAGTCCGGGTTCCTGACCCCTTCGATATGGGATCCCTTGACGCTCCAGTTGCCGTCGGCGAAGCCCTTCTCGGGGGTCCCCGATGCGGGCTTGAACGCGCCGGTCCCCATAATGTGGGTCTTGTACCAGCGGGGGTCCTTTTTGATGATGTCGGCCTTGTAGATGAAGTTGAAGGGGGTGGCCATTGCGGGCAGGAAGGCCGCCGAAGGGAAGTTGAGCCGGAAGACCACCGTAAAGTCATCGGGAGCGTCGACCGCCTCCACAACCTCGTTGTACATGAAGTTCCGGGCACTCCGGACCCCCTCGGGTGGCCAGATGATCTTCTCGTAGGTGGCTTTGACATCGCGCGAGGTCAGGGGGCTCCCGTCGTGGAACTTGATCCCTTTCCGGATCTTGAAGGTGTAGACCCGGCCATCGTTGCTCACGCTCCAGCTCTTCGCCACATCACCAACGAAGTCGGTGGGATCGCCCGGGTTCTGGGGGTTCACCTTGATCAGGAGACTGTAGAAGGGACGAATCGGGTGGATCATCGCAAAGGTCGTCTCCCAGTGCCCGTCGTAGCTCGGGAGCCAGGAGGCTGGGACGACGTAGGTCAGCGTACCGCCCCGGACCGGGGTCTCGGCGGCTCCGGTCCCCTGAAACAGGAACATCAGGAGTGCAAGCGCCAGGACGGAGGCCAGTGCTCCGCCGCGCCAGGTCAATGAAGTACGCATCTTAGCACCTCCTTGGGAAAATCAGGACTTTGCGCCTCGTGTCACATCGGGCGGCGGTAGCCTACTCTCCCCCCTGCCCTCCTGTCAAGACCTTCTGTGCGGGCTTAAACTCCCGGCCTAAACCCTGATGCAGGCGGCCCAGTGCCTGGGGCGAACCTCCCGGAGATCCGGGACCACCTGCTGGCAGTCAGGGATGGCACTCGGGCAGCGGGGGTGGAAGACGCACCCGGAAGGGGGGTTGAGGGGACTCGGCACCTCCCCTTTGACCACGATGCGCTCGCGGGTGGCTTCCACAGCAGGGTCGGGGATCGGGACCGCGGAGAGGAGGGCCTTGGTGTAAGGGTGCAGGGGATCCTCGTACAGGGTCTTCCGGTCGGCCACTTCGACGATCTTCCCCAGGTACATGACGATGACCCGGTCGGAAATGTGCCGGACCACGGACAGGTCGTGCGCCACGAAGAGGTAGGTCAGGCGAAAGCGCTCCTGGAGCTCCTCGAGCAGGTTGATGATCTGGGCCTGGATCGACACGTCCAGCGCCGAGACCGGCTCGTCGCAGACGATGAAGGAGGGTTCCATGGCCAGGGCGCGGGCGATCCCCACGCGCTGGCGTTGCCCGCCTGACAGCTCATGGGGGTAACGGTCAGCTTGGCCCGGCAGGAGCCCGACGCAGTGCAGAAGTTCGGCAACGCGCTCGGCGCGAGCCGTAGCGTTCGGCATGATCCTATGCACCTTGAGCGGCTCGGCGATGATCTGGCCGACGGTCATGCGTGGGTTGAGCGAGGAGTACGGGTCCTGGAAGATGACCTGCATCCGGCGTCGGGCCTTCCTGAGCGACACCTGATCCAGCCGCGTGAGGGCCTCGCCCTCGAAGACGACCTCTCCAGAGGTGGGCCGCTCGAGCTGAAGGATGCAACGTCCGGTCGTCGTCTTCCCGCATCCTGACTCGCCGACAAGCCCCAGGGTCTCACCCTCCGCAATGCTGAGGCTGACCCCGTCCACGGCCCGGATCAGCCCCCAACGGCCGAAGAGGGTCGCGGTCCGAACCGGGTAGTGCTTGACCAGATCCCTGACCTCGACGAGCGGGCCGGCGCCCGGCCCGGCCGGACTGGTGTACGGCGGGCGCGGTTCCGCCTGCTGGCTCAAGCGCGTCGGGGCTTCGCTCACGTCTTCACCCCGGCTGCGAGGCGCTCGGCGACCCAACAGGCAGAAAGGTGGCCCGGGTTGCCGACTGGCTCTAGAGGCGGAACCTCCCGGATGCACCGGTCGATCTGGTAGGCACACCGGGGAGCGAAGGCGCAGCCCGGCGGCAGCTGTGTCAGGTCCGGGGGCTGTCCGTCGATGGGGTCCAGCTTGGACTTGCGCGGCTCGTCCAGGCGGGGGACCGAGTGGAGGAGGCCGAGAGTGTAAGGGTGCCGAGGGTTGGCGTAAAGCTCGCGCGCTGTCCCCTTTTCGATTATCTTTCCCGCGTACATGACATTGACCCGGTCGGCATAGCGCGCCACCACGCCCAGGTTGTGGGTGATGATCACCATGGCGACGCCGAGGCGGCGGGAGAGGTCTTTCATCAGCTCGAGGATCTGGGCCTGGATGGTGACGTCCAGCGCCGTGGTGGGCTCGTCGGCCAGGATCAGGGAGGGACCACAGGACAGGGCCATGGCGATCATCATCCGCTGCCGCATGCCACCACTGAACTGGTGGGGGTACTGGGCGAGGCGGCGCTCGGGGTCGGGAATGCCCACCGTCGCCAGGAGCTCCGCGGCCCGCTGCCGCGCCTGGTCGGCGGTCATCCCGAGATGGATCTCCAGCGTCTCCGTCAGCTGGCGGCCGATGGAGAGGACCGGGTTCAGCGAGGTCATGGGCTCCTGGAAGACCATGGCGATCTCCCGTCCTCGGATCCTTCGCATCGACTCCGCGTTGAGCTGCAGCAGATCCCGTCCCTTGAAGAGGATCTGCCCGCCGACGATCCGTCCAGCCGGGGCAGCCACGAGGCGCATCAGGCTGAGCGCGCTCACTGTCTTGCCGCATCCCGACTCCCCGACGAGCGCCACGGTCTCTCCCTCCTGGACATCGTAGGAGACCCCATCCACCGCCCGCACCACGCCGCGGGAGGTCAGGAACTGGGTCCTGAGATCGCGCACCTCGAGCAGCGTGGCCATTAGCTACGACAGCGCCTCCTCGAGGACCCGGCCCTGGAACCCCCCGCCATCGAGCCCCAGGAGGTGTGAGAGGGTAGGCGCCAGGTCCACGATCCGGCCGTTCACCATCTCGCTTCCCGGACGGACCCCGGCGCCGGCCAGGACGATGGGGATCGCCTGCTCATGGAGGGAGCCGTGGGACCGGAGGCCTTCTTCGCTCCGGACCGGCTCGCCGTCGCTCCAGACCCCCAGCGCCCACTCGCGCTGGCCAAAGCAGATCACCTCTCCCACGCGCTCGGGCGGCAGGTGAAATTCGGACGCCTCTCTCCTGGGTACGACCCGATCGATTCCCGGAGCTGCCGCCAGCGCCTGCCGTGCCCGATCTCCCTGCTCCGGCTCCTCGAGGTAGAGGTAGAGCGAGCCCCCGAGGTCACGGTGGTGGGCGTAGAGGCCGTCGCGGATGAGCGGGACCCCGCGGCCCTGGATCCCCGCCTCGGCCAGCCACTGAACCGGGCTGGCTGATCGGGTCTTGGCGTTCATCCCGTGGTCGGCAGTGAGGACCACCACGGCGCGTTCCGGATCGTAGCGCTCCACGATTTGACCGATCAGCTGGTCTGCGGCCCGAAGGTAACGATGCATCTCCGGATGGTCAGGGGCGAGCTTGTGCTGGGGGTAGTCGGTCGTGGCCACGTAGAGGAGGTCCGGAGCGTAGCGGGCCGCGACCTCGCGGGCCATCTCGAGCACCCAGAGGTTGATCTCCAGCGAGAAGAGATCCGGGGCCGGGCCCACGACCTCCGCAACCTCTTCCGGGGCCCAAGACATGTCCACTGACAGGTCCAGACCCCGGCGCAGCAGCCGGGTGAGCTTCGCCTTGGCCGTGACGAGGCCCGTGCTCCAGCCCAGAGACTTGATCCGCTCAAAGAGCAGGGGTTCCTGCACGAAGTCGACCCGGTCCATGAAGACTTCAGCGCCGGTTGCCCGGTCAAAGTAGAAGTTGCCGGAGAGGCCGTGGCGCTCGGGGTAGGTCCCGGTGAGCAGGGAGATATGGTTCACGTTGGTCAGGCTCGGGAGCGCTCCCCGGCCGTCCAGCGTGGAGGCCCCGGACTTCCGGAGCGCGCTCAGGCAGGGGAGGTCGGCCGCCCGGACGTATTCCGGGTCAAGCCCGTCGATCAAGAACACCAGGGCCTGGGAGGGCCTCTCGCGCATCGAGCAGA
Source organism: Methylomirabilia bacterium (assembly GCA_046758965.1). GTDB lineage: Bacteria > Methylomirabilota > Methylomirabilia > Rokubacteriales > CSP1-6 > JBHIBG01. The sequence continues at coordinate 56,209 of JBHIBG010000002.1, read as the reverse complement.
AAGTCTAGCACAGGTAGGGGGCGTTTGTATTTGCGGTGCCCCTATCCCGGTTGCGTCATCTTGCTGCGCAGAAAGTCTACCAGGTGGTCATATAACCCACTTCCAAATCGGGGTCAGTGGCACTGGACAGGCGCCCGGTGCCGGAAGGCGGCCGGCTGCACCTGGGCGTAGAGCCGACAGATCGCCTTGGCCACGCCGGCCCAGCGGTAGCGGGTCGCCATGCCGATGGCCTCCCGGCCGAAGCGCTGCCTGAGGGCCTCGTCCTCCAGGAGCTGGGCGATCCGGCTCGCCAGGGCTCGGGGATCGCCCTCCGGCACGAGGTAGCCGGTTGTCCCGTCCACAACTGTGGTGGCGAGTCCCCCCACCCGTGAGGCAATCACCGGGCTTCCGCACGCCATGGCTTCCAGCGCGACCATTCCGAAGGACTCGTAGTAGGAGGGCATGACGGTCATCCGGGCGGCCGCGTGGTAGAGCCGAAGGCGCTCCTGGGGCTGGGCCCCGAGAAAATGCACCTGGTTCTCGAGCCCGAGCGCCGCGACCTGCTCCCGGAGAAAGGCCTCGTGCCCATTGTCGAGCTCATCGGTATCCCCCCCGATCACCAGGAGCCGAAGATCGCGGTGCCGTGGCTCCCGCCGGAGGTCGCTCACCGCCTCCAGGAGGGTCTCGAGCCCCTTGACCGGAGTGAGACGGCCCACGTAAAGGATGAGCGGGTCAGGGCCGAGGGAGAGTGCCGTCTTGGCTGCATCCGGGTCCAGCGGTCGGAAGAGCTCAGTGTCGACCCCGCACGGGATCACCGCAATCTGATCAGGCCTGGCCCCGTAGATCTCGACCAGGTGTGCCAGCTCTACCGGGTTGGCGGAGACGATGCGATCGGCCTCCCCGATGATGCGCCGCTCCTCGGCGATTCTCAGGTCGGGCTCACGCGGCGTGGCATTCCGGGCGGCGAAGTTCTTGAGCTGGCCTAGGGTGTGGAACATCTGGATCAGTGGCACCCCCCACCGAGCCCTGAGGACAAGGCCCACCACGCCGGAGAGCCAGTAATGAGCGTGGACGAGGTCGTAGGTCGTGCCCTCCCGCGCGATGAATCTCTCCAGGTGGTCGACGAACTCTTCGAGGTGCTGATAAACTACCTCCCTGGCCATCGGGGCCTCGGGGCCGCCCGGAAGGTGGATGACGCGGCAGTTGATCCCGAGGGGCACGACGCGGGGAATCCGTGGGTTCTGCGAGCGGGTAAACACGTCCACGCAGAACCCGATCCGACCCAGTTCCCGGGAGAGCTCGCGGACATAGACATTCATCCCGCCCGTTTCCTTGCCGCCCAGCGCGGCCAGGGGGCAGGTATGAACGGAGAGCATCGCAACCCGGAGCCTCATCGGGCCACCACCACGTTGAAGAGATCCTCGGGGACGGGCCCGAAGGCGTACTTGTACCGCTCCTCGCCCCGCAGGAAATCGACGCGGGCAAACCTCCGGTCGATCGCGTCGCGGATCACGTGGCAGAGGAGCACGATCCCCGGGGAGAATGCCGCACGGGCCGGATCGAACCCGGAGTTGTAGAGCGCGACGCTGCCGGCGAACTCCAGGCAGAGGAAGGCGGCGACCGGCGCCTCGTCGCGCTCCAGAAACCAGAGCCGAAGCCACCCCTTGGCCACCAGGGACGATGCCACCTCTCTGAAGAACTCTTCCATTCGCTGATCCATGAAGCGTCTCTTGCCAGCCCCGGATTTCCGGTGGAGGGCCAGGAAGGTGGTCATGGCTTCCTGGAGCCCGGCGGGGGAGGCGTGGGAGCGGACTCGGGCCTCCGGCCACTGACGCTCGAGACGGCGGATCTTTCGCTTGAGCTCGTGCCGGTCCTTCCCGGGGAGGCGCTCCAGTAGGCCGTCCCACGAGTCGGGCAGTGCGAGAACGGGGCAACGCTCCTCACGCCGGATCCGGGCGGAAAGTCCCGCGGCCGGGGCTAGGCGGGGGAGCAGCGAGACAGTCAGCGAAGCCGCCCTAAGGCAGTGGAGATCCCACGCGTCGGAGTCGGCGGCCCGGTAGTGCAGGAGCGCGGCCCAACTCGCTTCCTCGTGCCCGCGCACGGCCAGGAGGTCCAGGTAATCAGAGACGTCCACCCCGCCGACGAGCTGCCAGGCGCCGGGCGTGTGCTCATAGAGGGGGAGCACGCCAACCGGGCGCCCGGTCGAGTCGGCAACCTGGAGAATCGAGAGCGCCCGCCCATGACCGAATGCCTTCCACCAGAGGCTCTGCCACTGCCAGGTGAGAAACGGGACGGGAGCGGCTGACTGCTCCAGGAAGCCGTTCCATGTCTTTTCGCCAACCAGCTCAAACCGATCCAGGGCCTCCACTTTCACCGGTGGAGCCCCTTGCTACTCACTCGTCATCTCCCCCCATCCCGCCTGGAGCCTCCTGGCCTTCCTCACCCTCCGCCATCGCCTCGTCGATAGCCTCGTCGACATCCCCGCCCAGGTCCTCTCCGAGCTCCTGCCCCATCTTCTTCATCCATCGCGCGGCGCTCTTCGGGTCATTCTCGTCCAGGTCCCCGAGCTTGGAAGGATCGGCCAGCGACTCGAGCCGGTCCTCCTCGGACTTGATCCTGGCGAAGCGTGACATGAGCCGGGTGAGAGATTCACCTCCGCACCTGGGACAGCGGGGCGCGGGTGCGGTGGACGGCGTGAGGATCAGGAGGCTGACTCGCCGTCGGCAGCCATCGCACTGATACTCGTAAATTGGCATGGTCGTACCCTCGATCGGTCATGGCCGCGAACGCCATTCTAGCATGGGAGCGCGCGAGCCCCCCTGTCCGCTGGAGGCGGGGGAGCCGTCGGCTCAGCCTGCTCCAGAAAGAGCGCTTCCATCGCGCTCACCGCGCGCTCCCAGTCAAACTCCCGCCGGATGAACGCCATCCCCGCTCTGGCGATCCTCTCTCGCAGGGCGGAGTCGGTCACCAGCCGCTCGAGCTTTTCGGCCAAGCCGCCGACATCACGCCGCGAGGCCACCAGCGCGGTCTGCCCATCCAGCGCGTAGTCTCGGCTGCCTCCGTTGTCGTAGGTGACCAGCGCCGCGCCGCACGCCATGGCCTCCATGGACGGCATCCCGAGCCCCTCGTCCCAGGATGGGCAGAGGTAGATCGGGCAGCGGCTGTAGAGCCACGCCAGATGCTTTTGGGGGAGGCTTTCGTAGAACTCGTCGTACGACAGGGGCGCTCGGGGACTCTTGAGCCCGAACCCCACCAGCGTCAGCTCAGGGTGGCGCGCCCTGAGAAGACTCACGGCCTGGAGACCATCGGCCACGCCCTTCCAGGCGTAGTCGTGGTGGAGCATCAGCACCCGGATCCGGCCCTCCTCGGGCCCGGTCTCCACCCAGGAGAAGAGGGCTGGGTCCACAGGCGTCACAAGCACCCGAGCCTCGCTCCCGAATTTTTCACGCATGGTCTCTCGAAGCCAGGTGGAGATGACAATCTTCCTGAGCGGGTAGCGGTAGGTCTCGTCAACCACGCCGGGCGGGCCGTGGTAGAGACTCTCGTAGTGCTGGATCAGGTAAAACTTCTTGCCACACCTCCGGGGCGCCGCATGGACGGAGCCGGCTGATTGCCAGGCCGTGGCGACCACCACGTCCGCCGGAGGGAGCTTCCTCGGCGACCAAGTGCTGACCCACCGTATCTCGGGGCGAAATCCGGGGAACCAATCCGGCCCGCGGCTTCTCCTCTTCCGCCACCAGGCTCGGAGCCGGCTCTTCGCAGGAACGACGACCGCGACCTCATGGCCGCGCTGCGCAAGTCGGTCGGCGTAGGTCAGGATGGCCCGCACGCCGCCCGCGACTCTCAGATGGGGGCAGAGAAACGTAATCCTCACCGGTACGACTCGACGATGGACCGACTCATGTGATGCAATCCAGTTCGGGCGCGGGCGAAGCCCGCGCAACCTTCCTTTAGGGCTGAGGTATCGGAGAGGGCCGTCGAGGTCCCCTCCGAACTATATCGCGAGCGAGACCTGACCCGTGCTGCGATAGGCAGCCGGGTCGAGGATCACATTCAGGCACCAGACCTCGTCGGAGGCCAGGGCTCGCTCGAGCGCCGGCCGGATCTCCCCCGGGTCAGTTATCTGAACCCCGCGGCCACCGAGGGCCTCCACCATCCGGTCGTAGCGGGTGAACGGGAGCGAGGTGGCCACGGCCCGCTCCGAGCCCCAGAGGGAGAGTTGGGGGTTGCGGATCTGCCCCCACCCGCCGTCGTTCCCGATGATGCAAGTCAGAGGGAGGCCGAAGCGGACCGCTGTCTCCAGCTCCATACCGTTCAGACCGAACGCTCCGTCCCCGGCGATCAGGAGGACCTTCTGGTCCGGGTGAAGAAGCTTGGCCGCCAGGGCGAAGGGAGGTCCCACGCCAAGGCAGCCGAAGGGTCCGGGGTCGAGCCACTGGCCCGGGCGGTGGAGCGACGCGAACTTGGAGGCGCACCCCACCACGTCGCCGCCATCACCCACCACGATGGTGCTTGCGTCCACCACCTGGGCGATCTCGTGGGCCCACCGGTAATGGCTGATCGGAGCCTGGTCAGAGCAAGCCTGGGCCTTGAGGTTTTCCTGAGCTTCCCGCTCCTGTTCTCTCAGGCGCTCCAGCCAAGAGTCGTAGCGGGCCGCGAGCCCGGGGGGAAGCGCCTCACAAAGCTGGCGGAGGGTCAGGCCGATATGACCCGTGAGCCCGAGGGCCAGAGGGCGGTTTCGCCCGAGCTCAGCAGGGTCGGAGTCCACCATGGCCACTCGGGCGTCCTCGGCGAAGGTGGGGGGCCGCCCGTAGCCCAGCCGGAAATCCAGGGGTGCGCCTAGCACAAGAGCCAGGTCAGTATTGCCAAGGGCAACCCCCCTGGCCTGGGCGAAGGCCAGCGGGTGGTCCGAGGACAGGCAACCGCGCCCCGCGCCGTTCATGAAAACCGGGAGCCCGATTCTCTCTACGAGGGCGGTGAGCTCCTTGGCCGCGTCGTCCCAATACACCCCGCTCCCCGCGACCACTACCGGTCGCTCGGAGCGCGTCAGCAGGTCGGCCAGCTTGGCGATGGCGACCGGGTCGGGAGCCTGGGGGATGCGGTGGATGTAGCCGGTCGGGATCGGGGCCAGCCGCTCGTCCACGTGTCCCATGAGAACGTCCACAGGGATCTCAACGAACACGGGCCCGAGGCGGCCGGTGAGCGCGCTGCGGATGGCAGTCGTCAGCATCTCGGGAATCCTGCGCGTTTCTACGACTCTCCAGGCCCCTTTCGTGATGGGGCGGAAAAGCGCGACCTGCTCCATCTCCTGGAGCGCCCCGAGCCCTTCGAGCGCCAGCGGGGCGCCGCCGCCGATCACGAGGACCGGGCTCCGAGCTGAGAACGCGTTGACGACTCCGGTCACCGCGTCTGTCACCCCGGGTCCCGCGGTGACCAGTGCCACCCCGATGTTGCGGGTGAGACGCGCGTAGGCATCGGCGGCGTGGGCCGCAGCCTGCTCGTGGCGGACGTCGATCAGCTGGATCCCCTCGGTGAGGCAGCCGTCGTAGATCGGCAGGATGTGGCCGCCGCAGAGGGTGAAGATGTGCCCCACCCCGGCCTCTTTGAGGACCTTCGCCACCAGCTCGCCGCCAGTTAACTCAGCCATCTCTCCACACTTCTATCGGCGACCGCAACGTTCCGAGGCCCACGGGTGGCGTGGGTACCCGGCCGCACCACCCGTGGGCCTCGCCTCATCACCAGAACTTCTCCCACTTGACCGACTTTCGGTCGAGGCCCTTCCTGAGCAAGACCTCGCGCACCGTGTTGATCATCTGATGGCCGCCCGCGACGTAGGCCACGAGCCCTTCAACCGATGGCACCGTCCGCTCGACGGTTTCTTCCGGCTCACCGTTGTCGCCCGTCCAGCCGCCAGTCGCCTCGCGCACCGCGGGAAAATAGCTGAAGCCCGGGTAGCGGCGGCTCAGGAGCCGAAACTCTCGGTCGTAGGCCAGCCAGGACGGGTCGCGGCTCCAGTAGATCAAGGTGGCCGGGCGGCCAAAGCCGGTCTGGTAGAGATCCCAGAGGATGGAGCGGATGGGCACGATGCCGATCTCCTCGGCCACAAAGAGCGGCCGTCTCGGGTCGGCCCGGTTGAAGATGAAGCCCCCGGTGGGACCTTTGAACTCTATCAGGTCGCCGGGCTTGAGGGCCATGAACCACTTGGATCCGATGCCGCCTGGCGCCACGTCGGCGCAGAGAGTGAGAAGCTTTGACATCGAGGGAGGGGAGGCCATGGAGTAGGCGCGGACGGTCTTGGGGCCGAACGGGACGGAGACCCACTGGCCGGCGTCGAATCTGAACTCGGGCGGATCCTCCATCCGGAGGTCGACCTCCCGGATCTCCGGTGTCAGGGAGCGGACTGCCTCCACCCGCGCCTTGCACTGAGCGACCCTCGGAGCCATGCCTCACGCCCGTTTCCTGAAGTGCGGGAGGATTTCGGAGGCGATCATCTCAAACTGCTCCCGCTCGTCGGGAATGTCGCAGATGGCGTTCAGGAGGAAATAATGGCAGCCGGCCTCGACGAAGCGTTCGATCCGCTCGATCAGGTTGGACCGACTGCCGATGAAGCCGTATCTTTCGGCCAGCGGGCCGAACTCCTGGTTGTACCGCTTGGAGAGACGCCCCACCCATATGCCACGGGCCTTGTCATAGTCGGTCCCCACGGTGATGAACGTGAGGTGGGCGGTCTCGAAGTTGGAAAGTTCGCGACCGGCTTCGCGGGCCGCCGCCCGGATTTTCTCGAGGCTCTGCGCATACCGGTCTGGAGTCACCACATACGAGACCCAACCGGCACCGAGCCGCCCGGCCCGCTCCAGGGCCGCGTCCGATCGCCCCCCGATCCAGATCGGGGGGCCGCCGGGCTGGATCGGCTTGGGATCGATACTGACGCGGTCAAACTTCACAAACCGTCCGGAGAACGACGCGGGGCTCTGGGTCCAGAGGGCTCGGAGCACCTGGATTCCTTCGGTGACTCGCGCCCCGCGCTCGTTGTAGGGGACGCCGCAGGCCTCGAACTCTTTGGGGTTCTCTCCCCCCACGCCAACGCCGAAGGTCAGGCGTCCCCCGGACAGGACGTCCAGCGTCGAGGTGATCTTGGCCACCGCCGTGGGGTGGCGGAGAGCGAGGAGGTAGACCGCGGTACCGAGCCGGATGCGCCGGGTGGCTCCCGCGTAGGCAGCCAGGAGGGTGAGGGATTCGTAGAGCGGGTGGTAGAAGCTCACGTGGTCTCCGGTCCAGATGGAGTCGAAGCCCAGGGCTTCCACTCGTTGGGCCAGGGCGAGCTGCTCCTCAGCGGGATGCGGGGAGAGAAACGCGCCGAACTTCACGGATGCCATGGGATCCCCTCCGAATCACTACCTGGGAAACGCGTCCTTGAGGCCGCCGTCAACCGTGATCGTACACCCGGTTGTCTTGGCTGACCGGTCCGAGACAAGAAAGCACACCGCTTCAGCCACATCCTCGGGAAAGATCGAGACGGTTAGGATGTTACGCTTCGCGTAGAACTCCTCGAGTTCGTCGACGGCGATACCCTGAGCCTGGGCCCGCTCACGCCGGACCTCCTCGGACCAGAGCTTGGAGTCCCTGAAGACCGCATCAGGGCTCACGATGTTGGATCGGATCCCGTGCGGGCCGCCCTCCAGCGCCACCAGCTTCGCGAGCTGGGACTCCGCGGCCTTGGACGCTGAGTAGGCGCCGAAGTCCTTGCCCGGCGACATGACGTTCTTGGTCGCCACGAACACGAAGGCGCCGCCGAGCCCCTGGCGTTTCAGGACGCGCAGGGCCTCCCGCGCCACGAGGAAGTGCCCTGTGGCGTTCACCGCGAAGCTCCGCTCCCAGTCAGCCAGCGCCATCCGATCCAGAGGAGCGGCGTGAGCGAGGCCGGCGTTGGAGACCACGATGTCGAAGCCGCCGTAGCTGAGCACGGTCTCCTCTACGGCCCGGCGAACCGAGCTTTCGAGGGTCACATCCAGCTCGAGCCCCAGGGCACGGCCGGCCCCCAGGGTCTGGATGATCTCGTCTGCCACCTTCCACGCTCCGGCCCCGTCCAGGTCTCCGATAACGACCTGGGCGCCCTCCCTGGCCAGACGAAGCGCCACCGCCCGACCAATCCCGCTGGCCCCGCCGGTGACGAACGCCACGCGCCGAGCCAGCTCCTTTTCCGGCGGCGCCAGGGAGAGCTTGTAGAGCTCCAGCGGCCAGTATTCCACATCGAAGGCATCCTTGGGCGTGAGGGAGACATACCGGCCCACGACGGAGGCGCTCCCGAGCACGGCAATCGTGTGGCGGTAGATATCGTCCACGATCAGCGCCGTCCGCTTATCCTTCCCGGTGGTGAACATCCCGAGACCCGGGATCAGGATGACCCGGGGGGAGGGGTCGAGGAGCCTGGCGCCCTCGAAGCAATGGGCTTTGAAGTAGCCCTGGTAGTCGCTGACGAAGCGCTCCACCGCGCCTCGGATGGCCGCCTCGAGGCGGTCCGGGTCGCCTGGCTGGTCCGCGGGGACGAAGCAGGCGAAGCGCTTTGTGTAGATCGTGTGGTCGGGGGTAGCCGGACCCGCTTGCGAGAGCGCGCCGACCTCGGCCGATCCGACGAAGTCGAGGACCTCCGGGGAATCATCGAAGTGGAGGATGGCTCGACGGTCGTGGCTCACGACCCCCCTGAGGAACGGAGCCACCGCGACAGCGCTCGAGCGCCGGAGCTCGGCGGGGAGCGCGCCGAGCCGCTGACCGCCGAACCGGAGCCGCCCGCGGCTCCGCGCCGCGATCGCCTCCTCGGCGCGCGTGATCAGGTCGAGGGTGGCGAGGTAGGCTTCCTTGGGGGTCTGCCCCCAATTGATCGTGCCGTGCTTTTCCAGGATGACGGCTTTCGCCTCGGGCTGAGCCTCGAGGGCGCGAGCCACGTCCCTGGAGAGCAGGAACCCCGGGCGGCGGTAGGGGATCGCCACCACCTCAGAGCCGTAGACCTCCCGGAGCAGCTCGGTGCACCGATCCGTGTTGGTCAGCGAGACGATGGCGTCGGCGTGGGTGTGGATCACGGCCTCGAAGGGGAGGAAGCCGTGGAGCAACGTCTCGATGGAGGGCCGCGGGCCGCCGGGCTCCTGGAGCGCGCGGGCCAGGTAGTCCACCATCTCCTGATCGCCCATCTCCTCCCGTCCGAGCAGGTGCAGGATGTCGTCCATCCTGACGCCGGGGAAATCCCGCGTGGTGATGCTCTTGAGATCGGAACCGCTGCCTTTGACCCTGAGAACCCGGGCGGGTCTGCCTCGGAGATCCGGCTCGGTGACCTTGAGGGAGGTGTTCCCGCCGCCCCAGACCACCAGGGACGGCTCCGCTCCGATGAGGCGGGAGGCGTAGACGAGAAGATCGAGGCTGGAGAGGCCGCTGGCCTCGCTGTCCGACCAGCGCGAGCGCATGGTGGTCTCACGATACACCCAGGCGTGAGGGGGAGTAAAGGACCGGGATTTACGGGAGGCCGCCGCAGTCGTCGAGGTCGCGCGTCCGGGTCACTCCGGGATCTCGCCGGCCAGGAACTTCCCGTACAGCGCGGGGTGCTGGCTCAGAAGCTTCAGGATCGGGGAGGGTTCTTTGGGGTGCCAGTGGACCTGCTCCGGCGGCTCGGGCCACTCGAACGGGAGGTGAACCACGGTGCCAGGGGTCGCGGCCTCGGCCAGCGCGTCGAGCGTGGCCCGGAGCACGGCCACCTGTCCCTCCCGGTCGCCGGGCTGGCCGAGTGGCCGGCCGAAGGGATACTCGATCGCGGCCACTCGCGGCGCGCCGACGGAGGCTGTGAACTCCGGAATGGTGGAAAGCGCGATGGTGGCCATGCCGGCTGCCTCGATCTCCCGCTGGACCAGTCCCACGGACCGGCAGCAGATCGGTCAGACCGGGACGAGGACGACCGCCTCCACACTTTCAGCGCGCAGGCGGCGGATCATGGCCGGCGCGCTCTCTTCGACGAGAACTCGGGGCTGGAGGATGTAGCCCATGAAGGAGTAGTGGGAGGGCGCTGACTGGCCGACCTCCCCGGCCGCTTCCAGCTCGAGGAGCCGCTGGAGCGGGAAGATGCAGTTCAGGTCTTGCAGAGCGTAGGCGGTCTCGATGTGGAGGTGGAAGATGCGGACGTCCCGCTCGGTGGCGGTCCGCGGGATCACCCGGAAGGTCGGGTCACCCCACCAGGGGTTCTTCCGCTCTCCTTCCTGGTCGAACGGCTGATCGTTCCTGAGCGCGATGCCGGCGGTGCTGACCAAGGCCACTCGAGACTCGGCGAGCGGCTTCCGAAGCGGGGTCCAGGGGATCGCGCGAGGCTGCTCCCGGGCGATCCATGCCTCGACGATTCCCCGGGAGGCACGGTTCAGGTAGCGGTATGAGTCCACCACTTTCGCCATGGCTCGGCCTCCACTGGCACGCTCGGAGTCTGTCCATCGTAGCACGTCCTCACCGCCGTACTATGAACTCGTCCACTCTTCCCAAGATTCGATGACCTACCCGCAGATGCATGTGCGAGATCATTGGCCGGCACGGGAGCGAGGAGGTGAAGACGCGGAGCCCGCTTCGCGGTCGATGGGCCTGGCGAGAAGGTGATGCCGAAGGTCGCGTGAGCGGCAGGAAGCGAGCCGCGCCCCTTGACAATCCTTTGTGGTGGACGTAGAGTCTGGGCGCGAGCTGACAGGATGAGTCGCTAATTCGGCGTGAGCGAACTTCAACGGAAAATCCGCGAGAGCTGGAACGCGTTCTAGTTCCGAAGAAAGGAGGCGATGGTGATATGCCGCTCTATCTAGATGTTCATAACAAGGTCGAGGGTTTGACCGGCGAAGCAGTTGCCGGCGCCCACCAGAAGGACCTCCAAGTTCAGCAGAAGTACGCGGTCAACTATCTGAGATATTGGTACGACGAAGGCACCGGCAAAGTCTTCTGTCTGGTCGAAGCTCCCAGCAAAGAGGCCGCCGCGGCGGTGCACCGGGAAGCCCACGGTCTGGTCGCGGACGAGATCATCGAGGTCAAGGAGGGTTCATAGGCACCCCTCGACCGGCCTGGCCTTCCATCAAGTCGCAGAATGTGACCCTCGGGCTCTGAGGGGAGGACCGGCGTGCGTTGCGCGCAGTGCCAGCAGCAGAATCCTTCTGGGGCCAAGTTCTGCAACGCATGTGGCACGCGACTCGAAGCCGCATGTTCGGCGTGTGGGTATCGCAACGTTCCCGGGAGCCGCTTCTGTAATGAGTGCGGCCAGCGGCTGACCGCTGGAGAGGCTCCGACTGCGGGCTCAAGGTTCACGTCCCCCGAGACCTACACCCCCAGACATCTCGCCGAGAAGATCCTCACCACCAAGAACGCCCTCGAGGGCGAGCGGAAGCAGGTGACGGTCCTGCTCGCCGATCTGAAGGGTTCGATGGAGCTCCTTGCTGACCGGGACCCCGAGGAGGCTCGAAAGCTCCTGGACCCGGTCCTCGAGCGGATGATGGAGGCCGTCCACCGGTACGAGGGGACCGTCAACCAAGTGATGGGCGACGGGATCATGGCGCTCTTCGGCGCGCCCCTGGCCCATGAAGACCACGCAGTGCGGGCGTGCTACGCGGCGCTCAGGATGCAGGAAGCGATCCGCCACTACACGGAGGATGTCCGTCGCGCCCAGGGGATCGAAGTGCAGATCAGGGTCGGCCTCAACTCAGGAGAGGTCGTGGTCCGGTCCATCGGCAATGACCTCCACATGGACTACACCGCCGTGGGCCAGACCACACACTTGGCTGCCCGGATGGAGCAGCTTGCGACCCCCGGAACCATCCGCCTGACGGCCGAGACCCTCCGGCTAGCCGAGGGGTTCGTCCAGGTCAAACCTCTCGGCCCGGTCCCGGTCAAAGGGCTGGAGGCCCCGATTGAAGTCTACGAGGTCATCGGGGCCGGGCCGGTGCGGAGGCGCCTGGAGGCCGCTGCGGCCCGCGGACTTACCCGCTTCGTGGGACGGCAGATTGAGCTCGAGGCTCTTCGCCAGGCTCTTGACAAGGCGCGTGCTGGCCACGGCCAAGTCGTGGCCCTCGTCGGGGAGCCCGGCGTGGGCAAGTCCCGCCTCTTCTGGGAGTTCACCCATTCGCATCGGACCCACGGGTGGCTCATCCTGGAAAGCAGCTCAGTCTCCTACGGCAAAGCCACCACCTACCTACCGGTCATCGACCTCCTGAAGGCCTACTTCCAGATCGAGCAGCGCGACGATCAGCGGAAGATCCGGGAGAAGCTCACCGGAAAGCTGTTAACCCTCGATAAAGCGCTAGAGCCGGTGCTGCCCGCCTTCTTCACCCTCCTGGATGTGCCCGTCGAGGACCCCCAGTGGCAGGCCCTCGATCCCCCCCAACGCCGCCAGCGGACCCTGGAAGCCGTCAAGCGCCTCCTGTTCCGGGAGAGCCAGGTCCAGCCCCTCTCCCTGGTCTTCGAGGACCTCCACTGGATCGATCCCGAGACCCAGGCCCTCCTCGACAGCCTGATCGAGAGCCTCCCGACCGCCCGCGTCCTGCTCCTCGTCAACTACCGCCCCGAGTACCAGCACGGCTGGGGGAGCAAGACCTACTACACCCAGCTCCGAATTGATCCACTCCCCCCGGAGAGCTGCGAGGAGCTTCTCCAGGCCCTCTTGGGTGCCGACACCGGGCTTCACCCGCTCAAGCAGCTTTTGATCGACCGGACCGAGGGGAATCCGTTCTTTCTCGAGGAGAGCGTCCGGACCCTGGTAGACATCCAGGTGCTGCTGGGCGAGCGGGGAGCCTATCGCCTGGGGAAGCCTCTTCACAGTACTCAGGTGCCGCCCACGGTCCAGGCAGTCCTTGCGGCCCGGATCGACCGGCTGCCTTCCGAGGACAAGCGCCTCCTCCAGTCCGCAGCAGTCATCGGCAAGGATGTGCCCTTGGCCCTGCTCCAGGCGATCGCGGGGCTGGCCGAGGAGGCGCTTCGGCTCGGCCTCACCCGGCTCCAGACCGCCGAGTTCCTCTACGAGACGGCCCTCTTCCCCGAGCTTGAATACACCTTCAAGCACGCTCTCACGCATGAGGTCGCCTACGGAAGTCTCCTGCAGGAGCGGCGGCGTACCCTCCATGCCCGGATCGTGGAGGCCTTCGAAACCCTGTATCCCGACCGCGTGACCGAACGGGTCAACTGGCTTGCCCATCATGCGTTCCGGGGCGAGGTCTGGGGTAAGGCCCTCACCTACATGCGTTACCCTGGAACCACGTCGCCACCGGGCATGGACGCCCTTAGCGCCACGGGCGGCCCTGAAAGTCCGGGATACCTCTGGTGGACGGGCGACTATGACCAAGCCCTCAAGGTGGGCCAGCGCGACCTCGCCGTCGCCGCCGACTTCGGGGATTTCGCTGGAAAGGTCGTGGCGAGCTTCCGCCTGGGCCAGGCCTACCACTCCCTGGGCGACTATCCCCGGGCGATGGAGTGTTTCAGGCGGAACGTGGCGGCCCTTGACGGCGAGCTGCTCCATGAGCGCTTCGGCATGGCCGGCCTCCCCTCGGTGTTCTCCCGTTCCTGGTTGGCCTCGTGCCTTGCCGAGCGTGGAGAGCTCGCGGAGGGAATCGCACGCGGAGAGGAGGCAATCCGGATTGCCGAGGCAGTGGATGACCCGTACAGCCTGATCGTTGCGTGTTTCGGGATCGGTGGCCTTTACCTCCTCAAAGGGGATCTCGAAAAAGCTATCTCCGTGCTCGAACGTGGCCTGGCCCTCGGCCAAGTCGCGAATATCCCTCTCCTGTTCCCCTTTGTCGCCTCGCCACTGGGCTGCGCGTACGCCCTTTCCGGACGAGCCGCTGAGGCCCTGCCTCTTCTGGAGCAGGCTGCTGAGCAGGCTTTCTGCGCGAAATTGGTGGCTGACCATTCGCTTAGGATCGCCCGGCTCAGCCAAGCGCATCTCCTGGTCGACCGGCCGGATAGCGCGAGCCAGCTCGCGGCGCAGGCTCTTACCCTCTCCCGCGAGCACAAGGAGCGCGGGCACGAGGCATATGCCCTCCGGCTCCTCGGCGAAATCAGGTCGCACGGCGATCCACCGGACGTCGAGAAGGCCGAAACCTGCTACCGGGAGGCCCTTCCCCTCGCAGAGGAGTTCGGCATGCGTCCACTCGTGGCCCACTGCCACCTGGGTCTCGGCCAGCTATATCGGCGGATAGGGAACCGGCGGAAAGCTCAGGAACATCTGACCACGGCGGGTGGGCTGCTGAACGAGATGGACATGCGATTCTGGTTGGAGCGGGTGGAGGCGTGACTCCTGACCGGAGTTCGGTCGGCCGGCCGCTTCGGGGAGCTCCATATCCTGGTCTGCTGCGCCGGGATCCAGGGCTAGCCCCGCCCGCCTGAGAGCTCTTCGGGCCGGTCCCAGGCCTACTCCTTGAGCGTGGCCGCGATCTTGGTCAGCGTCTGCTTGGCGTCTCCGAACACCATCATCGTGTTGGGGCGCACGAACAGCTCATTGTCGATGCCGGCGAAGCCCGGGTTCATGCTCCGCTTGAGCACGATGACCGTGCGGGCCTCGTCGACGTTGAGCACGGGCATGCCGTAGATGGGGCTCTTGGGGTCGGTCTTCGCCGCGGGGTTCACGACGTCGTTGGCCCCGACGACGAGCGCCACGTCCGTCTTCGCGAAGTCGTCGTTGATCTCGTCCAGGCCATAGAGCCGGTCGTAGGGGACATTGGCCTCCGCCAGCAGCACGTTCATGTGGCCGGGCATGCGCCCCGCCACGGGGTGGATCGCGTACCTGACGGTCGCCCCGCGATCTTCCAGGAGGTTGGCGAGGTCCCGCACGGCGTGCTGGGCCTGTGCGACTGCCATCCCATAGCCCGGGACGACGATGGCTGAGCCTGCGTTCTCCATGACGGTGACGGCGTCTTCGATGGTCCCGGCCTTCACCGCGCCCCTGGCCGTTCCCACCACGGCCGTTTCCGCCGTGGCGCCGAAGCCGCCGAAGAGCACGTTGGCCAGCGATCGGTTCATCGCGACACACATGAGCCTGGTCAGGATCAGCCCCGCGGCCCCCACGAGCGAGCCGACGATGATGAGGAGATTGTTGGAGAGCACAAACCCGGTGGTGGCCACCGCCACCCCCGAGTACGAGTTGAGGAGCGAGATCACGACCGGCATGTCCGCGCCCCCGATGGGGATGACGAGGAGGACCCCCAGGGTGAGGGCAATGGCGGCGAGGAGCACGAACGGCCCGGGGGCCTGGGTGCCGAGGATCAGGGAGAGGCCGAGGCCGACGGCGGTGAGCAGCAGGAGCAGGTTGAGGACGTGACGCCCCGTGAAGAGGATCGGTTTGCCGGGAATGATCTCCTGCAGCTTGCCGAAGGCGATGATGCTCCCGGTGAGGGTGACCCCGCCGACGAGCGCGGAGAGAACAATGGCGACGAGCGCGACCAGGGGGAGGCTGGGGATGCCCCGAAAAAACTCCGACACCGCCACCAGCGCTGAGGCGCCGCCGCCGAACCCGTTAAAGAGCGCCACCATCTGGGGCATGGCGGTCATCCGGACCTTCATCGCCGAGACCGCGCCGATGACGGTACCGAGCGCTGCCGCCGTCAGAATGATCCCCCAGTTGACGGGTGTGACCCGGAGCAGGGTCACCCCCACGGCGAGAACCATGGCCACCATGGAGAGGAGGTTGCCGGTGCGCGCGGTCTTGACGGCGCTGAGGCGCTTCAGCCCCAGCATGAAGAGGACGGCAGCCAGGAGATAGAGCAGCTCGGTCAGGCCGAGATCAGCCATGATCCCCCGTCACCGCTTCTTCTTGAACATCTGGAGCATCCGGTCCGTGACCAGATAGCCGCCGACCACGTTGATCATCGCAAAGACGATCGCGAAGAACCCGAGCACGCCCGTGAGTTCGAAGCCACCGTACCCCGCGGCCACCAGCGCTCCCACGAGCGTGATGCCCGAGATGGCGTTGGCCCCGGACATGAGGGGCGTGTGGAGGATCGGCGGGACCTTGGAGATGAGCTCGAACCCGACGAACACGGCCAGAACGAAGACGTAGAGACCGAAGAGAAGCTCGGCTGGCATTACCGACCTCCTTGCTGGGTGAGGCGATCCCTGAGCGCGGGGTGCACGATCTGGCCCTCGTGGGTGACCACGCACCCGCGGGCGATCTCCTCCCCGAGGTCAATCTGAAGCCGGCCCTGGCGCCCCAGGTAGAGGAGCAGGTTCTCCATGTTCCGGGAGTACATCTGGCTCGCGTGGACCGGCAGGGCGCTGGGGAGGTTCACCGGGGCCAGAATGGTCACCTCGTGCCTGACGATCTCCTGGCCAGGTTGTGTGAGCTCACAGTTGCCGCCCTGCTCTCCGGCGAGGTCAACGATCACGGACCCCGGCCTCATGTCGCGCACCATCTCCTCCGTAATCAAGATCGGCGCGCGGGTACCGGGAACGAGCGCGGTGGTGATGCAGATGTCCGCCTTGGCAACGTGCGCGCGGATGAGCTCATGCTCCTTTCGCTTGAACTCCTCTGACACCGCTCGGGCGTAGCCGCCTTCCCCGGTGGCGTCCTCGAGCGCATCCACCCCGATGAACTTCGCGCCGAGGCTCTCCACTTCCTCCTTGACGGCCTTGCGCACGTCAAAGGCTTCCACCGCCGCGCCGAGCCGCCGGGATGTGGCTATAGCCTGCAGCCCGGCGACCCCGGCGCCCAGGACCAGGACCCTTGCTGGCGCGATGGTTCCCGCAGCGGTCATGAGCATGGGGAAGAGCTTCGGGAGCGCGCGGGCGGCCAGGATAACCGCGCCGTAGCCGGCGACCGTCGCCTGGGAGCTCAGCGCGTCGAAGGTCTGGGCCAGCGTAGTTCGGGGAATGCTATCCACAGCGATCGCTGTGATCTTCTTCGCGGCCAGCGCGCGGACCAGGTCGACATTGACCAGCGGCGAGAGAAAGCTCACCAGCGCACTCCCCTCCCGCAGCAGGTCGAGTTCGCGGGTCGAGGGCATCTGGACCTTCACCACCACGTCCGCGGATCCGAGCAGCGATTCAATGGCGGGCTCAACGCTCGCTCCGGCATCCCGGTAGGCGGAGTCGGGAACGTGGGCTCCGGCCCCCGCCTCCGACTCGATGGAAATCTCGTACCCGTGCTTGAGCAGGCGCCTGACCGAGTCGGGGACGATCGCCACACGCCGCTCTCCCGGCGCGGTCTCCTTTGGAATGGCAATGTTCATGGTGGGGTGTGGGGAGACGTGTCTACTACGAAAGCTACTCCGCAGGTCCGAGACCTGTCAAGAAGTCTCGGGCTGGCTGGCGCGTCTCGTCTCCTGGGCGCCGGCTACCCGGCACGACGGTCAACCCGAATCCCCGATAGTCGGCGACGAGAGCACCCGAGACGATCGCGATCTGGTCGATTCCGGTAAGCATGGGGGCTCCCTTGCGCCGTCAGGTGTCTTCGAAGGTCACGACGTGAATCGGGTTTGCCTGCACCCTGACCCGCGTCCCAACCCCGTAGGGACTTGTGGACCCCTGGCTTGAATGGACGAGCTGTCCGGACGGCAACCGCACTGCGTAGACCACCTCCGACCCCCGGAACTGCCTCGAGACGATAACCCCGGCACCGTCGACGGCGGGGGTGAGGTCGATGTCGTCCGGACGGATCATGACCTGTACACCGGCGCCGACGGGGAGCCGCCCCTGGTTCTGGAACATGCCGAACTCGGTTTCGACCCCCTCGGCGACCACCCGGCCGGGGATGAAATCCGCGGAGCCCACGAATTCGCCGACGAACCTCGTGGCGGGCCAATGATAGATCTCTTCCGGCCGATCGAGCTGCTCCAGCCTGCCTGCGTTGAGGACCCCGACCCGATCGGCCATCAAGAGGGCTTCCTCCTGGTCATGGGTCACGAAGATGGATGTCGAGCCGGTCGTCCTCAAGATCTCAACGACCTCGCGCCGGACCTGGGCTCTCAGATCCGGGTCGAGGTTACTGAACGGTTCGTCGAACAGGATGAGCTTCGGGGCCGGGGCGAGCGCCCGGCCGAGGGCGACCCGCTGCTGCTGTCCGCCGGAGAGTTCGTGGGGGTAGCGACCGGCGACCTCCTCGAGCCCGACCCGCGCGAGCACCTCGCGGGTCCGGCGCTCCCGCGCTGCCCGATCGAGCCCCCGCAGACCGAAGCCGATGTTCTGTGCCAGGGTGAGGTGTGGAAACAGCGCGTAGTCCTGGAAGACCATTCCAACACCGCGTAGCTCGGGCGGCACGACCCGGCTCCCGTCCGTCACGGTCGCCCCGCCGATCTCGATCACTCCGCCCTCCGGGGTCTCGAAGCCGGCGATGAGTCGGAGGATCGTGGTCTTTCCGGAGGCGCTCGGACCGAGCAGGGCGACAATTTCTCCCGTCTCGACCGTCAGGGTGAGCGCGTCGACAGCCGGCCGCGGGTTTCCCGGGAAACGCTTCGTCACGTCCCTCAGCGAGAGCTGGCTCATCGGAGTCAGAGGCCAGGGGTGAGGTGAGGGGCGGAAGCCCTGTGGATCCGGATCAGGACGATGACCGGCAGGATTCCGGCGGCCACGATTGTCAGCGCGGGGAGCGCCGCGGCTTCCCAGAGCGACTCCGAGGTGAGCTGCCAGACCCGGACTGCCAGGGTATCGTAGCCCAACGGCCTGAGGAGGAGGGTTGCCGGCATCTCCTTCATGACGTCCACGAAGACGAGGATGGCGGCGGCGGTGAGGCCACCTCGGATCAGCGGCAGGTGGATCTGCCAGAGGACTCCTCGGGTGCTGGCCCCGAGAGAACGCCCCGCCATATCCATGTTCGGCGTGATCTTGACTAAGCTCGCCTCCACCGTGTGAGTGCTGACCGCCAGGAAGCGTACCAGATAGGCGAAGATCAACCCGAGCATGGATCCTGTGAGAAGAAGGCCGCTGGAAATCCCGACTGTCCGTTGGAGCGCGGCGTCGAGGGCGTGATCGAAGAACGCCAGGGGTGCCAGGACTCCGACGGCGATCACCGAACCCGGAAGGGCGTACCCCATGCTGGCAACGCGAGCAAAGAGGACGACGAGCCCGCTCCGGCTCAGCCGGACGCCATAGGCCACCACCACCGCTGCACCGACTGCCAGGGCGGCCGTAATCGCTCCCAGGGCCAGGGTCGTGAGCAGAAACTCCGGATACCGAGCGTTGAACTCGGCCTCGCGGAGGGTCCACACGAGAAGCTGTCCCACCGGCAGGACGAATGCGACTCCAATGACCAAGCTGGCGACCGCGCTGGCGGCCCACCCTTTCCAGCCCCGGAGGACCTTCGGGGCGGCGGGTCGCGCCCGGCCTTCCGTCCGATAGAAGCGGGCGCGGCCGCGCGCGGTGCGCTCCATCAGGTAGAGCCCCACGGTGAACAGCATGAGAAGGCTGGCCAGCTGGGTGGCGGCGCCGCGAGCAAACATGCCGAACCAGACCTGGTAGATGGCCACGGTGAAGGTGGAGTATCCGTAAATGGCCACTGTCCCGAAATCCGAGAGTGCCTCCATCAGCGCGAAGGCCAGGCCGGCGGCAATGGAAGGGCGGGCCAGGGGAAGGGCGACGCTCCGGATGATCGTCAAGGGGCCGGCTCCCAAGGCTTGGGCAGCCTCAAGGGGACCGGCGGACTGCTCGAGGAAGGCGGTCCGGGCGAGCACGTAGACGTACGGGTAGAGCACCAACGTCATGACCAGGGTCACGCCCCCGTAGGAGGCGATTTCGGGAAACCAGACCTCAGGCCCGAAGGACGCGCGGAGCCAGCTCTGGAGCGGGCTGCTATAGTCGAAGATGGCCAGGAAGACAAACCCGATCACGTAGGCAGGCATAGCCAGGGGGAGGATCAGGAGCCATTCGAAGGCCGCCCGACCCGGGAACCGGTACATGGTCACGAGCCAGGCGAGGCCGGCGCCGAGAATGAGCACCCCGAGGCCGACTCCGACCATCAGGCTGAGCGTATGCCAGACAAGCTCGGCGAGCTGCGTCTCCCAGAGGTGGACCCAGATCTCTACGGCCGGCGTCGCGAGGGAGGAGGCCACCACCAGGATGGGGGTGGCCACGAACAGGGCAACGAGGCCGGCTGCCAGCGGCCAGGGGTCATGTCGAAGTCGGGAAGCGCAGCGGGAAATCGCGCGCGACCGCGCGTGTGCGAGGTTGACGGCCATCGGCGCCGGCAATCACAGGCTACTTGTACCCGACCCGATCCATCAGCTTGATGGCGGCAACCTGGTATTCCCCCGCGGCTGCCACATTCACCGGATCCGCCTTGAACGTGCCCCAGGCAGCGATGAGCGCGTTCGGCTTGACACTGGGGTTGGCGGGATACTCGTAGTTGGCGTCGGCGTAGAGGTTCTGGGCCTCGGGCGAGCTCAGGAACTCCACGAGCTGAATTGCGCGATTCCGGTGCTTGGCATATCTGCTCACGCCGGCACCCGAGATGTTCACATGGACGCCCCGGTCAGCTTGATTCGGCCAGAAGATCGCCACCGGGAAATCCGGGTCCTTGGCCTCGAGCCTGGCAAGGTAGTAGGTGTTGGCGATCCCCAGATCGCACTGGCCGGCGGCAATGGCCTCGAGCAGCTTGGTGTCGCTGTTGAAGATGCGGGGCTCGTTGGCGATCCACCCCTGGACCACCTCCTCGGTCCGCGGCCGCCCGAGGGTCTTGATCATGGTCGCGACGAGCGATTGGGTGTAAACCTTCCTCGACGTCCTGAGGCAGAGCCGTCCGCGCCACCGGCGATCGGCCAGGGCCTCGTAGGTTGAGAGCGCGGAGGGGTTGACCCGCCGGGTGCTGTACATGATGGGGCGCGCCCGCACGGACAGCCCTATCCAGGCGTTGTCCTTGGCGCGCAGGGAGGCCGGGATGTTCCGCTCGATCACGGCTGAGGTGAACCCCTGGAGCAGTCCCGCCTGCCCGGCAATCCAGAGGTTGCCTGCGTCAACGGTCATGAACAGATCCGCCGGAGTGTGGGCTCCTTCCGCCTTGAGGCGTTCGAAGAGCTCCTTCTCGCTGGCCGTGAAGTACTTGACCGAGATCCCCGTCTTCGCGGTGAAGGCGTCGAACATGGGTTTGATGAGCTTCTCGATCCGCGCGGAGTACACCACGACCTCCGGAGCCGGGGGAGCCGCCGTGAGGGCTCCGAAAAGAAGGGGGGGCAGAACCCCGCCAACGATGACTGCCGCCACGATCAACCACCGCCGGAATACATCTCCCAAGGCCGCATCCTCCTGTTAGGAAAGTGGCGGACAAGTTCCCACCGGGTTTGCGTCGGCCGCCGGTTCGGGCTACAATGGCAACAGAGGGCGGACGAACGCGGACAATTCGGCTCGCCTAATACATAAAGGATACCTAATTCGTTGAGTGTGTCAAGCCTAAAAAAGGGGGCCGGCGCGCCCGGCCGTGGGGAGACCACGGCTTCTGTCCAGGACTACCTGGCTGCGGTCTATGACCTGGCCGGGAGCGACAAGCCGGTGATCGGGGCGCGGCTGGCCAAGCACATGAGGGTCTCCCCCCCGGCCGTCACCGAGGCGCTCCAGCGAATGGCCCGGGGCGGCTACATCCGCTTGAGCCAGGGCAAGGAGATCTCCCTCACCCGCAAGGGGAGGGCCATGGCCGAGGTGATGGCCCGGCGCCACCGCCTCCTCGAGCGGTGGCTAACCGACATCTTGATGCTGGACTGGACTGAGGCTCACGAGGAAGCCCACCGCCTCGAGCACGCGCTGTCGCCCAAGGTGGAGGATCGGCTGGCAACCCTTCTGGGTATGCCCAGCACCTGTCCTCACGGCAACCCCATCCCGGGGATGCCCACCAGCTCCCACGGTGGGCATCCGTTCCCGCTGGATCGAGCTCAGGAGGGGACCACGCTCACAGTGGAACGGATCACCGAAGAGGCGGAGGCAGACCGGAAACTCCTCGAGCACCTCTGGAACAACGGCGTCAAGCCGGGAACGGTCTTGAAGATCCAGGAAGTTGCCCCGTGGGCGGGGACGATCACGACCCTGAGCGAGGGGAAGACGATTGTGCTCGGCTTTTCGGCCGCGGCGAAGGTCTGGGTCTGCCTGCGGCCGTAGCTGGCGGGCGGCGAGAGCACCGTCTCGCTACCGGGTGCGCTCAGTCAGCTGAGCTCGGGCCTCCTGAATCAGCTTCTGCACTCGATCGCGGCCGGCGCCGGCGGGGACCAACTCGACGAATTGCTCCCAGGACTTGATCGCGCCTCGGTAGTCCCCCTTCTTTTCGTACAGAATTTGCCCCCGGTAGAGGTGGGCCGGAGGGTAGCCGGGATCAACCGCCAGGACCCGATCGATCGTCTCCAGCGCCAGGTCCTCATGACCGCCGATGGCGACGATCACGGCCAGGTGCGTCAAGGCATCCACGTTCTCGGGGTCGCGCTTCAGCACGGCCCGGTACGCCGTCATCGCCTCCTGGTAACGACCCCCGAAGAGGCTCATGCGCGCGGCCTGGAGCATCCCGGCCAGCATTTCCGCCGAAATGGGGCGCTGGGCCTCGCTCTCCGCCCGGGGGGGTGCCCCTCGCGGTGAGGCCTCGGTGTCGGTCGGCACCGGGAGACGGCTACCGGGGGGAACGAAGGTCCGGTCAGGTCGGGTGTAGCGCGACACTCCGAATCCCAGGGTTACCCCGAAGGCGATCAGGGCGATCACTGCCGTGGTAAGGGCCAGCGGGCTTCGGGTCCAGGACCGAGCGTGGGATTTCGGCTTGGGAGGGACCCCGGCCTGCTCCAGCCGCTCGCTCCTGGGCCGCTGGGCCTCGAGCTCATCGAGCTCTTTCAGCACCCGGGAAGCGCGGGTCTCGTACCGGGCGCGGAGGGCCTGGTAGTCATCCTGCGCGAGATAACCGGCCTGATACTCAAACGTCAGCTCGCGGATAGCCCGGTAGATGGCGAGCTTGTCCTCGTTCAGCTCGTCACGACGACCCTCAGCGGTCGTCACGATCGCGGTGGGGACGCGTCCTTTTCGGAGGAGCGGCCAGAGCACGAAGGCCAGCGCCGGAACTGCCACGAGAGCGATCAAGACAGCGGCGGTCATCGATCAGCGGTCCAGCTCGGACAGCTCCCGGTTGATGCGTTCCCGGATGGCGGGGTCCACAACCTCGGGTGGCGCCGGAGGCCGGGAGTGGCGAGTCCACCTCACCGTGAGGGCAGCAACCACCCCCAAGCCCAGGGCGATTGTCGCAAAGGGCACGATCCAGACCAGGAGGTTGAAGCCCCGGGGCCGTGGCGAGAGGAGAACCCACTCGCCGTACTTCTCCACGAAATACTCGACCACGGCTTCCGGGCTCTCGTCGGCGGCAAGGCGCTCGCGGATGATCCCCCGCATCTGGTTGGCCATTTGCGACGGGGAATCTGCCACCGAGAGATTCTGGCAGACGACACACCGGAGCTGGGAGGCGATCTCCCTGACGGTCTCCTCGCTCACGCCGCCGGCGGGAGCGACCCCGGCTGGAGCGACCAGCAGGAGCAGGAGGAGGATCCCTGTCTGCCTCACGTCAGCTCTCGAGGAGACGCTCGACCTGGGAGCGAAAGACCTCCTCGGTCACGGCCCCCACGTGCTTGAACCGGATGACTCCGGCTTTATCGATAAAGAAGGTCTCGGGAACCCCGTAGACGCCGTAGTCCACGGAGATTCTCCCCGTCGGGTCCGGCCCGTTCGGGAAGCTGATGGAGAACTGATCCAGGAACTTCCGCGCCAGCTCCTCCCGATCCTGGATGTTCACCCCGACCACGACCACCCCGCGGTCCTGGTAGGCGCGCCACCCCTTCTCCAGCACCGGGGCTTCTTCATAGCAGGCGGGAAAGCACCAGGAGGCCCAGAAGTTCACCACGACCACCTTACCGCGCAGCTCGGCCGCGCTCAGGCTTCCGCCGTCGAAGAGCTCGAGCGTGAAGGGCGCCGCCGCCTTCCCAACCAGAGGGGAGGGGATGGCGCGGGGGTCAGTCTGAAAGCCGTAGGCCAGGAGTGCCAGAACCGGGAGGACCGAGAGAGGGATCACCCACTTTCCCCAGCGCCAGCCCATCATCCCGTTCTCTTGTTGGGGGCGTCGGGGAGCACTGCCAGGGCAGTGCCGAGGGTGAGGATCAGCCCCCCGATCCAGATCCAGGTGACGAACCGGTTGATCTGCGCCTTGATCGTCACCTGGCTCCCGTCGCGCGCAAAGTCGCCGAGGACCAGGTAGAGGTCCTCCACCAGGCCGGAGCTGTAGGCCACCTGCGTGATAGGGGTCTGCTCCCGGGGGTAGAACTTCTGGGCGGGGTACATGACCCCGGTCGGATGACCGGCGTTGGCAACCGTGACGCTACTCGTCACCTTGAAGTGGTTGGACTCTTCCGAAGCTGAGAGCGTGTCGAACCGAACCTGATATCGCCCGATGTCGAGCGACTCTCCCTTTCGGAGCGTGGCCTCGGTCTGAAGGCTCCACGCGTGGGAGCCGGTGATCCCGAAGGCGATGGCCAAGATTCCCAGGTGCACCAGGAACCCGCCGTAGCGTCGGTTCTGTCTCAGCAACAGGCCTCCCGTCGCCGTCACGAGCCGATCGCCGGTTCGAAGCCGCGCCCGCACCGCCCGGGAGAAGTCCAGAGCGATCGTCGCCGCCACGAAGAGGAGGAGCGCCAGAGAAAGGATGGCCAGCGCGGGGCGCACCCCCACCGCGAGGAAGAAGGCGGCAGCTGCTACACCCGTGGCCACCGGCCAGAGGAAGTTCCGCCTGAGGTTCTCCCGGGAGGCGCGGCGCCAGGCGATGAGCGGCCCGATCCCCATCAGAAAGATCAGCGAGAGAAAGATGGGGATGTTCACGAGGTTGAAGAACGGCTCGCCGACGCTCACCTTCACGCCCCGCACCGCCTCGGAGAGGAGGGGGAAGACGGTGCCGAAGAAGACCGTAAAGGCCGCAGCCACCAGGAAGAGGTTGTTCAGCAGGAACATGGACTCACGCGAGAGGATCGAGTCCAGTTCCCCCTGGGCTCTGAGGCGGTCGCCCCGCCAGGCCAGGAGGCCGAAGGCGAAGAGAAGCACGAGCGCGATGAACCCCAGAAAGAACAGTCCGATGGCGCCCTGGGTGAACGAGTGAACCGAGGAGAGGATCCCGGAGCGGGTCAGAAAGGTGCCGAAGAGGGTGAGCCCGAAGGTCAGGATAATGAGCGTCACGTTCCAGAGCTTCAGCATCCGTCGCCGCTCCTGGATCATGACCGAGTGGAGGAACGCCGTCCCCGTCAGCCAGGGCATTAAGGCGGCGTTCTCCACCGGGTCCCAGGCCCAGTACCCGCCCCATCCGAGGACGTGGTAGCTCCACCAGCCGCCGATCAGGAGTCCGAGGGTGAGGAAGTACCAGGCCAGGATCGTCCATCGGCGGGTCGCCGTGATCCACTCCTCGCCGACCTTGCCGGCGATCAGGGCAGCCATGGCAAAGGCGAAGGGCACCGTGAAGCCGGTGAAGCCCAGGTAGAGCGCCACCGGGTGCGTGATCATCCCGGTGTCCTCCAGGAGCGGGTTGAGACCTCGGCCATCCGCCGGAACCGGGGTGATCCGCTCGAAGGGTGGGGCGGGGACTGCCATCACCAGCAGGAAGAAGGCCAGGACCGCCAGCATCACCGAGAGCACCCACGGGTAGAACTCGGGCTGGCGGCGGCGATACCGGAGGATGACGAGGAGCGTGTAGCCCGCGAGCATCCCGGACCAGAGCACGATGGAGCCTTCGAGCGCTCCCCAGAGCGCCGTGATCCGGTAGTAGAAGGGTGTTCCCCGATTGGTGTTCATGGCCACATAGCGGACGGAGAAGTCAAAGGTCAGGAAGGCATAGATCAGCAGGGCGATGGCGAGCACGATGAGGATGGCCACGGCCAGGGCGGCGCGCTGGGCCGAGAGGACCAGGGCCGGACGCCGGGTGCGGGCGCCGGCGGCTGCGGCAGCGCTCCCGTAAAGCGCCAGCGCGAGGCCGACGGCAGTCGCGGTGTAGCCGATCTCCGGAATCATCTCAGTTCGTCTTCAGCGACTTCAGGAGCTCTCTGTAGCCGGCCTGGGCCTCTGCTCCCTTGGGAGCTCGGTACTCCTCGGAGTGCTTGGCCATGATCGTCGTGGCCTTGAAGTACCCCTCGGCGGTCCACGTCCCCTCGACCACCGCGCCGCGCTCCTCCGCAAAGAGGTCCGGTGGCGTCCCCCTGTGCCGCACTGGGACGGAGACCTGGCCGTCGGAGAGGGTGAAGGAGAGATCGAGGGTGCGCGGTTCCCATCTGAGGGACCCTTTGCTCACCAGGCCGCCGAGTCGGTAAGCCTTTCCGGGGACCGGCTCGGCGAGGAGCTCGCCCGGGGTGACGAAGTAGACCAGTGACTGGCTCACTCCGGAATAGATCAGGTATGCGAGCGCGCAGACGATCACGCCCCCGCCCGCGAGGAACTTGGCTTTGGTGCTCACGCGCCCTTCCGCTCCTGCTGCTTCTTGAGGCGCGCGAGTTCCCGGCCTCGGCGGGTGAGGCGTCGCCAGTACCCGATGAGCACCACCAGAGCAATGCCGTAGGCGGCGAAGACGAACCCCCAGTTATCCGGCATCAGAGCCCCGCTTCTTCCTCGAGCTGCCGGAGCGCCAGGCGCCTCCTGAGGAGGTAGATGAAGAGCAGCGCGAAAGCCGCCAAATTGACCAGCAACGTCACTTTCATGGACGTGGAGAAGGGCGCTGCCACCGGAGCGAGGATCGTGGGAGGTTGGTGCAGGGTCCGCCACCAGACAACGGAGAAGTGGACAATGGGAATGTTGATCGCTCCGAGGATCCCCACCACCGCCGCGTACGTGGCCGCGCGCTCCCGATCTTCCACCATCGCCCTGAGAAGGAGATAGCCCACGTACGTCAAAAAGAGGATGGCTGTGGACGTGAGCCGCGCATCCCACGTCCACCACGTCCCCCAGGTCGGCTTTCCCCAGATCGAGCCCGAAACCAACGTGAGCCCCGTGAAGATCACCCCGAGCTCCGCCGAGGCTTGGGCCAGCCGGTCCCACGGTGAGCGTCGGGTGAGGAGGTAGGCCAGGCTGCCTGTCAGCACCAGGGCGAACGCGAGATAGGCGGTCAGGATTGAGGGGACGTGGAGATACATGATGCGCTGGACGTTACCCTGAACGGCGTCCCTGGGGGCATACCCGAAGCCGAGCGCGAGCCCGGCCAGGAGCGCGAGGAGAGCTGTCCACCCCAGCATTCGCGTCACGGCTTACGCCTCGAGAAGAAAGTCGAAGGTCACGAAGCCCACGACCAGATAGATGAGATCCGCGGCAGCCAGGAGCTTGAGCCAGTGGCTGACCTCTCCCAGAGCCTGGCCTCCGAGCACGGCCTCCGTGGCCTTCACCGTCGCCAGGAGGACCGGCACCAGGGCGGGCAACAGGAGCAGAGGGAACAGTAGCTCCCGAGCGCGCAGCTGGGCGGTCATGGCTCCGAACAGGGTCCCGATTGCCGCCAGCCCCACGGTGCCAAGCAGGATCACAGCCGCGAGGCGCGGGATGCGTCCCCAGAGATCGACGTTGGAGAAGAATCCCACGAAGGCCAGCAGGACAACCACGACCATTCCCATCAGGAGGATGTTCCCCGCCAACTTCCCCAAGTAGATGGCCGACTTGTCACCCGGGGCGAGGATGAGCCCTTCCCAGCAGTCGTTCTCACGCTCGGCCAGGAAGGTACGCCCCAGGCCCAGGAGCCCGGCAAGAATGACCCCCAGCCACAAGAGGCCGGGCAGCGTCGCAGCCAGCCGCTCGCGGTCCGGCCCCAGCGCGAACTGAAAGAGGAAGAGCAAGAGGAGGGCAAAGAAAAACAGGGCATTCACGTTCGCCTTTGACCGGCGCTCGGTGAGGAGATCTTTCCACAGCACGATCCAGGCACGGCGCACGTAGATCACCCGGCGTCCTCCGTGTAGAGAGCGTAGAGGCGATGGAGCTCCTCCAAGTCCAGATCCGCCTGCGGGCGGTCGAGCACGATCCGCCCGCCCGCGAGGATTGCGACGCGATTGGCGATCCCCAGGCCCCGTCTGAAGTTGTGGGTCGCGACAAGCACGCTTCCTCCTCCCTCCGTGAAGCCCAGGAGGAACTCATCGAGCCACTTCTTCCCTCGCTGGTCAAGGCCACCATAGGGCTCATCCAGAAGCAGGAGTGTGGGCGCTCGCAGCAGGATCCGTCCCAAGGCCAGGCGGCGCTTCATCCCCGCGGAGAAGGTCCGTGCGCGCTCATCGGCAACGGAATCGAGCTCCACGCGCGCCAGCACGCGGTGCAGCTCAGCGGGGCGGGCATCGAGCCCGGCCAGTGTGGCCCAGAAGCGGAGGTTCTCCAAGGCCGTGAGGTCCTCGTAGATGTAGTGGCCGTGGGCCAGGAGCCCCGCTCGCCGCCGAACCGCTTCCCGCTCTCTCGAGGTGTCGTGCCCCGCCACCGTTACTCTCCCGCTCGATGCCGGCAGGAGAGTCGCGAGGATCTTCAGCAGCGTGGTCTTTCCGGCGCCGTTGGCTCCGAGCAGCAACAGGCACTCGCCGGCGCTGAGCTCAAGGCTCACCTCCCGAAGCACCGGCCTCGGCCCAAACGATTTCCTGACTCCGATCACGCTGAGCATGCGCTGAGCTATTCTCCCTTACGGCCGCGGACGGGTCAAGGCGAGAGACGACAAAAAAGGAGACCGGGTGGCGGTCTCCTTCGGAGTTCCGTTGCTCCCGTGAGCGTTAGTAGATTCGCATCGCTCGGAGCTTGGCGATCCGGTCCTCGACAGGCGGGTGGGTCGAGAAGAGGGTGAGCCAGGCGCCGCCGCGGAGGGGATTCACGATGAACAGATGAGCGGTGGCGGGGCTCGCGTGCATCGGGATCGCCCGGGACGCCAGGTGGAGCTTCTCCAGCGCCTTGGCGAGCCCGGACGGCTGCCCTGCCAGCCGGGCGCCGGTGGCGTCGGCCTGGTACTCACGAGCCCGGGACACTGCCATCTGAACCAGCATGGCCGCAATCGGAGCCAGGACAGCCATCAGCAGGAGGCCGAAAATGCCTCCTCCCTCATCATCACTGTCCCGCCTAAATCCGCCGAAGATCGCCGCCCACCGAGCCATGAAGGCCAGATAGGTGATCGCTCCGGCCAGGGTCGCCGCGACGGTGGAGATGAGCACGTCGCGGTTCCTGACGTGGGCCAGCTCGTGGGCCAGCACTCCCTCGAGCTCCTCCTCGTTCAGGATCCGCATGATCCCTTGGGTCACGGCCACGGCCGCGTGGTCGGGGTTCCGGCCTGTCGCGAAGGCGTTGGGGGCTTCGGACGGGATCAGGTAGACTCGTGGCATCGGAATCCCCGCGCGGCCGGCGAGCGTTCGGAGAATCCGGTAGAGCCCGGGGAGTTCGGCCTCCTGAATCGGCCTGGCCCGGTAGATCGCCAGCACGATACGATCTGAGAACCAGTAGCTTCCGACGTTCATCACCAGAGCGAAGACGAAGGCCACAAGCATGCCCTGGTGGCCGCCCAGCCCGCCGCCGATCAGAATCAGGAGGGCCGTGAGGACGCCCAGGAGGACTCCAGTCTTGAAGGTGTTCGGCATCGTCATCCTCCGTTCCCGCGAACCGGCGAGCCCAAACAGATGCCAAACAGATGCACTGTGAGCAACGCCCAGGTCCAGGATAATAGCAACCGGTTCTCAGCCGGTCAACTTTGCGCGCCCGAGTAGCGCGTTGACCGAATGGGCCTATTTTTTTCTTCTTGGGAGGCCAGTTGTGAGATCCTTTTCCCTTGACAGGGAATCTCCCGGCACTTATACTGGATGGTTAGAAAAGTCGTTTATTTATAGGGAGTTACGCGAGGGTTGCGATGGTCATCCGGGTGTCGGAAATTCCTGCGGAGGGGCTCTCAGTCGAGGGGGCTCAAGGATTTCCGAACGCCTTTGGGGAGTCTTCCTGGAGGCTAGATGGTGTCGCGCTCTTACTGGAGAAGGACGGGGATGAGGTTCTCGTTCGGGGACGGGTCTCCGCCTCGATCCCCCAGGTCTGCGGGCGCTGCGTTGAAGCCTTCACGTTCAGGGTTTCCGCTGACGTCGATACCCGCTTCGCTCCGCGCCCGCGCGGGCGACGCGACGAAGAGGTCGAGCTCACCCCCGAGGACTTGGAGATGGACTTTTACGCCGATGACCTCCTCGACTTGGATCGCCTGGTTCAGACTGAGGCGATGCTCGGACTTCCCATGAAGCCCCTCTGCCGACCCGGTTGCCGTGGGCTGTGTCCCGTCTGCGGCGGCAACCGGAACGCGAATCCCTGCAGCTGCGAGGTGAAGCCGCCGGATCCCCGGCTGGCTGTGTTGAAGAGCCTCGCGGAGCGATTGTCGTCCCGATAGGAGCGAGCGCACCATGCCCCTCCCCAAGCGGCGCCATTCCAGGACCCGAGGCCGGAAACGCCGGACCCATTATCGGCTGACTTCTCCGGCACTGTCGGTCTGCCCCCAGTGCCGGGAGACCAAACTCCCTCACCGTGTCTGCCCGCACTGCGGCTACTACAGAGGGAAAGAGATCCTTCCTATTGAAGGGGCCTAGTGCCGGTCCAGCTAAGTTCGCCTGATTTGGCCCTCGGTCGTCGCCATTCCTTTGCGGGCTCCCAGTCCCGCCGAAGGCGGGGTGGGCCAGCGGGCGTCCGGCCGGCCGGGGTCCCCGCGAGGCGGAGGCGAGTGGGGTGCTGGGTTTCTCCCTCTCTCCTCGTCACGTTCGTGATTTGGCCCGGCAGATCGGGCTTCCTGTTCGGTTAGGTGCAATTCGTCCTTAATCTGGCGGTCGTCGAACATGAGAATTGCCGTTGACGCGATGGGGGGTGACTACGGCCCCCCCGTGGTGGTTGAGGGTGCCGTGGCCGCGGCGCGGGAGTACGGGTTGGCCACCATCCTGGTCGGGGAGGAGAGCCTGGTGCAGCGCGAGCTGGCCCGCCATCACCCCCAGGGCCTCCCGATTACCGTCCACCAGGCCTCGCAGGTCGTGGGGATGGCCGAATCGCCCTCTCAGGCGCTGCGCCGGAAGCCTGATTCCTCGCTCCGGGTGGCCGCAAACCTGGTCACGAAAGGGGAGGCCGTCGCCTTCGTCACGGCGGGGAACACCGGGGCGGCGATGGCCGTCGGGATGTTCGTCCTCGGCGTGCTGCCCGGTGTGGATCGCCCCGCCATCGCGGTGATGCTGCCGAGCCTCACGGGTTACACCGTCCTGATCGACGCCGGCGCGAACGTGGACCCCAAACCCCGTCAACTGGTGCAGTTCGCCATCATGGGCCACTGCTACGCGATGCACATCCTGGGCCGGGTCAAGCCGCGCGTGGGCCTGCTCTCGGTGGGGGAGGAGGAGGGCAAGGGGAACGAGCTGACGAAGGAGGCGTTTGAAGGACTCAAGCTCTCTTCGCTGAAGTTCCTTGGTAACGTGGAGGGGCGGGACATCTACAACGGCTCCTGCGACGTGGTGGTGACCGACGGCTTCACCGGGAATGTGGCGCTCAAGATCTCGGAGAGCATGGCCGAGATGCTGGGAGCCATGATCCGAGAGGAGCTCACGCGGGACACCCTGTCCAAGCTGGGAGCGCTGCTCTCCAAGCCGGCCCTCAATCGCTTCCGAAAGCGGGTGGATTACACTGAGCTGGGTGGAGCACCGCTCCTGGGGATCAACGGGGCCTCGATCGTCTGCCACGGGGCCTCGCCTGCGAAGGCGATCAAGAACGCAATCCGGGTTGCGGCGGAGTGGGTCCAGCGGAACGTCAACGAACACATCAAAGCCGCCCTCGAGGTCGAGGCCGACCTGGCGCGAAACGGTCGGCTGGGCGTCGGGAAGTAGGGGTCCGGTCGTCTACCGACCATGAAGCTAGCGTTCATGTTCCCGGGGCAGGGCTCCCAGGCCGTGGGGATGGGCAAGGGCTTTTATGAGCGCTCTCGAGAGGTGCGCGCCCTCTACGAGGAGGCGAGCGACGTTCTCGGGTTTGACCTGGCGCGGCTGTCCTTCGACGGGCCCCAAGAGGCGCTCCAGCTCACCGCCAACACGCAGCCGGCAATCCTTACCGCGAGCGTAGCCGCCGCCACGGCGCTGGCCGAGCGCGGGGTTTCTCCGGCGCTGGCGGCGGGGCACAGTCTGGGAGAGTACTCGGCGCTGGTCGTGGCCGGCACCCTCCAGTTCACCGATGCCGTCCGGCTCGTCCGCCGACGGGGGGAGTTCATGCAGGAGGCGGTTCCTGTGGAGGTGGGGGCCATGGCGGCGATCATCGGCTTGGACCTTCCGGTGGTGGAAGAGCTGTGTCGGGAGGCGGTGCGACCCGCCTCCGGCGGGGATGCCGAGGTGGTGAGCGTGGCTAACATCAACGCCGACGCTCAAGTCGTGATCGCCGGTCATAAGGGGGCGGTCGAGCGCGCCGTCACTCGCGCTGCCGACCGTGGTGCCATGAAGAGTGTGCTCCTTCCGGTCAGCGCGCCGTTTCATTCTTCCCTCATGCTGCCCGCCGCCGAGCGGCTCGCTAGGGAGATCGAGACCGTGGTCGTGTCTCCCCCGAAGTTTCCCGTGGTGCGGAATGTGGACGCAGGACTTACCAGCTCCGCCGAGGAGGTCTCCCCGTTCCTCGTCGAGCAAGTGGCCAGCCCGGTGCGCTGGACCGACTGTGTCCGGCGCATGATCGGCGAGGGTGTCACCAGGTTCGTGGAGGTCGGGCCCGGCAGAGTGCTGACGGGGCTCCTCCGGCGGATCTCGGCGGAGGTCAAGGGGTACGCGGTGGAAGACCCGGCAGGCTTGGAGAAAGCTCTCGTTGCCCTGGGGAGCGCCCGTGGGGAGTAAGGCGCTCGAGGGTCGCGTCGCCGTGGTTACCGGCGGGAGCCGTGGCATTGGCTCAGCCGTGGCGGCGTGCCTGGCGGAGGAGGGGGCCGCCGTGGTAGTCTCGGGGCGCGATGCCGCCCGAGTGGAGACGGCGGCCAGGGAGCTGGAGGCCTTGGGTCCGCCGGCCCTGGGGATTGCCGCTGACGTGGCCCGCGCCGAGGATGTCGAGCGGCTGATGGCGGCGGTCAAAGAGCGGTTTGGTCGCATCGACATCCTCGTGAACAACGCCGGCATCACTCGGGATGTTCTCCTGGTCAGGATGAAGGACGGGGACTGGGACGAAGTGCTCCAGGTCAACCTCCGGGGCGCGTTTCTGATGACCCGCGCCGCGGCCAAGATGATGATGCGTCAGAAGGGCGGCCGGATCGTCAACATCGCTTCGGCGGCGGGCGTCATGGGCAGCGCGGGGCAGGTGAATTACTCCGCAGCCAAGGCCGGGCTCATCGGCCTGACCAAGGCCGCGGCGAGGGAGCTGGCCCACTGGGGGATTCTTGTGAACGTCGTGGCGCCAGGGCTCATCGACACCGACATGACAGCCGCGCTCCCCGCCGAGGCCAAGGCAGCCCTGCTGAACCAGATCCCGCTGAAGCGGATCGGGACGACCCGAGAAGTGGCGGAGGTGGTGCGTTTCCTGGTGGGCGATGGGGCCATGTACGTGACCGGACAGGTTTTTCACGTCAACGGTGGGCTTCATATGTGAGGATGGAATCTCAGGAGGTCGTCATGGCAAAGCCGGTCGAGGAGCGGGTGAAGGAGATTATTTGCGAGCAGCTCGGGGTCGGGGAAGATGAGGTGATCCCCACCGCCAAGTTCATCGAGGATCTGGGAGCCGACTCGCTGGATACGGTGGAGCTGGTCATGGCGTTCGAGGAGGAGTTCGGCATCGAGATCCCCGACGAGGACGCTGAGAAGATCGTCACGGTGGGGGACACGATCCAGTACATCAAGGACAACGTCTGACCACGCTGGAGCTGGAGCGCTTCAACAAGGGAGTGTGATCCTGTGGGGACGCGGCGTGTGGTCGTCACCGGGCTCGGGGCTCTGACGCCGGCGGGCAACTCTGCGGAGGAGTTCTGGGGCGCCATCAGCCAGGGGCAGTCCGGCATCGGGCCGATCACCCGGTTCGATGCTACCGATTTCCCCACCCGCATGGCCGGGGAGATCAAGGATTTCGATCCGCTGAGGTGGCTCGACAAGAAGGAGGCGCGCCGGCTGGACCCGTACCTGCAGTACGCCATTGCCTGCGCGGCGATGGCCGTGGAAGACGCCGGGCTCGATCTCTCGAAGGTGGACGGGACCCGCTTCGGCGTTCTCGTGGGCTCCGGGATCGGTGGGATCACCACCCTCATTGACACCCACAAGACGCTCCTTGAGCGAGGAGCCGAGCGCGTCTCTCCGTTCTTCATTCCGATGCTGATCGCCAACATGGCCTCCGGGCTTATCTCGATGCGCTACAAGGCCAAGGGGCCCAACTCGGCGGTGGTCACTGCCTGCGCCACGGGAAATCACGCGATCGGCGACGCCTTCAAGATCATCCAGCGTGGCGACGCTGACGTGATGATCGCGGGAGGTGCCGAGGCCATCATCACTCCGCTAACCTTCGCGGGCTTCTGTTCCATGAAAGCCATGTCCACCCGCAACGACGAGCCCGAGAAGGCATCTCGCCCCTTCGACGCTGACAGGGACGGCTTCGTCTGCGGGGAAGGCGGAGGGGAAGTCATTCTCGAGTCGGTGGAGCACGCTGTCAGGCGAGATGCCCGCATCTACGCCGAGATCGTCGGATACGGAATGAGCTCGGATGCCTATCATATGACCGCGCCGGACCCGGAGGGCGACGGGGCCGCCCGGGCCATGACCGGGGCGCTCCGGGACGGGGGCGTCGAGCCCACGATGGTGGGCTACATCAACGCTCACGGCACCTCCACCCCGTACAACGACAAGTTCGAGACCATGGCGATCAAGCG
This sequence comes from Methylomirabilia bacterium, assembly GCA_046758965.1. Taxonomy (GTDB): domain Bacteria; phylum Methylomirabilota; class Methylomirabilia; order Rokubacteriales; family CSP1-6; genus JBHIBG01. The sequence continues at coordinate 21,456 of JBHIBG010000002.1, read as the reverse complement.
CGTCTTCGGCGACCATGCCTCTAAGCTGGCGGTCTCCTCCACCAAGTCTATGATCGGGCACCTGCTGGGAGCGGCGGGCGGCGTCGAGGCCATCGCGACCATTCTGGCTATCTGGTACGGCCTCCTGCCCCCCACGATCAACTACACGACCCCGGATCCGGAGTGCGACCTCGACTATGTCCCCAACCAGGCACGGAAGCAGGAGGTGGAGGCGGCGCTCTCAAACGCCTTCGGCTTCGGGGGGACCAACGCGACCCTCGCCTTTCGTCGGTTCCAGGGGTGAGTCCCGGCCAGTTGCTTGGCCTCAATGCTCGACGCTGACGCGCTCGTAGCGCTCGAGCGACGCCTGGGGTACACCTTCCGAGATCGAGATCTTCTCCGTCGCGCTCTCACCCACGCCTCCTACGCCCATGAGCACCCGCCGCTGCCCGACAACGCGAGCCTGGCCCTGTTGGGGGATGCGGTGTTGGCCCTCGTGGTGACCGAGCGCCTCTGGGCAGAAGCGCGGGATCTGCCCGTCGGCGTCCTTACGACCCAGCGAGCCGAGCTGGTGGCGGGGGCGGCCCTGGCGCGCTGGGCCGAACACCTGGAGCTGGGCGCACCCCTCCGCCTTGGACGCGGCGAGGAGCTGAGCGGTGGCAGAGACAAGGGCTCGGTCCTCGCCACGGCCTTCGAGGCGGTGCTGGGTGCCGTCTATGTGGATGGCGGGCTCGCCGCCGCGCGCGCGGTAGTGGGCCGCCTCACCGTGTGATAAGCTCCGAGTATGCGGGCTTGGCCGTTCAGGCGGCTTCGTGCGGTTCAGTTTCCCGTTGCTCCAGAGCCCGACCTTCTGGTGCTCGAGCAGCTCCTCCGCGGCAATGTGGAGGACCTCTTCGTGCTGGAAGAGCGTCAGATTCGCGGCCAGGTCGTCAGCTTCAGGGGTCGGCTGCTGCTAGCGCCTGGCCGTGCCCTCGACCTCCTGGAGCGGCGCTTCAAGCCCTTCGGCTATACCCCGTTTCTTCAGCAAGAGCGGGGGCAGGTCTGGATTCGAGCGCTTCCGGTGGCCGGCGTGACCGAGGCGGGAAACCCGATGGTGAACCTCGTCCTGTTCGTTGCCACCTGTCTCTCTACGCTGGTGGCCGGCTCAGGCGCCTTCCTCGCCTTCAACCCCTTTACCGAGCCGGCGCGGTTGCTCAGCGGGGTCCCGTTTGCCTTCACGCTCCTCTCCATCCTGGGCGTCCACGAGTTCGGGCATTACTTCACCGCGCGATACTACCGCGCCGCGGTGAGCCTGCCGTACTTCATTCCGGCCCCGCCACCGTTCATCTTCGGGACCCTGGGTGCCATCATCAAGATGAAGTCGCCGCCCCGGGACCGGGACTCGCTGTTCGACATCGCCGCTGCGGGCCCCTTGGCCGGGCTCGTGGTCGCCATCCCCGCGCTTGTGATAGGGCTCCAGTGGTCGCGGATGATCGCGATCCCCCCCGGGTACGGGGGGCTGATTTTTGGCGACTCGCTGATGATGCGCTTTTTGGTGTATCTCACCTTCGGCTCGATCCCTGAGGGAATGGATATCCTCATTCATCCGGTCGGGCTGGCCGGCTGGGTCGGCCTCTTCGTGACGGCGCTGAATCTCTTCCCGGTTGGCCAGCTGGACGGCGGCCGGATCGCGTACGCGCTCTTCGGGGTCCACCACCGCAAACTCTCGCTGGCGACCTTCGTGGCGCTCCTTGCCATGGGCGCCGTCACCGGGTCACTGAACTGGGTGGTGTGGGCGGCGCTCCTCTTCTTCCTCATCGGCTTTCACCATAGTCCTCCGCTGAACGATCTCACGCCGCTCTCCTCTGGCCGCTACCTCGTGGGGGCGATCTGCCTGATTCTCCTGGTGCTGCTGGTCCCTCCCATCCCCATCCAAGTCCAGTAGTCCCGCTGAAGGGTGCCATATTCGTAATCGGGAAATCCTGGGCATATGTGGAGCTGCCAGCGCCAACGGCACCGGTGAGGGGGGGCGGGGGATCGAGATGTTCGGTTCGGTCATTCTCCTCCCGGGGGGAGTCCTTCTCCGGCCCGAAGGCCGGGAGCACTGAACATTGGCGGTCACGCCGGCCGGCGAGTCGTGTAAAATTCTTGCGGAATGGGTCATCTTCATCAGATCGTTAGCCGGAACGTGGACCAATGGCGGCGGGGTGGGTACCCCTCGCCCCAGCATCCCCTAATCGCGGAGATCTTCGAGTGGGCCAGTGACCCGGAGACGGGCACCCTGAGGTTCCTCAGAACGCCGCAGCTCCGGGCCCTCGAGATCTACTGGTACCTGCGACTGGTAGAAGGCACCCCGCACATCTTCGCGCTGTATCAGAGACTTTTCCCCCACCCTTCCGAGCTTCTCGAAGCGCTCGGCCTCACTGCTCCACAGATCACAAGGCTCGTGGTCGGTCAGCCGCTCGAACCCCTCTGGGAGCGGATCAGGACCGATGACCGTTTTGTACGCGAGTTCCGGCTGGAGAGCGTTCGGGAAACGCTGACACTGGATTATCCGAGCTACATCCTGGCCCTGGCGATGGGGGCAGGGAAGACCATTCTCATAGGCGCCATCTTCGCGACAGAGTTTGCAATGGCAATGGAATATCCGGATGGCCCATTCGTGCAGAATGCTCTTGTCTTCGCGCCCGGGAAAACGATCATTGAGTCGCTGAGAGAACTGGCTGCGGTCCCCTACGAGAGGATCCTGCCGCCGCGTCTCTACAAGCTGTTCGCGGCCTCGGTGAAGCTGACCTTTACCCGAGACGGCGAGAAGGACATCCCCGTCGTCAGGGGGAGCCTGTACAACGTCGTCGTGACCAATACCGAGAAGATCCGAATCCAGAAGGAAACGATTCGGCGAAGTGATCTTGGCGACCTCCTAACTCGCGGACGGGAGGACGAGGTGCGAGCCGAGGTGGCAAACCTTCGACTTCAGGCTATCGCGTCTCTGCCTCATCTGGCCGTCTTTTCCGACGAAGCCCACCATACCTATGGCCAATCACTGGAAACCGAGCTGAAGAAGGTCCGGAAGACTGTCGACTATCTCGCGGCAAACACGAAAGTTGTCTGCGTCGTTAATACCACCGGCACCCCCTACTTCCGGCGCCAGCCGCTGAAGGATGTCGTTATCTGGTACGGGCTTTCCGAGGGGATCCGCGACGGAATCCTGAAGGACGTCTCGGGAAATATCCAGGCGTTTGATTTCGAGGGCAACACGGGAGCCTACGTGAGCCATGTCATCGAGGACTTCTTCAGGGATTACGGGGAGACCCGGCTCCCGAATGGCGCACCGGCGAAACTGGCGATCTATTTTCCTCAGACCGATGACCTTGAGGAGCTGCGTCCTGTTGTCGACGCCGCGCTGGTCAGGGTTGGACAGTCTCCCACCTTGTGTCTCAGAAACACTTCGGAGTCTCTGAGAAACGAAGTTGATGCCTTCAATAGGCTCAATGATCCGGCGGCATCTCATCGCGTGATCCTCTTGGTCAACAAGGGAACCGAAGGGTGGAACTGCCCGAGCCTTTTCGCCTGCGCTCTGGCACGGAAGCTCAGGAGCAGCAACAACTTTGTCCTCCAGGCTGCGACGAGGTGCCTGCGCCGGGTGTCTGGGAACAACATGAAGGCCCGGATCTATCTCTCGCGGGATAACCGCTCGATCCTCGATCGCCAACTCCAGGAAACTTATGGGGAGACAATCACCGATCTCGACCGCGCCACACGGGAAACAGGGTCCGCCCGGTTGATCCTGCGAAAGTACCAGCGTCCTCCGATCACGCTAACGCGCCTTGTACGGACAGTGGTGCCGGCGGGGTCTGACGGCCGCGGGCTCAGGCTTGAACGGCCCAAGGCCGACTCGGAGGGAGCGGTTCTCACAAAGGCAGTCCTGGATATCGTCCCGCGGCAGGGCGTGAGGAGCCTGCTCCAACAGGTCGGCGGGGCAATCCAGATAGAAGCCGTGCCCGATGCCGTGGACCGCTACGAGGCCGCTGTCACCCTGGCCGCCGCATTCCGCGTCGACCTGTGGGCTGTCTACTATGAGCTGAGACGGCTTTACAACGATGGCGAAGAGATTCCCGTGGCCCACCTGGACGCGCTGGGGGAGCAACTTGCGGAGCAGACTCGGAAGTACGAGGTCCGAGAGGAGGAGTTCGAGTTGGCTCTGGCCCTGGTGAAGCCGGAAGGGTTCAGCAAAACGACCGAAGCCGAGGGTCAGGAAGTCTATACGGCAGAGATCACCTACCCGAAGGAGCGCGAACGCCTCCTGCTGCATGCCGACAAGGTCCTCCGGGAGAACCCCGCTGGCTTCGGCTTTCATTACGACCCGTATAACTTTGACTCCGTACCGGAGATGGACTTCTTCCAGCAGATGCTCAAGGACCTTAATCTCCACCCGGCCGAGGTTGAAGACCTCTATTTCACGGGCGGCCTGACCGACCCTGGCAAGACCGATTTCTACGTGGAGTACCGCGGCGAAGAGCACCGCTGGCACCGCTACACCCCCGACTTCGTCATCAGGAAACGGTTGCGACAAGGCGGTCGGCCGGGAGCGGGGAAGGTCCTCATGGTCGAGATCAAGGATGCCCGGTTCGAGTCTGCCATACGGGAAGACGAGCGTCGCTTGGATCGGGGTGAGGAGCCGGTGACGCTCGAAGGCAGGAAGGCGATGGCCTTGAGGAGGTTGGAACGCCTCAACCCGAACCGGCTGAAGTACCAGCTGATCTTCACAAGAGGTGGAGTGACTTACGAGCAACACTCCGAGGTGCGGCGGTTCGTCCGCGAGCCTGAAGGCGTCTACGAGCATGACCTGATGGTCGCGCAACGGTTGAAGGAACTAATCCTCCAAGCCAACGGCAGTCGTGTCCGTCGAATCATCCTTTTCGGTTCCCGAGCTCGGGGCGATGCACGATCCGACGCCGATTTCGACCTGCTCGTGGTACTCCGTGACATCGCTCCCGGAGAGAAACGATCCTGCCGTCTCTCCCTATACCGCCTGTTCCAGGGTGCGGGTGTTACCGCGGACCCCTGGGTGATGGCGGAGGAAGAGTTCGAGGAGACCAAGAGGGTCATCGGTGGCCTCGCCTACCCGGCCTGGAAAGAAGGAGTGCTCCTCTACGAGAACCCCTGAGCAGGTCCGGTGGGACTGGGTCAGGCTTTGGCTCGCCAAGGCGGAGGAGGATGTCCTGGCCGGCGATCTGATCCTGAAAGGATCCATGCCGTCGTATGAGACGGTTGGCTTTCACGCACAGCAGGCTGCGAAGAAAGCGCTGAAGGCTCTGCTCATCAGGCACCAGGTAGAGTTCGGCAAGACTCATAACCTCGGGGAGCTCCTTGGGCTGGCAGAGCCAGCCGCCCCCGGGATCACAGGGAAGCTGTCCGATGCGGAAGTGCTTACGCCTTTCGCCGTAGACACCCGGTACCCGACCGAGGAGCCAGCGGTGGATCGTGAACAGGCTGCTCGCTACCTTGCACTCGCGCGGGAGGTTTTCGACCACATACGCGCCCTAGTAAAGCCTTACCTCGACGCGGGCCGACCCAGCGGGTAGAAGGAGGACTAGGGAATGGCCAAAGGCCCAAAGAGGAGGGGTCGCGTGAAACGGCAGCGGAGAAGTGTCCCTACAACGGGTGCTGCAGATGATCTTGTGAAGAAGCAAGAGGTCAGCATTGCCGTCGCGAAGGGACGCCCGATGCTCACGTGGGTCGGCAAGCGGCCCTTGCGACACGTTATTGCCTTTCCCGCCCAACACGTGGAAACCTTCGATCCCGCAGAGGATGCGGCCAAGCGAGGTGGAGAACTCTGGAACGACTGGCCCGATGGGTATCCACGGGCTGGCCTCCTCTTCCACGGGGACAACAAGGAGGTGCTGGCCCATCTTCTGGCTAACGGCTTCCGGGGCAAGGTGGACCTGATCTATATCGATCCGCCCTTTGACTCTGGCGCCGACTACGTGCGCAAAGTAAGCCTGCGCGGGGCGAAGGGGACTGCCAAGCTTGACGGTGAAGGATACACCCTCGGCGAGCAGCCCCAGTACACCGACATCTGGGCGAATGACAATTATCTCCAGTTCATGTATGAACGGTTATTGCTGTTGAAGGAACTCGTGACCCCGGACGGATCGCTATTTGTGCACCTTGACAGTGGAAGAGGACACTATGTGAAATTGCTACTTGATGAGGTGTTCGGACAAGATAACTTCCGGAATGAACTTGTCGTGAAGCGACGAATTACGAAAAACCTACAACAACAATTTGAGGGAATCAAAGAATACCCACAGGCACACGACGTAGTTTTATGGTATTGCATGCAACCATCGCGCCGATTCTCAGCGGCGGAGACGAAGCAAACACGACGAGAGGAGGGGTACTGGCATCACTTCTGGAGCGGTGAGGATCGCCCGAGTATGCGTTATGAATTACTAGGTGTAACCCCAGCGCACGGACGGTGGAAATGGGCTCAGGAACGGGCAGATCGTGCTGTTGAAAATTATAACCGGTTCTTGCGAGAGGCTAATGGGCGAAGCCTCGAAGAGTTTTGGGAGGAGGCTGATCGGGAACCGGAATTCATACGCAAGAACGAGTGCACAGGCAAGGTAGAGAACTGGTTCCCTCCGAGCGATACGCGAATCGCTAACACTCTCTGGATTGATATACACGCCTACGAAAACCAGAAGGATTATCCGACAGAAAAACACGAAGATTTGCTCAGTAGGGCAACGTCGTTTGCGTCAAAACCCGGTAGTATAGTTCTTGACTGCTTCGTCGGGTCCGGGACGACAGCGGTGGTGGCGCAGAAGCTGGGGCGTCGGTGGATTGCCTGCGACATCAACAAGGGGGCGATTCAGACGACGAGCAAGCGCCTCCAGACCGGTATCCAAGAGCAAATCGAACAGGCGCGGCAGGCAAAACAGGTGCCGCTCACCGGCGTGGCCAACGAGGAGAATAAGGCGGTTGAGCCGGCTCAGCTGTCCTTCGTGGTGTACCGGGTCAACGATTACGAGCTCGCGATACCGCACCAGCAGGCGGTGAACCTCGCCTGCGACCACATTGGCGTGACGCGAATCCGGACCGATCCGTATTTCGACGGGACCCTTGGCAGGAAGCTGGTCAAGGTCGTTCCCTTCAGCCATCCGTTGACGTTGCTTGATCTGGACGAGCTTAGGAGCGAGCTGGAGGCGCGGCCGGAGGAGGACCGACCGATCGTGGTCGTCTGCCTCGGCAAAGAGCCGGCGGCCGACGCGTGGGTCGAGGACTGGAACCGGTTGCGTAAGGGGAAGGCCGCAGTGAACCGCATCGAGGTCATCGAGCTACGGACCGATCCCAAGTACGGCAAGTTCTTCCAGCACCAACCGGCCCGGGCCAAGGTCAAGATGCTTCGGAAGAAGGAAGCAATTACCGTCGAGATCGAAGAGTTCATCTCCCCCAGCATTATCGAGCGGCTCCAAGAGCAGGCCGGGCTCCTTAAGCCCAAGATTGACGACTGGCGGGCAATGGTAGACTGCGTGATGGTCGATCCGGATTATGACGGCAGGGTGTTTCGCATCGGGCTCTCCGACGTACCGGAACGGAAGCCAGACCTGGTGGCGGGGCGTTACGAGATCCCGGCAGGCCGCGGCGCCGGAACTATTGCAGTTAAGATCATTGACATGCTGGGCGAAGAGGTATTGGTTACTCTTCCTAAGACTGCCCCGAGGCTTCAGGGCGGCCGCCGATAAGGCCACCTTTTGCGCAGTGAGGAACAATGGCGTACCAGGGGAAGCTGAGAGGGCCAACGGGGCATGTTGACAGGGCGCGCACCGGCCGGTATGGTTCCAGCATGTCGCGCGACGAGCAGATCCATGCGTTGATGGCCGCGCTCCTCCGCGCGATCGAGAGCTCATTGGCCGCCACGGAGGCTGCGCGTGAGGTCGTAGCGGAGCTCCTCAGGCGAGGCTCCGAGCCGGGGATCTTCTTCCGGAGGGGCGAGCCAGCTTCCCGCCTCGACCTCACCCCCCGGGACCGGGAATTTCTGCGCGCGCTTTCTATCCGCCCCGAGGAGCGCTGATCGTTCAATGCGCGGCCTCCTGTTTATTGCCTGGGTTTTCCTCCTCGCTTTTCTCCTCTGGCCGGTGGTGAGACGATTGCTCGGCCGCCGCTTGCCGTCCCCCTCTCCGCAGGCAAGCCGAGACCAGCTGGTGAAGGACCCCGTCTGCGAGACCTACGTTCTCCGCTCCCGAGCTGTGACCCGAAGTGTCAGGGGGGTGACCCACTACTTCTGCAGCTCGGAGTGTGCTGCCCACTTTCCCGGCTCGCTTCCCGAGGGACGCCGATAACGGTGGCCCGTCGCTCTCGCTAGACCGAATGCCGGTTGACCTGCTCGTCCTTGACCTCGACGGTGTCCTCCTCGATTCCGCCATGCGCATGGACCCGGCCCTAGGGGCCGCTCTCAGGCGAGCGGGAACGCGTGGCCTCAGGGTCACGCTGGCTACGGGCCGGATGCCCCAGGGGGCGCGACCATACTGGGAGCGGCTGGGCATCACCACGCCCGTGATCGTGTACAACGGCGCCGTGGTACGCGATCCCGTAAGCGGGGCCAGCCTCTATACCCGCTCCCTCCCGCCGGGGCTTCCCTGGCAGCTCTACCCCATCTACGCCAACGCCCCGGTGGACCCCCTCTTCTTCCACGAGAACGCGCTCTACTGCCTCGCGCGTACGCCTGCCGTGGTCACGTACTGCCGGGAGCAATACCTGGACGCCGTAGAGATCCAGGTCCCCGAGGCGTTCCTCAAGGCCGGTACCTTCGTCAAGTGCCTCTTCATCAGCTCCCCCGCCGTCCTCGCCACGCTCAGGGAAGAACTGGGGCCCGCCACTGCCGGAGCGCGGCTCGTGCTAAGCCGGACGAACTACCTGGAACTCATCCCGGCAGGCGTCTCCAAGGGCGAAGCGTTGAAGTTTCTGGCACAGCACCTCGGGGCTCTCCTGGAGCGGGTCATCGCGGTCGGAGATCAGGAGAACGATCTCGAGATGATCCAGGTCGCGGGAATCGGGGTGGCCATGCCGCAGGCGCCGCCCAAGGTTCGTGATGCGGCAGCCAGGATTGCTCCGGCGGCCAGCGAGGGTGGGCTCCTGAAGCTTCTGGTCTCGCTCGCTCCGGAGTTCTTCGCATGAAGACGGCCATCGATCCCTTTCGCGACATCGACCGCGAGCCTGACCCCCAGCGGTACGTCGAAAGCCTCGAGGCGCGAGGGCGGATGAAGAGCCAGACCCAACTTCGTCGCCGCTTCCTGAACTTCGCCCGGATCAAGGCCGGGTCGCGGGTGCTCGAGGTGGGCAGCGGCACCGGGGTGGTTTGCCGGGACCTGGCGCGGATCGTCGGCCCCCAGGGTGCCGTGGTGGGCGTGGATCCAAGCCGTGTCTTTGTGGAGGCGGCGCGGCGCCTGGCCCGGAAGCAGCGGATGGGAAGCCGCACTCGCTTCGAGGTGGGGGACGGAAAGCGCCTCAGGTTTCGCGACGGGACCTTCGACGCCACGCTCGCGGTGACCGTGCTCCTCCATCTCTCCAACCCGGTGGCGGTTCTGAGGGAGATGATCCGCGTCACGCGCCCCGGCGGCGTCGTGGGGGTGCAGGACCAGGATTTCGGCACGCTGGTTCTGGACCATCCTGACCGCGCCCTGACCCGCCGGATTCTGAATGGAGTGGCAGGGCGGATCTACGCTGATCCCTGGAGCGGGCGCACCATGTTCGGGCTGCTCCGCCGCTTGGGTCTCAAGCGGATCCGGCTCATCACTGACGTGTACCAGGACACTCAGCTCGGGGCGTGGACCAGGTCTACGCTCGAACGACGGGCCGAGCACGCCGTGAAGCTCCAGATCGTCGGGGTGCGACAGGCCCGACAGTGGCTTCAGGCGATCGAGAGCAAGGCCCATGAAGGCACCTTTGTGTTCACGCTGAACTTCTATGGCGTCGTCGGAGTAAAGCCTCCGTGAAGCCATCGGCGGGCCTCTCCGTCGCGCTGCTGGCCACGCTCCCGCTCGGCCTGTTGAGGGGCGTCGCGCTGCCGGCTGGCCCGACCTTCGACTCGCGCACCGCGTGGCGCCATGTGGAGCGGCTGGTGGCTTTCGGCCCGCGCCCCTCAGGGTCCTCAGCCCTGGATCGGGCGCGCGAGTATATCGCCGCTGAGCTCAGGCGGAGTGGGGTTACGGTGAAGGAACGGGCCTTCACGGCCCAGACGCCGGATGGCCCGATCCGGATGGTGAACGTGATCGGCGAGCTCGCGGGTCGGCGGCGCGAGGTGATTCTTGTCGGCGGCCACTACGATACGAAGTACTTTCCGAGCTTTCGCTTCGTTGGGGCCAACGACGGCGGCTCCGGTACAGGGCTGCTCCTCGAACTGGCCCGAAGCCTCGCCGGGCGACCCCGCGAGTTCACGTATTGGATCACGTTCTTCGACGGAGAGGAGGCCCGGCGGCAATGGAGCCCCCGAGACGGGATCTACGGCTCTCGCCAGTTGGTCGAGGCCCTCCGGAAGGATGGGAGTATCCGCCTGCTCAGGGCAGCCGTGGTAGTCGACATGATCGGGGACCGGGATCTCACCATCCGGCGCGAGGTAGCCTCCACCCCCTGGCTCACCGACCTCATGTGGGCAAGCGCCCGGCGGCTCGGGCACCGCGCTCATTTTTTGAACGAGACGCTGGCGGTGGAAGACGACCACACCCCATTCCTCAGGGCCGCGGTCCCGGCGACTCTCCTTATCGACTTCGAGTACGGTCCCCACTGGCACACACCCGGAGACACCCTCAACAAGCTCTCCCGGCGGAGCCTCCAGGTCGTGGGGGAAGTGCTGCTCGATGCCCTGCCGGCACTCGAGGTCTGGCTCGCCCGCGGCGCGGGCCGAGGGGCGGCTCGATAAGGTCGCGGCTTCCCGGTAGCCTTACGCTCATCACCTCTCGCGGACGGCCTGCGACCCTGACTCGGTGGGGAGGCGGGTCAAGAAAAAGAAGAGGAAAGTCATGATGGCCTACATCTTTTGGCACCGACCCTACCGAGAGGCCTCTCAGTCCGCCTATGAGTCCGCCCTGGTCGAGTTCCACCAGCATCTGGTCGAGGCCTCGCCGCCGGGGTTTCAAGCCTCGGAAGCGCATCGCATTTCGCCGACCCCATGGCTCGGCGAGCGGGACGGCTACGAGGATTGGTATTTCGTGGAGGCCGCCTGGTCGCTTGATCCTTTGAACCTGGCAGCTGTCTCTGGGCGCGTGGAGGCGTCCCATGATGCCGTCGCCAAGCTCATGGAGACTGGCTCCGGCGGGCTGTACGACCTGGTGTGGGGCGAGCCACTTCCCTCCGCACGCTCTCGCGTGGCGTGGCTGACCCGGCCGCGCGGGATCGAGTACGCACCGGTTCTCGCTGAGGTGCGCGAACGGTCGCCGGGCCGGCTGACCTGCTGGCGGCGGCGGATGGTTCTCGGTCCCGCACCGGAGTTTGCGCTCGTCGTTCCCGCGTCACTGGACCCGACTGTGCCGCCGGGCTGGCACGTTCTCGTGATTGAGCGAGTCTCGCTCTGGCCGGCGCAGGAAGCCGGCCGCGCTCTGTAAACAGCGCCCGGCGATTTGCCCGGCCGAGCGAATCCGGCCGCGACCATCCTTCGGATGGTGCCCGGCGGGCCGCGAAGCCCAGGACGCCGGAGCGCTCCGAGCCGCCCAACGGAGTTGGGTGGCGATAGGCACGACGAGCGCACCAAGGTAAGCTGTTTCGAGCGCGGGCTTTGCCCGCGCAACCTGAGTTGGGGGGAGGTACGCTCGCCTTCGGCTCGCGCTCTCCGCAACCTCGCCTGCGAGGTTGCTCCGCGTGCGGAGGGGGGCGAAGCCCTCCTCCGAGCAAGCAGGGGAAGAGGCCTGAGCGAGAGAGGGCGCCCCGGCGCATGGCTGGCGTGAGCTCGCCGGCACCGGAGCGCTACAGCGTGTAGGTCTTGCCTTGTTCCAGGATCTGAACCCGCGAGGAGTCCAGCTTCGCCAGCGCCTCGGTGGTCTCCTCGGTGAATTGGGGCTTGACGTGAAAGATCCAGAGGGGCACGTCCGGCGGAATCTTCTTCATCTCGCGGCTGAGCAGGGTCGGGGTCAGGTGCTTGGAGGCCACGGCCGTGGTGTGGAGCCGGTCGGGGAAGGCGGTCTCGATGATCACGGCCCGGAGCCCCCGCACCCCCCGCGCGAGCTCCCAGATCCGTTCCGTGGGCCCGGTGTCCCCGGTGTACAGGAAACCTGCCTCCCCGTCGTGGATGATGTAGCCAGCGGTGGGGACCGTGTGGTCCACGCGCACGGGCGTCACCCAGAGCTCGCCGACGCGCGCCTCTACCTCCTCCTCGAGCGTCCGAAAGCGAAGCACGGGCGAGGTGGGAGAAGGAATGACGGAGAAATCCGGCCAGAGTGAGTCGTTGAAAACGTGAGTGCGGAGGGCGTCCACGACCGGGCCGATGCTCGTGGCAGTGACCAGCTTCGGGCGCTCGGTCATGGCCAGCCAGTCGACCAGGTAGGCCAGCCCGACCACATGGTCCAGGTGGGCGTGTGAGAGAATCGCGGACTCGATCTTCCCCTGCTCCTCCAGGGTGAGCGCGGCAGTGACAGAGCCCGCGTCCAGCAGGACTCGCCCGTTGATCAGGAACGCCGAGGGGCGCTGGCCCTGCCCTTCACCACCATAGGATCCGAGGACTCTTATCTCCACCGTTGTGCGCCTGGACAGACCTACAAATTCTATGCTACCAGGTTAAGCCGGTCAAGAACACGCCTGGCCTGGGACGCCATCTTTTGCCGATCCGAGGGCCTCCGCACACTCCTCCGCGGGGCGCGTTGCTTGCTGAGCCTCTCTGCCTATGGTAAGAGTTGAGGCAGCGAAACGCGAGAGCCGGTGTGCCGGAGGAGGCCGGACGATGATCTTCCAGCAAGTGGTCAACGAGGAGGCAGGGTGTCTCTCCTACCTGATCGGCTGCGGTCAGGCGGCGGTGGCGGCCGTTGTGGACCCGGGACGCGACCGTGTTGACGAGTACATCGCTCTCGCTCACCGAAAACGGCTCAGCATCACCCATGTCTTTGAAACCCACATGCATGCCGATCACATCTCCGGGAACCGGGAGCTGGCGGCGAAGACCGGGGCCCGGATCTTTCTGCACCCGGCAGCGGGCGTCGCCTTCGAGCATGTCCCGGTCAGGGATGGCGAAGAAATCACGCTGGGGAACGTGATCCTGAAAATTCTCCACACCCCCGGCCACACCCCCGAGAGCATCTGTATCCTGGCGACCGACCGGGCCCGCGCCCCGGTTCCGTGGCTTGTCCTGACGGGAGACACGCTCTTTGTCGGGGACGCCGGGCGGCCGGACTTGGGCGGCGAGACTGCCGGGGAGCTCTACGACAGCCTCTTCGGCAAGCTCCTCACCCTGGAGGACAGCGTGGAGGTTTACCCCGGTCACGGCGCTGGCTCCCTCTGCGGCCGCGCGATGTCGGCAAAGTGGGGCTCCACCATCGGATTTGAGCGCCGCTTCAACGGAGCTCTCCAGGCCCGGGCCAAGGAAGAGTTTGTCCGGTTCATCATCTCCGGAATCCCACCAACGCCGCCGAATTTCGAGACCATCGTCGCCAAGAACCGAGGCCTCCTGCCCATTGCGGCAGCCAAGCCGAGCCCCTACACCACCGAGGAGACCCGCGAGGCTCTGGCTCGCGGGGCCTGGGTCGTGGATCTCCGAGACCCGGTCAGCTTCGGCGAGGGGCACATTCCGGGTGCCCTGAACGTCTGGATGGGAAGCCCCCAGTTCGCCGACCGCGTGGGCTGGTTCGTCCCGAACGGGACCCCTGTGGTCCTCGTGGCCCAAGGTCCCTCGGACCTCGAGCGGGCGGTCCGAGGGTTGTCTCGGGTCGGCGTCGACGAGATTCTCGGGTTTGTCAAGTGGGGCATGACGGAATGGCGGAGCGATGGCCTGCCCGTGGAGACGGTTCCGCAGATCGCCGGCCACGACCTGGCCACGTGGCGCGAGGAACGGCCCGAACTGGTGGTCATCGACGTGCGGGAGCCTTTCGAGTGGCTGGAGGGGCACATTGAAGGGGCCGTCCACCTACCCATGCGGGAGGCTGTGGGCCGGCTCGGCGAGGTCCCACCGAACCCTCCCAAGGCCGTGATCTGCTCGGGGGGCCTTCGCTCGAGCACGGTCATCAGCGCTCTCATGCGGGCCGGGCTCCGGGGTTTCTACAATGTCGGTGGCGGCATGACCGACTGGCAGAAGGCGGGATACGAGACCGTCACCGCCTGACCCGGCTCACTCACCCTCTGCAATGAACGACGACTTCGATTACCCGAGCATGGCGAAGGCGTTGATCGTGGGCGACAGGGAAACCGTTGCCCGGCTCACCCGAGAAGGTCTGGCCCGGCAGATGGACCCCAGGGATCTCATCTTCAAGGGGCTCATTCCAGGTATGGATGTGGTCGGGGAAAAGTTCAGGCGCAACGAATACTACGTCCCCCAGGTGCTCCTCTCGGCCCGCGCCATGTATGCGGGGCTCGACCTGCTCAAGCCCCTCATCGCGACGGCGGAGCCCTCCGGTCATGTCGGGACCGTCGTCATTGGCACGGCGCAGGGTGACCTGCACGACATCGGCAAGAACCTGGTCGCCATGATGCTTGAGGGGGCGGGCTTCACAGTCCACAACCTGGGCCGCGATGTGGCTCCTGAGGTCTTCGTCGCCGCTGCGCAGGAGCACGGCGCGGAGATCGTGGGTATCTCCGCGCTGATGACGACGACCATGCCCGCCATGAAGCGGACCATCGACGCCCTGAGCAAAGCCGGACTACGCGAGCGCGTTAAGGTGATGATCGGGGGAGCCCCGGTCTCCCAGGCCTACGCGAATGAGATCGGCGCTGATGGTTATGCCAAGGACTCCACCCTGGCAGTGGTCAAGGCCAAGGACCTGCTCGGAATCGCGGAGAGGGTGGCCGGTGGGTAAGGGGCGTGGCTGGGAGCTGATCGAGCGGGTGAGGGCGAGGGAAACCCTCCTCTTCGACGGTGGCTACGGCACCATGCTCTTCGCGGCCGGCCTGGTGGACGGGGCGTGTCCCGAGCTCTGGAACGACACCCATCCTGACATCGTCCGCGGGATCCACAGAGCCTACCTCGATGCGGGCTCGGACTTTATCGAGACCAACACCTTTGGTGGGACCCGGCTGAAGCTCGGGGCCTACAAGATCGCCGAGCGGACCGGCGAACTGAACATCAAGGGGGGACAGCTGGCGCGGGAGGTCTGCCCTCCGGGCAGGTACGTGGCGGGCTCGATCGGCCCGACCAGCCACATCGTGGAGCCCTACGGTGATGTCAGCGAGGAAGAACTCTACGAGAACTTCCGTGAGCAGGCGGAGGCCCTCGCCGAGGGGGGCGTAGATCTCTTTGCTGTGGAGACCATGATGTACCCCGAGGAAGCCGTAGCGGCCATCCGGGCCTGCAAGGCGGTGACGGACCTGCCCGTGATGACGACCATGTTTTTCCAGTACGAGGAGCTTCACGACCGGGACCGCACCATGTGGGGGGAGAGCCCGGCGGAGGTGGCCACGCGGCTCCTCGGTGCCGGGGCCGACGTGGTCGGGATGAACTGCGGCCGGGGTCCGGACCGCGCCATCGTCATCATCCGCGAGATGCGCCAGGTGACCGACGCCCCGCTGATCGCATACCCGAACGCCGGACTTCCCGTCGTGAAAGAAGGGAGAGTCACCTACGAATTGGGGCCGAAAGAGATGGCCGGGGAGTATCCGGCCCTCCTGGACGCGGGCTGCAACGTCGTGGGCGCATGCTGCGGCTCCACCCCCGAGCACATTCGGCTGATCGCGGCAGTCGTCCGCGCCCGCAGGCGGCAATAGCTGTCGGAGACCTTGTTCTACGATGAGGTCCTCACGAAACTCCAGGCATTCCCGGTGCGGTGACAGGCCGTGCCCAAGACGCCTCGAACTTCGCGGCGATTGAACGGCTGAACCGTCTGTTGGAAGGTTCCGGCTGAGCGCGGTGGCGTTTGCTACATCGTTGACGAGGAGCGGATCCTGAGCCACCTGCGGGTCTCCATCGAGCAGCGGCTCCAGTGGCTGGAAGCGGCAAACCGGTTTTTGCTTTCCGCGATCGCTCCGGACGCCAGGGAGATCCGACAGAAATTCCGCCGGGGTGAAATCTGACCCGCAAGTCTCCGAAGGGCGTGCCACGCTGACCGAGATCGAGTCCGTGCTGGCCTCGCGACCGGTCGCCCTATCCGGGGTGCCTCTCCAGATCGACCGTGACGAGGTCCTGCGCTTCCACGGCTATAGGAAGGGGAGCGACCGCCCGACCTTGGACCTGCCGGACCTGTTCGAGTCCGCCCTTGGCCTCGGCGAGGCGCTCATGGCGCCCGCGGCCGTCTACCGCGCGGTGCCGGTGACCGGCCAGACTCGCGATCTCCTCCGGCTGGTCGATGGCGTCGAGCTTCGGATCCCCGGGATCGAGCGCCTCTGGGGATCGCTCAGGGCCGTTGGAGTCGCCATCTGCACGGTGGGCGCCGCCAGCGAGATCCGCGTGCGGGAGCTGCTTGACGCCCGTGAACTCCCGCTGGCCATGTTGCTGGATGCCGTGGGCTCTGCCGCCGCCGAGTGCCTGGCGGAGTACGTCAACGACTGGCTCTGCCAGCTGGCGATCCCGGAAGGGCAGAAGGTGACCAACCGGGTGAGTCCCGGCTACGCGGGGTGGGAGATGGTCGAGCAGGCTCTCCTCTTTCACCTCTGCCCGGGCGATCCCGCCGGAGTAACGCTGAGTGAACTCGGCGTGATGTCTCCGGCGAAGAGCATTTCGTTCTTGGCCGGCATCGGCCCCGAGGCTCACGTAGATCACTACTTCACCCAATGCCGCCGCTGCTGGGTGAGAGAGTGCGCCTTCCGCCGCGCGCCCGCCCATCGGAGCGTCCGCCGCGAATTCCCATGACGGCCGGCTCCGAACCGCCGCCAGCGCCCGGTCAGCTTTACTTCTCCTCTGCCGCGCTGTAGAGTTGCCGATGATGCGGCGCGACAATGTGATCCTCGTCGGCTTCATGGGGGCTGGCAAGTCCGCGGTGGGACGGCTCCTGGCCAGGCGGCTTGGCCGCTGCTTCGTGGAGACCGACGAAATGATCACGGCAACGGAGGGGCGCTCAATTCCCGAGATTTTTGCGGTCGAGGGGGAGGCCTATTTCCGCGAGCGCGAGGCGGAGGTGCTCGACCTCCTCAGGCTCAAGCGGGGCGAGGTGATCGCCACGGGTGGGGGCCTCCCGTGCCATCCGGGCCGGATTGAAGCGCTCAAGGCGCTCGGCACCGTGATCTGGCTGGCCGGTGACTTCGACACCCTCCACCAGCGGGCGCAGAGAGCCGGGTTCCGGCCCGTCCTGGATGGGAGGTCTCGCGCGGAAGTGGAGTCGGTGTACCAGCGTCGCGTCCCCTACTATCGCCAGGCTCACGTCACGGTAGAGATCGGGACCCTGGGCGTGGACGAGGTGGTGAACCGGATTCTGGCAGTCCTGCGCGCACGTCAGAGGGTCTCCCCGTGAACATTCCCCGGCTGCTGGCTGCCTTCGGACGAGCCGACTCCCTGGAGGCGGGGCTGACCGAGACGGCCCGCCATCTGCTCCGTCTGACCGGAGCTCGGGCTGCGGGGCTGGCCTTCTCGCGTCCGGGTGCGCCTCCTATCATAGTGACTGCGGGACGCCGCCTGACTCCCGTGTTGGAGTCGTGGCTCCGGCAACGCCTGGCCGGGCCGCTGGCCGCGAAGCGCATCTCGGTGGCGCGGTCGCTCCCGCCCGGGTGGCAGGGGCGCAGGTCTCCTATGGTGATCCAGGCGCCCCTCGGGAAAAAAGGCCGACGGGTCGGGCAACTTTTTCTTCTTGATCCCAAAGGTGGCGCGAGACAGGGACGAGGGGCGCTGCCGCCGGGGTTTCCAGAGGAGCTCGGCTCATCGCTGGAGCAGATCTCAAAGTATCAGGAGAAGGCCCTGCAGGGGGTCCGCCGGGCGAGGGAGACCCGCGCGCTCCTCGAGGCGGGCCGGGCCGTGAGCGGTAGCCTGGAACTGGAGGAGACGATCCAGGTGATCCTTGAGCGTGCCCGCGAGGTGCTCGGAGTGGCATCCTGCAGCCTCATGACCCTGGACCAGCCGACGGGGGAGCTCCACTCCCTGGCCAGCCTGGACCTTCCCGAGAAAATGCTGGGCCGGATCCGGCTCAAGGTGGGCGAAGGGATCACGGGAATGGCGGTGAAGGAACGGGTCCCGGTGCAGAGCGAGGACATTTCCACCGACCCGCGGGTGCTCTACCCGGACCTCCCCAAGGAGGCCGGCCTCCACTCCATGCTGGCGGTGCCCCTGCTCGTCGCAGACCGCGCCATCGGGGTGCTGACCGTGTTCCGCCGGGATCCCCACCGGTTCACCGAGGATGAAGAGCGTCTGCTGTCAGCCTTCGCCGACCAGGCAGCCATCGCCTTCGAGCATGCTCGCCTCTACCATTCAGTCAGGAGCCACAGCGAGCTGCTCGAATCCATGGTGGCGGCGCGGACGCGGGAACTGGCCGAGCAGAAGCGCTTCGTCGAGGTGGTGCTGGAAACCCTTCCCCTGGGGCTCTACGTCCTCGATGACCAGCTCACCGTGGTGAGCGCCAATCGGGAGGGCAGCAGGGCGCTGCCTTGCGAGGCCGGGATGGGGTGTTCGTTCCTCTCGCTGGTTCCCGAGAGGGCCCGTCCGACCTTCAAGCAGTTCCTCGAGGGGGTGCTCACCTCCGGCAGCGTGGGCCAAGCGGAGGAGGAGCTACAGTTGAACGGCTGGAACAAGATTCTGCGTTTCACCGGGGCACCCCTGGAATCGGCCGGCGGGCGTGCGCCACACGTGGTGCTCATCGTTGAGGACATCACCCTCCAGAAGCGGCTTGCCAAGCAGATGCTCCTCGCCGAGCGCCTGACCACGGCGGGACGGCTCGCCGCGGGGGTGGCGCATGAGCTCAATAACCCGCTGGCTACTATCGCAGGGTGCGCCGAAGCCCTCAAGGAGCGGGCTCGCGCTCCCGAGCTGGCAAGGCTGCCGGCCTTCCAGGAGTTCCCTTCGTATCTGGGCGTCATCGAGGAGGAGGCGTACCGGTGCAAGGAGATCACCGCGAGCTTGCTTCAGTTTGTGCGGGATCCGGGTAGTCGGCGCGTCCCCACCGACGTCAACGCGGTGGTCGGCAAGGTGCTGGAGCTGCTCTGGCACCAGGCCCGATTTTCCGAAGCCCGCTGCCTCACTGAGCCGGATCCTGCCCTGCCGCGGGTGCTCGCCAACGAAGGGCAACTCCGTCAGGTCTTTCTCGCGCTTGCGGCGAACGCCCTGGAGGCCACAGAAGGCAAGGGGCCTGTCACGATTAGAACCCGGCGCCTCCCCGAGGATGAGCTCGAGGTGGAGTTCGAGGATCAGGGCCCAGGGATCCCCGAAGAGTTCCTGCCTCGCATCTTCGACCCATTTTTCACCACCAAGCCGCCCAGCCAGGGGACCGGTCTCGGGCTTGCCATCGCCCAGGGTATCGTGGCCGATCATGGCGGGCGTATCGAGGTAACCTCGCGGCCGGATCAAGGCGCTCGCTTCCGGGTGGTTCTTCCGAGCGCCCCCGAGGGGGGCGAACGATGACCAGAACGCTCAGGGTTGTGGTTGCCGACGACGAGAAGAATCTGCGCGAACTCCTTGTCAGGGAGCTCGCCCGCAAGGGGCACGAGGTGGAGGGAGCCGCTGACGGCCAGGAGGCGATGGAGCGGCTCAAGGAGTCTACTCCTGACGTCCTGCTCCTGGACATGAAGATGCCTGGCCTGGAGGGGATCGAGCTCCTCCGTGCCGTCCGGAACCTCCCTGATAACCCCCAGGTCATCGTCTTGACGGGTGTCCATGACGTGTCGACCGCAGTGGAAGCTATGAAGCTGGGCGCCTACGATTTCCTGACCAAGCCTGCCAAGATCGAGGAACTGGATATTCTCGTCCGCAAGGCGGCCGAAAAGGGTCGGCTGATCCGGGAGAACATGGCGCTTCGATCTCGGGTGGCGGGAGGGGAGCCGTTTGCGGGGATCGTGACCCGGAGTCCGAAGATACAGGAAGTGCTGAGGCTTGTGGACCGGGTGGCGCCCACCGACTCCACCGTGTTGATCCTGGGAGAGAGCGGCACCGGGAAGGAGCTCGTGGCTCGGGCCATCCATGAGCGGTCTGCCCGTGCTCCGCAGCCGTTCGCCCCCATCCACTGCGGGGCCCTTCCGCGCGAGGTTTTGGAGTCCGAGCTGTTCGGCCACGAAAAAGGCGCGTTCACCGGTGCGATCCAGAGCAAGCCCGGCCTCATTGAACTGGCTGAAGGAGGCACGCTGTTCTTGGATGAGATCGGCGAGATGGAGCCGGAGAGCCAGGTGAAACTTCTCCGAGTGCTGGAGACCGGGAGTTTTTTCCGCGTCGGGGGGACCAGGACCCGGACCGTGGACGCACGGATCGTGGCCGCCACGAACAAAGACTTGGCGGAAGCCATGAAGGTGGGCCACTTCCGCCAGGACCTGTTTTACCGGATCAACACGATCACGCTGACCCTGCCACCGCTCCGGGAGCGAAAAGAGGACACGGCACTTCTCGCGCGGCACTTCCTCGAGCAGAACGCGGCCTACGGCGTTAAGCAAATCTCAGCGAAAACGCTGGCCTGTCTGGAGGCTTACGACTGGCCCGGCAACGTGCGAGAACTCGAGCATGTCATCCAGCGGGCGGTGATCCTCGCTCAGGGGGAGGAGATCGAGCCCGAGGACCTGCCTCCCGAGGTCCAGTGCGGGGCGCCGGCCTCCGGCCCAGCGTCGGGCAGCCTGGAGGACATGGAGCGTCAGCACATCATCGCCACCCTCCGCCAAGTTGGTGGCCACCGTGGGAAGGCCTCAACCCTTCTCGGCATTGACCCCAAAACGCTCTACCGGAAGATCCACGCCTACAAGATCACTCCTGACCTCCGCGGGTAGGAGAGGCCGGTAACCCTCCCCCTCGCCATTCTTCCGGGCAACTGGCCCTCTCTCGCCCTTCGTCTGCTCCGCACGCGCGTTCCCCGTTGGGCGGGTGCCGAAGGTCTCAGGGTTCCAGGGAGCTGGCATGCATCGCTCATCTGTCCGCTGCTGCCGATTACCGAGGATCGTGCTTGGCCCAACTGGTAGGCCTGGCGTGCCTTGAACGCGGTTTCGCGTTACGGCCTGGTGACGGCGTCTCCGAAAGTGTGCGGTGTCCCACTGAGCTGCAGCGGTCCACTATCGGTTGAGACGCCGCGTCGCGGAGCAAGTTGAGCTCGCCGTAGCCCTCGAGGTTCTGGTCCGGAAGGTTGTCCGGAACCGGGAATAAACGGGCGCTCTCCGCTGTTTTCATGAGATGAGATCTGGTGTGTGAGACATGAAAAGGCTGTTCATGGCGTTGGTGATCGTGGGGGCGCTCGTGGCGGTGTTCGACCTCTC
>JBHIBG010000001.1:0-147913 GCA_046758965.1 Methylomirabilia bacterium | reverse complement strand
CCGGAACCAAGTACCGGGGACAGTTCGAGGAGAGGCTCAAGGCGGTGATGAAGGAAATCCGCCAGTCCGAGAACGTGATCCTGTTCCTCGACGAGCTCCACACGCTGATCGGTGCCGGGGCTGCCGAGGGGGCCATTGATGCCTCCAACATGCTGAAGCCCGCACTCAGTCGGGGGGAGATCCAGACCATCGGCGCCACCACCCTCGACGAGTACCGGAAGTATATCGAGAAGGACGGGGCGCTCGAGCGACGCTTCCAGCCCATCATCGTCCGTCCGCCCTCGGTGCCCGAGGCCATCGAGATCATCAGAGGGCTTCGGCACAGGTACGAGGCCCACCACCGAGTGAAGATCACAGACGAGGCTATTGATGCCGCCGTCAAGCTGGCCGATCGCTACATCACCGATCGACAGCTCCCGGACAAGGCCATCGACGTGATCGACGAGGCATCCTCGCGAACCCGCCTGATGGCCATGACCCCGCCGCCCGAGATCAAGGAGGTCGAGAAGGAAATCGAGCGGGTCGTGCGGGAGAAGGATATGTACCTGGAAGCTCAGGAGTTCGAAAAGGCCGCCTCCCTTCGCGAGAAGGAAAAGCATCTTCGCAGCCGGGACGACCAGCTCAAGCGAGACTGGGAAAAGCACAAGGGCAAGGCCTCGGCGTCCGTCGGTGAAGAGGACATCGAGTACATCGTTTCGCGCTGGACTGGCATCCCCCTGGCGAAGTTGGAAGAAAAGGAGTCGCAGAAGCTGGCGCGCATGGAGGAGGCCCTCCACGCGAGGATCATCGGCCAAGAGGATGCCATCGCGGCGATCTCCAAAGCCATCCGGCGCTCCCGGGCCGGCCTCAAAGACGTCAGGCGACCCGTGGGATCCTTCGTCTTCCTCGGGCCCACCGGAGTCGGGAAGACGGAACTCGCCCGTGCGCTCGCCGAGTTTCTCTTCGGCGACGAGAACGCGCTGATCCGCATCGATATGTCCGAGTACATGGAGAAGTTCTCCGTGTCTCGGCTCCTCGGGGCCCCTCCCGGCTATGTGGGCTATGAAGAGGGGGGGTTGCTAACCGAGAAAGTCCGCCGCCGGCCGTACTCGGTGGTCCTCTTCGACGAGATCGAGAAGGCTCACCCAGACATTTTCAACATGCTGCTCCAGGTGCTCGACGATGGGCGGCTCTCCGATTCGCTCGGGCACGTGGTGGACTTCAAGAACACCATCCTGATCATGACCTCCAACCTAGGGACGCAGCTGATCAGCAAGCGTACGGCTCCCGGCTTCCTCAAGGGGGACGAGGCGGAATCGTACGAGAGAATGAAGGATCGGGTGATGGAGGAACTCAAGCGGGCATTCCGCCCCGAGTTCCTCAACCGGATCGACGATATCATCGTGTTCCATTCGCTCTCCCCGGACCACATCAAGGGAATTATCCGTCTCATGGTCAACCAGATTAACAAACAACTGGGCGACAAGGGGATTCGGATCGCGTTGACGGCCGGAGCCGAGGACCTAGTGCTCCGCAAGGGCTACGATCCGACCTACGGGGCGCGCCAACTGCGCCGCACAATCCAGAAGCACATCGAGGATCCCCTTGCGGAGGCTATCGTACGAGGGCAGTTTTCTGAAGGGGCCCAGATCGAGGTAGGCGGTGACGGGGAGAGCTTCGTCCTTCGGGAACAGGAGCCGGCGGAGACCCCCCTCGAGCTAGCCGAGCACTGAGATCGCTTACCCCAACGGAGAGGAGTACTCTTCGGCCTATGTCCAGAGGGGGGAGAGTGTTTCTCTCCATTTTTTTTGCCCTGCTCGGCATTACCCTATTCGGGGCACGTCCCCAGGCGGAGGAGCGTCCCATCATCGTCAGGGAGCTGGCGGTGGAGGGGAACCGTCGGATCCAAGAGGCGGTGATCCTCGGCCAAGTCCAGACGACGGTCGGCTCCCCGTTTGTCCCGGCTCGACTGGCCGAAGATATCCGCGCTATCTTCGCCCTCGGGTTCTTTGAGGACGTCGAGCTCAAAGTCGAGGAATTCGAGGGAGGCCTCAAGGTAACCTTCGTGGTGACCGAACGGCCGTTCATCCGGGACATCGAGTTCGCCGGGAACCGGCGCATCAAAACCGACGCCCTGCGGGAGCAGATCGAGCTCAAAGTTGGCACCATCTACAATCCGGTTGGGGTCCGGCAAGCCCTGGAGAAGCTCAAGACCCACTACGAGGAGCAGGGCTTCTTCGAGGTCCAGATCACCCCTGAATCCGAAGTGCTGGCTGAGGGGGACGTTAAGCTGGTGTTCAGGATCCAGGAGGGGCGCAAGATTAAGATCGCGCGCATTGTCATCGAGGGGGCCGAGAGTCTCACCCCCCGACAGATCAAGCGGGTGATGGCCACGCGGGAGCGGCAGTACTTCATCCTCCGCGGCATCGTCCAGCGCCAGCGGCTGGAAGAGGACCTCGAGCGAATCCTTGCCCTCTACCATGACCACGGCTACATCCAGGCCCGAGTGGAGTCCCACGACGTCATCGTCGACCCCCAAGAGGCGCAGGCCACTATCAAGATTGTCGTAGTCGAAGGCCCCCAGTTCGCGGTTGGGGAGGTGGAGGTGGCGGGGACCAGCGTCTTGCCTGAGAAAGAGGTCCGGCGGCAAATCACGCTGGTACCCGGAGAGGTCTTCTCTCGATCGAAGCTCCGCGAGACTGTGCGGGGCATCAGAAGGCTCTACGGCAAGATCGGCCACGCCGCCGTCGAGGTGAACCCGATCACGCGCTCGGACCCTGCCGCGAAAACAGTCGGCGTCACCTTGGAGATCGCCGAGGGTCCGGAAGTGTTTGTCGAGCGAATCAACATCAGCGGGAACGTGCGAAGCGAAGAGAAGATCCTGCGGCGCGAAGTCCCGCTGGCCGAGGGGGACCTCTTCACCACCCAGCAGCTGGATCGGGCCCGTCAGAAGCTGATCAACCTGGGCTACTTCGAACGCGTAAACGTCTCCACAGCCCCGGGCTCGGACAAGAGCAAGATCGTGGTGAACATCGACGTCACCGAACGCGCCACCGGCCTGTTCAGCATCGGCGGTGGCTTCAGCTCCGTGGATGGCCTGATCGGGACCCTTGACCTCTCGCAACGGAACTTCCTCGGCAAGGGATGGGAACTGTTTCTCCAGATCCGGGGCGGCGCGGATGTCCAGCAGGGCACCATCGGCTTTACGGAGCCCTGGCTGTTTGATCGCCCGCTTGCCGCGGGGTTTGATGTGTTCAACAACCGCCGTCAGTTCACCGATTTCAGTGTGGACAGCCTGGGCGGGGATCTCCGACTGAGCCATCCGTTCATGGAGTTCTGGCGATGGCATCTCACCTACCGGTTCACCGAGGACGAGATCTCGGACGTGGCCACCTCGGCCAGTAGCGTCCTTCGGGCCGCGGCAGGGAGCTCGACCACCTCCCAGGTGACGGCGAGCATGACCTGGGATACCCGCGACAACGTCTTCGTCCCCACGAAGGGTGGCCGGATGAGCCTGATCAACGAGGTGGCAGGCCTCGGGGGCGACAACCGGTTCTTTAAGACCGTCGGGCAGCTGTCCTACTTCTACCCTGTGCTCTTCGGCACGATTCTCGCCGGTCGCGTAGAAGCGGGGCATGGGTTCGGATTCGGCAGCGACGACCTGCCGCTGTTCGAGCGCTTCTTCCTGGGCGGTCCCAACTCGATCCGGAGCGTGGATTTCCGCGACATCTCACCCCGAGATGCAGCCGGGGCTCGTATCGGGGGCGACAGTGAGGTGTTGCTGAACGTGGAGCACCTTATCCCGTTGGGTTTCGGGCTCAGGCTGGCCGCGTTCTTCGACGTGGGGAACGTTTACGGCTCCGGCACAGACTTCGACCTTACGGACACGCGCGAGGCGGCCGGAGTCGGGATCCGCTGGCAGTCACCGTTTGGACCGGTCCGGCTGGACTGGGGATTCAATTTGGATCAACGAGCCGGCGAGGATGAGAGCCAGTTCCACTTTTCCGTCGGTACGCCGTTTTAGGCTCCCGGCTGACCCGTGGGTTGTCTGGAAGATGCCTGCTCGGAGGCCTGGGTATGGAGCGCCGTTCGCACCGGCATCCGCCACTCCATGGGGCAGGGGCTGAACCCGGCGCGAGGAGGCAAGGAGAGAGGGATGACGCGGGTTGGCGTCCGGACAGCACTGCTCGGGGTAACCGCCGCCGTCCTTCTCGTTGGCCCGACCGCGAGCGCGCAGTCTCCAGGTCGGATCGGGTACTTCGACGTCCAGCGCATTCTGGCACGGTCCTCCGCGGGCGTGGCGGCTCGGGAGCAGATGGAGCGGGAGAAGGTCGCCATGCAACGGCAAATCGATGTCAAGCGCAGTGAGATCGAGAAGCGTCGGCAAGAGCTGGCGAAGAAAGGCCCGTTGCTCAGCGCGGGGGCCAGGAAGGAAAAGCAGGAGACGCTAGAACGCAAGATCCGCGACTTGCGGAGGCTGGTAAGCGACTCGCAGCGAGAGCTTGAGAAAAAGGAGCGGGAGCTCCTCCAGCAGATCCGCGCTGACCTCTCCGGGGTCATCCAGCGGTTCGGAAAGGAACGTGGCTACCTGCTCATCCTCGAGAAGCGGAGTGCGGGCGTGGCGTACGGAGCTCCTGCAGCGGACCTCACGGATGAGATTATCAAGGCGTACGATCGGACGATGAGCCGCGCGAAGCGGTAGACTCCTGGGAAGGTGCCAAGCCCGTGACTTTAGGTCAGATCGCCCGGATACTCGGGGTGGAGCTGCAGGGAAACCCAGACCGGGTTATTACCGGCGTGGCGCCGCTGGACACAGCCGGCCCCGATCAGATTTCCTTCGTGAGTGACCGGAGGTTTCTCTCGCGTGCCCGGAAGAGCCGGGCGGCGGCGTTGCTGGTCTCGCAGGATGTCACAGACCTTCCGGGGTCCCTTCTCAGAGCCAAACACCCCCGCATGGCGCTTATCGACCTTCTTCACCTCTTCCACCCGATGCCGACCCCGCCGGGGGGGATCCACACCTCAGCCCACGTCGCCCCCGGTGCTCAGATTCATCCCACAGCTACCGTGGGCGCGCTGGTGTTCATCGGGGAGCGGGCGGTGGTCGGGGAGCGGGCGTGGATCCATCCGTTCGTCTACGTGGGCGCCGACGCGGAGATCGGTGCCGATTGTCTGGTGTACTCGCACGCGGTGATCCTCGACCGGATCAGGCTGGGCAAGCGGGTCATCGTCCACTCCGGCGCGGTCCTCGGGGCCGACGGCTTCGGCTACGCCCCCGACGGCGCGCACCAGCGCAAAATCCCCCAGGTGGGGAGCGTGGTCATCGAGGATGACGTGGAGCTCGGCGCCAACGTCGCGGTGGACCGCGCCACCGTGGGCCGGACGATGATCGGACGGGGAACCAAGATTGACAACCTCGTCCAGATCGGCCACAACGTGAAGATCGGGGAGGATGTCATCTTGGTGGGCCAGGTCGGCATCTCGGGTTCCTGCCAGCTGGGGGACCGCGTGATCCTGGCCGGGCAGGTTGGCGTGGCTGACCACGTCACCCTCGCCGACGGCGTGATCGTTGGAGCCCAGTCCGGAGTGGCCTCGGACCTGACGGAAGCCGGCCCGTACCTCGGCTTCCCGGCCCGCCCTGCGGCGGAGAGTAGGCGGATGCTCGCGGCACTGCCAAGACTCCCCGAGCTGCTCAAGCGGGTGCGGGAACTGGAGCGACGGGTGCAGGAGCTTGAGCGCCGCCTGGGATCGGGAGCTCCGTCCGACAACGATGGCGTCTAACCTGATTCACCCGTCAGCGCTGATTGATGCCCGAGCGCGGCTCGGCCCCGGGGTAAGGATCGGCGCCTTTTCACTGCTAGGCCCCGACGTCGAGCTTGGCGCAGACGTGGAAGTGGGCCACCACGTGGTGCTCGAGGAGCGGGTCGTGGTGGGCGCTAGGAGCCGCATCGGGCATGGCTCGGTCGTCGGGGCTCCGCCTCAGGACTTCAAGTACAAGCCGGGGACGCCCTCGGGCGTCCGAATAGGAGCGGACACGGTCATCCGCGAGCATGTGACGATCCACCGGGCGACAACCGAGCACGGCTGGACCGAAATCGGCGATCACACCCTGGTCATGGCGACGAGTCACGTCGCTCACGACTGCAAGATCGGCAACCACGTGATCATCATCAACTATGCCGGCATTACCGGCCACGTCCGGGTGGAGGATGGGGTAACAGTGGGCGGGCTCTCAGGCATCCACCCCTTCGCCCGCATTGGCGCCTACGCCTACATCGGGGGGTGCGCCAAAGTCCTGCAGGATGTCCCGCCGTTCATCATCGTGGACGGGGCACCGGCCACCGCCCGCTCGGTAAACGTCATCGGCCTTCGGCGCGGCGGGGTCGGCGCAGAGGACCGACGGCAGATCGAGGCCGCCTTTCGCATCCTCTATCGGTCGGGGTTGTCGCCGCGCGGAGCGGTTCAGCGAATCCGGGCCGAGCTCGCACGCACGCCGCTCCTCACCCACATGGCTGAGTTCATCGACTCCTCCAAGCTGGGAATTTGTGGCCCCGCCCAGCGTGAGGCGGGGAGCCCGGTGACGGAAGAGGAGTCGATCTTCTGATGGCCGATCGAAAGCGTCGGATCCGGGCCGGGGTGGTAGGGGCCGGCCACATGGGGCAGTACCATATCCTGGTCTATGCCGAGCTCGCGGACGTGGACCTCGTGGGGATCGTGGATGTCGACGGCGCTAAGGCCCGCCGCCTCGCCGCCCAGTACGGCACCCAGGTGTTTTCCGACCACCGAGAGCTGATCGGTCGCGCCGACGTCGTCAGCGTGGCCGTTCCCACTCCGCTTCACTTGCCCGTCACGCGTGACCTTCTGGAGGCGGGGATCCACGTGCTCGTCGAAAAGCCCATGACCCCCACGCTGGAGGAGGCCAAGGAGCTCTACCGCCTCGCGCGCCAGCACGGAGTGGTCCTCCACGTCGGCCACGTCGAGCGCTTTAACGGCGCCGTGCAGGAACTCAAGAAAATTGTCCACGATCCCCTCCTGATCGAGTCGCGGCGGCTCGGTCCGTTCGTCCCCCGCGTTCAAAACGACACGGTGGTCATGGACCTGATGATCCATGATATCGATATCGTTCTGGGGTTGGTCGAGAGCGAGCCGCGGCGCCTGAACGCCGTGGGACAGTCGCTCCACTCAGTGGGACCCGACGTCGCCAGCGTCCAGATCCTCTTCGAGACGGGGGCCATCGCGACCATCACGGCCAGCCGGGCCACGGAGCAGAAGATCCGGACGCTCGCCATCACGCAGCCCGACGCCTATATCCTCCTTGACTACACGGACCAGGATATTCAGGTTCACCGCCGGGCCGCCCAGGAGTACACCCTCAACCGCGAATCCATCCGCTACCGCCGGGCGTCTTTCGTCGAGCACGTCTTCGTTCACAAAGAGAATCCGTTGAAGCTTGAGATCCTTCACCTGATCTCGGCGGTCCGAGAGGCGACTCGCAGGAAGTCAGCCGAGCTCCTCGAGGGGGAAGACCTCCGCTCCCTGGCGGTGGCTCTGGAGATCGAGCGGATGATCCGTGAAGGCAGGCGAGAGAGAGCCTGGCCGGAGGATCTTCCGTGGAGCGGACGCTCGGCCTGATGGCGGGGGCCGGGGTGCTCCCCGGCCAGATGGCGGCGGAGGCGGCGCGCCAGGGCTGGCGTGTCGTGGCCTTCAGTTTCCGGGACGCCCCCGGCCTTGAGAGGTGTGCCCACACTGTGGTGCAAAGCCGCCTCACTGACATCGGGAGTGTCCTGGACGGGCTCCGGGACGCGCGCGTGGCTGCCGTCGTCTTCGCCGGCCACCTCTCACGGCGCGTCTTCTTCGACGAGTCGGGGGCCGACAGTGCCACCCGGCGGATCCTCTCAACCGCGGGTGGCCTCTCGGAAACCGCCTTGGCCTCCGCCGTGCTCGAGACCCTGACCGGGCTCGGCATCGAAGTGCTAGACCAGCGGCTCTTTCTCTCCTCGCTCCTGGTCCCGTCTGGACCTGTAACCGTGCGCATCCCCTCGGAGGCCGAATGGAAGGAGATCGCCCTCGGCCTCCGTCTGGCCCGGGGCTGCGCTGCCTTCGGCATCGGGCAAACGGTAGTGGTCGCTCGAGGAGCGACGGTGGCGGTGGAGGCCATCGAGGGGACCAGCGAAACCATCCGACGCGGTTGCCGCCTCGCGGGCCCCGGGACGGTGGTGGTCAAAGCTGTGGCCCCTCGGCACGACTACCGCTTCGATGTGCCAACGGTTGGACTCGAGACACTGACAACAATGGCGGAGGGTAAGGCCCGAATCTTGGCCATGGAGGGAGGGAAAGTCCTGCTTCTGGAACGTGAGGCCGTGCTCCAGTTGGCCGACCGCGAGGGGATCGCCATCGTGAGCGTTGATTCCGATGTCGGATGAGAGCGGCCAGGAAGGCACCGTCGGACCTCCCGCTCTCTCCTCCCCCTCGCTGATGCTGGTTGCCGGCGAGGCATCCGGGGACCTCCACGGGGCCACGCTCTCACGGGCGCTCAGGAAGCAGGCCCCCTCGTGGACCTTGATGGGCATGGGTGGCCCGCGCATGGCCGAGGCCGGCGTGCGGCTCCTGGCCGATCATACCGGCATGGCGGTGGTGGGATCGAGCGAGGTCTTCTCCCGCCTCCCCAGGCTGGTCCGGTCGTTTGCGCTTCTGCGAAGAACGCTCCGGATCGAGCGGCCCCGCGCTCTGGTCCTCATCGACTTCCCGGAGTTCAACCTCAGACTGGCCCGCGTGGCCTGGCGGCTCCAGATCCCGGTGGTCTATTTCATCCCCCCCCAGGTCTGGGCCTGGCGTCGGGGACGCGCGCGGCTCATCGCCAAGTTCGCCACGCGGGTGCTCGCCGTGTTTCCTTTTGAGTTGTCGCTCTACGAGTCGGTCGGCGCCCGTGTGGAGTTCGTCGGGCACCCTCTCCTGGACACCCTCCAACCCGACCTGGGCAGAGACTCCGCTCGGCGGGCGCTCGGTACCCCGACCGAGGCCACGGTTGTCGGTCTCCTTCCGGGGAGCCGCCGCGAGGAGGTGGAACGGCTCCTCCCCCCGATGGTGGCAGCTGCTCACCTGGTCCGCCGGGAGATCCCCTCGGCCCGGTTCTTCGTATCGCCCGCGCCCAGCGTGGATCATACGCGGGTTCAGGCGCTCCTCACGGACCCTCCCCCGGGGCTCTCGCTGGTGTGGAACCAGACCCGCGAGGTGATGGCAGCCGCCGATCTTCTTCTCGTAGCCTCGGGGACCGCGACACTCGAGGCGACCCTGATCGGCAGCCCCATGGTGGTCTGCTACCGAGTCTCTCGCTTGTCCGAGCTGATGGGCCGCCTCTTGATCAGGATCCCGTGGGTGAGCCTGGCCAATATCGTCGCGGGCCGGGCTGTCGTCCCTGAGCTCCTGCAAGGGGAGGCGACGGGAAGCAGGCTGGCGGACGAGGCTCTGAAGCTCCTCAAGGCTCCGGAACGCCGTGAGGCGCAGTGCCGGGCGTTTTCCCAGCTCAAGGGGGCGCTCGGCACTCCCGGGGTGGGGGAGCGGGCAGCTCGCGAGATCCTGGAGGTGGCCCAGGCAGTATGACCCCACGAGACCGCTTGCTCTGCGCCCTGGCCCCGGGAATGGCCTACTGGGCGGTCAGGGGACTGGGCTTGACCCTTCGCGTCCGCGAGATCGACACCCACCACGTGGTTCCGTTTTGGGAGCAAGAGCTCCCCCTGATTTACGCCATCTGGCACGGACGCATCCTCATGGCCCCTTACCTCTACTCGCTCTACGGCCCCTCGCGTCCGATCCGCATCATGGCGAGCCGTTCGCGCGACGGAGAGTTGGTGGCCCGCTTCATGAAACGATTCGGCTTCCAGGTGGTCCGAGGGTCGACTACAGAGGGTGGCTCGGAAGCCTTGCGGGCTCTGGCCCGGCATCTCCGGCAGGGCAAGGCAGTGGCTGTGACCCCAGACGGCCCCCAGGGTCCCCGCTACATCGTTCAGCCCGGCGTCATCGCCCTGGCGAGACTCTCCGGAGCCCCCATCATCCCCTTTACCTTCAGCGCAGCGCCAGCCTGGCGCCTTTCCAGCTGGGACGAGTTTCTCATCCCGCGACCGTTCACCCGCGCTATAGTGAGCTTCGGATCACCCCTGACCGTGCCGCCGAGGAGTGATCGGGAGGAGCAGGAAGCGCTCCGTAAGGAGCTCGAGTCCTCCCTGCGGGACCTGACGTGGCGGGCGGATGCTCTCCTCTTGGCCCGGTAATGTACCCCCTCTACACAGTCGGCCTCGCCCTCGCCCTCCTCGCCTACCTGCCGGGGTTGCTTGCCCGCCATCTCCGCGGGAGGTATCCGGTGCGATTCAGCGAGCGCTTGGGACGCCTGGAGGGGCTTCCTCCCGCGCCACGCTGCTGGGTGCACGCGGTCTCCGTGGGGGAGGCGCTGGCCTCGGTTCCGCTGGTGCAGGAGATCCGCAACCTCTGGCCCGATCTCAATGTCGTGGTCTCGACCGTGACCCCGACGGGGGCCATCGCCGTACGGGAGCGCTTAGGCTCGCTCGCGACCCACTGTTACTTCCCCCTGGACTTCCCCGGCCCCGTCCGGCGAGCGGTCCGGACGATCAGTCCGGTGTTCTTCGTCGCCATGGAGACCGAGATCTGGCCCAACTTCTTTCGAGAGCTCGATCGCGGCGGTGTTCCCGTCATCGTCGCCAACGGCCGGATCTCCGACCGCTCCTTCCGCCGGTATCGGCTGGTGCGGCCGTTCTTGCGAAAAGTCTTGCGACCGGTCAGGATGTTTGCTATGCAGTCCACCGAAGATGCCCGTCGGATCAGGATCCTGGGCGCGCTTCCGGAGCGGGTCGTGGTCACGGGCAACCTGAAGACCGAGCTCTCCGCATCCGAGGCCGGGGTTGAGGCCCGCTGGAACCAGCTCCTGGAGCTCACCGCGGACGAGCCGATCTGGATCGCGGGAAGTACTCATGCCGGGGAAGAAGAGATCATCCTCGATGCCTTTGTCCGCCTCAAGGTCCATCATCCCGGCCTGATTCTGGTAGTCGCGCCCCGCCATATCGAGCGGGTGGCGGAGGTAGAGCGGTTGATCCAGGTCCGGGGTCTCCGTTCGGCGAAGCGGAGCGCGCTTCCCGCGGGGCGCCGCGTGGATGTCATCGTGCTCGACACCATCGGGGAGCTGGCGCAGCTCTACGAAGTGGCGCGGATCGCCTTCGTCGGGGGGAGCCTCATCCCCTGGGGTGGTCAAAACATGCTGGAGCCCGCTCTGCGTCGCAAGCCGGTCCTGTTTGGCCCACACACGTCCAACTTCCGGGAGAGCGCCACGCTCCTGCTGGACTCCGGCGGCGGCTTCCTCGTGAAAGACAGTGCCGGGCTTGAGACCGAAGCCCATCGGCTCCTCGCTGACCCCGATCTCGCCCGCCGAATGGGGGAGGCGGCTTTCGCGGCTGTGGCGAGCCGACAGGGGGCGGTGCGGGAGACCATGGAACTCCTCAAGAAGATCGTGAGCCCACGTCTATGAGGCTTCCGGTCTCCGGGGAGTGGGAGATCCCGCCTGCCCTGACCTTCCCACTCTCGGTCTTGGCCGTCGGCTATCGCGGCCTCCTGGGGCTCCGGGGGCTCCTGTACGCCACGGGAGCCTTGAAAAGTCGGCGCCTCCCGTGCCCGGTGATCTCCATCGGCAATCTCACCCTCGGCGGGACCGGGAAGACGCCCGCGGTAGAGCTCACAGTGAAGACGCTTCAGAAATCGGGAATCGAGCCCGGAGTGGTGAGCCGGGGATATGGACGGCGCACGCGAGGATCCCTCGTTGTGGCCGATCCAAACGGGATCAGGGTGGAGCCCGCTCAGGCGGGGGACGAGCCGTTTCTGCTCGCCCGCCGCCTTCCTGGCACCCCTGTGGTGGTGGGCGAGGACCGCTACGAGGCGGGACGACTCTGCCTGGAGCGATTCGCCGTCCCCGCTCTTGTGCTCGACGACGCCTTCCAGCACCGCACCATCGAGAAGGACTTGGAGATCGTGCTGCTCTCCGGTGCGGCCCCGTGGGGGAACGGCCACCTCTTTCCCCGCGGCTCGCTCCGAGAGCCGGTCAACGTGCTGGCCCGCGCGCATCTGATCGTCGTCACCGGACACGCCGACAGCGCAACCCTCCGTGCGATCAGCGAGAGAGTCAAGGCTCGGAATCCCGAAGGTGGAATTGTGACAGCCCGGTATGAGCCGGTAGAATGTTGGGAGCTCCGGAGTGGAGAGGTGGTTGGGTTGGCCGACCTCAGGGGTGCCCGCCTCTACGCCTTCGCCGGCATCGCGCGGCCGACAAACTTCGTGCGGACTCTTGACGAGCTCGGTGTGAGCCTCGCCGGCTTCACCACATTCCCGGACCATCATTGGTACTCCACCGAGGAGTTGGAAGAGCTGGCCCGGGGGGCTCGATCCGCTGGAGCCACTGCGCTCATCACCACCGAAAAAGACGCCGTCCGCTGTCGGGGGCTCGAGCTCCCTGACCTCCCGCTCCGGGCTTTGGGCATTCGTCTGGTCGTGACCGGCGGCCACGCCGGCTGGGAGGGGGCCTTTCAGCCTCTGTTCCGCCGGTGAACGCCCTCAACCCTGCCCAAATCCGATCCCTCGTTGTCCGGACCCCCAACTGGCTGGGGGACAGCGTGATGGCCCTGCCGGCTCTACGGGCTCTCAGAGCCGCGCTCCCCACTGCGCGGATCACGGTCGTCGGATGCTGGGTCGACCTTCTGCTTGATCAGGGCGTGGCCGATCAACTACTTAAATATCCGACTAGTTTTCCAGATCGCTTGAGGCTGAGCTTGAAGGTTCGAACACTCGGTGCCGAGCACGCGCTCGTACTCCCGAACTCGTTCGAGTCAGCTCTGGCCGCCAGGAGCTGGGGGGCGCGCTGGCGAGTCGGCTACGCCACCGATGGCCGGGCCCGGCTCCTCACGCATCCGGTGCCACGGCCGTCGCCTCGACAGCATCAGGTGGACGAGTACCTGACGCTGCTCGGAGCTTACGGCATCACCCCCACGGAGACGACCCCACGCTTGCGCCTGTCGCCCGCCGACTCGGACGGCGGCGTCGAGGCCTTGCTCCGGGAGGCCGGGATCACCCCTGACGCCACCTTGGTCGGGCTCCACCTCGGGGCGGCCTTCGGCCCTTCCAAGCTCTGGGCAAGCGAGCGCTGGGTGGAGTTGGTGCGGGAGATGCAGGGAATGCGGGGCATTCCTGTCCTTCTGGGGAGCCCGGGGGAACTGCCTTTCGCCCAGGAGGTCCGGCGGCGGGTTGGCGCACCGGTACCTTCGCTGGTGGGGAGGGACAGCTCGGCGCTCCTTCCGCGGCTTCTCTCCCGCTTCGATCTTCTCATCTCGGGGGATACGGGGGTGGCCCACCTGGCCGCGGCTGTGGGGGTGGGAGTTGTCACGCTGTTCGGTCCGACCGATCCCCGGCTGACCGCCCCGCGCAGCGCGCAGGCCCGTACCATCGCCAAGGCGGTCCCCTGCGCACCGTGTTTTCTGACGCACTGTCCCATCGACCATCCCTGCATGGCGGGAATCGAGGTCTCCGACATCCTCGAACAGCTGGAGAGCCTCCTTTGGGGGTGAACCCATGAGGGCCGTGCTCCACACCGAATCGTCCCCCGGCTGGGGAGGGCAGGAAGTGCGGATCCTGGCTGAAGCTCGCTGGCTCGGTGAGCATGGCTTTCGCGTACTCGTTGCCGGCCAGCCCGGCAGCGCGATCGTCTCCCGGGCCGAGGAGGCCAAGGTCACGGCGATCCAGGTGCCGATGCGTGGAGCCTGGGACCTCTCCGCAGTCGGGAAGCTTACCTCCGCGATCCGGCGTGAAGGAGTTGCCCTGATCCACACTCACAGCTCGGTGGATGCCTGGCTCGGGGGTTTGGCCGGGCGGCTGATGGGGCTCCCCGTGGTGAGAAGCCGCCACGTCTCGATCCCCCTTCGGCACGGATGGAACCCGGTCTACTCCCTTCTCGCCGATCGAGTCGTGACGAGTGGCGAGGCAATCCGCCAGCGAGTGCTGGAAGCCGGCGTGAACCCGGCGAAGGTGGTGGCCATCCCCGCGGGCGTCGACCTCGAGGAGTTCAGCCCCGGCACGGGCGGGGAGCGAATCCGTACCACCTTTTCCTTGCAGCCGCCCGTGGTGGGCTCGGTGGCCATGTTCAGAGGGTCCAAAGGGCACCCCGAGCTGCTTGAAGGGCTCAAAGCCGTGCGCCGTGAGTTCCCAGACGCCACGCTCCTCCTCGTGGGAGATGGGATCCGGCGGGCGTGGGTGGAAGACCGGGCCCGGGCCCTCGGGCTCCGAGAAGCTGTCCGCTTCACAGGCTTTCGTCAGGATGTGCCGGACCTGCTCCGCGCCATGGATTGCTTCGTGCTCAGCTCGATCCGAACTGAAGGCGTTCCTCAATCGCTCCTGCAAGCCCTGGCCACTGAGCTCCCGGTGGTGGCCTCGGCTGTGGGCGGGATCCCTGAAGTGATCCAGCACCAGGTGACGGGACTCCTCGTCTCCCCTGGCGATGCCGAGGCCTTGGCTCAGGGGATCCTCACGGTCCTCAGGGATCCGGACAGCGCGACTCGGCGGGCCAAGGCCGGGAGGCGGCTCGTGGAGATGCGTTTCTCGCGTGCGCTGGCTCTCCAGCGCCTGACCGCCGTCTACGAGGAGCTCCTGAACCGGTGAGCCCCCTGACCGTTCTTCACCTCGCCGCTAACCGGTGGTGGACCGGAAGCGCGGACCCGATTATCCGCCTGCTGAAAGGGCTAGAGCAGCGTGGCCATCGCGTCCTCCTCGGGGTAATCCCGGGCGACCGCTTCGAAGCCAAGGCCCGCGAGGCGGGGCTCGTTCCGGTCCCCGGCCTGTCGTTGGAGCTGCGGGGCCTCCTGGCAGATCTCGTTCGCCTCCGCCAGCTGGTCAGGCGCGAGAGAGTTCAGATCGTTCACTGCCACCACTCCCATGACCACTGGCTCGGCGCCCTCTCGGGACACCGGGCCGCGCTTTTTCGCACCTTTCACAATCTCCGCGCGATTCGGCGCGGGGGGATCAGCGGCCATCTCTACCGGCGGACTGTCGGCGCCTTCTCCGTAAGCCGTCAGATCTACGCACGCTGCCTGGAGGCGGGGTTCGGGGCTGAGAGGCTCTGGCTGCTCGCCGGAAGCGCCGACCTCCACCGCTTCACGCCCGAGACCGACGGGCGCGCGGTCCGTGACGCGCTGGGGATCGGCGGCGCTCCCGTGGTGGGGTCGGTGGCGCGCCTGGCTCCCAACCGCGGCCACGAGCTTCTGATTGAGGGATTCCGGCTGGTGCTCGACAAACTCCCTGAGGCGCGGCTGCTCCTCATCGGCAAGGGGGAGTCGCGGCCGAAGTTGGAGGCCCTGGTGAGGGAACTGGGTCTCACCCAGCAGGTCCTCTTCACCGGCTACCGGGACCACGACCTCCCCGGCTTCCTGGCAATCATGGACTGCTTCGTCCTCATGGGAGCGGGATCAGACGAATCGTGCCGGGCAGCCCTGGAGGCTATGGCGAGTGGGAGACCGGTGATTGCGCGGTCAGTGGGAGCCTTACCGGAGACGATTGTCCACGAGGAAACCGGCTTCCTCCTCCCGGACGACCGCCCCGAAAGCATTGCGGCCGCCCTGCTGGCTCTCGTGGAGAGCCCGGAGCGGGCCCGCCGGATGGGCGGGGCGGGGCGACGGCGAGCGGAGACCGCGTTTAACCCCGAGCGGGCAGTGGAGACCGTGGAGGCTGCATACCGGGCGGCCCTGAATCAGCGGGTCGGCTATGGGCGCAGCGAGCCACCGCTCTGAGCGCACCATGCGGATCCTTCACGTGATGAGCCACTGGGGCTGGAGCTCGGATGCGTACTGGGCCGCCCAGGTGGTCAGCGAGCTGGAACGCGACGGGCACGAGGCCATTCTCTGCTGCCGCCCGACGAGCAGCCAGGTGATGGAGCGAGCCCGGGAAGCCGGAGTCAGGCGGATCGGGACGCTCAGGCTGGCCAGCGGATTCAACCCCTCGGCCGACGTCCCCGATCTCGCCCGCCTCCTCACATGGTTGCCTCAGGTGGATCTGATTCATGTTCACCGGGGGAAGGAGCACTGGCTGGCTGCCCTTGCCAATCGCCTCTGCCGCACCCGCCGGCCCCTGGTGCGCACTCGCCACATCGTCCAAGCTGTCCGGCCCCATGCGGCGAACCGGTGGCTGTACCGGAACGCTACCGACCTCGTCACCGCCGCCACCCACGTGATCAGACGTCAGTACGTGGCTTCCGGTCTGCTCCCCGCGGAGCGCGTGGTCACGCTGGCCGGTGGCGTGGACACGACCCGTTTCCACCCCGGCGTGGACGGGCACGAGGTCCGTGCCACGCTCGACATTCCGAGCTACGAACCGCTGATCGGAATGGTGAGCGGCTTCCGGGCCATGAAGGGACACGCGGTCGTCCTGGAGGCGCTGGCACGACTGGCAGGCGAGGGAATCCGACCTCGCATCCTCTTCGCCGGACAGGGGACCCACGAGACGGCAATCCGGGGCGCGGTCATAGCGGCGAGGCTTCAGGAGCAGTGCCGGTTCACCGGCTTCACTCCGGACCTCCCGAAGGTCATGGCAGCGCTGACCATCGGGCTCTACGCCCCTCTGGAGTCAGATGGCATGAGCCGCGTGATCTTCGAGTATCTGGCCATGGGCTGCCCGCTTATCGCCAGCCGTGTCGGCGTCGTCCCAGAGATCCTCACCGATGGCCGGGAGGCGCTTCTCGTGCCGGCTGGGGATCCCGGAGCCCTGGCGCAGGCGATCCGCCGGCTGCTTGAGGATCCACTGCTGGCGCGCAGGCTGGGGCGTGCAGGTCGGGAGCTGGCCGTCGAGGGCTACTCCGCGTCCCGCGTGACGGGTCGCCTCGTCAGCCTCTACTCGGGTCTCCTCGACGCACGGACGTGAAGATCTCGGTCCTCTGCTTCGATCTCTCCGACAACGCAGCCGGCCGCGCCGATCTTCTCGCGCGGCTCCTGGCTCCCCGGTATGAGGTGGAAGTGGTGGGGCCACGCTTCGGCCCCGCGGTCTGGGCACCGATCCGGAGCGGGCCGGTGGTGTACAAGAGCCTTCCCGGCTTCCGCTACCCGCGCTTTGTCGCCGCGCTCCCCGCCCTGCTTCGCCTGGCTGATGGAGAGCTCCTCTACGCCTCCAAGCCCCGTCCGACAAGCTACGGTCTCGGCCTCCTCAAGCACGCACTCACCCGACGCCCGCTGCTTCTGGACATCGACGACTGGGAAACGGGGTTCTTCTACCGCTCGGGCCTTGGGGGGCGCATCGGCCGCGGCCTGAACCTCTCGAATCCCAACGGGCTTCCCTGGACCTGGCTCATGGAGCGGCTGACTGGCCTGACGCCCTTCAGGACCGTGGCATCGCGCTTCCTCGAAGCACGCTTCGGAGGCCTCTCGATCCCCCACGTCCGCGACCTCGGCAGCTGGCAGGCCACTCCCACTGACCCGCGGGTTCCCCGCTCCCACTTGGGCATCACCACCGAAAAGGTCGTCATGTTCCTCGGAACACCTCGGAGGCACAAGGGTGTGGATGACCTGGCGGAAGCGCTGCGATGGCTGGACCGCCCCGACGTGGTGCTCGCAGTCGTGGGATGTGACGCGACGAGCGCGACGGCTCAACGCCTGGCGGCTCAAAGCTCTCACGTCCGGTGCGTCGGCGAGATCCCATTCTCAGCGGTGCCCTCCTATCTTGCGCTTGCCGATGTGGTGGCGGTCCCCCAACGGCGCGGACCCGACACCCTCGGACAGGTGCCGGCCAAGCTCTTCGACGCCATGGCGCTCGGCCGCCCCATCGTCTCGACGCGGGTCTCGATGATCCCCGAGATCCTGGATGGCTGTGGCTTGCTCGTGGAACCCGGAGATGCCGAAGCGCTCTCCCGAGCGATCGCCTACCTCCTCGACCACCCGGCCGAGGCGGAGGAACTCGGTGCCCGGGCGCGGGCCCGCGCCGAAGACCGGTACAGCTACGCCGCCGCCCGCGCGGTCCTCTTCCCGCTCGTCGAGCGCGCCATCGGCAGCCGCGGATCCCGGGTGCGCGCGTGAGGCTTGCCATCATCTGCCGACCGTTCGTGTACTACGGCGGCCTGGAGACTCAGACAGCAGGCCTCGTCGCCGAGTTCGTGCGGCAGGGGTACGACCTGCACCTCTACACTCCTCCGGGGCAGCGCCCACTCCCCGGGATCACCCACCACCGGCTTCCCGTGCTCCCC
This sequence comes from Methylomirabilia bacterium, assembly GCA_046758965.1. Taxonomy (GTDB): domain Bacteria; phylum Methylomirabilota; class Methylomirabilia; order Rokubacteriales; family CSP1-6; genus JBHIBG01. Next base: position 129,672 of record JBHIBG010000001.1, on the reverse strand, counting down.
CGTCCCGCGGTGGCCCGTGTGCTCTCTTTCGCCCTGGCTGCCCGATCGGTGGTGAGAGAGCGCTTCGACGTGGTCCAGAGCCACGAGCGCACCCTTTCTCAGGACATCTACCGAGCGGGGGAAGGCTGCCACCGGGCCTACCTCGAGATCAAAGCCCGAGGGCTCAATCGCGCGCGGCGCGCAGCGCTCCGGGCAAGCCCGTATCACCGGGCCCTCCTCGCTCTGGAGCGTCGGCTCTTCACCGCTGAGGCGAGAGTCAGGATTGTGGCCATCTCCCGCCGCGGGAAAGAGGAGATCCACCGCCTGTACCGCATCCCAGAACCCCGACTTGCCGTCATCTACAACGGGGTGGACCAGGAACGTTTTACGCCCGACAATCGGCGGCGCTTCCGCCACGCCATCCGAACCGAGTTCGGGATTCCCGCAGAGGCGTGGGTCACCCTCTTTGTCGGTTCCGGCTTCGAGCGGAAAGGCCTGGGGCCACTGGTCGAGGGGTTTGCCCGCCTCCAAGACCGGGGCGCCCGACTCCTGTTGCTGGGCAAGGGAAGTCCCGCCCGGTACCGGGTGACGGCCGCACGGCTCGGTCTCGAGGGCCGCGTCGTGTGGGTCGGAGCCCGCCCAGACGTGGAGAGGTTCTACGCCGCGGCTGACCTCGTAGCGCTCCCGACCCGCTACGAGCCCTTCGGGAATGTCCACCTGGAAGCCCTGGCTGCCGGTCTCCCGGTGCTTGCCAGCGCCCGGAGCGGAGGAGCCGAGGTGGTCAGGCACGGCGAGACCGGATGGATCCTCGATGACCCGGAGGACCCAGAGGCGATCGCTCGCGGGCTCGAGGCGCTCAGGGAGACTGACCCGGCCCGCGTCACCGAGTTAGGCCGCCGGGCGGCCGAGCCTTTTACCTTTGCCGCTCAGGCCCAGGCTTTTACTGCCCTTTACCGCTCGCTCTGACGGCCAGGGAAACGCGCTTTCCAACCGGCCACCGGCGGAGGGATTTTCTTTGAACATTCACGGCGTTAGGGTTACACTGCCTGTCGATGCCCGCGGGCGTTTGTGTCTTCATCGACCGGGATGGCACACTCGTTGAGGAGGTGGGGTACATCAACCACCCCCGTCGGGTTCGCCTGCTCCCGCGATCGGCCAAGGCGGTCCGCCTGCTCAATGAGGCCGGGATCCGAGCCGTGACGGTGACCAACCAGAGCGGCGTGGCTCGAGGGTATTTCTCCGAGGACGTGCTCCAGGCTGTGCACGCTGAGCTGGTAGCCCAGCTCGAGACCGAGGGCGCCTTCCTGGATGGCATCTATGTCTGCCCGCATCATCCCACCGAAGGGGAGCCTCCCTATCGTGCCCGCTGCGACTGCCGGAAGCCCCAGCCAGGTCTCCTCCTTCGGGCGAGCAAAGATCTGAATCTGGACCTTTCGGCCTCCTACATGGTGGGTGATAAGATCGCAGATGTCGAAGCTGGCTGCCGAGCGGGCCTGACCCCGATTCTCGTGCTGACCGGCTACGGGTTCGGGGAGTGGGAGTATCGGCAGGCTCACTGGAGCGTAAAGCCCGAGCACATCGCTCACGACCTCCTCGACGCGGTCGAGTGGATCCTCGAGCGGAGGCAGACCTGATGTTCTCGCTCCCGAGACTTCGGAGCATCGTGGACCACTTCTCGCGGAAGACCGTGGTGGTGCTCGGCGATCTGATCGCGGACGAGTACATCTACGGCAAGCCGGACCGGATCTCCCGGGAGGCCCCGGTCCTGATCCTGCGCTATCAGGGACGGGAGGTCCGGCTCGGGGGGGCCGCGAATGCGTCCCACAACGTCCACGCGCTTGGTGCCCGGGTCCTCCCCGTGGGGGCCGTAGGAGATGACTCAGCCGGGGAAGAAGTGCTTGATCTGTTCCGGTCGGTTGGCATCACAACGGATGCCATTGTCAAAACCAGCGAGCGCCCCACGCCCGTCAAGACTCGCATCATGGCTGGCGGCTCCCAGTCCACCCGGCAACAGATCGTCCGCGTCGATCGCGAGCCTCGGCGGCCGCTCGATCCGACCACGGAGGAGAAGCTGGCGCACCAGCTCACGGTCTGGGGCCCGCAGGCTGATGCCGTCCTCCTCTCAGACTACGGCTACGGGACGGTGACGCCGGGCCTCCTGAGCCAGGCCCGAGCCCTCGGGAGCCGGAACGGGACCCTCCTCAGCGCCGACAGCCGCTATGACCTGCTCCGGTTCACAGGCGTCACCGCCGCTACCCCGAACGAGCCTGAGGTCGAGCAGTTCACGGGTATGGCCTTAGACGAGGAGCCATCGGTGGAGAAGGCGGGCCGGGTGCTCCTCGAGCGGCTCGGCTGCCGGTACCTGCTCATCACCCGCGGCAGTCGGGGCATGGTGCTCCTCGAACGCGAGGGTCCCATCACGTGCCTCCCCATCCATGGGAGTGACGAGATCGCCGATGTCACAGGCGCCGGAGACACCGTCATCAGCACGTTCACTGTGGCCCTCGCGAGCGGAGGCCTCCCCACCGACGCGGCCTGGCTCGCCAACGTGGCCGGAGGCGTGGTGGTGACCAAGCGCGGTACTGCCCACGTAGCCCGGACCGAACTGCTGAGAGCCCTCGCACGCGATGGCGTCCCTGGTGAGCCTTGAGGAGGCCGAACGCCTCGGGGCGCGGCTCCGGCATGAGGGGCGGCGCCTCGTGCTCGCCAACGGATGCTTTGACCTGCTTCATGTCGGCCACGTGCGATATCTCCAGGCCGCCAAGCAGCTCGGGGATGTGCTGATCGTGGCCCTGAACTCCGATGCCTCGGTCCGACGGATCAAGGGACCGGGGCGCCCCGTCGTCAACCAAGACGAACGGGCCGAGATCCTGGCTGCCCTCTACCCGGTGGACTACGTGGTGATCTTCGACGACGACACGGTGGACCGGCTGGTCACGCGCCTACGACCCGACGTTCACGCCAAGGGCTCCGACTACGCAGAGGAGAGCGTGCCGGAACGCGGTGCGGTCCTCGATGGCGGCGGTCAGGTCGCCATCGTCGGCGACCCGAAGGGGCACTCGACCCGAGACCTGATCGCGACGATCGCCCGTACATTCGGGGGGCAGGGGTGAAAATCGCGATCATCAAGCTGTCTTCTCTCGGCGACGTGATCCACGCGCTCCCGGTCGCGCATGCTCTTCGCCGTCGGTTTCCGAACTCGCATCTGACGTGGTTCGTCGAGGCGCGCGTGGCGCCACTGCTCAACGACCACCCCGATCTGGACGCGGTGGTCGCCGTAGACACCCGGAGATGGCGGCGGCTCCTCCGGAACCTTTCCGGAGCGGGGGAGGTGTGGGAGAGCTTCGGCGCGTTCAGCCGGCGGCTCAGAGACAGCCGCTTCGATGTCGCCATCGACCTTCAGGGGCTCGTCAAGAGCGGCCTCCTCACCGCCTTCACCGGAGCGCCGATCAGGATCGGGTTCACGCTCCCCCGCTGTCGAGAGTCGTTGAACGCTTTGTTCACGAACCATCGCGTGAGCCCGCCCCCCGAGGCCGTCCACGTCGTGGAGGAGTACCTCTCTCTCCTGACGCCTCTCGGCGTTGAGGATCGGCGGCCGGTTTTCCACCTCCCGCAGAGCCCGGTGGCCGAGCATGCCATCGATACCTTCCTGGCTGAGCAGGGGCTCAAGCCCGAGGACCGACTCGTGGCGCTCAACCCGGGAGCCGGCAGGCCTGAGAAGCGCTGGCCGCTGACCCACTTCAGGCGACTGGCCGAGCGGCTCGCGATGGAGGCGGGCTGCCGGGTCCTGATCCTCTGGGGCCCTGCCGAGATGGGGCTGGCTTCACTGCTGGGGCGGGGGTTGACGCCCCGTCCCGTGCTGGCTCCGCCAACGGGCCTCCCCGAGCTCGCTGCCCTGTTCCGGCGCTGTGCCCTCGTCGTGGCTGCCGACACCGGGCCGCTTCACCTCGCGGCGGCGCTCGCCACCCCGGCGCTCGGGCTCTACGGTCCGACTCGCGCGACGCGCAACGGACCGTACGGCCCGCGATGCCGGGGTCTCCAGAGCCCAGACGGGAAGATGGCCGCCCTCGCCGCGGACCAGGTGTTCAGCGTAGCGGCCGAACTGCTGGACGGCTCAGCAAGCGCGAGCAGTTCGGCAACGCCGGCGGCGGGGTCCAGGCTTGCGCGAGGTTCCCGGTGAGCCATCTCTCAGTCGCCATCATCACGTGGAACGAGGAAGAGCGGCTCCGCGCGTGTCTTCAGAGCGTCGCCTGGGCTCACGAGATCGTGGTGGTGGACGCGGAGTCCGCCGACAAGAGCGTGGAGATCGCTCGGGAGTTTACGGATCGGATCTGGGTCCGGCCCTGGCCGGGGTTCGCGGCGCAGAAGAACTTCGCGCTGGACCAGACCAGCGGGGAGTGGGTGCTTTCCCTCGACGCCGATGAACGGGTCACCCCCGAGCTCCGGGAAGAGATCGAGCGAGTGGAGGCCGCTGACGGCCCTGCCGCTGGATATGCCGTACCCCGAAAGAACATCCTGTGGGGGGCCTGGCTCAGGCACGGAGGGCTCTACCCCGACTGGCAGGTCCGGCTCTTCCGTCGCGCATGCGGGCGCTTCGCCGACCATCCCGTCCACGAATCAGTCGCGGTGCAGGGCCCGGTGGGCCGGCTCGCTCAGCCCCTCCTCCATGAGAGCTACCGGAACCTGGAGGAGTTTGTCGCCCGCGCCAATCGGTACTCCACGCTCGCCGCCCTCGAATGGCGCACGCGAGCGCGCCGGGTCAGCCTGGCCGACCTGATCGTGCGCCCGGCGGCGCGCTTCTCCTCGATGTATCTCCTGCGTTGGGGGTTTCTCGACGGCTGGCGAGGATTCGTCGTCGCCACGCTTTACGCTCAGTATGTGTTCCTCCGCACCGCCAAGGTGTGGGAGTGGCAGCGCGGGCAGGGCAGGGAAGGGCCCGAGCCATGACCTCATCGCGAGAGCGGGTGCTCTCGGGGATGCGCCCGACGGGCAAGCTCCACCTGGGGAACTACCTCGGGGCCCTCAAGAACTGGGTCAAGCTTCAGGATACCTTTGACTGTTTCTACTTCGTGGCGAACTGGCATGCCCTCACCACCGAGTCCGCTCGCACCGAGGAGATTCCGAGGAACACCATCGACATGGCCTCCGACTGGCTCGGAGCAGGCCTGGACCCAGAGCGGTCAACCCTGTTCATCCAATCCCTGGTTCCCGAGCACTCGGAGCTCGCGCTGCTTCTCTCCATGGTGACGCCCGTGGCGTGGCTCGAGCGGGTGCCGACTTACAAGGAGATGATGGAGCAGCTCGGCATCACGGTCCCCTCCCATGGGCTGCTCGGGTATCCCCTCCTCCAGGCAGCTGACATCGTCATCTACAAGGCCGCGCATGTGCCGGTGGGAGTGGACCAACTTCCCCATATCGAGCTGACCCGTGAGATCGCCCGCCGCTTCAACAATACCTTCGCCCCGGTCTTCCCCGAGCCCGAGGCCTTGCTGACTGAAATCCCCAAGGTGCCCGGCACCGACGGGCGGAAGATGTCCAAGAGCTACGACAACTGTATCTACCTCGCGGACCCGCCGGACGTCATCACGCCGAAGATCAGGACCATGACGACCGACCCAGCCCGGAAGCGGCGCAGCGATCCCGGCAACCCTGAGGTCTGCCCGGTCTTCGATCTCCACAAGATCTTCACGCCAGAGGGAGAGCGCGAGCAATGCGCCGTGGGCTGCCGGACAGCCGGGATCGGCTGCCTGGAGTGCAAAGATGTCCTGCTGAAGCACCTGCTCCCGCCGCTTCGCGAGGTTCGTGAGCGACGTGAGCGCTATGCGCAAGAGCCCAACGAGGTCGTGGAGATTCTCCACGAGGGATCCAAGCGGGCGCGCCAGACGGCCCAGGCGACGATGGAGGAAGTCCGTCGCGCGGTAGAGATCGAGCCGTGAGCACCGCGGTTGAACCCCGCGGCATTACGGTCCGGGTCGAATCCTTCGAAGGGCCGCTCGACCTCCTCCTCCACCTCTGCCGGACCAGCGAGATCGACCTGGCCTGCCTGCCGATCCGCATCATCACCGATCAGTATGTGAGCCATCTCGAGGCCATTGAGTTCCAGGACCTCGAGGCCGCAGGCGCCTTCGTGGTCATGGCTGCCACCCTCATGTATCTCAAGTCGAGACTGCTTCTGCCGGTTCCCGGATCCGATGACGAGCAGCTCGATGAGGAAGGGGAGCGCATGAGGCAGGAGCTCGAGGAGCGGCTCAGGGCGTACGCGCGCATCAAAGAGATCGGGCTCTGGTTCGCCGAGCGGGAGGAGGCGCAGTCCCGGCTCTTCGGCCGACCGGCAAGCGGCCTCCCGGCGGCAGAGGAAATCCCGCTCGAGGATCTCTCCGTTCACCTCCTGGTGGAGGCCTATCAGAAGCTCCTACAGCGCGCTGAGCGGGACCGGCCCCAGGAGGTGGGGCCCGACCCCCCCTCGGTGCTGGAGCGGATGGCCGAGATCGTCAGCCTCCTTCGACACACGTGGTCGCTCCTCTTCTCCTCCCTGGTTGGTGACGGCCGGACTCGGTCCGAGCTTAGCGTCACCCTCCTGGCCCTCCTGGAGGTCGTGCGGGTGGGCCAGGCACGCGCGCGGCAGCAGGAGTTGTTTGGAGAGATTGTCATCGAGCGAGCCTACGAGGAGCGTCCTGACCATGCCTAGCCCGAACGAGATCCTCGAGGCGCTGCTGTTCGCCTCAGACACCCCCGTGGAAGCTGAGCGGATCCAGGAGCTGCTCGAGCTGCCGAGCGCGGGCGACGCCCGCGCGCTCGTGGACCAGCTGCAGTCGCGGTACGAGGCGGAGGGCGGATCACTCCAGATCGTAGAGGCGGGCGGGGGATTCAGGATGGTCACCCGGCCGGAGCTGGCCCCCTGGCTGGTCCGTCTCGCTCGGAGCCGGACCAAAACCCGGCTCTCCCGTCCAGCCCTCGAAACCCTGGCCATCGTCGCCTACCGGCAGCCGGTCTCCCGACCGGAAATTGACCTGACCCGAGGCGTCAATTCAGAAGGTGTGCTCGAAAGCCTGCTCGATCGCCGGTTGATCCGGATCGCCGGGCGCAAGGACGCGCCGGGCCGTCCATTCCTCTACGAAACCACGCGGGAGTTCCTGGTCGCCTTTGGGCTCAGGGACCTGGCTGACCTGCCGCAGGCGGAAGGGAATCCGCCTGACGCTCAGACCGCCGTTGCAGAGGCGCCTGAACAAGATCCTGGCGGAAGCGGGGCTCGCCTCGCGCCGGGGGAGTGAGCGGCTCATCCGGGAGGGCCGGGTCACCGTCAACGGAGCGCGGGTGACCAGCCCCGGGGGGCTCGCCGATCCACACCGTGATCGGATCCTCGTTGATGGCCATCCCATCCCGACCTCGGAGCCGAAGCGGTATCTCCTGCTTCACAAGCCGCGCGGCTACCTCACCAGCCGGCGTGACCCGCAGAGGCGTCCCGTGGTCTTGGATCTGGTACGGGGGGAGCAGGCCAGGCTCTTTCCGGTGGGGCGCCTCGACCGAGACACCGAAGGCGTACTGCTCCTCACCAACGACGGGGGGCTAGCCCAGCGACTGCTGCACCCCCGATTCAGGGTCCGGCGGGTCTATGAGGCGGAGGTCGAGGGGCAGCTCACGCCGGCCGATCTGTCGCGGTTCCGGCAGGGTGTGGTCCTCGAGGACGGGGTGGCCAAACCGGCCGTTGTTCGACTGCTTCGCCGAACGCGGGTGACGAGCTGGCTCAGCCTCACGTTCAGCGAGGGGCGCTACCGCGAGGTGAAGCGCTTCTGCGCAGCGCTCGGCCACCGGGTGCTCCGGCTGCGTCGCGTCCAGTTCGGCCCTCTCCGCCTCGGCCGTCTTAGCCCGGGTGCGGCGCGACCGCTCACTTCCTGGGAGCTCCGCCGCCTGCCGGTCCTCGGGTCCGGGAACGCTTGCACCGGGGAACGGGATTCACTATAATGGCTCGGATTTAGGCAAAGTCGGTAGTCGTCGGGAGTTTCTATGGACCTGGACGATTGGCGTTCCAGGATCAATGAGCTCGACCAACAGATCCTCGATCTCCTGAACCAGCGTGCGGCGGCGGCTCTCCGGATCGGAGAGCTGAAGCGCCAACAGGACCTCCCTTACTACGTGCCTGAGCGTGAGGCGGAGGTTGTCAGCCGCCTCCTGGGCCTGAACTCCGGTCCCTTTCCCCCAGAAGGGATCAAGGCAGTCTGGCGTGAAGTCCTGTCGGCCTCCCTCGCCCTCGAGCAGCCCATCGCCGTTGCCTACCTCGGTCCGCCCGCCACCTTCACCCACCAGGCGGCGGTCCTTCGGTTCGGCTTCTCTGCGCGCTTCGTTCCCAGCAGGGGTGTCGGCGGAGTCTTCGAGGAGGTCGAGAGGGAGCAAGCTCTATTCGGCGTCGTTCCGGTGGAGAACTCCACCGAGGGCTCGGTCAACGTCACACTGGATCGGCTCATGGATTCGGATCTCGTGATCACCGGTGAGGTCCTGCTCGACATCAGCCACCAGCTGCTCTCCCGTGCCTCCGACGTCGCCGAGATCCGGAGCGTGTGCTCGCACCCCCAGGCCCTGGCGCAGTGCCGCGAGTGGCTAGCGGTCAACCTGCCGGATGTCTCCGTGGTGGAGGTCCCCTCTACCGCTGCGGCGGCCAAGAGCGCGCTCGATGACCCGACGAGCGGGGCCATCGCCTCCGAGCTGGCTGCCCGCCTCTACAACCTCCCGGTGCTCCGGAGCCGGATCGAAGACCACCCGTTCAACTCGACACGCTTCCTGGTAATGGGGCGGCGAGCGATGGCCCCCACCGGGAAGGACAAGACCTCGATCCTCTGCTCCATCAAGCACGAGGTGGGAGCGCTCGCAAAGTTCCTCGAGCCCTTTGCGCGTCACGGCCTCAACCTGACGAAGATCGAATCGCGGCCGACCAAGCGGCGCCCCTGGGAGTACGTCTTCTTCGTGGACTTCGAGGGGCACCGGGAGATGCCAGCTGTCCAGGCCGTTCTGGCGGAGATCCGGGAGCGCTGCCTCTTCATCAAGATCCTTGGATCGTACCCGGCCGCCTAAGGAGCCATCCCATGTCGATCTCTTGGGAGTCCCTGTCCAACGAACACATCCTGGGCATCGCGCCATATGAGCCCGGGAAACCGATCGGGGAGCTGGAACGCGAGCTGGGAATCACCGACGCCATCAAGCTGGCCTCCAACGAGAACCCTCTTCCCCCCTCGGAGCGGGTCCAAAAGGCGATCACGAATGCGCTCCACCAGCTCAACCGCTACCCGGACGGGAGCGGCTACTACCTGCGGCGGGCTCTGGCTCACCGCCACCGCGTGGATCCCGAGCAAATCATCCTCGGCAACGGGTCCAACGAGCTGATCGAGCTGATCGTCCGGGGCTTCCTCCGGTCCGGCGAAGAAGCCGTCGTGCCTCATCCCTCGTTCGTGGTCTACCCCATGATCGTGCAGGCCGCTGGCGGGATCCGCGTGGTCATCACCCTGAAGGACCACCGGCTCGACCTCGATGCCATGGCCCGGGCGATCACGCCGCTCACCAAACTGGTATTCATCGCCAACCCGAACAACCCCACCGCCACGATCGTCACGAAAGAGGACGTCGACGCATTCGTGGCGCGGATCCCCGACCGGGTCATCGTGGTCTTCGATGAAGCCTACTGGGAGTTCGCCCAAGGTCCGGACTTTCCCGACTCGATGAGCTACTTGCGCAACGGCCGGAAGGTCTTCATCCTCCGGACCTTCTCGAAGGCCGCCAGCCTGGCCGGGCTTCGCGTGGGATACGCCATCGCGGATGGCGACGCCATAGCCCTGCTCCACCGGGTCCGCCAGCCGTTCAACGCAAACTCCCTGGCCCAGATCGCCGCTTTGGCCGCCCTCGAGGACGATTCACACACCCTCGAATGCCTGCGCCTCATCGAAGCGGGCAAGGCCTACCTCTACGACGAGTTCTCGTCGTTCGGGCTCTCCTATGTCCCCTCCCGAGCGAACTTCATCCTCGTGGACGTCGGTCGGGACGCCGCCGAGGTCTACCAGCGCTTGCTCTCCGAGGGCGTCATCGTCCGACCCATGACCAGCTTCGGCATGGAGACCGCGCTTCGGATCACCGTTGGAACTCCCGAGGAGAACCGCCGGCTCATCAAGGCCCTCAAGAAAGTCGTCGGGGAGGTTCGTCGCCCGTGATCCAACGGCTGGTAGTGGTCGGGTTGGGACTCCTGGGTGGCTCCGTGGCCAAGGCCGCACGCGAGCGTGAGCTGGCGCGTGAGATCGTGGCCGTAGGACGCCGGGCCCATCGGCTGACGCCGGCTCTGAGAGACGGGATAGTGGATCGCGCCACGGCCGATCTCGCGGACGGGGTGGACGGGGCAGACTTTGTTCTGCTCGCCCTGCCGGTGGCAACGCTCGAAGCCCTGCTGCCCGAGGTCTGGACGCTCGCCCCTCAGGAGGCTGTCCTGACCGACGTGGGGAGCACCAAGGCCGCCATCGTCCGCACTGCCGAGCGGCTCGGGCGCTCGCACCCGCGAGCCTTTGTCGGAGGCCATCCGATGGCGGGCTCCGAGAAGAGCGGGTACGCTGCCGCACGGGTCGATCTGTTCGCCGGAGCGACCGTGATCCTCACCCCGACCGAGCTGACGGATCCCAGAGCAGTCAAATGCGTCGGGGGTTTCTGGGAAGCCCTGGGGGCGCGGGTGGCAACCCTTGACCCTGATCTTCATGACCGCGTGGTGGCGGCGGTGAGCCACCTGCCTCATCTCCTGGCCTTTGCGCTCGTCGACGCCGTGGCCGGCGTCGAGCCCGCGGCCATGGGGTTCGCCGCCCGCGGGTTCAAGGACACCACGCGGATCGCGGCATCGGAGCCGCAGCTCTGGCGGGAGATCTTCCTCTCGAACCGGTCTGCGATGGCCGAGACCCTGGCGGCGTTCCGCGCCGCGTTGGGGCGGTTGGAGCAGCTGATCTCGGCGGGCGACGCCACCGGCCTGGACCGGGAGCTTGCGCGAATCCGAGCGATCCGGGAGGTGATCCGATGAGGGTGGTCGTCCGGCCCCATCGCCGCCTTGACGGGACCATCCAGCTGCCGGGGGACAAGTCCATTTCCCACCGGGCCGCGATCGTCGGAAGCCTGGCGGTGGGCCCGACGGAGATCTCTCGATTTCTTGAAGCGGAGGACTGCCTCAACACGCTCCGCGCCCTCGAGGCCCTCGGCGTGGAAGTCACGCGGAAGGGCCCCGGCCACTACCGGGTGGAAGGCGTGGGGCTTCTCGGGCTTCAGGAGCCCGAGTCAGTTCTCGACTGCGGCAACTCAGGGACGTCGGCCAGGCTTCTTCTCGGGATGCTTGCCGGACAGCCGTTTTCGTCTGTCCTGACCGGTGACGACTCCTTGCGGCGGCGCCCCATGGAGCGCGTCACAGAGCCGCTCGCTCGGATGGGAGCGACAGTGGTCGGTCGGCAGGGCGGAGCACGCTTGCCGCTTGCGATTCGGGGACGGCGCCCGCTCCGGGGATGCGCGCATCGCCTGCCTGTGGCCTCAGCCCAGGCCAAATCCGCCCTGCTCCTGGCGGGACTCGCGGCAGACGGACCCGTCACGGTCGAGGAGCCGGCAGCTTCGCGGAACCACACGGAGCTGATTCTGGCGCGCTTCGGGGCGCAGGTTGAGCGTGAGGGTGCTCGCGTGGCCCTCACCCCCGGCCGCAAGCTCCGCGGTCAGGTCGTCCAGATCCCCGGCGATTTCTCTTCGGCGGCGTTCTTCATTGTTGCCGGCTGCCTCATCCCCGACAGTCGGGTGGTGCTCAGGGAGGTCGGGGTCAACCCGACGCGGACAGGTCTGCTCGACATCCTGAGCGAGATGGGGGGGAGGATCGAATTCGACCAGAAGCTCGATCCTCAGCAGTTAGGGCTTCATCAGCTGAAGCCTTCGGGGGAGCCAGCCCGCGACGAGGGCGAGCCGATCGCGACGCTCACCGTGACCTCGAGCCGGCTTCGCGGAGCGCGCGTCGGGGGACCGCTGATCCCCCGGCTCGTTGACGAACTCCCGATCTTGGCTGTGGCGGCCGCGATGGCCGAGGGAGTGACCGAGGTCACCGATGCCAAGGAGCTCCGCGTCAAGGAATCTGATCGGATCCGGGTCATTGCCACCGAGCTCGCGAAACTGGGCGTGCTCATCGAGGAGCGCGAGGGCGGGTTTCTGATCCGAGGAAGGCAGCCTTTGACAGGCGCCCGCGTGCACAGCCACGGTGACCACCGGATGGCCATGGCGCTGGTGGTGGCGGGGCTCGTCGCCCAGGGGTCTACAGTAGTCGAAGACGTCGGCCCGATCGCCACCTCCTTCCCTGAGTTTCTCCCGACTCTCCTATCGCTGGTGGGGGAGCCATGCCTCACCGTGGAACCATGAGTGGGAGCCGTCCGAGAGGGAAACGGGAGGGGGCGGCAAGCCCGCCGCGGCGCGAGCCGGTGATCACGATTGACGGCCCCGCGGGAGCGGGAAAGAGCACGGCCGCCCGAGAGCTGGCCAGGCAGCTCGGGTTCCGCCTGGTTGACACTGGAGCCATGTACCGGGCCCTGGCCCTCAGAGCGCTCGAGGCAGGAGTCGAGCCCTCTGAGGGGCCCGAGCTCCGGACTCTCCTCGCCGAGAGCCTGCTGGAGCTCAGAAATGGGCGGATCCTCCTCAACGGCCGCGACATCAGCGATGAGATTCGCACCCCAAAGATCGGAGCGCTCACTTCTCGGCTCACCACGTTGCCGTCGGTCAGGGAGAAAGCAACGCCCATCCAACGGGAGCTGGCGAGCGGCGGTGGGGTCGTGCTGGAGGGACGGGACACCGGGAGCGTGGTCTGCCCTGAAGCGGATTTGAAGTTCTTCCTGGACGCCTCGCAGGAGGTCCGCGTCCTCAGGCGAATGCGCGATCTCGAAGGCCGGGGGACCCCACGAGGGCTCGACGAAGTGACGGCCGAGCTCGACGCCCGAGACCGCCAGGATTGGAGTCGGGAGCTGGCGCCACTCGTCATCCCGGAGGGTGCTACGGTCATCGACTCGACGAACCTGTCCGTGAACCAGGTCGTGCAGCACATGCTCGCGGAAGTGGAGCGGTTCCGGTGCTCTACCAGGTCGTGAACGGGCTCTCGCGGGGGCTGCTTCGCCGGCTGTTCGGGCTGGAGAGCCGGGGTGTCGAGCACATCCCGTCTTCCGGCCCACTGCTCATCGCGGCGAACCACTCGAGCTTTCTGGACCCACCCATTGTGAGTGGTGCCTCGCCCCGGCAGCTCCACTTCCTGGCCAAAGCAGAGCTATTCAGGATCCCGCTCCTCGGCGGACTCATTCATGGGCTGAACGCCCGGCCGGTGAGGCGGGATGGATCGGATCCGGTGGCGCTCCGGACCGCGCTCAGGATCCTCGGAGATCGCGGAGCACTCCTGATCTTTCCGGAAGGGACACGCGGCGAGGAGGGCGTGCTGCGGGAGGCACGACCTGGCGCCGGGATGTTGGCCATGCTGAGCGGGGCGCCTGTGGTCCCGGCCTTGATCACGGGGAGCGGCCAGGCGCTTCCTCGAGGCCGGTGGCTCCCGCGGCCCGCGAAGATCCGTGTAAGCTTCGGCCCACCCCTGTCCTTCGCCGCCGGCGACCGAGCCGGGCGAAGGGGGCGAGCCGTAGAGACGAGCCGCGCGATCATGACCGCCATCGCGCGGCTCAGACAGGAATCCGACGGGGCTCGCACCGCCGGACTTTCCACGGTCGAGATGGGGCACGCGAGCGGTGACAAACGTTGAAGCGACAGGCCGGGTGGGCGCACACTGGACTGCCCAGGCCTGAGAAGAATCGGCGTCCCGCTCTGCCGGGCGCAACTACGAAGGAGGAAACTTGGGGATGGCACCAGAAGAGGAAAAGTTAAGAACCCTCGCGGGGAACCCGAGCGGTGCCGGCGAGGATAAGGAACCCGGGAAGGAGGTGGCAGAGCCGGCCGCACCCTCTGACCGTCAGCGCGAACCAGAGGACCGCATGGAAGACTGGCTCGGCACGTGGGTTATGGACGTCGAGGAGGGAGAGCTCGTTCGCGGCCGGGTCGTCCAGGTGCGCGACACGGAGGTCCTGGTAGACGTCGGCTACAAGAGCGAAGGGACGATCCCCATTGAGGAGTTCCGCCGCCTCGGGGCGATCCCTGAGGTAGGGGCGGAGATCGAGGTTTACCTGGAGGCCAAAGAGGACGCCGAGGGCCTCGTCGTCCTCTCCAAGGAAAAAGCCGACAAGATCAAGGTGTGGGATACGATCGCGCGCGCCTACGAGGAGGGAAGCCCCGTCGAAGGGCGCGTGGTGGAGGTTGTCAAGGGAGGTCTCTCAGTGGATGTGGGCGTCAAAGCCTTCCTACCCGGCTCGCAGGTAGACCTCCGCCCCGTGAAGAACCTGGCCTCGCTTCTCGGTCAGACGATCCGCGCCAAGGTGATCAAGCTCAATCGGCGTCGCGGCAATGTCGTGCTCTCCCGCCGGGCCGTGCTGGAGGAAGAGCGGGGCGAGCGGCGCAAGGGGACCCTCGCCATTCTGAAGGAGGGCATGGTGCTCTCCGGCACGGTCAAGAACATCACGGACTACGGCGCCTTTATCGACCTGGGTGGGATCGACGGACTCCTTCATGTCACCGACATGTCCTGGGGGCGCATCGGCCATCCGTCCGAGCTATTGCACGTGGGGGATCAAGTCGAGGTCATGGTCCTCCACTTCAACCGGGAGACCGGTCGGGTCTCGCTGGGATACAAGCAGAAGACCCGAGATCCTTGGGAGACGGTGGAGGAGAGGTATCCTGTGGACCGTAGGATCACCGGGCGGGTCGTGAGCCTCACCAACTACGGGGCTTTCGTGGAGCTCGAGCCGGGCGTCGAGGGGCTCGTCCACGTCTCCGAGATGTCGTGGACCCGGCGGGTGCGACACCCGTCGAAGCTCTTGAACGTCGGCGATCAGATGGAGGTCATGGTCCTCGAGGTCAACAAGGGCTCCAAACGGATCTCGCTGGGGATGAAGCAGGTGGAGCCCGACCCCTGGCTGACAATCGACGAGCGGTATGCTCCCGGGATGCGGGTGCAGGGACGGGTCAGGAACCTCACCGACTACGGCTCTTTCGTGGAGCTGGAGCCGGGGGTGGATGGGCTTCTCCACATCTCGGACATGTCCTGGGCCCGCAATATCGGACATCCCTCGGAGCTCCTGAAGAAGGGCCAAACCATCGAGACGATGGTCCTGCACGTGGACAAGGAGGCCAAGCGGATCTCCCTGGGCTTCAAGCAGACCCAGCCGGACCCCTGGGAGCAGGTAGCCTCGCGCTACCCCATGGGGTCTCGGGTCGAGGGAAAGATCGTGCGGCTGACTGACTACGGGGCTTTCGTGGAGTTGGAGCCCGGAGTCGATGGGCTTCTGCACGCCTCGCAGATGTCCGTGCGCCCGGTCAACCGCCCGGAAGAGATCGTCAACGTGGGTGACGTGCTTACCCTGATGGTCATCCGTGTGGAGCCCAACGAGCGTCGGATCGGGCTTTCGCTAAAGGACCTGGCTGCCGACGTCGAAAGCCAAGACTTCCGGGAGCATAAGCAGCGTCAGCGGAGGAAGAAAAGCCACGACGGATACGACGAGGAGAATATGGGCGGGAAGTGGGAGGAGAAGGAGGAGTAGGGTTGTGAACCGCCGGGGTCGGACCATCGCCATCGCCTTCGGTGTCACGGCCGGAGTGCTGGTGCTCTTCTTCCTGGCCGTTTGGGCGCTCATCTCTCTCATTGAAGGGAGTGGCTTCCCAGGTGGGCAGAAGCTGGCAGTAGTGGAGCTCGGAGGCGTGATCCTCGACTCCGAGCCCGTCGTCCGGGAGCTCAGAGGGCACGCAGAGGACTCTGCGGTCCGGGCCGTGGTGCTCCGGATTAACAGCCCCGGGGGCGTGGTGGCGCCCACCCAGGAGATGTACGCGGCAGTGCTGCGGCTCAGGCAGGCGGGAAAACCTGTGGTGGCCTCGCTAGGAGCCGTGGCCGCCTCGGGAGGGTACTATGTGGCGACCGCCGCCGACCGGATCTACGCGAGCCCCGGGACCCTCACCGGCTCCATCGGCGTGGTGATGCAGCTGCCCAACGTGGAGGGGCTTCTCAAGAGGATCGGGATCGACTATGTAGTGGTCAAGTCGGGTCGGTACAAAGACGTCGGCAACTTCGCCCGCACGATGAGCCCCGAAGAGCGCCGGATTCTTCAGGCGCTGCTGGACAATGTCTATGACCAGTTTGTTGAGGCGGTGGCAGAGGGCCGGAAGATGAGGAAGGCCAAGGTGCTGCGCTTCGCCGATGGCCGGATCGTTTCGGGTCAGCAGGCCAAGGAACTCGGAATGGTTGACGAGCTGGGGGGGCTGGAGGAGGCCATCCAGGGCGCCGCGAAGCTGGCCGGGCTCGGAGAGAAGCCGACCGTGATCCGTCCACGGCGGCGTTTCTCGCTCCTCGATTTCCTCCTCAACCAGCTCGGCTTGTCCGGCCGGCCGGGGCTGTCACTGGCTCTGCCAGCCATGAAGACCCCGCTCTACCTGATGGACTGAGGGCTCGGGAGGAAGCGCTGGATCACGCCCCAAGGACGCAGGTTCCCGCGGCGCTGCGAGCCGATTTCCCGCGGAAGGAAACGGCTGTAACCCCGTAACCTTCTTGACAATCTTCGCGCCTCCGTGATAGCGTGTTGCCGGCATTTTGACGGTGTCTCCGGCTGGGGGGCAGTGGGGCGATCCTGGGTGGAGGGAGTCGGAAGATGACAAAAGCGGACCTGATCGATGAAGTCGCCAAGTCATCGAACCTCACCAAGAAAGAGACGGAACTGATTGTCGACACGATCTTTAATCAGATCATCGACGCCTTAGTAAAAGCCGACAAGGTGGAGCTCCGCGGCTTCGGCAGCTTCAGGATCCGTCACCGGAACGCTCGGAAGGGGCGCAACCCCAAGACGGGGACAAACGTGAGCGTTCCCGAAAAGCGCGTCCCGTTTTTCAAGGTAGGCAAACGGCTCCGCGACCTCGTCAACACGTGAGCCATCGGGCTTCCTCAGCGAAGGTGGGGTGGGGTGTTCCCCTCCCTGCCTTTGTTTGTTAAGGGGCGTGGACCGGCTCTGGGCTCCCTGGCGGATGGCCTACGTCTCCGGCGCCTCGCAGAAGAGTCCGGGCTGCCTCCTCTGTGACGCGCTCGCTTCCACAGATGACCGGGCGGCCCTCATCCTCTGTCGCAAACCGCTGGCGTTCTTGATTCTCAACACGTTCCCCTACACGCCCGGGCACCTCATGGCGGTGGTGAGCCGCCACGTGGGAGCGCTGGAGGATGCCGCCCCTGAAGAGCTCGGTGAAGCCCTGGCCCTTGTGCAGTCCGCCATGCGTGCCCTCACGGCCGTGTACCGCCCCGACGGGTTCAACGTGGGAGTAAACCAGGGACGCGCAGCGGGAGCGGGGGTAGCGGGTCACCTGCATCTCCATGTGGTCCCGCGTTGGGACGGCGACAGCAACTTTATGCCGGTCTTGGGGGATGTCCGGGTGCTTCCCGAATCCCTCGAGGCGACCTACGACCGCCTGCGCCCTGGCCTCGCACCGTGACTCAGGAGCGCATCCAGATGCCTGCCGCCCTGAGCCCGATGATGCGCCAGTATCGCGAGCTCAAGCGCCGGTACCCGGATTACCTGCTGCTCTTCCGGCTCGGCGACTTCTACGAGATGTTCTTCGAGGACGCCGAGTCAGGGGCGCGCATCCTGCAGATCGCCCTGACCTCCCGCCAGAAGGGGGACGGGGCGATCCCGATGGCGGGGATCCCCCACCACGCGGCTCAGGGCTACATCGCCAGGCTCATCACCGCGGGACAGAAGGTAGCGATCTCGGAGCAGATGGAGGCTCCGGGGACGGGGAAGAAACTGCTCCGGCGGGAGGTGGTGCGGCTCATCACCCCGGGGACTGTCACTGACACCGCGTTTCTGGATCGGGGAACGAACAACTACCTGCTGGCCCTGGCGAAGGGGCGGGACGGCCTCGGCATTGCGCTGGTGGACATCACCACCGGCGAGTTCTGGGTGGGCGAAGAGCCGGGGGAGGGTCAGGCTCTCCTGGATGCTGCCCTCCTCAGGTGCCCGGCCGAGATCCTCCTCGCCACCACGCTCCAGCAAGCTCAGGAACTCCGGACTCGGCTCGGCTCGACAGGCGCCACCCTCACCTTCGTTGACCCCGCGCTCTTCTCTTCGGGGTCGGCGCGTGAGGCGCTCTGTCGCCGGTTCTCCGTACCCTCCCTGGAGGCCTTCGGCCTCGAGGGCATGCATTGGGGGTTGGGGGCCGCTGGCGCTGCTCTCCTCTACCTCCAGGAGACCCAGGGCGAATCCCTCGGCCACCTCACGCGGCTCCAGCGCTTCCACCCCGGCGAGGCCATGGTGCTCGACGAGACCGCCGTGGCCACGCTCGAGCTCTTCGAAACGACGCAAGAGCGGTCGGTGAAAGGCTCCCTCTACGGCATCCTCAACAAGACCGAGACCCCTATGGGCGCCAGGTTGCTGAGGCAATGGCTTCTCCGTCCCTTACTGGACCAGGCAGAAATCGGCAGCCGTCAGGAAGCCGTGGCGAAGCTGGTGGAAGCCCCGGGGCTCCGCGCAGAGCTCCGATCCCGCCTCACGGCCGTGGGGGACATCGAGCGCCTCACGAGCCGGGTGGCGCTCGGCGTCGCCCATGCGCGGGATCTCGTCGCCCTCAGGAGTTCCCTCGCCCCGCTTCCCGTTCTGAAGTCTGCTCTCGCGGGGTTGCCGGTCCCCCTGCTGTCAACGCTGGGTGCCGAGATGGCCGAGCTTCACCCGGTGCAGAAGCTCCTCGAGGACGCCTTGGAGGATCACCCGCCATTGAACCTTTCCGAGGGCGGCCTCATCCGTGAGCGCTGGAGCCAGGCCCTGTCGGACCTTTGCCGGGAATCCCGGGAGGCGAAGGCCTGGATTGCCTCGCTGGAAGCGAGGGAGCGCGAGCGCACAGGGATCGCCACCCTCAGGGTTCGCTTCAACCGTGTCTTTGGCTATGCCATCGAAGTCTCGAAGGCCAATCTCGGGCGAGTCCCTCCCGACTACGTCCGACGCCAAACCCTGGTGGGAGCCGAGCGGTTCGTCACCCCCGAGCTCCAGGCCTACGAGGCGAAGGTGCTCGGGGCCGAGGAGCGGATCAACCGGCTCGAGCTCCAGCTCTTTGAGGAAGTGCGGCAAGCTGTCGCTCGAGAGGCCGCCGCCCTTCTCCAGAGCGCGCGGGCCGTGGGCACTCTGGATCTGCTCGCGGCTTTAGCCGAGGTAGCCCACCTGCGCGGCCATGTTCGGCCTGAGGTGAATCCCCGTCGCGGTCTCCGCATCGTGGACGGCCGTCATCCCGTGCTCGAGGCCGTCGGCGATCGGCCGTTCATCCCCAACGACTTAGAGCTGGACGGAGAGAGCGCCCAGATCGCGGTCCTGACCGGCCCCAATATGAGCGGCAAGTCCACCTTCATGCGACAGGCAGCGCTCATCGTGATTCTGGCCCAGATGGGCGCCCTCGTCCCGGCTCGGGAGGCGGAGATCGGCCTGGTCGACCGAATCTTCACCCGCGTGGGAGCACGGGATAACCTCTCGCGAGGGCAGAGCACGTTCCTGGTGGAAATGGTCGAAACCGCCAACATCCTCCACAACGCCAGGGCGCGGAGCTTGATTCTCCTCGATGAGGTCGGCCGCGGCACCTCGACATTCGACGGGCTGGCCATCGCCTGGGCCGTCGCCGAGGAGCTCCACGAGCGCGGCGGCGGCGCCAAGGTCATCTTCGCCACCCACTATCACGAACTCACGCAGCTGGCCGAACGATTCCCACGCATCAGAAACTTCCACTTCGCGGTGCGAGAGTGGAATGACCAGATCATCTTCCTCCACAAAGTGCGCCCCGGGGGAACCGACCGAAGCTACGGGATCCAGGTCGCTCGGTTGGCCGGATTACCCCTCGCGGTAATCCAGCGTGCCAAGGAGTTTCTGGCCGGGCTGGAGGCGAGCCGCCAGGGGCTGCCGTGGCAGTTTCCGCAAGGCGGAGAGCCCGGCGCCACCCTCGCTTCTGATGCCAACCCCCGCGCGTCGCGCGCGGAGGCCGTTCAGCTCGGTCTCTTCCCGGCCACTCCTCACCCGGTGCTCGTCGAACTGGCGGGCCTGGACCTGAACCAGTTCACGCCGCTTCAGGCCCTCACCCTCCTCGCTCAGTGGCAGGCAACGCTCAGGGAGGCGCCATGAGCCGGATCCGGCGGCTCCCGGACGAGCTCATCAACAAGATCGCCGCAGGAGAGGTGGTCGAGCGCCCGGCCTCGGTGCTCAAGGAGCTTCTCGAAAACGCCATCGATGCTGACGCGGGGGCGGTGAGCGTTGACCTGAAGGACGCCGGTCGCCAGCTCATCCGAGTCACCGACGACGGAGTGGGAATGACCGCCGACGAGCTTACCCTGGCGCTGGAGCGCCATGCGACCTCGAAGGTCGGCTCCGAAGCCGACCTCGAGGCCATCGGAACGCTCGGCTTCAGGGGCGAGGCGTTTCCGGCGATCTGTTCCGTCTCGCGCTTCACGATCTTATCAGCCCCGCGAGGATCCAGTCGGGGAACGCTGGTGAGAGGGGAGGGGGGGGCGATCACCGAGCGGCTCGCCGTGGAAGCTGCCGCAGGCACCAGCGTGGAAATCTTCGATCTCTTCTTTAACACTCCCGCGCGGCTCAAATTCCTGAAGCACCCCCAGTCGGAGCTGGCCCTCGCACTGAGGGTGGCCAGCCACCTTGCCCTGGCGCATCCCCGCCTCAGAGTGCAGGTCACCCACAACGGCAAGTCTGTCCTGACGGCGCCGCCTGTGAACACGCTGAGAGACCGGGTGGCGGCCTTCCTCGGCTACGAGTGGGCCGGGCAGCTCCTGGATCTGCTCCCGGGAGAGTCAAAGGCGGTGCTCACCGGGCTCATCAGCCCTCCCCACATGACCCGGGGGGGCCGGGATTGGATCGTCATTATCGTGAACGGGAGGCCAGTGAGCGACGCGCTGCTCCGAGAAACCCTGCTCGAGGCCTACCGTCCGCTGCTGGCTCGAGACCGGTTTCCCGTTGCCGCGCTGATGCTGGCGCTCCCCCCCCAGGAAGTGGACGTGAATGTGCACCCTGCTAAAGCCTGGGTGCGATTTCGTGAGCCGAGGCTGGTCCAGGAGGCGGTCTTTAGAGCGGTGCAGGCGGCGCTCCGCTCCGGAGAGGTCCTTCAGAGTCCCCGTTCCGGCACGCCCGGCTCTCGAGGAGCAGGGCTCACGCCGGCAGACACGGGTGCTCCGGGGATCCCGGCCCCAGCGGGATCGGAAGGCGCCCAGCCGTCCCTCTTCCGTGAGGAGGTCTCCCCGTACGGCCCATCGCTGTTTGGACAGCCGGTCGGGCAAGTGGAGGAGACCTTCATCGTGGCAGCCAACCAGGAAGAGGTGTTTTTCATCGACCAGCATGTGGCGCACGAGCGCGTGCTGTTCGAACGGCTAAAGGCTGAGCTGGCCTCAGGGCCGCTTCCCTCCCAGGAACTTCTCCTCGCGGAGCCACTGACGCTCGGACCGGCAAGCCGGAGCCTGTTGAGCCGGTGGCTCCCGACCCTCGAGGAGTTGGGATTCGCCCTGGAGGAGTTCGGGGGGGGAACCCTCCTGCTTCGGGGCGTCCCCTCGCTCTTGAAGGGGGAAGAACCTCATCGGCTTATCGAGGCCCTGCTGGAAGAGGTGGGCACAGCCTATCAAGGAGCAACGGCGCCGCTGGTGGATCGGGCGCTCTCCTTCGTGGCCTGCCGGGCGGCGATCAAGGCGAATCGGCCACTGGATCACGGCGAGATGCGGCGTCTCCTCGCTGACCTTTCCACGACCGAGACCCCGTACTTCTGCCCGCACGGCCGGCCGATTCTCTCCCGCGTCTCCCTCAGAGAGATCAAGCGCGAGCTCCGACGAACCTGGTGAGCGTGGATCACCGCGCAGAGACCCTGCCGGGGCCGTATGATAGGGATATGGGCCGCACTTTGGAGCCCCTAGTCGTCATTACCGGGCCGACGGGGATCGGGAAGACCGAGACCGCCATTCACCTGGCTCGACGGATTCCCCTTGAGGTGGTGAGCGCGGACTCTCGCCAGGTCTATCGCCGGATGGAGATCGGGACCGGGAAGCCGAACCCCGCCCAGCGCGCACAGGTGCCGCACCACTTGCTTGATCTCGTTGACCCCGACGAGCGCTACCATGCGGCTCGGTTCAGGCGAGAGGCGCTCACCGCCATCCGCGAGATCCGGGAGCGAGGGCGATTGCCGGTGGTTGTGGGGGGCACGGGGCTCTACATCCGGGCGCTCCTGCGGGGGCTTTCCCCCGCACCCCCCGGACACCCGGAGTTCAGGGGGGAGCTCTCACGCTGGGCCAGAGGCCGTTCACCCAACGCGCTTCATCAAGTGCTACTTAAAGTAGACCCTGAGGCTGCCAGGCGTATTCATCCTAAAGATATGATGAGGATTATCAGGGCTATTGAGGTTCGTCGGTATCGGGAGGCGCCACAGGTCCTTGGCGGGTCTCACTCCGGTCATGACGGGGAAGGCGGAGCGGGGGACTGGGCGATGAACCGTCCTCCGTTCCGACTTCTGATGGTGGGGCTCACCAGACCTCGAGCCGCATTGGCCACGACCCTGAACTTCCGGGTTGAGGCGATGGTGGCTCAGGGTCTCCAAGATGAGGTTCGGGGGCTCCTCCAGGCCGGGTACGACGAGTCGCTCTCAGCTATGAAGGGAATCGGCTACCGCCACTTCTGCTGGATGCTGCGGGGCCGGATCAGCGAAGCGGAAGCGGTAAGGCTCATGAAGCGGGACACCATTCGTTACGCCAAGCGCCAGTGGACGTGGTTCAAGCGCGAGCCAGACCTCCAGTGGATGGATCTGAAAGCCCCCTGCGATCTCGAAAGGGCCGCGCAGGCGATCGCCAAGCTCATCGAGCGGCATGGGCTCCTCCGGGGAGGGCGGATCCCTGCCTGAGAACCGAACGCGAACAGAGCGAGCCATTCTGGCCGCCCTCCAAACCCCGAGCCAGCGTCGCTGGGAGACGTTGGACTCCCTCGCCGAGTTGGGCCAATTGGCCGAATCGGCTGGCGCTCGGGTGGTCGGCACCCTCATTCAGCAGCGCGAGGCCCGGTCTCCCTCCCTCTACTTCGGCAAGGGGAAGGTGGAGGAACTCCGGGAGCTGGCCCGCGCGGGAGAAGCCGACCTCCTCATCTCCGACGACGGCCTTTCGCCGATCCAGGAACGAAATCTTGAGCAGACGCTGAAGCTGAAGGTCATCGACCGGACCGCGCTGATCCTTGATATCTTCGCCCAGCGGGCGCGCACAAGCGCTGGGAAGCTCCAGGTCGAGCTCGCCCAGCTCACCTACCTGCTCCCCCGCCTGGTGGGGCAGTGGAAGCACTTGGAGCGTCTCGGAGGCGGGATCGGGACCCGTGGGCCAGGGGAGACCCAGCTCGAGTCCGATCGCCGGATCATCCGCAGGCGGATCCTCCAGACGAAGAAAGAGCTTGACCACGTGCAGACGCACCGCCGGCTCCTGAGAACCCGACGGCGAGCGACCGGGTTCCCCGTCGTGGCCCTGGTGGGGTACACCAATGCCGGCAAGACCACGCTCTTCAACCAGCTCGCGGGCTCTCAGCTGCCAGCGGCGAACCAGCTCTTCGTCACCCTCGATCCCGCGGCCCGCCTGATCACGCCGCCAGACCACCAGCCGTTTATGCTCACTGACACCGTGGGCTTCATCCGGAAGCTCCCCCCTCAGCTCGTGTCGGCCTTCAAGGCCACCCTAGAAGAGCTGCACGAAGCCGACGTGCTGCTCCACGTGGCGGATGCAAGTCACCCGGGCGTCCAGGAGCAGCTCGCCGTGGTGGAGCGGCTCCTGGGCGAACTCGGGCTGAGAGATCGCCCCTCGATTCTCGTCCTCAACAAGGTGGATCAGGTAGACGGGGGGAACGGTCTCCGAGCCCTCGTCGAGGAGTTTCGGGGCACACCACTCTGCGCCCTATCGGGCGCGGGCATCAGCGAGCTCCTGTCCCGGATCGGGCTGGCCCTGCGCGTCCGCGTGGGGCACGCTACGCTCCGGATTCCCTACGCTGATGGCCCGACCTTGGCGCTCTGCTACGAGCGTGGACGGGTGCTTCGCCGCGCCGACGAGCCCACGGGAATTCGGATCGAGGTGGAGCTGCCGATCCCGCTGCTTGGGGCTGTCTCGGGCTACCGCATCGAGACGCCCTGAGAGGAAGGGGTGGTGATACAATGGCCATCGGCCTCGGCGGACTCATGGGACTGGCTAATTCGCTCACCCTTCTGCGGATCCTCCTGATCCCGGTCTTCGTGTCACTGCTGGTCTACCGGTGGACTGTCGCGTCCCTCCTGATCTTCTGCGTCGCGAGCCTGACCGATCTCCTGGATGGGTACATCGCACGCAGGCGCGGCAGCCAGAGCCGCCTGGGCGCCTTTCTGGATCCCATGGCCGACAAGCTTCTGCTGACCACTGCCTTCATCACTCTGACATACCTCTATCCCACTGCCCTCCCGTTTTGGATCACCGTGGTCGTGATCAGCCGTGACCTTCTCCTGGTCCTTGGGGCCGTTCTGGTCCACATGGCAGGAGGTCAGATCCATCCCACCCCGACCGCTCTGGGCAAGGCCTGCACCGGGCTCCAGATGGTGACGATCCTAGCCGTCCTGCTAGGTCTGGCGTTTCCCATGGTTCCCGGCGTCAAGTCCGGGCTCGTCTGGGTGACCGCAATGTTCACGGTCTCCTCGGGAATCCAGTATCTCTATCGAGGGGCCAAGCTCCTGAACCAGCCCTCCGAGAAGGCTCCGCAGGTCCCGACCCTCATCCGCTGAGGGCTTGGTGAACAGCAAGGTGCCCCGGGCGAACCCGGCAGCCGACCTGACCTTCCACCCGGGCGTGCCGGTGGCGGTAGTCGGGTCCTCCCCGCGAGCGCCCGGGGAGCGCCTTCTGTGGGAGTAGCCTGTGGGCGTGCCGGTGATCGCCATCGTGGGCCGGCCCAACGTGGGGAAGTCCACGCTTTTCAACCGCCTTGTCGGGAGGCGCCAGGCCCTGGTCCGCGACGTTCCCGGAGTGACGCGCGATCGGCTCTACAGCGAGGTCAGCTTCGGCCGCTGGCACGCTACCGTCGTGGACACCGGAGGCTTCGACCCCTCAGCCGAGCATGACCTCACCGACGCGGTCAGGCGGCAGGTGCTGACCGCGATCGAGGAGGCCCATCTCATTCTCTTCGTGGTAGATGGCCGGGCCGGCGTCACGCCCCTCGATCTCGAGATCGGGCAGGTCCTCAGGCGCTCCCGACGCGCGGTGGTCGTGGTGGCGAACAAGGTGGAGGGTCCTGGCCAGGAGGCCCAACTCGGGGAGCTCTACGAGCTCGGATTCCCACACCTGTACCCGGTGTCGGCCGAGCACGGCCGGAGCGTGGCCGAGCTTCTCGAGGCGGTCATGGCGATCGGGGAGGGGATCGGCGCCGGGAGGGAGGAGCCCCGCCAGGTGCGACACGCTACGGGCAGCGTAGGCAGAGGCGAGCCCATTGGCGTGGCGATCATCGGTCGCCCGAACGTGGGGAAGTCCTCGCTGGTCAACGCCCTCCTGGGAACCGACCGCGTCCTCGTCCACGAGGCCCCCGGAACCACCCGCGATGCGGTGGATACCCCTGTCTCGTACCGAGGCCGCTCCTACCTCCTCATTGACACGGCGGGGATTCGCCGGAAAGGCCGCGTCCGTGAGCCTCTGGAAAAGCTGTCGGTGATGATGGCCCTGAAGAGCCTGGAGCGCTGCCAGGTGGCGGTGCTGCTCCTGGATGCCACCGAGGGGGTCAGAGCCCAAGATGCTCACATTGCCGGCTATGCCCAGGAGTCCGGACGAGCGACGGTGCTTGCCGTGAACAAGTGGGACCTGGTCCCTCGGGGATCGGCGAGGCGCGCGGAGATCACGGGCCAGATTCATGACCGGCTCCCGTTCGTCGAGTACGCGCCGGTAGCCTTCGTCTCAGCGGCCACCGGCCTCGGGCTCGACGATCTCTTTGACCTGGTGGACCAGGTCAGCGAGGAGGCCGCCAAGCGCATCCCGCCCGAACTGCTGACCAAGATCCTGGCGCAGGCGGTGGAGCGCCGCCCGATCACTCCCGGAGGTATCCCCCTCGCCCTCCACTCGGCCTCCCAGGTCCGGACCATGCCTCCCACCTTCGTCGTGCGGGTCAACCGGCCGGATGGCATACACTTCTCGTACGAGCGATACCTGGTGAACACCCTGCGCCAGGCCTTCGGCTTCACAGGATCGCCCGTGCAGCTCGCCTTTCGGCGAGCACGGGTCAGGCGTGAGAGACGGTAGGAGAGCGGTGTCCAGGCGGCGTTCGGGGACCGGCGGGCTCGCTGTCTTTGCGATCCTGGTAGTTCTGGCGGTGATAGCCGTCATGCTCGCCAGCCCGAGACACCGCCAGTTTTACGGCCGGTTCCTCTCGCCTCCCGATCCCCACTCCGCGGGCCGCCTTGGCAGGTCAGCCCCGCCCCCTCCCAGTCGCGACCAGGGGCTTTCGCCGCAGGCTCCAACGGCGGCGGTGGAGTCCGCGGCCGTGGGCGGAGTCCCCGGTCAGACCGCGCGAGGTCCAGACGGAAGGGTGGGACGGGAGTTAGCGGTGAAGGTGTTGGCCACCCCGTGGACCAGGCTGCCGAGCCGGGAGATTCCTCCGGCCTGGAATCTCAAGGAGTTCGTAGGGCCAGCCCGGGTTCAGGTGGTGCAGGAAGAGTCCCGTGTCGCGTTCCGTCTCGGCAGCGTTCAGACCTCCTTCGCCCTCTATCAAGACGTGATTGTGAATCTCAAGCAGTTCCCGATCCTCACCTGGTGGTGGAAAGTCACCCGGCTTCCAACGGGCGGCGACGTCAGGGAGCTCAGCCGCGACGACCAGGCCGCTCAGATATACCTGGTCTTTGTCCGGTGGCCGTCCCCCCGGACCGAAAGCTCCGTGATGGGCTATGTCTGGGACAGCGTAGCGCCCGTGGGGTTGAAGCTCACCAGCCCCAAGGCCTCCAACGTGAAGCTCGTGGTACTCCGCAGCGGGGCGGCCGAGTTGGGCCGTTGGGTCAGGGAAGAGCGGAACGTCTATCAGGACTACGTGGAGCTCTTCGGCGGCGAGCCCCCCCGGATCGGGATGGTGGCTGTGATGATCGACTCTGACGACACCCGAAGCCAGGCCGAGGCCTATGTCGATGACCTGGTTTTTCTTCGGGCTCGACAGTCCAGGGCAGCCCTACGAGAAGCCTCCGGACAGTGACGGGCCGGCGCCCTCCACGCCGGACGGGGCCAGCGCCAAGGCGGTTTTTTTGTTGCTTTTCGACTGTGCTAAGATAAGGCGGAATTATGAGCCCAGCCCGGAGCATCTTTCAGGAGTCGTGGTTTCGTCTGCTCCTAGGCGGGATCGCCTTCCTCGTGGTAGCGGTCTTGGCGCTCCCCTATCTGTTGGACTGGTGGTTCCCCGCCCCGCCTCCGCCTCCCCCGCTCATGACAGCTCCCGCCCCAACAGTAAAGCCGCCGGCCGCACCGCCGCCTGTTCCTCCGGCGCTTTCACAGGGCCCGGCGCTGCCGAAGCCGACGGCGCCTCCCGCGGGATTGCCCAGCCGGAGGCGAGCTGAGGAGCCGAGACCCACTCCGGCCGCTCCCGCGCCCAAACCCGAGCGGGCCCCCCCTCCGCCGCCGGTGACTGCCAAAGCTCCTCAAGCCAGGCCGAAGGCGCCACCCCTGCCGAAGCCCCAGGTCCGGGAGCCCCGCGCTCCGAGGGAGGCGAGGGCCACCCTCGAGAAAGGGACGTACTGGGTCCAGGTGGGGGCGTTCAAGAACCCAGCCTACGCCGAGCAACTCGCGGCCAAACTCTCAGCGGCACGGTTCCCCGTCGGTCGAGCCACCCGCTCCCGGCCTCTGGAGCGGGGCCACGAGGTGGTGGTCGTAGGCGCGTCCAAACGCGACGTGGATGGGAAGCTGCTTGGAAGGCCGTACCAGACTGAGGCAGGCTCGGACGGAGTGGTGATTCGGTCGCTCCCCTCGCTGAAGGAGGCGGTCGCCATCGCGAGAGAGCTGTCCGGCGAAGGGTTCACCGTGAGGATCCGCCGGAGCAGGGGGAGTGTCACGCTCCACGTCGTACGCGCGGGAGCGTACCCGAGCCGGAAACGAGCCGAGGCGGCTCTGGCCGAGCTTGCCAAGAAGGGGTTTGCCGGCTTCGTCATGAAGGAAGCGGGAGAGTGATCCCCCGTGGCGCGCTGGTTGTCCTCGTGACGACCCCTTCAGTCGAAGAGGGGCAACGGATCGCCCGAGCGGTGGTGGCCGAGCACCTGGCTGCCTGCGTGAACGTGGTGCCCGGGCTCCGGTCGGTCTTCTTCTGGGAAGGGCAGCTCCAGGAGGAATCCGAAGCGCTCCTCGTGATCAAGACGAGCCGGGAGCGCTATGAAGCGCTCCAGCGCCGGGTGTTCGAACTGCATACCTACTCGGTCCCTGAAGTCCTGGCTCTCCCGGTGGAGGCAGGCTCGCCGAGCTACCTGGCCTGGGTTGATGAAGCCGTGCGAACGGGGGGGAGGTGAGTGCCGTGACGAAGAACGATCTCATCAACGCAGTGGCGGCACACGGCCTCTCGAAGCGGCAGTCCGCGGCGGTGGTGGAGTCGGTCTTCGACACCATCTTCCGGTCCTTCGACCAGGGCGACGACGTGAAGATCGTCGGCTTCGGACACTTCCGCATCAGGAAGAAGGCTCCCCGCCGCGGCCGGAATCCCCAGACCGGGGAGAGCATCGAGATCACTGCCAGAAAGGTGCTCACGTTCAAGCCGAGCAAGGGCCTCAAGCTCCGGCTCAACCAGTAGTCTCGCCCTGGGGTCATGGCCCAGGAGTTCCCGGAGAAGCTCTACTACCGGATCGGCGAGGCCGAGGCGCTCACGGAGACTCCTGCGTACGTCCTTCGCTACTGGGAATCCGAGTTCAAACTCCTCCGGCCCAAGAAGAACCCCGCAGGGCAGCGGCTTTACACGAAACGCGATCTGGATCTGGTGACCCGCATCAAGTCCCTCCTCTACGAGGAACGGCTCACCCTGGAAGGCGCCAAGAAGCGGCTCATTGCCGAATCCCGGAAACACGGTCACGACCTCGAGCCGGGCGTGAAAGAGGCGGTACACGGCGAGGTCCTGAAGCGGGTACGGCGACAGCTCCTGGAGCTTCGAGCGCTCCTCAGGCGTGACCGCCCCTGAAGCGGACCCTGCACGCCCGGCGAGCGCTCCCGAGGCGGCCCGGACAGTGGGGTTGACGGGAACGGGTGCCGCTGGGGTCTCACGAGCTAACGGTGTCACTGTCGGAGGTGGAAGGCGGGGACTGATGCGGGTGGATGCGCGGGTGATCCGTCAAGCAGGGGCCCAGCACGGTGCTCGGTTCGAGCGCCGGGTCATGGTCAGGGGGGGACACCCTCCACGAGGGTGCGGCTCTCCGGGCCCCAACCCACCGTGACATTCTCGCCCGGTCTCAGGTAGTCCTCCTCGAACTGGAGCTGCCGGGCGACCCAGAGGACCTGCCCTCCCTCCAACTCCACCTCGAAGCGGAGGAGGGAGCCCAGGTAGACCTCTCCCCGGACGGTGGCTTGAAAGATGTTCGAGACCTTTCGGGGGTCGGGGCGGACTGCGACCTTCTCCGGCCGGAGGGAGACGGTGATGCGGCTGCCTGCCGGGATAGGGCGAGGCAGGCGGATGAGGAAGCCGATCTTCCCGTTGCTGATTCGGGCGGGGATCTCGTCGCTGCTCTCCACCACGCCCTCGATCAGGTTCGTCTCCCCGATGAAGCTGGCGACGAAAGGCGTGGCGGGCCGCTCGTAGATCTCCTGGGGCGTCCCTACCTGCTCGATCCGCCCATGGTCGATCACCGCCACGCGGTCGCTCATCGCCAGGGCTTCCTCCTGGTCGTGGGTGACGCAGAGAAAGGTGATCCCGACGTCGTGCTGGAGCTTCTTCAGCTCCACCTGCATCTCTTTCCGAAGCTTGAGGTCGAGAGGGCCCAGGGGCTCGTCCAAACTCCCGCTCGATGATGTTGCCGATCATGATGTCGCTGACCCCCCCGAGCGGTTTCGGAGTTACAGGCGAGCCGACGGTAGGGATACACACAAGGATGGATCCCGCCACGATGCCCGGCAAGGTCAGAGTGAGCGTGACCCGCAGGAACGTCCTGAGGCGGCCTGCTCCGAGGTCCGAGGCGGCCTCCAGCTGGTCAGGGTCCAGGTTGGCGATGGAGACATACATCGGTAGGATCATGAAGGGGAGAAAGACATGGATGAAGCCGATGGTGACGGCATGAGATGACTAGAGGAGCTTCACGGGCTCGATGAGCGGGGAAAGCAAGGCCGTGAGGCTCTCCAGGACCCCCTGGTTCATGAAGATAGTCATCAGGCAAAGGTCCGCACGAGGTAGCTCGCCCAGAACGGGATGATGACCAGGGCCAAGAGGAGGTTCCGGTAGCGCTTCGGTGCGGTCGCCACGAAGTACGCGAGGGGGTAGGCCAGGGGAAGGGAGAGGAGGGCCACCTTCACGGCGATCCAGAAGGTGTTCAGCAGCGCCCGGTAGTAGAGGGGTTTCGAGAGAACGTCCCAGTAGTTCCCGAAGGTGAGGTCGGCGACGATTTGATCAGCCTCGTTCAAGGAGAAGACGCTGTAGAGGAGCATCAGAACGAGAGGGGCAAGGAAGAAGGCGAACAGGGCGGAGGCCGGGAGGAAGAGGCTCGCCGCGGCAGGGTCGGGTCCGCCCCCGCCTCTCTTGACGCTCACGGACCGCGCGGGGAGCTGACCGGGGCGAGCGCACGCCGCCTCCACGCGCTTTGACAGGCTCGCCTTTTCTCTATAGTCTAGGCGCGCCATGAGTCGCCGCATCGGAGTGGACGTCGGCGGCACCTTCACCGACCTTGTCGCGTGTCGCGAGGAAGGCGGAGAGCTCTCTTCAGTGAAGGTTCTCACCACTCCCGAGGCCCCGGCGCGAGGGGTGCTCGAGGGGTTGCGGGCGATCGGCTCCGCGGCGGACGCCATCGCCCACGGCACGACTATCGTGACCAACGCGATCATCGAGGGACGGGGCGCCATGCCCGCTCTCATCACTACCCGGCACTTCCGTGACATCCTCGAGATCGGCCGCCAGAATCGAGCGGACCTCTACCGCATGGACTTCCCCCCTAAGCCTCCACCGCTCATCCCACGGCGACTGCGGTTCGAGGTGACCGAGCGGGTGGCTCACGACGGGCGGGTGCTCGTTCCTCTGGCGGAGGACGAGGTACCGGCCCTCGTCGCGGCGCTCCAGGCTTTCGGGGTGGAAGCGGTTGCGGTCTGCCTCCTTCATAGCTACGCGGCCCCGGAGCATGAGGCCCGCCTCGCGGCGGCGCTGGCCCGGAGCTTCCCGTATGTCTCGGCTTCCCACGAGATCAACGCGGAGTTCCGCGAGTACGAGCGCTCGGCGACGACAGCTCTGAATGCGAAGGTGATGCCGCTGGGTGACCGGTACCTGGCTGAGCTCGAAGCGTCCCTGGAGCGCGAGGGCTTCCGCGGGCCGCTGCGCCTGTTGCAGTCCAACGGCGGGATGATGTCCGCTGCCGCGGCTCGCCGGCGTCCGCTGGCGATGGCAGTCTCCGGCCCGGCAGGGGGTGTGGCGGCCTCCGCGTATCTGACCGAGCGTCTGGGGCTTCGGAACGCGATCGCTTTCGACATGGGAGGGACGACCACGGACGTCTGCCTCATCGCAGCGGGGGTGGCCCAGACCCTTCCTCAGCGAAGGCTCGGGGGGCACCCGATCCGCCTTCCCTCGCTCGCGGTGGAATCCATCGGCGCTGGAGGGGGTTCCCTCATTTGGCTCGACCCGGCGGGCGGTCTCCGGGTGGGGCCGCAGAGCGCTGGAGCCCGCCCCGGCCCAGCCTGCTACGGACTGGGAGGGGAGGGAGCCACGGTGACGGATGCCCATGTGGTCGCGGGCACACTCCGGCCGGATGCCGTGCTCGGAGGGACGATCCGCGTGGATCGCGAGCGAGCACAGATGGCGCTGGCACCGGTCGCCTCGCGCCTGGGACTCTCCCCGGCCGAGGCAGCGGGCGGTGCGCTGGAGGTGGCCAACTCGGCGATGCTTCGGGCGATCCGGCTCATCTCGGTCCAGCGGGGCTTCGACCTTCGCGACTTCGCGCTCGTCGCCTACGGCGGGGCAGGACCCCTGCACGCCGGGCGGCTCGCCCAAGAACTCGGCATGCCACGGGTGGTGGTTCCCGCTCACGCCGGTGTGTTCTCTGCCCTCGGCTGCGTGGTGACCGACATCGCCTATGATCAGGTTCAGACCTACCGGGCCTCGCTGGGGGTGCTCACCGCCGAGGAGTTGGGCCGGCGCTTTCTGAGGCTCGAAGCTCAGGTCGCACAGCCGCTCCGGGCGGAGGGGTACGCGGCGGACGGGATCGCGCTCCTGAGAAGCGTGGATCTCCGGTATGTCGGCCAGAACTACGAGCTGACGGTCCCCTGGCGCGGCGAGGTCGCCACGCTCCGCCGGGATTTCCAGGGCCTTCACCAGCAGCTCTACGCCTACGCCACGGGCGAGGCCATCGAGTGCGTGAACCTCCGCGTGCGGGCGCTGGCGAGGGCGGATGAGGTCCGTCTGCCGGAGTGGTCGGCCGGGGGCCACGGGCAGGCGTTTTCGGAGCACAAGGCGTACTTTCACGAGACCGGGGAGACGCCGCTGCCGGTCTACCGGCGGGACGACCTGGCGCCTGATCAGCCGCTGAAGGGTCCCGCCCTCATCGAGGACCCCTGGGCCACGACCCTGATCTACCCCGGTCAGCGAGGCCAGCTCGACCGCTTCGGCAACCTGCACCTGGAGGTGCGCCCGTGAAGCCGTCGAAGCGGAGCACCGTGAACCCCATCACAGCGGAGGTGGTGCGCAACGCCGTCTTCGCCATCGCCGAGGAGATGAGCGTCATCGTCATGCGCTCCGCGCGCTCCCCACTTCTCAAAGAAGCCGGCGACCTGTCGAGCGCCCTCACCGACGCCCGCGGGCGGCTGATCGCCCAGGGGAAAGACATCCCCATCCACCTCGGCGTCATGGCCTTCACCGTAACAGAGTTCCTCAAGCGGATCCCGCGCCGCCAGCTGCGGGAGGGCGACCAGTACTACTTGAACCTCCCCGAGGTCGGCGGCAATCATCTGCCGGACGTGAAGGCGATCCGCCCCGTCTTTTTCGGGGGACGTGTGGTCGCGTTCGCCATCAGCCTCGCGCACTGGGCCGACATCGGCGGCGCTGTGCCCGGCAGCTACGTTCCGTGGGCAACTGAGGCCTACCAGGAAGGGCTCCGCATCCCCCCCATCCGCGTCTTCACCCGAAAGGGTCCGGAGCGCTCGGCGCTGGAGTTCATCCTGGGCAACCTCCGCGGGCGGGACGAGCGGGAGGGAGATCTCTTCGCCCAATACGCGGCCAACGAGGTCGCCGCACGCCGCCTCGGCGAGCTGTTCGAGCGCTACGGCGTCGAGACCGTACTCGCTTGCTTCGATCGCTTCCAGGCCGAATCCGAATCGCTGATGCGCGGAGCGATCCGGACGATCCCCCCTGGGACTTACGAGGGCGAGGACTGGGTGGATGACGACGGGATCGAGGATCGGCCGATTCCTGTGCGGGTCCGGGTGACGATCAGCGGCGATAGCGCGAGCTTTGACTTCGCACGAACAGGAGCTCAGGTGAAGGGGCCGGTGAACACCACCCCCTATGTGGCCTGCTCGGCCGTCTACTACAGTCTCAAGGCGCTGGTGGGGCCGGAGATCCCCGCCAATGACGGCTGCTACCGACCGATCCGTGTCGCGGTGCCGCCCGGGACGGTCCTCAACCCTTCGCCGGACGCCCCGGTGGTGGGAGGAAACCACGAGACCTCTCAGCGGGTCGTGGATGCGGTTTTCAAAGCCCTGGCTCCCGGCATCCCCGACCGGATCACGGCGGGAGGGCCGACGACCTCGGGCCTGCTCCTTTTCGGGGGGAAACGGGATGGTCGGTGGTACATCCTCTACGAGGTCCATGGAGGGGGGGAAGGGGCGGCTCATCACCGCGATGGCGCCCATGCGGTGCGCGTGCACCTCTCCAACGTCATGAACACCCCGACCGAGGTCATCGAGGGCGAGTATCCGATCGAGGTTCTCCGTCACGAGCTCAGGACCGGGAGCGGCGGGGCCGGCGCGCACTGCGGAGGCCTCGGGCAGGTGCGCGCCTACCGGGTTTTGGGAGAGGCAACGCTGACGACGATGCTCGAGCGTCGCGTCGTCGCCCCATGGGGAGCCTTCGAGGGGGCAGACGGCTCGCCGTACCGGATCACGCTCGAGCGGGACGGCGAGGTCCGAGAGGTGAAAGGGAAAGAGACGCTCTCGCTCCGGCCCGGAGACCTCGTGACCATCGAAACTTCGGGAGGGGGCGGCTATGGCGCTCGGGCGGCTCGTGCCGCCGATCTCATCGAGCGGGACCGCGAGGAAGGGTATCGATGAAGCTCCTGAATCAGGTGGCGATCGTGACGGGGCCGGCCAAGGGGATGGGGCGGGCCGTCTCGCTCCGGCTCGCGGCCGAAGGGGCGCATCTGACCGTCGCGGCCAGAGAGATCCCGCCTCTCGAGAAGCTCTCGCGTGAGGTGGAGGCGCTCGGGCGTCGGGCCCTTGTCGTTCCCACCGACGTCCGTGAGGAGGCGTCGGTCCGGCAGATGGTCGAGCGGACGATCGAGGCCTTCGGACAGATCGATCTCCTGGTCAACATGGCCGGGATCACCGGTCCCATCGAGACTCCGGTCCAGGAGGTGAAGGTCGAGGAGTGGGACGAGGTTCTGGCCGTGAACCTCAGGGGGACCTTCCTCTGCGTCAAGCACGTGCTTCCCGCCATGCTCGCCCGCCGGCGCGGCAAGATCGTCAACATCGCGGGCACCTCCAGCCTCCGCGGCTACAAGCTCCGCGCCCCCTACTCCTCATCGAAGTGGGCGGTCCGTGGATTCACCCGCACCGTCGCCCTGGAAGCGGGCCCCTACAACGTCAACGTCAACTGCGTCGCCCCGGGGATTGTGAGCGGTGACAGGATGGATAGGCTCTGCCGGGAGAAGGCGCGCAAGCGCGGGTGGACCCCCGAGCAGGTCCGCCAGGAGTATGTCAACGAGATGGCGCTCCGCCGGGTGACCACCGCCGAGGACGTGACCAGTGCGGTGCTCTTCCTCTGCTCCGAAGAGTCGCGGAATATGACTGGCCAGACGATCACTGTGGATGGGGGGTGGGATGTTTGAACGGTCGGGGGGGGGGGGGGGGCCCCCCCCCCCCCTCCGATGCCTCCCCCATTCGCTTGCGCGGGCAAAGCCCGCGCTCGAAGCGCGGACGCCTTACGCCCCGGGGCTGTTCGCCGCGACGGACCCGCGAGCCCGCCGGACCTGTAGGGGAGGAGATGCGGGCGTTTGAGTATGTGTCGCCGGGCTCCGTCGAGGAAGCAATCGACCTGCTGGCCCGGCACCGTGAGGAGGCGAGGATCCTCGCGGGTGGGCAGAGCTTGGTGCCGCTCCTCAGCTATCGGCTCGCCGCTCCTCGCGTCATCGTCGACATCAACAGGTTGGCGCTCGGCGGAGTCCGCGTCGAGGATGGCCGGCTCCGCCTGGGAGCGCTGACGCGCCACGCGACGCTCGAGGAGTCCGGCGAGATCGCCCGGGCCTGTCCCGTGCTGAGCGAGGCCGCATCTCTGATCGGCAACGTTCGCGTCCGCACGCTGGGGACCCTCGGCGGGAGCCTGGCGCACGCGGATCCTGCAGCCGAGCTGCCGATGGTGATGCTCGCCCTCGGGGCCCGCCTGACGCTCGAGGGGCGCGGGGACCGGCGCACTGTGCCCGTGGACGAGTTCTTCGCGGGGTACCTCACGACCACCCTCGGGGGAGAGGAGCTTCTCACTGAGGTGGACCTGCCCGCGACGCGTGGCATGGGCCAGGCCGTCGAGGAGTTCGCGCGGCGGCCGGGCGATTTCGCCCTGGTTGCGGTGACAGCTCTCGTGAGCTCCGATCGCCGTGGTCGGGTGGAAGAGGCGCGAGTTGCCCTAGCCGGCGTGGGGCCGACGCCGGTCCGGGCTCTGGCGGCCGAGGATCTGCTCCGCGGGCACGAGCCGACGCCCGAGCGACTGGGGCGTGCGGCGGCCATCGCCCGCGAGGCGATCTCACCGGAGTCGGACGCCTTCGCCTCAGCGGCCTACCGGAGACACCTCGCGGGCGTGCTGGCGAGGCGGGCGCTGGCGCGCGCCGTCGCACGGGCTCTGGGTAGCGCCTCATGATTTGGAGCAGGCAAGCGGGCCCATCCCCGACGCATGCACACCCCGTGAATGTTTGAAGTGCCATGATCATCAGGCTCAGCGTCAACGGGCGCATGCGGGAGCTGGATGTGGCGCCGAACCAGACCCTTCTTCAACTCCTGCGCGACACGCTCGGTCTCCTCGATGCCAAGGAGGGGTGCGGCGAGGGCGTCTGTGGGGCGTGCACCGTGCTGCTCGATGGCCGGCCGGCCTCGAGCTGCCTCATTCTCGCCCCGGCGGCGCGCGGCCGGACGATTCTCACCGTGCGCGGCCTCGGGGTGGACGGCGGCCTGCATCCGTTGCAGCAGGCGTTCGTGCGTCACGGCGCTGTCCAGTGCGGCTTCTGCACGCCCGGCATGCTCCTGACCGCACTCGCTTTCATCGATCGGCACCCGGAGGTGGATCGGGAGGCGATCCGACGCGCCCTCGCGGGCAACCTCTGCCGCTGCACCGGCTACGCGAAGATCCTGGACGCCGTCGAGGCCTACGCCCGGGAGGTGGCCAGACGTGGCTGACGGCGTCTCGGTAGCTCGCCATCTGCGCCTCGTTGGCCAACCTGTGGCACGCCACGACGCGCGCGACAAGGTGGCTGCTGGAACAGCGTACGCCGCCGACTGGGCGATGCCCGGGATGCTCCACGGCGTGGTGCTCCGTTCACCCTATCCCTCGGCCCGCATCCGCCGCCTCGATGCCAGCCGCGCGAGCGCCCTGCCCGGAGTGGCGGCGGTGCTCACGGCGAAGGATGTCCCGCGCAACACGCTCTGGACCGACGTGCCGGGCCAGACGGCGGCCGTGGGGCCGCTCAGGGCCAAGCTTCACGTTCTCGCCCAGGACCGCGTGCGCTACCAGGGCGAGCCGCTGGCGCTGGTGGGCGCGGAGAGCGAGGAGCTGGCCCGCGCCGCGCTGGAGGCGATCGAGGTGGAGTACGAGCCGCTCCCCGGCGTCTTTGATCCTGCCGCGGCGCTCGAGCCCGGCGCCCCTGGCGTCCACGATGAGGGGAACCTGCTCGCGCAATGGCGCGTGCGGTCCGGCGACGTCGACGCCGCGCTGGCCCGCGCCGATGTCGTTGTTGAAGGGGAGTACCGGACTCAGTTCGTGGACGCCGCGTATCTGGAGCCGGAATCCGGTGTGGCCTGGCTCGATGCCGACGGTGTGATCACGATCCGCGTCTCCACCCAGGTCATCGAGCATTTCCGGGACGTTGCCGAAGTGCTCGACCTGCCGCAGAATCGTGTCCGCGTCATCGGCACCTACCTGGGCGGCGGCTTTGGCGGCAAGGAAGACGTCACGGTCGAGGTCTACCTGGGGCTCCTCACGTGGCGAACGGGCCGGCCCGTAAAGATGGTCTGGACGCGGCAAGAGTCGCTGCTGGCGCGCGCCAAGCGTCACCCGTTTCGCATGCGCTACCGGACCGGCGCCACGCGAGACGGCGAGCTCCTTACCCAGCAGATCGAGCTCCTGGCTGACTCAGGGGCCTACGCCTACCTCTCCGCGCTCGTTCTCCTCTACGCGACGGTGACAGCCGCCGGCCCGTACCGGGTGCCCGCGGTCGAGGTCAGCGCGCGTGTCGCCTACACGAACAACCCGCCGACGAGCGCCATGCGGGGATTCGGGGCGATGCAGGTCGTCTTCGGCTACGACTCCCAGATGGATCGCGTCGCCCGCGCCCTGGGGCTTGACCCGGTGCGCGTGCGGCAGGCGAACGCGCTCCGACGGGGCGACCGCCTCCCGGTCGGGCAGGTGATCGACACCCACGTCGCGCTGCCAGAGCTGGTGGGCCGGGCCTGGGCCGGCCTGGGCGAGCCGACGCGGCCGAGGGTGCCGCACGTGCGGGTGGGGCGGGGCCTCGCCTGCAACCTCCAGCCGTACGGCCGCATCGTATGGCTCCACGACTGGTCGAGCGCGTGGGTCGGCTTCGAGATGGACGGGAGCGTGGTCGTCCGCACGGGGGTGCCCGATGTCGGCGGTGGGCAAGCCTCCTCGCTCTGCCAGCTCGCGGCCGAGATGCTCGGGGTCGACCTCGAGCGCGTCTCCATCCACATCGCCGACAGCGCGCTGACGCCGCTGGCCGGCACGACGACGGCCACCCGACAGCTCTACATGTCCGGCAACGCCGTGCTCGAGGCCGCCCGAGAGCTGCGCCGGCGCCTTCTCGGGGTCGCGGCGTCGATGCTCGGGGAGGAGGCGACCTCCCTCGAGATGGCAGACGGAGCGGTGCGCGCCCCCGACGGCCGCGCGCTCGCTCTCCCCGAGGTCCTTCGCGAGTGCGCGCGGCGGGGCGTCCCGCTGAGTCACCTCGCCGTCTACCACGCCCCGGCCGGGGAGCCGGTGGATCTGGAGCACGGTTCAGGGAAGGTCTTCCCGGACTACACCTTCGGCGCCCACGCCGTGGAGATCGAGGTCGACACCGAGACGGGCGCCGTTCGCGTGCTCAAGCACGTGGCGGCCCACGATGTGGGCCGGGCGATCAACCCGCAGAGCGTGGAGGGGCAGATCCAGGGCGGGGCAGTCATGGGGCTCGGCTACGGCCTGATGGAGGAGGCCGTCCTCGAGGAGGGCGTGAACCTGACCACCTCCTTCGCTGCCTACCTGATCCCTTCCTCGCTCGATGTGCCGGATGTCGAGGCGGTGGTGGTGGAGTCCGGGGAGGGGCTCGGCCCGTTCAGGGCGCGCGGCATCGGCGAGCCCCCGATCGGGCCGCCTGCGGCCGCGCTCGCGAACGCTCTCGAGGACGCGACCGGGGCGCGCGTGACGACGCTCCCGCTCACCCCCGAGCGCGTGGCGCGCGCGCTCGGGTGCGTGAGCAATCACCCGGAATAGAGCACTCGACGCGAGCGGAGCGCGGTCTGGCGTGAGAGACGATACGGTGACGCTGCGGGACATCTACGGAGCTCGCCGCGCGATCGCCACCTTGGTTCGTCGGACGCCACTGCTCCAGTCGGCCGCCCTGTCGCGTCGCCTCGGCGCAAGAGACCGGTTCGTTCAAGATCCGGGGCGCCACGAACCGCCTGCTGCACCTCAGCGCTGAGGAAAGGGAGCGAGGCGTTGCCGCGGTCTCGACCGGCAATCACGGACGGGGCCTGGCTCACGCCGCCGGCCGTCTCGGGATCAAAGCCGTGGTGTGTATGTCGCGCCTGGTCCCGGAGAACAAAGTGAAGGCGATCCGCGACCTCGGGGCCGAGGTGAGAATCGTCGGCAGCAGCCAGGACGAGGCCGGAGCAGAGGCGGAACGCCTCGTTGCCGAGGCGGGTATGGTCATGGTGCCACCTTTCGACGATCCTTTCGTAATTGCCGGGCAAGGGACGATCGGCCTGGAACTTCTCGAGGATCTGCCGGAGCTCGACACCGTCGTGGTCCCGGTTTCGGGGGGCGGCCTCATCTCGGGCATTGCCGTGGCCCTGAAATCCGCGAGGTGGGAGGCGCCGTCGTCACCGTCGTGAGCGGGGGCAATGTGGATGTGGACGTCCCTTCCCGGATCGTCGGCGGCGGTCCGGATTTGAGAGCTTGAAGTCTCCCGCCCCTCCCTCAGCGTGACCCATCAGAGAGCGGGACGGAAACGAGATGGCGCGGGATTGGGGAGTGCCTCGACTTTCTGCAAGGGGGATGGCCGGCTGACCTTCGTGACCGGACTGCTGCTGTCAGTCCGGCAGCCCGGCCTTCCGCACACCCTCCTCGAAATGATCGCGGTCGGCGGGATTCTTGTAGTATTCGATGTTGCTTACGATCTGCACCGTGGCGTTGGGATCCAGCTTGAGGGTCTCTGCCACCTCCGCGCGGGCCTCCTCGATCCGGCCTAGCTGAGCGTAGCTCGCAGCAAAGTAGGCGCGACTGGTCCGGACGTGCTGCTTTACTCTCTTCAGTACTGCAACCGCCTCCTCATACCGCCGCGCCGCATACATCGCGCCGCCCAGGAACTGCGGGTACCATTGAGGATAGTTCGGGTTGAGGCGCATCGCCTTCTTGATCGTCTCGACCCCTTCCTCCGCCCTGCCCAGACGGGCCATAACCGCCCCCCAGTTCGCGAGGACATCGGCCATGTTCGGATTGAGCTCGAGCGCCCTGTTGAACTCAGTGACCGCTTTCTCAAACTGCCGCGTCACGACATAAAGATCGGCCAGAAGCCAGTGACACTCGGCGTCAGAGTCATCGAGCAGAACGGCCTTTTGCGCCGCCTGAAACGCCTGCTTCAGCGACTGGCCTGGCGCATCGCTCCATCCCCACCACACCTCAAACAAATACGTCCAACCCAAAGCGGTATATGCGCGCGCATACTCGGGGTCGAGAGCGATCGCTTTATTGAGCAACTCCTGCGCGATGAGATTGTTCTCTTTCGTGAACCGGTGCTTGTACTCGATACCCAGCAGGTAGGTCTCGTATAC
The DNA here is from genome assembly GCA_046758965.1 of Methylomirabilia bacterium. GTDB lineage: Bacteria > Methylomirabilota > Methylomirabilia > Rokubacteriales > CSP1-6 > JBHIBG01. Next base: position 88,940 of record JBHIBG010000001.1, on the reverse strand, counting down.
CTTGAGATCGGTGGTGCGCTCTTTCCTGGCGCGCCGTTTCTCGGCCTTCGTCAGCTTCCCGTGATACCCCGCCAAATTCCCGACGATCTTCTCGGCGACCTCATCCTGCACGGCGAAAATGTCTGAGATGTCGCGGTCGTAGCGTTCCGCCCACACATGCTCTCCCGATATGGCGTCGACGAGCTGCGCGGTGATCCGCACCCGATCCGCCGATCGCTGCACGCTCCCTTCCAGGATGTAGCGGACCCCGAGATCCTCGGCCACCTGCTGGACCTTGACCGGCCTGCCCTTGTAGGTGAACGTCGAATTGCGGGCGATGACGAACAATTCGCGGAAGCGTGACAGGTCGGTGATGAGGTCCTCGGTCAGCCCGTCGGCGAGGTAGTCCTGTTTCGGGTCGCCGCTCAGATTGTCGAACGGCAAGACCGCGATCGAAGGCTTGTCGGGCAGCGGGAATGCCATCTTCTCTTCAGAGGCCACCTCCGTCCAGGGGGCAGGTCCGCGGAGGTAGAAGCTCCAGATTACACCGCTCGCACCTGCCAGAGCCAGCACGGCCCCGGCAGCCAGAGCTGCCCACCGCCAAGGTCTCGCCCGCACGTCGGCTAGGACCATCCGGGTGATGGGCGGCCTTGTCTCCCCGATCACCCTGCCGGCAGCTTCCGGCTCCATGAGCACCCGGTACACGCGCACGGGCTCCGCGATGTTCTTGACGGTGTGCTCGCCCAGGAATTCATACCCCAGGGCGAGCTTGTTCTTGACCTGGTCAAAGGCCGTCCGGGAGATGCAAACGCCCCCGCCCTCGGCCAGTCCCTCCACGCGGGCCGCGATGTTGACCCCATCCCCGTAGATCCGCTCCCCCTCCACAACCACGTCTCCAAGGTTGATCCCGATGCGGAACTCCATCTTGCGGCGGTCAGGCAGCTCCGCGTTCCAGCTTTTGAGAGCCTGCTGGATCTCCACGGCGCACTGCACGGCATCGACCACGCTGGCGAACTCTGCCAGCAGGTTGTCCCCCGGCATGTCTATTACCCTTCCGCGGTGCAGCTGGATGAGGGAGGCCATCACTTCGCGATAGGCGGTGAGCGTGCGGATGGTCGCCACCTCATCCTCGCCCATGAGGCGGCTATAGCCCTTGACATCGGCACTGAGGATCGCGGTCAGCTTACGTTCGACGCCCCACGGTACCATGGCCGGCTTCCCAACGAGGAACCGCTACGGGAGCGATTCTACGAAAAGCCCAGCCCGACACAAGCCCGGTCAGCTTGGACTCTCTCGAGCGCGACGGCATGCGGGTCTTTTCCCTTCTTCGCCATCGCGGCTTATTCTATGCGAGAACCGCTCTTTGAAACAACCCTTGATATCCGAGAGGCGCTTCCTGCATAACCTCTGTAGCCTCGCGGGCATGGGGCTCCGGGGCGTGGCGATAGCGCAAACCAAGAAGTACTATCGCAACGGCCAGGCGATCCGCGAGAGCATGGGCACCGACACCGACAGTAAGGCCAAACGGCTCCTCAAAGAGCGCGAAGGGCATGTGGTGAGCGGCCAGCCGATCCTGCCTCGCGCGGATCGCATTCGCTACGAGGAGGTCGCACAGGGTCTCCGCAGTCACTACAAGACAAGCGGATCGCACGACACGAAGGAAGCGGATTTCCGGCTGAAGCGCCTCGATCGCTTCTTCACCGGGAGGAAGATCGCAGCTATGGGCCTGAGTGAGGCCGCCGCTTATGCCGACAAGCGACACGAGAGCGGAGCCTCGAACGGCACAATTAACCGAGACCTGACGGTACTCAACCGCGCGCTCAAGCCGGCCTACGAGAATGGCAAGCTGCTGCGTCTCCCGATCATTCGAAAGCTCAGGGAGAACGGCCCTCGACAGGGCTTCTTGGAGCCGGCGCAGCACGAGGCGGTTCGGCGGCGGTTACCCGAATATCTCAGGCTCGCGGCGGGCATTGCCTACGCGTTCGGCTGGCGCGTCCAGAGTGAGATCCTGACGCCAGAGCGGAGGCGGCTCGACCTCGAAGCCGGGACGCTGCGCCTGGAGCCAGGCACGACGAAGACCAAGGAGGGCCGCCTCGCTGTCTACCTGCTGACGGGGAGGCATCACGGGCGGCGGATCGGGGAGTTCAAGAAGGCGCGGGGGGCAGACCCGCTCCGTGTCCGACCGCTACAACATTGTCAGCCCCGGAGATCTTCAGAAGGCCACCCGGAAGCTGGCGGGCATAACGGGTGGATATAGCCTTGACGTGCGGTCCGCAAGTCTGTAAATTCAAACCGTTCGGGGCGTGGCGCAGCCTGGTAGCGCACTGGCATGGGGTGCCAGGGGTCGCTGGTTCAAATCCAGTCGCCCCGACCAGACTAATCGCGAGGTTAGCAGGGCAGACCGAGGCGCCACCTCGGTTGCCGGCGCCACGAGAGCTGCTGGCACCAGCCCGGCGTGAGATTCTCTTCCGGGAGCCCGAGATCCTCCCCGCACGCTTCGAGAAGATCAATCGCCCTTCTCGAGCCACACCTCGTCGACCGACGCCTTGCCCGATCCGGCCAGAAAGAGCAAAATGGCGCCCGCCAGCAGCATCAAGTCGACGCGACCGGCCGCCCAGCCCAGCGTGGGGAACTTGTAATAGAACGCCGCCACGATGAACTCGAGGGCGAAGAGAAGCCCCACCCAACGGCCGGCAAGCCCGATCAGCAGGAGGATCCCGCCGACCAGCTCCAGAACGGAGATGTACAGTCCCATCAGGCCGGGCAGCAGAATCCCGATCTTGTCCAAGAAGCCGGTGATGCCGCCCAGGCCGCCGGCGAACTTTTGGTACCCCGCGACAATGAAGATGACGGCCATTGCCAGCCGTACCGCGGTGACCCCCCAACCCGGTTGAATTCCAGCGATCCCACGCATGCTCGTCCTCCTTCTCTCCTTGGTGTGTGAACGGCGAAGGACGTCAGCCGGCAAACTCGCGCACGACGGGCTGATGCCCGCCGTGGGCGTCGTACGCCTCCTCGCGCTGGAGCCCGAGAGCCTGCAGCACCGGCGTGTCATGGATCGAGAAGAGAATGGCGTCTTCCGTCGACGACGGGTTGGCGTGCTCGTGCCAGGCCCACGGCGGCACGGCGAACATGTCACCGGGGCTCCAGCTGAAGCGTTCGCCGTTGATCACGCTGAACCCCGTCCCCTCGAATGCGACGTAGACCGCGCTCGAGACGTGTCGGTGAGCCCGCGTCCGGACTTCGGGGCGCAGGCGCTGCACCCAGCAGGCGAGCGTCGGGAGGACCGGGCCGCCGGAGGCAGTCACGTACTGGAGCGCCAGGTCCTCGAACGGGCTCGAATCCCGCTCGGCGAGGGCGGCGAGCGCGGGGTAGATCTCTGCCCACGGGTACGACCAGCGATCGGATCGGCCCGGCGCGGACTTCTGCGTCCACTCTTCGAACGGCTCGAAGAAGGAGGCATCGAGCATGGCGACGAGCGGGATGTCCAGCCCGTCGAACCAGATGACGGGTGCGCGCCCCTCGTTCCCGTGATCATGCCAGCGCCACGGCGGCGTGAGCACGAGGTCGCCCCGGCGCATCACGCATTTCTCGCCCTCGACCGTCGTGTACGCGCCTTCACCCTGGAGGATGAACCGGAGGGCGGCCGGGGAATGCCGGTGGGCGGGCGCCAGCTCCCCGGGCATCAGGATCTGCACCGCCCCCCACAGCGTCGGCGTGGCGGCCGAGGCCCCTGGCAGCCCGGGATTCGCCAGCGCCAGCACGCGGCGCTCGGCTGCCCGGTCGACGGGGACCAGCTCGGCCGCGCGCATGGCGAGCGCGTGGAGCTCCTTCCAGCGCCAGAGGTACGGGATCGCGCAGGGCTTCGGCTGGCCGGGCAGGAGCTGTCCGGCAACCCGCCAGAGAGGGATCAGGTGACGGCGGTCAAGGTCACCGTGAAACTCGTCGATGCCGTTCGCCATGACGAGCGCCTCGACCGAGACGATAGCACGCCCGATGACGTCGGTCAAAGCCGACCTGCCTCGACACGGGCATCGGCCGCCGCCACCGCTTCCGCGGCGGGCTTTCAGGAGTTCCTTCCGGGATCGCGCGCCTTGGCCATCGGACGGCAGGATTCGACGTGAAGCGGGCGGTCTCGGCCGCGCTCCAGTTCGTTCCCGCTTCCGTCCAGGCCAAGGACGACGCGGAGGCGGACGTATTCGGTAAGCTGGCGACAGCTGGAAACACAACGGCGGACCCGTACGGCCTTCGATCCGCTCGTGCATCAGTACACGGCGGCTGCCGAGTAGCGCTAACCGCGCGAATTGTGTACAATGGCGACCGATGGTCGCCGGTCGTTTCACCCGGCAAACGGCATGGGGTGTCAGGGGTCGGTGGTCCAACTCCGGTCGCCCCGACCAATCTTTCTGGACTTCCCCGCGAACTGTTGGGTTTGCGGACTTTTGTGTAAGCGAGAATGGACGGTGGCGCTTCTGCTCGTAACCAATGACGACGGGATCTTCGCCGACGGCCTGACCGCGCTCGTCGAGGCCCTCGCTGACCTCGGGGAGGTGTACGTCGTGGCTCCCGATCGGGAACGGAGCACGGTGGGGCACTCGCTCACGCTTCACCGCCCGCTCCGGGTGGAGCAGGTCGCGGAGCGGCGGTATGCGGTGAACGGGACCCCGTCAGATTGCGTGAACCTGGGGGTCCTGGGCCTGCTCCCCGCTCCCCCGAGCCTGGTAGCAGCTGGTATCAACCACGGCGGCAACCTCGGTGACGACGTGACGTACTCGGGAACGGTCTCGGCGGCTATGGAGGGCACGCTGCTCGGAGTCCCTTCGCTGGCGATCTCCCAGATCGACGCCGAGCGGCGGGGGTTTCAAGAGGCCACCCGCATCGCCGGGTTGATCGCCACGCGCATCCTGGTGGAGGGCTTGCCTGCCAAGACGCTGGTGAACGTGAACGTCCCCCGGGACCCCGTACGCGGGATGCGTCTCACCCGGCTCGGCCACCGGGTCTACAGCGAAAAGGTGGTGGAGGAGATGGACCCGCGAGGGCGGACCTACTACTGGATCGGAGCGGGAGAGCCAGTCTGGGAGGATCGCGACGGGACGGACGTACTGGCGGTCCAAGAGGGGTACGCGTCCGTGACGCCGCTCCACCTGGACCTGACTCACTATGAGGCCCTTGGGCGGATGGCCTCGTGGGATGGGGCTCTGACTGCCCAGCTCCGCGGACAGCAATCTCGAAGCGGACCGGCTGGACGGCGGGAGTAGCATCGATGCTGGGGAGCGCTCAGAGGTCGGAGCGCTCAGGGGCGTTCGGGTGGCGGGTGGCCCAAGCGCGTGAGCGGATGGTTGAGGAGCAGCTCCGCCGGCGCGGGATCAGCGATCCGCGCGTCCTCGGAGCGATGGGCAAGGTTCCCCGCGAGCTATTCGTGGGAGAGGCCTTCGGTGACCGCACCTACGGGGATCATCCGCTCCCGATCGGCGAGGGCCAGACGATCTCGCAGCCCTACATGGTGGCGTTGATGACCGAACTCCTCGCTCTGTCGGGCTCTGAGAAAATCCTGGAGATCGGCACGGGGTCGGGATACCAGACCGCAGTGCTCGCCGAGCTGGCTCGACGGGTCTGCTCCGTGGAGCGCATTCCTTCCCTCGCGGCTCGGGCCCGCGCCACCCTGGAAGGGCTCGGGTACACCAACGTGTGGGCGCGGGCAGCCGACGGAACCTACGGCTGGCCTGATGAGGCGCCGTTCGACCGGATTCTCATCACGGCGGCCGCCCCGGCGGTGCCAGCCCCGCTGTTCGAGCAGCTCGCCGAAGGCGGACGGATGGTATTGCCTATCGGGGATACGGCGGCGCAGACGCTCACGGTGATCGAGAAGGCCGGCGGCGTCATGAAAACCACGCCGGGGGTCGGTTGCGTCTTCGTCAAGCTGGTTGGAAAGTACGGCTGGGAGGGCTGAGCCTCTGAGAGAGCGACGGGAAGATCGGGGCGTAGCGCAGCCTGGTAGCGCGCCTGCTTCGGGAGCAGGAGGTCGCTGGTTCAAATCCAGTCGCCCCGACCAATTTCTCTCATGGCAGATCGGCGTTGTGGGAGCGAGTCAGTGCTCTGAACAGGTGAGCGACCTGGCCGAAGCGGTGGGAAAGGGGGTAGCCGCGGCGGGGGCCACGCTGGTGTCAGGCGGGCTCGGCGGCGTCATGGAGGCTGCAGCGCGGGGCGCACGGGCCGCCGGAGGACTCACGGTCGGGATCCTCCCCGGGCCCACCCACCGTGATGCCAACCCCTTCACAGACATTGCTATTGTCACCGACCTTGGCCACGCCCGAAACGCCGTGGTGGTCCGATCGTCGCATGCCGTGATCGCGCTCCCCGGCGAGTACGGGACCCTCTCCGAGGTGGCTTTGGCTCTCAAGATGGGAATCCCGGTGGTGGGACTCCAGAGCTGGGGCCACCTGGACGGTGTCGCGAGGGCCGACTCTCCGGATGAAGCCGTGGCCCTAGCCCTCTCTTGGGCCGAGCGCGCGCATGTCAAGCCGAGATGAGCGCGTCGGGACCCCGCACGGCAGCCGAGCTCTTGGTCGAAGGGTTCGTGCAAGGGGTAGGGTACCGAGACTTCGTCCTCCGCAGGGCGGCCCATTGGGGCCTCAGCGGCTACGTCATGAACCTCGCGGATGGACGGGTCCGGGTGCGCGTGGAGGGCCCGCGGGAGGTCATCGAGGAGCTGGTCCGGGAGCTGGAGAAAGGCCCGCCACTGGCTCGCGTGGAGAAGGTCTCTCTCACGTGGCGCCTTCCAACCGGACGGTTCACGTCCTTTGGGGTCCGGTTTGCCGAGTTTGAATCCTGACGAGCCGCCGGTCCACGACAGAGAGCCCGTGGGGGACTTTCTCGAGACAGTCGACGCGGAGGTCCTCCAAGAACCCCAGGGTGAGACTCCGTCGATCCTCGGGACGTATGTCAAGGAGATCTCCCGGATCCCGCTGCTTACCCCCGAGGAGGAGCGGGAGCTGGCGCTCCGCGCGCAGGCGGGAGACCCCGAAGCTGAGCGGCGGATGGTGGAAGCCAACCTCCGGCTGGTGTTCAAGCTCGCCAAGCGCTATGTGAACCGCGGGCTTCCGCTCCCTGACCTGATCGAAGAAGGCAATCTCGGGCTGCTCCGGGCGGTGCGAGGGTTCCGCCTGGACAAGGGAACCCGCCTTTCGACCTACGCCACGTGGTGGATCCGCCATGCGATCGCTCGCGCCCTGGCCAATCAGGCCCGGACGATCCGCCTGCCGGTGCACGTGGGAGCGCTGCTGGCACGCTACCACCGAGAGCGGGAAGCGCTCACCCAGCGGCTCGGCCGGCCTCCCAGCCTCGAGGAGATGGCGCAGGCCATGGACATTCCCGCTGGGCAGCTCGCCGAGCTTGAAGAGGTCCGCCAGCGTCCGGTCTCCCTAGAAGCGCCCGTGGGCGAGGACCAAAAGGGGATGCTCCGCGATCTGTTAGAAGATCGCCCCGCCACCTCCTCCAAACTCCTCAGGACGCTGCTCAAGGAGCGGGCGGACCTGGCGAGGCTCCTCGATGCTCTCAACGAGAACGAGCGGATCGTGCTCCGCCTCCGCTTTGGACTCAATGGCCAGGAGCCGATGAGACTCGGGGCCATCGGGCGCCGCCTCGGCCTCACGCGAGAGCGGGTCCGCCAGATCGAGGACGCCGGGATCAAGAAGATCCGCCGTCTCCTCGCGGAGCGGGGGATTGATGCCGCGGATTTCTTTGAATGATCGGGCGCGCGCCCTAGCCGAGCAAGACCGAGTCGCGATCTCCTCATTCCAGCTCCAGCCCCCGTTTTTCTCTCTCGAGGCGCTTCGTGGCAAGCTCCCCGGTTCTCTCCGGATTCCATCCCGTGCTGCCCGCACACCTCGAACGCGGGGGGTTACGGAGGTATTTGCTAGGCTCGGGCTGCAGCGGCGGTTCTCGGTGTGCAAGATGAAGATACAGGAGGGATGACCGCCATGGCGAGAGTCCGCGATGTGGAACGAATTCCCCGGGAGGAGCTTGAGCAGCTTCAACTCGACCGGCTCCGCGAGGTCGTCCGCCGGGCGTACCAGTGGGTGCCGTTCTACCGTGAGCGGCTGGACGCGGCCGGGGTCCGTTCCGAGGGCATCCACTCCCTCGAGGACGTCAGGCGACTTCCCTTCACCCAGAAGGCTGATCTCAGGGACCACTACCCCTTCGGGCTTCTCGCAGCTCCGTTGAACGAGGTGGTGAGGCTCCATGCCTCCTCGGGGACGACAGGCAAGCCGATCGTGGTGGCCTACACCAGGGGGGACCTCGAGCTCTGGAGTGAGGTCATGGCGCGGACCCTGATCGCAGGAGGCGTGAGCCACGAGGACGTGGTCCAGAACGCGTACGGCTACGGCCTCTTCACGGGTGGTCTCGGCTTCCACTACGGTGCCGAGCGAATCGGGGCCACCGTCATCCCGCTCTCGGGAGGGTTCACCGACCGCCAGCTCATAGCCATCCGCGATTTCGGCTCCACGGTCCTCTGCTGCACGCCTTCCTACAGCCTCCACCTGGCTGAGGCGCTGGCCGACGCGGGGATCAGCCGCGGGGAGCTTCGGCTTCGGGTGGGCTTCTTCGGCGCCGAGCCCTGGACCGAGGCGATGCGGGGTCAGATCGAGGCCCGCCTCGGCCTGACGGCGCTGAACGCCTACGGTCTCTCGGAGGTCATCGGGCCTGGGGTGGGGGGGGAATGCCTGGAGAAGAAGGGGCTGCACATCCACGAGGATCACTTCCTTCCGGAGGTGATCGATCCGGAGACTCTCGCCCCGCTCCCCCCCGGCACCCCGGGAGAGCTGGTCTTCACCACGCTGAGCAAGGAAGCTCTGCCGCTCCTCCGCTACCGGACGCGAGACCTCTCGCAGGAGCTGCCGGGTCCATGCCCCTGCGGGAGAACGCTCCGCCGGATCGGAAGGATCATGGGGCGGACCGACGACATGCTCATTATCCGGGGGGTGAACGTGTTTCCCTCGCAGGTGGAGCACGTCCTCGTGGAGACCCCGGGGGTGGCGCCGCACTACGTCCTCGTGGTGCGGCGGGAGCGGGCGTTGGATGCGCTGGAGGTCCAGGTGGAGCCGGCCCCGGAGGCGTCCGGGGCGGTGGAGGAGCTAGGGAGCCGACTCCGCCGGCGGCTTCACGACGTGCTGGGGCTCACGGTCGAGGTGACCATCCTCCCCCCCAAGACCCTGGAGCGTAGCGCCGGCAAAGCCCAGCGCGTGCGAGACCTCCGGAGCACGACCTCTTGAGTCGGGCGGAGCCCGCCTCTGCGCCCTCTTGACAGGAATTCGGGATTCATCTACGCTGAACCTTAAATCATTCCCAATGAACGCCAAGCTGCTGCTGAACCTCACGGTGAACGGGGAAAAGCACGAGGTCGCCGCCCCCGTTCACAAGACCCTCCTGGAGGTGCTCCGGGAGGAGCTGGGGCTCATCGGGACCAAGCACGGCTGCGAACTGGGGGAGTGCGGGACCTGCACGGTCCTGGTGGACGGCCAGCCGGTTCTCTCCTGCCTGGCCCTCCCAATCGAGCTCGAGGGGCGAGCCATCGTCACCGTGGAGGGCCTCGCCCAGGGCGGCCGCCTCCACCCGGTCCAGCAGGCCTTTGCCGAGCTCGGGGCCGCCCAGTGCGGCTACTGTATCCCCGGCATCCTGCTGTCCGCCCACGCCCTGCTCGCAGCCGTTCCAAAGCCCACGCGGGAGGAGATCAAGGCCGCGCTGGCGGGAAACCTCTGCCGCTGCACCGGCTATACCAAGATCCTGGATGCCGTCGAGCTGGCCTCGCTCAGGATGACAGGCGGAGGGCACGGGGGCGCCGGCGCGTGAGGAGGCGGAGATGAACGGGAAGGGACACCTTTCGGTCATCGGCCAGCCGCTCCCCAAAGTGGACGCGTGGGGGAAGGTGACCGGTGACACGCGCTTTGCCGACGACCTGTTCCTCCCGCGGATGGCCTACGCCAAGATCCTTCGAAGCCCCCACCCGCACGCCCTCATCAGGAAGATCGACCCCTCCCGCGCCAAGGCCCTGCACGGAGTCTACGCCGTCATCAGTGGCCATGACCTTCCGCCGGTCAAGTTCGGGATCTTGCCGGTGAGCCAGGACGAGGAAGCGCTCTGCACGGAGAAAGTGCGCTTCGTCGGCGATCCGGTCGCCGCGGTGGCGGCGGTGGACGAGGAGACAGCAGAACGGGCCACCGAGCTGATCGAGGTGGAATACCAGCTCCTGCCCGCCATCATGTCCATCGAAGAGGCGCTGGCCCAGAACACGACCCGCATCCACGAGTACGGCGACGGCCCCAATATCCACAAGGCCGTCTCGCTCGAGTTCGGCAACGTAGAGGAGGCTTTCCGCAGGGCCGATCTCATCCGGGAGGACGTCTTCTATTACGAGGGGAGCACCCACCTGCCGATGGAGCAGCACGCCGCCGTGGCCCAGTGGTTCCCCGAGGGGAAGGTGACGCTCTGGTCCTCCACCCAGACCCCGCACTACGTCCACCGCGTCCTGGCCAAGGTGCTCGAGATGCCTCCGGCCCACATTCGCGTCATCGCGACCCCGGTGGGCGGCGGGTTCGGCGGCAAGACGGATCCCTTCAGCCATGAGATCGTCGTGTGTAAGCTCGCCCAGCTCACTGGCCGGCCGGTGAAGGTCGCGCTGACGCGGGAGGAGGTGTTTTACTGCCACCGCGGCCGCCACCCGGTCCTGATGTGGGTGAAGAGCGGCGTCACCAAGGACGGCGACATCCTGGGGATGCACTTCCGCTCGTACCTGGACGGCGGCGCGTACGGCTCCTACGGGGTGGCTTCCCTCCTGTACACCGGGGCGCTCCAGACCGTCACCTACAAGGTGCCCGTCTACAAGTTCGAGGGGATGCGGGCGTTCACCAACAAGCCGCCCGGCGGCCCCAAGCGCGGCCACGGCACGCCGCAGCCCCGCTTCGCGATCGAGTGCCACCTGGACAAGATCGCCGAACAGCTCGGCTTCGACCCGGCGGAGATGCGCCGGCGGATCGCGGTGGAGGAGTACACCAAGACCGCCAACCATCTGACCGTGACGAGTTGCGGGCTCAGGGAGTGCATTGACCGGGCGGTCGAGGCCTCGGAGTGGCGGCAGAAGCACCGCGCGCTTCCGTACGGCAGGGGGATCGGCTTCGCCTGCTCGAGCTACATCACCGGAGCAGGGCTCGCCATCTACTGGAACGATATGCCCCATTCAGGGGCGATCGTCAAGATCGACCGGGGAGGCGGCGTGGCTGTGCTCTCAGGGGCCATCGACATCGGCCAGGGTTCGGATTCGGTCCTCGCCTATCTCGTGGCCGAGATCCTCGGTATCGAACCCAAGGACATCCGGGTCGTGACCGCCGACACCGACCTGACCCCGGTGGACCTGGGCTCGTACTCATCGCGGGTGACCCTCATGGCTGGCAACGCCGTGATCGAGGCCGCAGAGCGGCTCCGCGCCATGCTGCTTGACGCAACCGCCAAGAAGCTCGAGGTGACCCCCGCCGAACTCCTGTGCCGGCGCGGGCGTGTGTGTTCGAAGGACGATCGGGAGAAGGGGGTCAGCTTTGCCGAGGCGGCGGTGCTGGCCGAGTCCATGTTCGGCACTCTCGCGGCGACGGGGTCCTACACGCCGCCCCGGCGGGCAGCACAATACAAGGGCTCGGGCGTCGGGCCGACCCCGTGCTACTCCTACTCCGCCTGCGCGGTGGAGGTGAGCGTGGACCCGGAGACCGGTGAGATCAAAGTGGACAAGGTCTGGATCGCCCATGACGTGGGGCGGGCCTTGAACCCGCTCATGGCGGAGGGGCAGGTGGAGGGGTCAGTTTACATGGGGCTCGGCGAAGCACTGATGGAGGAGCAGGTGTTCCGGAAAGGCCTCCACAAGATCCCCTCCATGCTGGAGTACAAGAGCCCGACCACACTGGAAACGCCCGAGATCCAGACGATCCTGGTGGAGACCGTTGATCCAGAAGGCCCCTTCGGAGCCAAGGAGGCAGGCCAGGGGCCATTGCTCCCGGTCAGCCCAGCGGTGGCCAACGCGGTCTCCGACGCCGTCGGCGTCAGGATCGACGAGGTTCCCATCACCCCTGACAAGATCTTCAAGGCGCTCGGGCTGAGGCGCCAGGGCAAGCCCCCGCGCGTGGGACCCGAAAGGCTCCCGCTGTTCGACTTCCGGGAGCCGATCAAGGTGGCCTCGGCCTTCGGCCAGCCCGCGGATCCGTCGGTAAGACGGCGCGGGCCCGAGGGGGCGTAAGACGCCATGATGCGGCTGCCGCCCTTCACGTATCTCGCGCCGCGCTCCCTCGCGGAAGCGGTTGGGATGGTGGCCGACCACGGACCCGGGGCCATGGTGGTGGCCGGGGGCACCGATCTCTACCCCAACATGAAGCGGCGGCAGTTCGAGCCGAGGGTCCTGGTGGGACTCCGCAAGGTGGGTGAGCTCAGCGGCCTGAGCGGGGAGGCGAGCGCGGGGCTCGTCATCGGCGCGGGCGTGACACTCACCCAACTCTCCGAGCACGCGGCGGTCCGGGAGCATTTTCCGGCCCTCGCGACCGCGGCAGGCCTGGTCTCGAACCCGCAGATCCGCAACGTGGCGACGCTCGGCGGCAATATCTGCGTGGACACACGCTGCAACTACTACAACCAGTCCTACCAGTGGCGGAAAGCGATCGGCTTCTGCATGAAGAAGGACGGTGAGATCTGCCTGGTGGCCCCGGGAAGCTCCCGCTGCTGGGCGGTTTCGTCCTCAGATACCGCCCCGGTCCTCTGGAGCCTCGGGGCTCGGGTGCGGTTGGTGGGGCCAAAGGGCGAGCGGGTCATCCCGATCCAGGCTCTCTATCGGGATGACGGCATCACCTACCTCACCAAAGCGCCGGACGAGATCCTGGCCGAGATTCTCCTGCCTCCGGTTGACGGGATCCGCTCGGCCTACCTCAAGCTGTGTCGCCGTGGTTCCTTTGACTTCCCGGTGCTCGGCGTGGCGGTGTCGCTCCGGATGGACAACGGGAGGGTTGAAGCGGGCAAGATCGTCCTGGGCGCGGTGGCTGCCCAGCCCCGCGAGGTGGCGGCCGCCCAGGCGTTGCTGGCCAACCAGCGCCTCACGCCCGAGCTGATCGAGATGGCGGCGGAGGCGGCGGCCAGGCCTTCCAAGCCGCTGGACAACACCGACTTCACGCATCCGTACCGGAAGAAGATGACGCGGATCTTTGTCAGACGGGCGCTCCGTCGCCTGGCCGGGCTGCCGGATTCGCCGCGAAGCGTGGAAGAGACGGAGGCGGGAGGAATGCCCTCGTGAGGGTCGGTGAACGGATCAGAGTGCTCAGGCAGGAGCGGGGGCTCCAGCAGCGGCAGCTGGCCGAGAAGTCTGGTCTCACCCCGAGCATGGTCTCGCAGATCGAGTCGGGACGCCTCACACCGTCGCTTCACACCCTGGGCAAGCTGGCCGCAAGCCTGGGCGTCCCGATCGCCTCGCTCTTCGAGACGAAGCGTGACGGACAGATCCACGTGAGCCGGAAGGCTGACTATCCACAGGTCTCGTTCGACGGCAGCAGTGAGACATGGCAGCTCCTGGGGACAGGACTTTTTCAGGGAAAGATCCGCGCGGTGGTGTCCACCATCGCGCGCAAGGCGCAGGGCGTCAAAACGGACAAGGTCATCATCGCGCCCGGTCAGATGAAGCTGTTCTACGTGATCGAGGGGCGAGTGGCCCTCCACTACAACGGGAGCCGGCATCTGCTCCGGGCAGGCGACAGCGCCGTCGTAGACGGCGGTCTCCCCCACACCTGGGAAAACCTCGGCCCGCGCCGGGCCAAGGCGCTGTGGGTCATTCTGGGATAGGTCCTGGGCTCCTGGCTCCGTTGGCGGCACTCATCTTCACCCGAGCATGAGCGCTGAGGTTCCATTCTTCGATCGGGGGCTGGAGACCCTTCCCCGCGAGCGCCTCCTGGCGCTCCAGTGGGAACGTCTCACCACCCTTGCGCGGGAGGTCTTCCCGGCCAACTCGTTCCTGGCAAACAAATGGAAGGCCGCGGGGCTCTCCTCGGCGGCGGACCTGCCCGGCTGGCAGGAGTTCCTCCGCTTGCCCTTCACGACCAAGGCTGAGCTGGTGGCCGACCAGGCCGCGCACCCTCCGTTCGGAACCAATCTCACCTACCCCCTGGAGCGCTACGTCCGGGTCCATCAGACCTCGGGCACCACCGGCCAGCCAATCCGCTGGCTAGACACCCGGGCCTCGTGGGGTTGGTGGATGCGGTGCTGGCAGTTCGTGCTCCGAGGCGCTGGAGTGGGCCCGGAGGACCGCGTCTTCTTCCCGTTCTCGTTCGGCCTTTTCGTCGGCTTTTGGGCGGGCTTCGAAGGCGCACGGGAGCTGGGGGCCCTCGTCATCCCCGGAGGCGGTCAGGACTCCCTCACCCGCCTGAACTCGATGGAGGCGCTCGGGGCCACGGTCCTCGTCTGCACGCCATCGTACGCCCTTCACCTCTTGAGCGTGGGGCGCGAGCGCGGGCTCGACCTGGCCCGGCTTCCGATCCGGATCACGGTCCACGCCGGGGAGGCAGGGGCGGGGATCCCGGCCGTGCGCGGCCAGATCGAGCAGGGGTGGCGCGCCAAGGCCTTTGACCATGCCGGGATGACCGAGGTAGGCGCGTACGGCTTCGAGTGCGTTGCTCAGGCTGGCCTGCACGTGAGCGAGACGGAGTTCATCGCGGAGGTGATTGATCCTCTCACAAAGGCCCCCGCTCCCGAAGGCGAGCTGGTGCTGACCAACCTCGGGCGGACCGGCTCCCCGGTGTTTCGCTACCGCTCCGGCGACCGGGTTCGGCTCGCCACCTCCCCCTGTGCCTGCGGTCGGAGCTCCCTCCGGCTCGAGGGTGGGATCCTAGGGCGGATCGACGACATGCTGATCGTGAGGGGCGTGAACGTCTTCCCCTCGGCCATCGAGAGCATCGTGCGCCAGTTCCCGGTGGTTGAGGAGTTCCTGATCGAGGTGTCCAAACAGGCCGAACTCGACGAGGTGCGGCTCCTCGTCGAGTTGAACGACACCCCCGGTCAGACAGCCCGGGAGATTCAGGGACGTCTCCGCAGCCAGCTCGGAATCCGGATCGAGGTGGTTCCTGTCCCAGCCAAGAGCCTGCCCCGGTACGAGCTCAAGGCCAAACGACTGGTCCGGAGGGCCGGCACGCCGACCGAACCTGTGAAGATGACCCTCCCGCGGCAAGGCGGCTAGTACCCCACCGCCACAGAAGCCACCAGGATCGGCATCGTCCTCGCGTCCGAGCGCGATGCCGGTATAATGATGCCGGCGAGGCAAATCCATCGAGACATGAGCGCGCCAAGCGTTCTCTACGAGGTCCGGGATGGGGTGGCCTGCATCACCCTGAACCGCCCGAAGCGTCTCAACGCGCTCAATACCAGTCTGGCCGCGAAGCTGGCTGATGCTGCAGAGGCCGCCGCCAAGGATCCCGATGTCCACGTCGTGGTGGTCCGAGGCGTCGGGTCGTCGTTCTCCTCGGGGATTGACCGGACCGCCCTCTCCGGCGGCGAGATCGGCGAGCCGTTCTTCCGGCACTGGATCCGAGCGCTCAACTGCCTGGAGGACATGGGGGAGGTGACTGTCGCGGTGCTCCACGGCTACTGCCTCGGCGGAGGGCTCCAGCTTGCCTTGGCCTGCGATGTGAGGCTTGCGACAAACGACTGCGCGGTGGGCCTGGGCGCCACCCGGCATGGGCTGATCCCCGACGGGGCTGTGCTCCGGCTCGCCCAGGTGGTGGGGATCGGACGCGCCAAGGAGCTGGCCTTGCTGAACGACAATATTTCGTCTGAAGAGGCCAAGGCCATCGGGCTGCTCAACTGGGTCGTCCCACCCGAGGAGCTCGAAGGGGCTCTGGCCGGAATCGCCGACAAAGCCATGCAGGCGGCCCCCACCGCCACGCGGCATACCAAGCGGCTCCTCTTCCGGTCGCTGCACGTCGATCCGAGAGCGGTGATCGAGGAGATCATCCAGGCCCAAAACGAGTGCCTGGCCTCATGGGAGCTGGCCACGGCTAACCGCGCCTGGGACGAGAGGCGGGAAGCCCACTACCACTCAGAGTCCGGGCCCGGCAAGTCGGTGTGAGGGTCCCCCGCAAATCAGGCAATCGGGGCTGAGCGCCCCGCACCGTCGGGCGCCGGGTTGTTAGCGGTCGCGGTCCCATCTGCTTGGCCTTGAGGATCCGGGTGAGAGAACCATGTCGAGGCTGACCGGGAAGGTCGCGCTGATCACGGGAGCAGGGATGGGGATGGGGCGTGAGGCATCGTTGCTCTTCGCCGAGCACGGAGCTCGGATCGTCGCGGCCGACATCAACCGCGATGCTGTGCGGGAGACCGTGGAGGCGGTGCAGGCTGCTGGGGGCGAGGCCGTGGCCGTCGGCGGCGACATGGCGGTGGAGGATGACGTCAAGCGAGTGGTGGATGAAGGGGTCCGGGCCTTCAGGGCGCTTCACGTCCTCTATAACAACGCCGGTGTTCTGTGGAAGGACCGAGACCGGTCCGTGCTGGAGACCGACGAGACGCAGTGGGATCGGGTGATAGGGATCAACCTGAAGTCCGCCTTCTGGGTAACCAAGTATGGGATCCCGCACCTGCGGAAGGCGGGCGGGGGTTCCATCATCCTGGTCGGGTCCGTCTCTGCCCTGGCAGGCTTCACCCGCGCGCAGGACGCCTACACCGCCGCGAAGGGCGCCCTCATCTCTCTCAACAAGTCGCTGGCGATTCAGTTCGCCAAGGACAGGATCCGCTCGAACATCATCCACCCCGGGATTGTCGACACGCCGATGCAGGCGCCGTACCTGACCGAGGCGCTCCGGAAGGAGTTCGAGGCCGGGATCCCTCTCGGGTGGATCGCCCACCCCCGTGAGATCGCCTACGTCGCCCTCTTCCTCGCCTCGGACGAGTCCTCCTACATGACGGGCGCCGAGCTGGTTGTGGACGGCGGGTTCACCGCTCAGTGAGCGGGAGCGCGCGCACCCCGCCCGAGGCCGGTCAGCCTGGGCTAGCGGCGAAGCCTCAGCGCCTGGGGACAGACGCTGATCCGGACAGGAGTCTCTGCGACCGCCTCGCCATCCGCGTGCACCGGCAGTGGAGTCGCCGAGGTAATCAGGACTGTGCGTCCGCGCAAGGCTGTCACATTCGGGTTGGCCAGGTGGGTACCACGGTAGACTGTCGGAAGCCAGCGGAGAAGCTCCACCCGGCCAAGGTCACCGAGGACAACAAGGTCCAGCCAGCCATCGGCCGGGTCCGCGTCCGGGGCGATCTTCATGCCCCCACCGTAATAGGCTCCGTTGGCTACCACGACCGCGGTCATCAGTCCTGACCATGCAGGCTGCTCGTCCAGAAGGACGCCGGCAAGGGCCGGACGATGGTTTCGGAGGGCTCCCAGCACGGCCAGGAGGTAGGGGATGGTGCCAGAGCCGCCTCTGGCCTGAGCGCGCTGTGCCACCACGGCGTCGAAGCCGGCGCCTGCGGCGTTGACGAAATAGCGGCGCTGCCCCCGGTCCCATTCGGTCACGCCAAGATCGACCAGAACCTCCTCTCCCTCAACGATCCGGCGGGCCGCCACCTCGCGATCGGGTGACACGCCCAGGTTTCGGCTGACATCTCGCCCACGCCCAGTGCTGATCACCCCCAGGGCGCCCAGGGGATTTCCGCTCGCATCAAGAAGCCCGTTGATGACCTCGTTGACGGTCCCGTCACCCCCTACCACAACCACCAGCGGCCACCGGTCGGTGGCGGCCTGCCGGGCCATGTCCGTCGCCATGCCGCGCCCCGTAGTCTCCGCGAACTCAAAATCAAGCCCAAGGCGAAAGAGCCGATCCCCGATCGAACGCCAGAGCCGCTTGGTCCGGCCGCCACCAGCCGCCGGGTTCACCACGACAAAGGCGCGCGTCATCCCACTACCCGGCTGGAAGCTTCTACCACCCGTTTCACGGCAAGTCGAGGTGTCGCAGATCCCCTGACAGCCGCCACAGGCTTTCAGGCCCTCTGGAGGAGTTCAGCAGACGACGAGCACAAAGTGCTAAAATAGACGGCGGCCGCGTCACAATTCCTTCTGCCCCCGTAGCTCAGACGGATAGAGCAGCAGTTTCCTAAACTGCGTGCCGGGTGTTCGAGTCACCCCGGGGGCACCATTCCCTTTCGCGGAACTAGGGGACATCTCGGCCAACCGTCTCGGCTCGACTCGGGCAGAGGTCTACTTACGGGCTGGTTTGAAATCCGCCGGGTCACGTCCGGGAGCCACTACTGGTCTGCTTAGCGCGATGCAAGGTCCAACGCGCGCCAGGCGGCATCGACGAGCGCGCGATCCTGGGGCATCCGAACCATCAGCCCGAAGCCGTAGTAGTGACTGAAGCCACCTGCGTCGAGCCGCGCGAGGAGCTCCTCACCGTCCACGCGGATGAGAAGGAGACCGCGATGGGTCAGACACGCTTTCGGGAGGCATCCCGCCGCCCCAATGTAGTCCTGTGCCCTGATCCGGAGCAGCCGAATCGGAAACGACTTCGAGAAGAACTCCGGAGCGGCCGCGGACAGCTCCCGCCTGCCTTCCGGGCTCCAGTCCGGACCGAAGAGCGCCTGGACCTTTTCGCGCACCTGCGGGTGGCCGAGCACGTCTCCCGCGTCTGCTCCATACCGCAACGCTCGCGAATCATCTTTCAGAATCTCGGCACGGAGCGGCGGAGGTCCGGACGGCGCGACCACGCAGGCGCTCGTCAGTAATGCGGTCACAAGCCAAACCATCACCCTTAGCGATGGAAGCCGATTCCAAGCTCTCGTCCAATGACTTACCATGTTTTTCTCCTCTAAGCCCCCAAGGCCAGGGTGAGGATGAGCGTGGCTATTCGGAGCTTCATGTTCGCCTCCTCGCTTTCTTGGTGCTTGTAGACGCCACCGCCTTCAGCTCCGCCTCTGCCTGCTCCAGCCAGAACCGCATCTCCATTTCGCGGAAGAGCGCGGTGGCCCTGCTCAGGTGCTCCTGAGCCTTCGGGCAATCCCCGGTGCGGCGGTACAGCTTGCCGAGGCCGAGGTGGCAGCGGGCGAGGAGGGGGCGCATGCCGAGGTCGTCGGCCAGCGCCTTAGCCCGGTCGTAGTAAGTGCGGGCGGATTCGACGTCTGGAGAGTCCACGGCCGCCGAAATTTCTCCCAGGAGACGGTGCGTGTCAGCCTCAATTCCCCGCTCGCCGAAGGTCGTAGCAAGCTCTAATGCCCTGTCGGCAGTACGCTTGGCCTCCCGGATGTTTTCCGCGAGTAGGAGTCCCTCGGCCCACCGAGAATAGAACGTGGGCAAACCAAACTTCGCTTCCGTGCTCTCCCGAACCGTGACGGCCCGTTTCAGATACGAGAGGCCCTCAGCAGTTCGCCCCGACCAGGCTAAGGCCCATCCCCACGTGGAATAGGCCCAGGGCAGCCAAAGACGTATCTCCCTCGTCTCACACAGGTGCACCGCCCGTTCGAGCCAGGGTAGAGCCTGCCGAAACTCGCCCTTCAAGCCGAGCGAGAATCCCCGCCAGGTATAAGCGTGTGCCTGAGATCGAGGGTCATCGGCAGCATCGGCACCTTGAACCCCGTAGTCGCCGTACCGGAGAGCCCGCTCGAAGTCACCGACCGCCGCAAGACAGCCGCCAAGGTAGCCCGCGCCGGTGACGTTTGGGGAACCAAACGCAAGGCCAAGACGCCGTTTTGCCAGGTCAGCGTCCGGGCCTTCCACGATGCGCAGCAGGAAGTCACTGGCCGTGCGATACTCCCCATGCCCCCAGTGGATCACCCCAAGGATATAGGTGGCCACGATCCGCAACTCGGAGTCCTGGATGGCTTCCGCGACGCGGAGGGCCTGCTGGGCGTACTCGATTCCGGGAGCGTATTGGGCGTTCACCCACAAGTACCCGCCCATCCGCCAGGAGACACGTCCGAGGCGGGGCTGATCGTCGAGCTGACGGGCGAGCTGTTCGGCTTCCTGGTGGAGCTGAACGAGCCGGGGAATCTGGCCGAGCACGAAGAGCGGCGCGTGGAAGTCCAGGCGCACGTCAATGGCCCGCCGAAGGTTCACGGGGGTTGTCGGAAGTCGTGGGACGACGTCCAGCGCCTGCTCGAGCCGGTCAAGGGACTCCTGGAGCGCGCCCCTGGCGTTCGCCTTCACCCCCGCCTCGCGGAGGTAATCCACGGCCTTCTCCCAAACCTCGCCACGGAGGGCATGGCGGGCAAGGGCCTCGGTGTGCTCCGCCAGGCGGTCTGTATAGAGGCGCTCGATAGCCTCGACAACTTTCGCGTGAAGCGCCTTTTTCCGTTCCTGGAGGAGGGAGTTGTACGCCACCTGGTACGTCAGCGCGTGCTTGAAGGTGTACTCGAGATCGGGGAACAGGCTGGTCTCGTAGAGGAACTCGACCGTCTGCAGGCGGCTCAGGGCGCGGCGCAGCTCCTCCTCTGGCATCTCCACGACGGCCTGGAGCAGGGCGAAGGGCACATCCTCGCCGATGACGGAGGCGGACTGGAGGAGGCGCTTGTCCTCGGGAGGCAGCCGGTCGATCCGGGCCGCCAGGACGGCTTGGACCGTGGCGGGCACCTGAATCGTCTGGACGGGCCTCGCCAGGCGGTAGGCCCCGCGCTCGCCGACCAGGACCTGGGTCTCGACCAGGGTGCGGACGCTCTCCTCCAGGAAGAAGGGGTTCCCCTCGGTGCGCTCGATCAGGAGCTGCCTGAACGGCTGAAGACTCGCATCGCCTCCGAGGAGGGCTTGAAGCAGTTCCTCGCAGCTCTCTGGCGGCAGCGGGTCAATGCGGAGCTGGGTGTAGTACGTCTTGCTCCCCCAGCCGTGCTGGTACTCGGGGCGATAGTTCACCAGCAGCAGGAGACGGGCGGTCGGGAGGCTCTCGATCAGGCTGTCTAGGACCACCTGGGTCTCTGAATCAATCCAGTGGAGGTCCTCGAAGACCAGGCAGAGCGGCTGGACCTGGCTCTCCCGAAGCAGGAGGCGCTTGACGGCATCCAGGGTCCGCTGGCGGCGTTGGGCGGGATCGAGGTCCTGCCAGCGAGGGTCCTCGACGGGCACGTCCAGGAGGGAGAGGAAGGCTGGCAGCATCGGCTCCAAGGCCCGATCCAGCGTGAGAAGCTTCCCGGTGACCTTCTCATGGATCTTCCGGGTATCATCGCGGGTCTCGATCTGGAAGTATGCCTTGAGGACGTCAATGACCGGCAGATAGGTGGTGGCCTTGCCGTAGGAGACCGAGCCACTTTCGAGGACCAGCCAGCCGTGCGTTCGATGCGAATGCGTGAATTCGTAGAACAGGCGTGATTTGCCCACGCCCGGTTCTCCAACGACCCCGACGACCTGGCCGTGGCCCTGAGCCGCCCGCTCCAGGGCCTTGCGGAGCTGGTCGAGTTCAGCGTCGCGCCCGACGAAGCGGGTGAGCCCTCGAGCCACGGCGGCCTCCAGTCGCCGCCGCACCGGGCCGACCCCGATGATTTCGTATACGTCGATCGGGGCCTCCAGCCCTTTGACCGGCACTGGACCGAGTGGCTTCACTTGGACGTAGCCTTCGGCCAACCGCAGGGCATCTGCCGTGAGGAGGATCGAGCCCGGCTTGGCCATCTGCTCCATCCGGCCTGCGAGGTGGGTCGTCTGCCCCACCGCCGTGTAGTCCATGTGGAGATCGCTGCCGATAGATCGGACGACGACCTCGCCGGAGTTGAGCCCCACTCGGATCGTCACTGGCACGCCCTGTGACCGCTGAACTTCGTCCCCGTACCTGGCTACGCTCTCCTGCATCCTGAGCGCCGCATAGCACGCCCGCACGGCATGATCCTCATGGGCCAGGGGGGCCCCGAAGAGCGCCATGATCCCGTCGCCCATGACCTGGTTCACGGTCCCCTCGTAGCGGTGGACGGCCTCCATCATGCGCTCGAGCACCGGGTCGAGGAGCCTCCGCGCGTCCTCCGGATCCCGGTCGGCGAGCAGCTCCATGGATCCCTTCAGGTCAGCGAACAGCACGGTGACCTGCTTGCGCTCGCCCTCCAGCCCGCTCCTGGAGGTCAGGATCCTCTCGGCGAGGTGTTTCGGGGTGTAGCCCTCGGGAGACGCGAAATGCCGAGCAGTGGGTGCGGCAGTTGCGGGTTGCCCGCACGCGAAACAGAACGCCGCGCCAGTCGGGAGCTCCGTCCCGCACTTGGTGCACGCCAGCGCAAGGCCGGCCCCACAGGTCATGCAGAATCTTGCCTGCGCGGGGTTCTCCTCCTGGCACCGGGGACAGTTCATACCGGGCCTCCACTGACCGGGGGCGCGAAGGTGGGAAACGCTGCTGCTAGGCTAGCCCCAGGACCGACTAGGGGTCAAGCACCGCTTGACACCCTTTGGTGCTGCCGCTGTTGGTCCTGTCACGAGATGGTGACCGAAGCTAGACCTACAGGGTGGGGCTAGGGAATGGCAAAGGGGAGCCGGCACCGTGCCCCGGCGAAGTCAGCCCCTCTCGTCTCTTAATATGAAGCCGCGGAATCCCTTCCTTTGCAGGGCCGCCCGTACCTGCTTGGCCCGCTCCCACTTGGAGTACTTGCCGACCCACACAACGTAAGGCGCCCCTGGCGACTTTCCCCAGCGAACCTCCACTGGGTAGTGTTCGGCACGGATTTGGGCGGCTAGTTGGGTCGCATTTCTTGAGCTCTTGAACGCGCCCAGTTGGACCCAGAACTTCCCCTCGGAGAGCACCGGACCAGCCACTTTCCGCATCCCGGACCCTTGCGACTGGCGTTCCGCTTGGGCAGCGACTGTTACCACAGCAGTAGCCGAAGGCGACTCGGCTTTGGTGGTTGCAGGCGGAAGCGCTGGAGGTCGGGGTTGCTCCGCCATTCGCCTGGCAGGCGACACCGCAGGAGGATTCGCCGACTCCGATTTCTGCGGAGCTTTACGCGGCCGCGGAGTTGCTGAAACCGGTGGCGGCTCCAATGGAAGCGATGCTGCACTCTCCAAGGCTCGGCCTCGGGGCACCGGGAAGCTCATCCAGTCCACTAGGTAGGGCAGGGCAACGAACGCCACCCCGAGGATGGCAAGCCCGCCTCCGAGGGCGCGGAATGACCCCTTCTTAAAGATGCGACGGAGAGGGGACTCCACCAATTCGGCTTCGTCGCTGCCGGGATCTGTCGGCTGCCGCTCGATCGCTTGCTGTTGAGTTTCGCCTGCCTCCGTCTCTTCTCCGCCCATCCCCTGTCTCCGATAGCCATGTGACTCAGCAAACATGGTGCCATCGGGAAAAACACAATGAGGACAGCTGGTTGAGAGATTGGGCCGTCAGCGCAAGCCCGGAGAACTGTCAAACGTAGTCCACAGACGTGACAATTATGCAAGTCGCCGGGCTAGCTCCCTGATCTGCAAGGGCCTTAGCTTCTGTCCAGAAGGCAGGTTCTCGATCCCCCGCGGTGGTGTTCCAATATGTTCGGCTTCAAAAAGAAACGTTCCGGCAACGGCGAGACGACGCCGCGGACTCGCGGGTGGAGCTGCCCGCATTCCTGCCGGTAGCGCGGACTCGGAGAGTTTGTTACGAGCCGGAGGTGCCCTGCCCGCCTTGCGCGGGCTCCACTTCAGGGACAACGGGTCTGCCGTCCGACGCAACGATCAAGCTTCCCGTGGCCGAAGGGGCACCCGAGTCCTGGGGGCCCAGGCCAACGACACGCTCGAGCGGGCGACCGCTAACATGGAGCTGGAAGATGTCGGGACGGGAATAGTGCCCGCCCACGTCGCAGCCGGCCTTCGCCGCCAGCACCGCCTCGAGCGAGCCGCGGGCGGTGAGAATGGTCTCGCCCTGGGCGGGGCCCGCCATGATTTCCCCCCGCGGATCGATGATATAGCTGTCGCCGGTGTGATAGAACGTCGCGAGTTCTCGGTAGCGCTCGGGCGTATCGTCAGGGAGGCGCACGCCCGCCGCGAGCACCACGTAGCACGCGGCTTGGGAGGCGAAGGTTCGCGACAGGAGAAGCTGCCGCGGCCAGAGGGAGACAGGCGCCGCCGGCGCCTGGGAGGGCTCGCGGCCAGGCCATGCCGCCACGTGGATCTGGGTTCCCTGGGCCATCAGCGCATAGCCGGGAAGGACCATGTTGTGCTCCCAGCAGCACAGCCCGCTGATCCGCCCGTAGGGGCGCTCGTAGATCTTGAGCCCGAGCGCGTCGCCCTCGCCCCAGATGGCGCGTTCGGCGTGAGTGGGCTTGAGCTTGCGGTGGCGCCCGAGGATTGCCCCCTCACGGCTGATGAAGAGCAGGGTGCAGTAGACGGTGCCACGGGTGCGAGGGTCAAGCTCCACCACGCCGATCACCACATCGATCCCGGCCCGGCGCGCGGCGGCGCAGAGCCGGTCCGTGGTCGGGCTCGGGATCTCAACCGCGGTGGCGAGGTACTCCGCCGCGGCCCGCCACCAGAGCGGGCCCGGGGGCGAGAAGGCGAAGAAGGGGTAGCCAGGGAGCCATGTCTCGCCAAAGGCCGCGAGCGTCGCGCCGTGTCGCGCGGCTTCCTCGATGAGCTGGCAGGCCTTCTCCGTGGACGCCTCTCGATCGAAGAAGACGGGAGCCGCCTGTATGGCGGCCAGCGTGAACTCAACATATCGAACCATCGCCAAGAACCTCCCCGCCGGCCTGCGTTCGGAAGCCGCGCGTCTGATCTCAGTGCCAAGGATAGCTGCCAGGCGCTGCCACGGCAAGCGCCGTCCGATGCCGCCCAAGGAAGGAGCTAGACCACCTCATCGAGCAGGCGATGTTTCTCGGCCCGGGTGGCTCGCTCATACCGCTCCCATTGGATGGCGGCACACTTCCGAAGGCCGGCTCGCGTCACGGGGCCCTCCTCGTCGCTTAGATCGGGAACCGCGACTGTTGATTTACGCCCTCGCCTTCCGTCACCGAAATGTTGGAGTTGATGCGCCCCCTTGACACCTCCTTCGGCGCCGCCTAGACTCCTGCCGGGTCTCACAACTCTTACCCTCGCGCCCAGAGGGGAGGCAGGGTACCTCAGGAAAAGCTTGACGTGCTTTCAAAAACCTTAGATTTTAAGGCTGGTTAGATGACAGATCCTAGCCGAATCCCAACGATCCTGTGTGTCGATGACGAGCTGGAGTTCCTCAAGATCCAGAAAGAGTATTTCACCGAACGTGGATTCGACGTGCGCACGGCGACGAATGGGACGGAGGCGCTCTTGCAGATCGCGCAGGAAGCCCCCAACGCAGTCATCCTCGACCTGTTGCATCCCGGCCTCGGCGGCGTTGCGACGCTGGAGCAGATCAGGAGGCTCAACCCCAACATCGTGGTCATCGTTATCAGCGGAGTGTTGAATGCCCTGGAAATGCTTGAGGAGGCTGGAGTGTTCGAGGTGGCCGCGACCTTCGCAAAGCCGGTAGAGCTAGACCGAATCCTGGACGCTCTGGTCGGGGCCGGTGTGGGTCCACCGAAGACACCCCGGGGGGCAGCTGCAGGAGACCCACCGAATTAGCCAGAGCTGCTAGGTTGGCGGAACCACCGGACGAACCCCGCTAATCGCCTCTCGAAGCCGAGCCAGCGTCACGGGCTTACCGATCACGAGGTCAACCAGTTCCCGCCCTTGCGCCAGAGCTTCTGGAGTCCCGGTTATGAGGCCGATGGGGAGCTGCGACCACCGGAGTTTGATCGCCTTGACCACGTCCCACCCGCTCATCTCCGGCATTCTGAGGTCCGTGAGCACCAGGTCCACGGACTCCCCCGCCTCCAGTCGCGCCAGGCCCTCTGGCCCCCCCGCGGCCTGGAGCACCGTATGTCCCAGGATGCCGAGCAGGTCAGCCACCACCTGGCGGACCACGGCATCGTCCTCAATCAGGAGCACTTTGAGCCTGGACGGTGAGGTTTGGGTCACTGTCGGCCTTCAGGTCACATGCTTTGGATATGGTATCAGCTCCGCTTCCCGCTGGTCACCACATTCGTGCGGCAGGTCCCACCACCAGTTTCAGGCCTCTCCCGGCGTGTTTCAGTTTTCACCTCTCGCGCCCAGGCGGAACTGCAGGAGCAGCGTCCGCTGATACGATTCGTAATTGTCATCGGAAATCAGGTACAGAAGCGTGCCCCCCTCAGGATCCTCTCGCACCGCGAGCCCTTCAAAGTTGTCGACCGCCAGCGGCAGCTCGAGCCGAGCGATCTCCGGGCCCCCGAGCTGTGTCCCGGCCCGCAGGCTGGCTCGCGGAAGCCGCCGGATGCGTGCGGCAGGACCGCCCACCAGACTATAGCGCCGCTCCAGCAGCAACACGTCACCGCTTGCCAGGGCCGCGAGGTCGGTCGGCCTGAAGCCTTCGGAGGGCAGGTACGAGAGGGACGCAAAACGGCCGTTCTCGATGAGCCAGCCTTTCAGGCTTCCATCCGGGTTCTCGTACTTTTCTGTGAGCGCCAGAAGGCGCCCGTCGCGGAGGACCGTCACGGCCTCCACTCCGCCATTGGCAGGCGCCCCCGCAAGCTCATCAGGAGTGGCAACGGAGTGCGGCGGAGAGGTGAGAGCGGCCGGGGCCGGCGGATACCGCCAAAGACGATGCGCGCGCTCGAAGGCGACGACGAAGGAGCCGTCCCTGTCCCGCACCAGCGCCTCAGCGTCGCGGAGCCGGCGACTCACAAGCGGGCCTCCGGCGGGTGCCAGCAGGGGAGCGATCTCCCACGCACTGAGGCCCGTCAGCCGGCCTGTCGCATCGTGGCGCAGCCTCGCCGAGAGCCAGTAGCCGTGGTCAGACACCGCGTAAAGTGAATCGCCTTGGACGCTCAACTCCAGCCCTGACAGCCCGCCGAAGCGCGGATCCGCCGAGCGCAGCTCAAACCCGCTGAGAAAGCGGAGAGCACCGAGCTCCTCGCGGCCGGGAGCCTCGGGATCCAACTCGATGGGGATCACCTCCACGCTGATAGCGGTCCCGGGGCCAGCCAGCGCTCCTCCATCGACACCGGGGAGCGGAAAGAGCAAGCACGAAGCCACCACGAGGGCGGCGATCGTCTTGCTCGGCCGATCCCCCGATCTCAACTCTCTGAGTTGTCTACCGCGGTGGGAGGGGCTATACTCGGGCCTGACCATGCAGATTCCTCTGTCGCGTGAGCTCGAGGAGAAGAGGCGGGCGGCGCGCACGCCGATCACGGTGGACGAGTTCCTGGCCCGGTTCCCCGAGGTGCCCCGAGACCTCTCTGACGAACCGATCCTGGCGGAGTACGTGAACGCCTTTGGCGGGCCCCTGCGCATAGCCCAGAAGCCCTCTCCGTGCGTGATGCGCGAAGGTGGGGAGGCGCACCACCTCTTCTACGTGCGGCTCGTGAACGACCTGGCAATCTACGGCTTGGGCCTCGCCAAGCGTGAGCGGACTCTGGCACGGCTCCGGGCCACACTCGACGAATACCGCGAGCATCCCGCGACGTTCGCCTGCTCCCTCGTCCCTGGTCGGGCGCCTGGCACGCCGCGATCCGGCTGCGCCTGACCCACGCCGGCGATCCACCGGCCCGGGGCTTCGGCCCCGCCGTTCCCCCACCGGGCGCCACTAGCCGCCCTTCGAGACGTGTCGCTCCCGCCTCTTGCGCGCGTGGCTTTGAAGCCCCCGCTCCCACAGGTACTCGCTCTCCCCGAGATGTTTGCCGACCCAGCGCGACAGCACGAAGAAGAGGTCGCTCAGCCGGTTCAGATAGCGGAGCACTCCCTCGCCGACCGGCTCCACGCGGGAGAGGGCGAGGATCTCGCGCTCCGCGCGGCGGCACTCCGTGCGGCACTGATGAAGGAACCCGCTGATGCGCCCGCCGCCCGGCAGGACGAACGACTCGAGCGGCTCGAGCTCCTTCTGGCAGCGGTCAATGAGCGTCTCGAGCTCCTTCACCTCGGCGTCGCCGGTTCTGAACATCCCCTCATAGACCGCGTCCTCGGGCGTTGCCAGCTCGCTACCCAGATCGAAGAGCTCGTTCTGGAGGCGTCGGAACAC
This sequence comes from Methylomirabilia bacterium, assembly GCA_046758965.1. Classification (GTDB taxonomy): domain Bacteria; phylum Methylomirabilota; class Methylomirabilia; order Rokubacteriales; family CSP1-6; genus JBHIBG01. The sequence goes on along the minus strand of JBHIBG010000001.1, from coordinate 60,981 downwards.
CTCGTCGAGCCAGCGGTGCTTGTCACCTTCCTCGAGCCGCTCTGCGTTGAAGACGCGCGCGAGACCGAGCACCGTGTTGAGCTCGTCGATCGAGCCGTAGGCTGCGATCCGCGGTGAATCTTTCGGCACGCGCTTGCCCCCAACCAGACCAGTAGTCCCTCCATCGCCGGTCCGCGTGTACACGCGTGTGATGCGAATTGTCATAGCTCGAGCCTCCTTGCCGCGCTCGGCACCGGGAGCCAAGCTCCCGAATCCTCTCATCCGTCGAGGCGGGAACGAGAATGCAACGTGTGACCTGAACCTTGTCGCTTCTCACGCATACATATAAGCGCAAAGCAGGCGGGGCGACAAGAGCCGGTCGCGATGAGGGGCGGCCCGCTAACCCCTTTGGCCCCGAACGGGCCGGAGGCCGACGGCATTTCGACGAGCACCGCCTCGACAGACGGTACCTGGTCAACGGCGGGCAGGGCGTAGTCCGGGAGCGTCGCGGAGGGGAACCGTTCGTGGCCGTCATAGGCCATGCGTTCGAGCAAGGCCCAGCCCGCCTCCTGAGCCACAGCGCCATGAATCCGCCCCTCGCCAATAACTTGACAGCCGCCGGGCGCCCCCCGCACAATGAAAATGTAGCTGTTGATCCGGTAGCTATGTATACCTTGCGCATAAGCCTTCTCGCCCGTGCTGCCCTTTTAGCCCTCCTCGCTGTCACTATGTCCGCGCTGCCCGCCAGGGCCCAGAGTGTCGGCGACCGAGTCCTCCTGGTCGAGCGGGCCTTCGGGGTTCCTGGCCACCCGGCACCTGGAAACCCGGGCGTGTCCCATAGCTTTCCCGGAGGCATGACCGTCACTGTCACGGCGGTTGACGCGACCACCGGCTGGTTTCAGGTGGACGACGGGGCCGGTAACTCCGCCTGGATCACCCCGCGCTACGTCGCCCAGATAGTGCCTGCCGGCCCCGCCCCCAGCGGCCTTTGCTATCGCGTCGGAACCTGGAACCTCGAGCAGTTCCACAGCGGCAAGAAGCGTGGGTTTCCCGAGAACGGCCGAGGCGGGCCAACCTATCTGCCTCGAACGGCCCTGGATCTCACCGCGATCGCCGCAGCCATTCGGGACGCTGTGGCCGCCAAGATTCTGATCCTGAACGAGATCAATGGAGAGGAGCGGGAAGAGGCGGGAGAGGTCCAGCCCCGGTCAGCGGAGCTCGACGCCCTGCTCAGAGAGCTCGGCCCCTCGTTCCAGTACCTCATCACTCGCTCCGGCGGCAGCCAGCGGGTGGCGCTCCTCTGGGACTCCCGCTACGCCCGCCTCAACGCCGCCGCCGAAATCCCAGTGCCCCGCATCATCGTCGAGGGGAGCGATCTCTTCACCCGCAATCCCCTCATGGGGCACTTTACCTTCCTCCACAACGGCCAGCCCCAGAATGATCTGCTCATCGTGGGCCTCCATCTGGCGTCAGGCAAGCACCGAACCCGCAATCATGACGCTGCCATGGCCCTCCTGCTCCGGAAGTTGGCGGAGGCCAGGACAGACGGCACGGTCCTCCCCTCAGGGGAGTTCGACATACTCCTCGGCGGCAACTTCAACGCCAGCAACTATGACGACAAGCGGGAGCGGTTCTTCGAGGAGCTGAACAGCGGCGAATGGGCTGTGCTTGCCGGGGCGACCTACCCCGCAACCCAGCTGGCCGGGGTGCCCTTGACCCCGAAGAATGAGATCGACTACCTGATCGTGACCCGAGGGACAGCCCAGTCAGGGCTGCTGGGCGAAGAGATCACGAACGCCGAAGCCTGGGTGCACCAGGAGCTTGCCAATCGGGAGTGGAACACCTTCAGAAGAGTGTTCAGTCGCCAGTTCCCGGTCACGACGTGCGTGGGGGTGAGGCAGGACAACGATTGAACAGGCGCTCGAGCCAACGGGCAGGGCGTGTCGGAGAAGGGTGTCACCGAGAGGTCGCCAGCTAACTTCGGCCGACGCTCAGCAGCTGTTTATACCCCACAATGCCGAGGTAAAGAGCCGGAATGACAAAAAGAGCCCACAGCAGAGCCAGCCACTCAGCAAACGCTTCGGACCAGGTCGCACCGACCGCGAGCCCCAGGGCAACCATCGAGAGTTTCAGGAGCCCCACCTGCCACCAGGTGAAGGTAAAAGATCCGAACAGGCTCATCATCTAGCCGCCTCCTCTCGCCTGCGGTCCCTCGACGAGCTGCACCCGATCCGTCACCGCGTCTCGATCGCCGACGCCGCGATCGGGCACAACCGTGGGCGTCTCCGGCTCGACTTGCTGCGGCACGCTAGCCAGCATACTGCGCCAGCACGTCCCGATCAAGTTCCAATCCCAGGCCAGGCCCTGTCGGGATCTCGATCATATCCCTTTTCCGGACAAGAGGCTCGGTAGCGAGGTTCTCGCGGAAGGGATTCGGTGTCCGGTCGAGTTCGAAGAGCAGCCCGGCCGGATAGAGGGCGAGGGGGTTCGGAGGCAGGGCTGCTGACAGCTGTAAGCTAGCGTAAAGACCCACAGCCGATCCCCACACGTGCGGGTAGTAGGTGATCCCCCAGGTTGACGCGAGTGCCCAGATCTTCAGAGCCTCACTGACCCCCCCGCATGCGCAGATGTCCGGCTGCACAATGTCTACCGCCCGTTTTGTGATCAACTCTCTAAAACCCCAGCGCGTATACTCCGCTTCCCCTCCTGCGAGCGGGATCCTCAAGGCTTGCTTCACCTGAAGGTAGCCGTCGAGGTCTTCCGGCACGACGGGCTCTTCGAACCAATACAGGTTGTATGGTTCCATCAGGCGGCCGAGCCGGATCGCCTGGGTGGCGTCGTAGGCGTGATTGGCATCCACCATCAAGCGCCGCTCTTCTCCTATCGCCTCTCTGACCGCTCGGACGTTTCGGAGGTCCTCCTCGATGCCAAAGCCGACCTTCAGCTTCATGGCGCGGAAGCCCTCGGAGACGTACGCCCTAGCTTCGTCGGCCAACGCCCGCGCTTGATCGGAGACGCCACGGCGATAGAGGCCCGTGGCATAGGCCTGCACCTCTGTCCGGAACGCCCCGCCTAGCAGCGTAGAGATAGGCAGCCCCAACACCTTTCCTTTCAAATCCCACAAGGCGATGTCCACGGCCGAGAGGGCGGCGATGGGCAGCCCTTTTCTTCCGTAATCTCGGAAGGTGTTATACAGCTCTTCCCAGAGGACCTGGATCTCCAGAGGGTCCCTCCCGAGCAGGAGAGGCTTATAGAGTTCCTCCACGATGGTCCGGCTCCCTGCCGCTGGCCCATAGGCCTCTCCGAAGCCGCTGACACCTTCGTCCGAGACAACCTCGACCAGCGATGCCGTCCTGGCCTTATGCCACCCCTTGGAGGAGGCAAACACCTCGTCTTCAGAAAGCTCCGCCCGTAATCGGTACGTCCTGATCTCTCGAATCTTCATCCCTCATTCCCCCAAAGCGCCCGCCTCCGCCGCGTCCCCTAGGAGCAGACGGCTGCGTTCGAAAGTCAACGGACCACCAGCGCCCTGAGCCCGTTAGGGCCCCCACGGGCCGGTATCGTAGCCCACAGATGAGGGCAGGGGAAGACCGGCGGAGGAGGGTAGGGGAATTCGGCACCAGCGGCAGCATCGGTTTGGGAGGCGATGCCGGTATACGATAATGCTTTCAGTGATATCTCATCGAGATATTGATAACCTATTAATATCGTTGGCTCTGTCGTCACGTGGTCGCATCCAGCAAAGGGCCGCACGGGCACCGCCACGAGCGGCCTTTCACTGTCGCCACGTGGCTCGGACGACGCCGCGAAGTTCCACAGGCCAGCCTCTTCGGTTCCGTCCTCTGGAGTATTCCGGCCGTGGAGCAGGGGTCCGTGCCAGCGTGGTGTGAGATCTCCTTGCTCACGCCAAGGGTTTTGGCCTCGTTTCCGGCCAGCAAGCGAACCGGAGCATGCAGAGCGCCGATCCGGCGCTCTGCCTAGTGTCGGACCCCGCCGGCCAGATCACGGGGAGACCACACTTGACATCAACGGCAGCGTCGTGGTGGTGTAAGGTCGCCATCGAGCCGACGAGTCCCTCGGGCTCCTCGCGCCGCTCGGGTCTCGCTTTCGCCTGGTGGTGAATCCCGTATGGCCAAGGAACTGTCGATCGTTCACCACGCGAATCGGCGTCCTGACGTAGTGATGCCGTACGCCCCGGCGATCGTCGTGCGCCGGGGGCGACTCATATTCGTCTCGGGCGTCACAGCCGCGCCTGTCTACCACAGCCACCCGCACCGCGAGGAGGAGTTCGATCTGCCCCCCGACATGCGGGAGCAGGCGGTGCTGACGATGGAGAACCTCAAGAAGACGCTCGAGGCTGCCGACTCGAGCCTCTCCGACCTCGTCGCCGTGACGCGCTACCTCACGAACGTGAGCGAGCAGGATGAGCTCAACCGGGTCTGGGCGTCCTACCTGGGCAGCCATCTGCCGACGACCACGACCGTCGAGGTCGCACGCCTGGCGACTCATCCGCGCTGCAAGGTGGAGATCAGCGCGATCGCGGTCGTCGACGAGGGTTGATGGCGACGTTCGGGTTTGTCGGGCTTGGGGCGATGGGCAGCCGCATGGTGCGGAGGCTGCTCGTGGCCGGCCACGGAGTCGTCGGCTACAACCGGACGCGCGCAAAGGCCAAGCCGCTGGTCGCGGAGGGGATGTGCATGGGGGAGTCACCCCGCGCCGCGGCCGAGGGTGCAGACGTCGTTTTGAGCATGGTGTCCGATACGGAAGCGCTACGCGCCGTGGCGCTCGGCCCCGAGGGGATCGTCGCGGGCCTCCGCGCCGGGGCGACCTGGGTCGAGATGAGCACGGTGAGCCCGGCCGTCACGCGCATGCTGGGCGCGCAGGCCGGGTCCCGGGGCGCGGCGATGCTGGATGCGCCCGTGTCGGGAAGCATCGTCACCCTGGAGCGCGGTCAGCTCTCAATCCTCGTCGGTGGTGAGGCTACCGTGCTCGAGCGCGTGCGTCCGTGCCTGCTCGCGATCGGACCGACGATCACGCACGTGGGGCCGCTCGGATCCGCGGTGACGATGAAGATCGCCACAAACCTCTGCCTGGCGGTGCAGATGCTGGCCTTCAGCGAGGCGGTGTTGCTGGCCGAGAAGGGAGGGATCGCGCGCGAGCGGGCCGTGGAGGCGCTGCTCACAAGCGTCGTCGCCTCGCCGATGCTGAAGTACCGTGGGCCTTTCGTGCTCCAGATGCCGCAGGAGGCCTGGTTCAACGTCGCCATGATGCAGAAGGACCTGCAGCTGGCTCTCGAGTTGGGCCGGGCCGGCGGCGTACCGCTCCCCAGCACCGCCTTGGCGCAGGAGGTGCTGACCGCGGCCCGGGGGCTCGGCGTGACGGAGCACGACTTCGCGGTGGTGTTCGACATCCTGGCTTGCATGAGCGGGCTGCCCGCCAGCCCGAAGGCACAGGGGAGTCCGTGATGACAGTGCCGACGTTCAGGACGATGGGCGTCGATGGGAAGAGCGGGTGAACTTCGACCGCCTCCGGTGGAATCGGCTGGCGCGGGTGAGGACCGAACTGGAGCCGTCCGAACTGGGTGGCGTGCTCTGCTTTGACATGTACAACATCCCGTACATCACGAACACGACGCATCAAGACCCGCGATGAAATCATCCTCCTGAACACCGCGGCCATGATGGTCGACGCTGTGGACGAGGAGCTGTACTGTGCGCTCCGGCCGGGCATTCGCGAGAACGAACTGGTGGGGATCGCGGCGAAGACGCTCCACGAGCTCGGCTCGGAGGGTGTGCGTGCGTTTGACCGGCAGTAGGCAGCTCTGGGACGATCAACAACTCGACCCACGCTCGCTCTCCCCCACTCTGGGCTGGTTGCGCTGGAGGCCCCGATGTTGATGAAAACGGAGGAACGCGTTATGACAGCGAAGGTGATCGACTACAAAGACGTCAAGTCGCTGGTCGGGCAGGAGCTCGGAGTCTCCGACTGGCATCTGGTCACCCAGGAGGAGATCAACGGCTTTGCCGGCGCCACACACGACCATCAGTGGATCCACGTGGATGTGGAACGCGCCAAGAAAGAATCGCCCTTTGGCGGTCCGGTAGCCCACGGGTATTACACCCTCTCCCTCGCTCCCTATCTCATCCACCAGATCTGGTCTGTCGAAGGCGTTCGCATGGGGTTGAATTACGGCCTCAACCGCCTGCGCTTCCCAGCTCCTCTGCCGGTGGGCAAGCGAGTCAGGCTGCGGGGCACGCTCAACAGCGTGGAAGATGTGCCCGGTGGCCAGCAGGTGACCGTGGGTCTGTCGTTCGAAGTCGAAGGCGGCGATAAGCCGGTGTGTGTGGCCGAGGCGATCTACCGCTACTACGCTTCATAGTCCCAGCCGTTCGCAACGAAGGAGTACGAGCGTGGCCGTCGACTACAACCCGAGGCTGCCCGAGGTGATCGCCGATCCCTATCGGGTCTCCCGCCAGCTCCAGAGGGAGGATCCCATGAACCGGAGCGGGACCCTCGGGGGCGATGTGCTCGCGCGCTCCACGGGCCGTCGGCCCGCCCACGACGCCGCTGTCTTGAGGCTGACGGGCAGGAGGCTGACATGGGAGCAACCCAATGCTCCCAGGCCTTGCTAGCGGAGGTTTTGGGCTGGACAATCGAGCAAGCTCGCCCATGAGCCGCGAGCCCGATACTCTCCTTTGCTTCCGCTGACGAGATGATGCAACTGACCGGCATGACGGTCGGTGGCGTCACAGTATTCAGCCTGCCGGAGGGCAAGCTTTCACCTGAACTGTTTCGCCGGCTACCGAACGCTCGCATCGTCCCAGGGCTGGCGCTCGAGCGCCGGGCGTGAAGGACCGCGGAGCAGGGGAGGGTGCTGCCGAGCGCAGGCTGGCCGACGCCTCGGTCGGCGGAACCGAGCCGAGGCCTCCCACCTGTTGTCCGCAGCGCGTCCGCCTGGTAGATTTACCTTGTCAGTTGATGCCGCTGCACTGTTCTGAGCCATGGTAGCTCCAGGCCGTTCTCTGCGGGAGCCGTCCGCTCGCTGGCGCTGGTTACTCGCCTCCGCCGCCGTTTTCCTGCTCGCGCTCCTCGCGGCCTCCGGATTCTGGCTCTGGGGCTCTTCCTACGAGACGCGGGGGCTCGCGGAGCTTGCCCTGGCCACCTCACGCGCCCGGCAGGCCTCAGCTCCCGAGGCCTCGCCAGACCTCAGCCACGCTGCCATCACGGCGCTCGAGACCGTGGTGGATCGCTATCCCCGCCTGAGCGCCCTCCCCCAGGCGGCTCTCCAACTCGGCGACCTCCGCTTCAAGGTCAAAGAGTTCGCAGGGGCCCGCGAGGCCTACCAGCTGGCCTTTGACCAGGCCAGCGCTACCACTATCCGAGCGCTCGCCCGACTGGGACTGGGCTACGCCTGGGAAGCCGACAGGGACTACCCCAACGCCCTGGCCGCCTTCCAGGCAGGCCTCCAGGGCCTCGCCCCGCACGAGTTCCTGTACGAGGAGCTCCTCCTGAATGTCGCCCGCCTACACGCCCTCCTGGGCCAGCGCACCCAGGCTCTCGAAACCTACCGGCGCTTTCTGACCGACCGTCCCCAGAGCCCGCGGGCGGAGGAGGTGCGTATTCTGCTCGCCAGGCTGTCGGGGGAGACTCCCGAGTAGCACGGTTCGGCACCCCGGTCAGGGGGCAGGCCAGGTCGGCCAGGAAGGTTACATAATTCCTCTTATCGGACCTTATGCCCGCACCGCCAGGGCAGACGATGAGCCCTTTACTCCCATCGGGGGCAGCGGTGGCTCAAGAACCCTAGGCCGGTAGGCCACCCGGATATCCGGGTGGGAGGTGCGAGCCCTGGATTCCCTACCTCAGCCGGCAGGCAACCGGCCACACAACACGGGTGCCCTAAGGCCAGACCTGGCGATCGGTGGTCGCGTACGGGATTGTAACCGCCGTTTCACGGGGCGGCGGATCGCCTGACTCTTTGGGCTTGGGGCTAGCCTGGTGGTAGATCGCAAGCGGATCGATCTGATGCGAGCCCGGTGCTCGCACGCGTGAGCCCGTTATCTGATACTCCCCGGTTGGGCTCTTGCGCGTCGTGAGATGCAGATGGGGATACCCATCGGCGCCGTAATGCCCCCCTACGGTGCCGGTTTTGCCTGAACGTGCGACCACCTGCCCCACGACCACCTTCGCACCTATCGGCAGTTGAGGAAGGGATTGGAGGTGCTGGTATTTCGAATAGACCCAGTAAGGCAGGCCGGTGTCTTCCGGTGAATGCCGCAGCCAGAGGTAGATGCCTAACATCTGCCCCCCTTCCCCCTTGCTCACCACCGTGCCTGCTGCCAAGGCCAAAAGAGGGGTTCCTTACAGCGGGTTTCGTCCGGGAAAACGGGGTGCAACCCGCTTCGCCTGCGCTGCTGCTGTTCCGGAGGACCCGCCTGTCTCACCATCCCGGGGAGTTCGCGGTCCTCAACAACAGGCGAGCATGAAAGCAACAGTACCGCGACGAACGCTGGACTCAAAAAGGAGCACCGAAATGCGTGCGTTGGGCGACCTTATCCTTCAGACGATGTCCAATGCAGAGTTGAGCGGAACCCCCGACTTGAGCAAACATGGAGAGCTAGCTGGCAGGAGGGGACCCCGAAAAACGGAGCCGTCGTCGCAACAGAAACGCCCTGCTGGGCGCACCACCCCGATCCGAAATTGTGATGGCAGCCGCATCCCTCGGGAAAGGCCAAGAGAAAGGCCCGCCCTCGGGCCTTTTTTCGGACCGCGGCTAACCGGGGATCTGGGCCTCCTCGGGGAGCTTCTCCCAGGCCGGTTGCCACTCCGGGACCGAGAGGCCGAGCGGCGCGCAGAGCGCTTTGACCTCGGCTGCGAAGGCCTGGCGAACCTCGTCGTTGTCCCGCACTTTGAGACGCAGCTTCCGATAGAGCCGGTTCTTTGCTGACCCGGGCCGCCCGAAGATGTTCATCGTCCGCGCATACCAGGTGTCGAATGTCGCCTGGGCCTCATCGCGGGTGCGCGGGTCCTCGGCGAGCCTCTTGACCCAGTACTCGCCGTGGCGGATGTGAAACTTCTCCTCCTTGAAGATCCCTTCGATCGCGCGCACCCAGGGGCCGTAGGAGCAGTGACGGACGTCCTCCAGCTGGTGCCCGGCGCCCCGATCCATGCAGAAGTTGAAGAAGACGAAGTCTGCCCAGGTATCGATCGGATAGTAGAAGATATTGACCCGCTTGTCGGAGCTAATCCGGCGCGTGCCGAGATCAGCCTCGGCTTCGGTCCGCATCCCGAAGACCTGGTCATGGGTGCCGAGGTGAGCCTCCACGTCAAATCCGAGGTCCGCCAGAAGCCCGTACATGACCGATCCGTGGCGGATCTCATCTTTCACGATCTGGGCTACCACGTACTTTTCCTCCACGGTGGGCGCCTTCATAATCCAGGGCACATACCCGTAGCCCCCCGCCAGCTCTGAGTCTGCTTGCATTGTCATCAGGTGGATCAGGTTCGACCGGTACTCCGCAGTCGTCTCCTCTGCGGACTCGATACGCTCCCCGGCTTGGATCCTCGCCATCATGGCGGCTTCGCGTTGCTGGTCGGTCATGCTTTCACCCGGTGTGCTCACATCTTGTTGAACTTGTCGAAATCCTCGGGCTTGAGGTTCTCAAGCCACTCCTTGAGCTTCTCGCGGTCCTCGGGGTTGACCGTCTCCCCTTCCTTGACGACCTCCACGCTCTTCGACCTCTTCACCACGTCTTCGTCAACGAAAATCGGAGCCCCCACGCGTAAGGCGAGCGCGATGGCATCCGAGGGGCGGGAGTCCACGGTGATCTCCGATCTGCCGAGTTGAAGGTGGATCACCGCGAAGAAGGTGTTCTCCCGGAGGTCGTTGACCACCACCTTGGCCACCCTGGCCTCCAGGGCCTCCAGGATGTTCTTGATCAGGTCGTGCGTCATGGGCCGCGGCGTCGCGATCTTCTCTAGCTCCAGGGCAATGGCGTTGGCCTCGAAGATCCCCACCCAGATGGGGAGCGAGCTCTTCTCCTCCTCGTCCCGCAGGATGATAATCGGCATGTTAGACAGCGGGTCAAGGGCAAGCCCGCGGACTTTCATCTCCACCCACATAATCCCGTCCTCCTCCTCAAGCCAACTCGCCCCGGAGACGATGCCCCGTGTTGGGAGCTCCAGGCCTGCCGCCCACTCCGAGTCGTACTTGCTCCTCTGACAGCCTTACGTGATGAGGTGGAGCTGAGCCGTGGGAAACCGCGAAAATGCTTGTAGGTTGCACTTAGATTAGGTTTACCACCCCCGAATGGTCTTGTCAATAAAACGGCAATAAAAGCCGGCCGCCGAAGGCATCCGGCGGCCGGCTTCCGGGGAGACGAAAGACCGTCAAAGCTCGAGCCGACCTCGCTCGCTCAGCTCTATGGCCCTCTTAGGTCAGAACGGTGGCCTTCCTTCCGCCGCCATTCCAGACAAGCGGAGGCTTCACTTCGAACTGCTTCTCGAGCCGGGCGCGGCGCTGTTTCCAGCCTTCCTGGTACTCCAACTCATCCTCGTGGAGGGTGGCTGGCTGCCGGATCCCGTGGGCGGTACGGAACTGAATGGCCAGCTCGGAGGCGCGCTGCCGGACGTAGTCCCACGGCGTCCCCAGCGCGAACTGGTCTGAGACCGCCCCAATGCGCCCGGCGTGGATGTTCACCGAGAGCGTGACCGCTGAGAGGATGGGGCCAGACCAGTAGGAGGTCTGCCAGTTGATCGGAACCGGGAGAATATGGAGGTTGTGACTGCCGCGGCAGTCGCCAGCCACCATGGGGCAGGTCGCCCAAGGCGAGGTGATCTCCCCCGGTGCCGGCCAGTCTCCCTGGGCGAAAGCCAAGAGCACAGGGTCATCCTTCCCGCCATAGGTGAACCCCTTCTTGGTCTGGATGTTATGCAGGCGCTCGGCGGAGACCACGTACCCGAGCTCGCCATTTTCCGCCTTCTCATCGCGCGTCCAGATCCGGGCCACGACGAAGCGGGAGGAGCGGCAGAGCCCCTCGATGTCGAACAGGTCCTCGGGAGAGCGAAGCGCGATCACCTTCTCCTGGAGTCCTTTTGCCAGCTCTTCCATCTTGCCATCCAGGGCTTTTTGATCCCTCGGGTGGACGCCCGCCTCGATAGCCTGGGCCTTGGTGTCCAGGTCCACGATCTCCATGAGGTAGCCGCGCTTCATCCTGGAGGAGGCGATGGTCAGCCCCGAGTTGAAGCGGGGGAGCAGGTAGGCCCCGGTGGCGTAATAGTTGAACGCGACGGGCTCGGTCTTGTCGGCGAAGGAGACCAGCACCGTCTGGGACGGGTTCTCCGGCCGCACCGGAAGCGGGAGCACCACCGTGGCGGGTCCAGCTCCGCGCAAGTTCCCCGTGAACGCATCCGCCACCAAGTCCTGCCCCGGGCCGTAGAGCCCCAGCTCGGTGGCTTTGTCAGCCCCGAGCGTGAAGGCGTCCCAGAGCAGCTCATCCACCACCTCCATCGGCGTGTGCTCGGACATGACCCCGGTCACTGCCACGTCATCGCCGGTATGGGTGACCATGAATGAGCTGAAGACGGGCTCGCCCTGGAAGGCATTGTTCTCCATGACAAACTTGGTGACGACCGCCTTGACCTCCTCGGCCGCCACCACGTGCCCCCCCACCCCACCCACGTCAGCCTTGGTCGCCTTGATGAAGCGCCTCACCAGCTCGGGCGTCTTGGCGAACACGTACGACTTGTAGGAGAAGAGGTTCGGCGTGTTGGTCACCGCGATCTTTTCCGCTGTCGTTTGAGGGAGATCCGCGAGGTTGTCCTTGGACTGATGATACTCAGAAAGCGAGGGCCGCCCTTTCCGGCTGCCCGGATAACGCTTCTGCGCTCTCATTGTCACCTCCTTGATGAGAGAGAAACGTCGATGGGAAAAGAGAGGGCGAATAGATAGACGACATTTATCATACCGTGATACAATTCACGGTGTCAAGCAAAAACTACAGAGAGGTGAAATTTATTTCATGAGGCTCGCTCACGATCTCGGCTCCCCGCAGGAGCTCCGCCAGATGATCCAATGCCTTGAGCTTCACTACCGCCACCGAAAGCACCAGAAGGAGATCGCCAAGGCGCTCGGGCTCTCCTCTTCCAAGGTCTCGCGCCTCCTCAAACGCGCCTTTGCGGAAGGATGGATCCGCGTGGAGCTCGACCTCCCCCAGAACCCCAGGTTGGAGGCCTCGCTCGTGGAACGCTTTGGCCTCCGCGACGCGGTCGTCATCCCGGCGGGCAGCGAGGGGGAACTGAGGAGGGACCTGGGGGCGGCCGCAGCCCGATACTTCGAGCGGGTCGCGGCCAACGGGATCTCGGTGGGGCTCTCCTGCGGCTTCACCCTGTACCAGACCATTCATCAGCTGCGAGAGCGCCGGTTCCGCAACCTCAGCCTGTTTCCCCTGTCGGCTGAAAGCACCCTCAAGCTGGTCGATCTCTTCCCCAACACCCTCGTCGGGATGATGGCCGCGAAGTATCGCCCTCACGTGACCGCCTACGCGCTCCCGGCGCAGCTCCCGGGCGCGCCGCAACAGATCGAGGCTGAGCGGCGCCGGCTGCTAAAGAACCAAGAGATCCGCCGGATCTACGATGGGGCCCAGGATGTCCAGATCTCCCTGGTCGGGATCGGGATGATCGGAGAAGATACACCAGGCTTCTGCTCGCTGGCCGAGTCATACGGGGTCAGCGTCAAGACGCTCAAAGCCCTAGGCGTCGTCGGTGAGATCAACTATCAGCCATTCGACGCTCAAGGGACCCTGACCGAGCGCAGAGAGCTTCGCAGGCTCACCCGGCGCGTGCTGGCCGTCAGCGCGGTCCGGCTCAGAGAGATGTCTGGCTCATACGGCAAATATGTGATCGCCGTGGCGGGAGGGAAACAAAAGCTGGAGGCGATCCTGGGAGCCCTGCGGGGGCACTTCATGAACGTGCTGGTCACGGATGAGGACACCGCGCTGGCACTCGTGGACTCCGGGCCCCCGTAGCCGCACCTTGTCGTCGCGCCCCCTCACTATTCGACGATGATGCTCCCCTGCCCCAGGAGTGCCTCGACCCTCGAGACCAGTTCCCCGGCCGGAGCCACGGAGAAGGCCCCGACATGGACGACGACCTCCTGCCCCGACAGCAGGAGATGGAGAAACAGGGGCACGCTCCCCCGATGCTCGGCACAGCAACGCCTGAGAGCGTCCAGAACGATCCGGGCATCGGCCGTGGCAGGAACCCGGATTCGGCAGGCCTGGGCCAGCGGAATGGGTGAGGCTTCGAAAGGATCCGGCACGGGTTGGACCCCGGAGAGGTCCGACCGCACGCCCAGGGTGCCCGGGGGCTCCCCGACGCCAGGTCGAGCCGGATCAGGGAACCCGCTCTCCTGCAGCGGGCGGATCTCCTCGGCCAGCACCACACGTCCCCGCTCACTCTCGTCCACGCGCCCCCGCACCAGGACAGGCGCCTGAGCCCGGAGTAGCGGCGCTGCTGTGCGAAACGGCCCCGGGAACACCGTAAGCTCCACGCTCCCGCCCATGTCCTCCAGCGTGGCAAAGGCCATGCGGTCACCGCTCTTCGTGGGGATCTCCTTCAGGGCTGCCACCTGGCCCAAAAGCAAGACTCGTGACCCCAAGCTCTTCCCTCCCAGATCCCCCAGAGGGGTCACGCCCCACCGCTGAGCCAGGGGTTGGAACCGGGAGAGCGGGTGGCCGGAGAGGTAGAACCCCAGCACCTCCTTCTCATACGCCAGAAGCTGGTCGGAGTCCCACTCGGGGAGCGCTGGCTCCTCGGCCGTACCAGCGCTGATCGGCGGTTCCTCAAACAGGTCCAAGAGCGAGGCCTGTCCTTCCTGGCGGTCCCGCTGATGGCGCTGTCCCGCCTCCAGGGCCTGGTCAAGCGAGGCGAGGAGGTGGGCCCGGCTCACTCGGAGCGAGTCGAAGGCTCCGGCCTTGATCAGGCTTTCGATGACCCGGCGGTTGACCAGGCGCACATCCACCCGACGGCAGAAGTCACTCAGGAAGCTGAAGGGGCTCTCAGGCGCGCGAGTTTTCAGAATGGACTCGATCGCCGCCTCGCCGACGTTCTTGATCGCGGCGAGACCGAACTGGATCGTCTCCCCGACCACTCGAAACTGGGTAGATGAGCTGTTGACGTCGGGTGGCAGGACCCGGATTCCCATCTCCCGGCATTCCTCGATGTACCTCACGATCTTGTCGGAGTCCCCCATCTCAGAGGTGAGCAGCGCAGCCATAAACTCCACGGGGTAGTTGGCCTTGAGGTAGGCAGTCTGGTACGCGACCACGGCGTACGCCGCGGCGTGGGAGTTGTGGACGACGATCCCGTTGGCGATAAAGCTCTCGGCCCCCGGGACTTCGAAGTCGTAGGTCGGCTCGACGTCCTCGACGACAAACTTCCTGAGTCTCGACCACGCAATGGAGGATCGAGCGATCGCGTCAAGCTCCGGGGAGCCGAGCTGCTCGGCCAGGTACTCGAGCGTATCCCGGCGAATCCCGCCTTTCCGCCCATCGGCGAACAGGAGCCTGTATGCAACCCCGAGCGCTCGACACCCGGCCTTCAAGCTGTCGAAGCATTTTCGAATCGCCTGTCGCACCGGCTCCCGACAGAGCTGCAGTGGGAGCAGATCCACCGTCCCGCCTGCGAAGAGGGCCCTCGTGCCAGCGTACGACGCCTCGAGCGTGGCCAAGGCCGCCTGCCTCTTCCCAACCAGATAGGAACCCACGAGTGCCTGGAATCTCGAGTAGGTCGAGCGTCCCCCGAGCAGGTTGACCGTGTACCCCACCCGGCGCGCGTTCCGGTAGGCGAACGTCTTTCGGTGGATCGTCGAGGGGATACCGAGCTTTAGGAGGAGCCGGCGAACATCCCAGGCCAACCCCTCCGAAGACGTTGCGTAAAAGATGGATCGGCTCTTCGGATGGATGCACCCATCCCCCTGGAAGAGCTTCGCCACGAGAACCGAAATGGCTTCCCGATTCCATCGACCCACTACCGGAGGAACCCGCTTGTTCAGCGCAGTTTTGCCCTGTAACCCGCATTCGTGTAAGAGAAATTCAACGGCCGCTGACGGAGTTTTCGGATCAACTCTCACGGGCCGGATCGCCCGCGTCCTGCCGCCGGGACGCGCCTCAACCCGGAGCGAGGTGTTCGCGAAGGCCGAGAGAATTTGGCCCATGTCTCGGATCTCATCCGGGTCAGTGGAATACAGGTAGAAATGGCTGTCGTACCCCAAGCCTCCTTCGGAAAGGGCATACCCGAGGAGGCCGGGGAAATGGTTCGGAACCGGCTGCCTGCCGCAGGAAAGCTCGCGCGCGACGGCCACAAAGTCGCTGCCGGAAAGGTCCTCCGCGTTCACCCAGCCGCGCTGGGTGAAGACGGGGTGGTCGGGAGTGCAGCGCACGGTCATGCCGTTGGCGAGCACGAGCCGCCCAACGCGCCGGATTCCACTCGGCCGCACTCCAAAGGCCCTGAATGGGCCATCCTTGGTCAGCACGAGGTTTCCGTCGCGCACGTCGGTGATACGCCTGAGGGTACCGTCGGCCATTTCGATCTGGGCGTCTCCGGTCAGGCACTTGTTGAAGGCATACCCCGCGAACGGCGCCAGCATATCGAAGATCTTCCCCGCTCTTCGCTCGTCGATCCCCCGAGCCGTCGCGCCCCGTACGAACTGCTCCCGTTGCTGAGCCATCATCTCCGGGTTCTTCTTCCCCATGGCCCTCCGGAGGATGTCCGCTTCGCTCATGGAGAACCCCGCCAAGACCGCCGCGATCTGCATCACCTGCTCCTGATACGTGCAGATTCCGTAGGTCTCCTTCAGGATCGGCTCAAGGAGCGCATGATCGTAGGTGATCTTCGCCCGACCGTGCCGCCGGTTGATGAATTCGGGAATCATCTCCATCGGCCCGGGCCGGTAGAGCGCTACCAAGGCAATAACGTCCTCCAGCCGCTCAGGCTTTAACCGACGGAGCAGATCCCGCATGCCTGCCGACTCCAGCTGGAAGACCCCGAACGTCTTCGCCTCCGAGAGGAGCTGGTAGGTCTTGCGATCGTCGAAGGGGATCACATCCGGATCCAGGGATAGGCCCCGGGACGCCGCCACCAGCTTCACCGTATTGGCGATCACCGTGAGGGTCCGCAGTCCCAGGAAGTCCATCTTGAGGAGCCCGATCTTCTCAATGGGGCCCATGGCGTAGCCGGTCACCACATCATCCCGCTTCGGGTCCTTGTAGAGGGGGACGTGCTCGATCAAGGGCTCGTCCGAGATCACGACACCGGCCGCATGGGTCGAGGCGTGCCGCGTGAGCCCTTCGAGCACCCCGGCCATCTCCCAGAGCTGCGCCACCTCCTGCCGGCTCCGCACCGCCTCGGCGAGCGGTGGAGATTTGGAGAGCGCGTCATCCAGGGTGATGTTCAGCTGGCCGGGGACCAACTTGGCGATTCGGTCCACGTCGCTATAGGCCATTCCGAGGGCGCGCCCCACATCCCGGATAACCGCCTTGGCTCCCAAGGTCCCGAAGGTGATGATCTGCGCCACGTTGTCGCGGCCGTACTTCTCCGCCACGTACTCGATCACCTCGTCCCGCCGGTCATCAGAGAAGTCGATGTCCATGTCCGGCATAGAGACCCGCTCAGGGTTCAGGAAGCGCTCAAAGAGCAAGCCGTACTGGATCGGATCGATGTTGGTAATCCCGAGCACGTAGGCCACCACGGAGCCCGCCGAGGAGCCGCGCCCGGGCCCCACAGCAATGCCCCGAGACTTGGCGTAGCGGATAAAGTCCCAGACCACCAGGAAGTAGCCGGCGAAATCCATCTTTTCGATAACCGCCAGCTCCCGCCCAAGGCGGTCAGCGATCGCCTCCGGCGGGGGGTCACCGTAGCGACCCCGACACCCCTCCCAGGCCAGCTCTTCCAGGTAGCTCTCCAGAGAGTGCCCTGAGGGGACCTGATAGCGCGGCAGGTGGACGTTCTCGAAGCTCAGTTCCAGGTTGCACCGCTCGGCCACGGACAGACTGTTGGCCACGGCCTCGGGGAGCTCGGCAAAGACCTGCCGCATTTCCTCGGCAGACTTCAGATAGAACTGGTCTGAGGTGAACCGCCAGCGGTTTGGGTCCCTGATGGTCGTCCCGGTCTGGATGCAGAGGAGCACCTCGTGGGCCTGGGCATGGTTCGCCTCCAGGTAATGGGAGTCGTTGGTTCCGACCACGGGCGCCCCGAGAGCTCGGGCGATCTCAAGCGTCGCCTCGGTAACCTGCCGCTGCTCAGCCATGCCGTGGGACTGGACCTCCAGGAAGTAGGCGTCCTTGCCGAAGACCTCCTGGTGCCACCCGGCAACCTGGCGAGCCTTGGCCGTTTCGCCCTCGGAGAGAAGCCGCGAGACCTCGGAGTTCAGGCACCCGGAGAGGACGAGAAGTCCGTCCGCATGCTGAGCCAACAGCTCGCGGTCCACCCGGGGTTTGTAGTAGAACCCTTCCAGGTAGGCCTTCGAAACCAGCTTCAGGAGATTCTTGTATCCGACAAGATTGCGGACAAGCACGGTGAGGTGGTTGGCGCCTTCGTACGAGCCGTCGAGCGTTCCCCGCTCGAACCGGCTGCCCGGCGCGACGTAGAGCTCCGCACCGATCAGGGGTTTGATCCCCGCCTTCTGGCACGCCAGGTAGAAGTCGATGGCCCCGAACAGGTTGCCGTGATCCGTCAGCGCCAGGGCCGGGAAACGAAGCTCGCGCGCCTTGGCCACCAGCCGCTCCAGTGGCGCGGCCCCGTCCAGGAGGCTGTACTCGGAGTGGACGTGAAGGTGGACGAAATCAGCGTGGCGACGCATCGGCACCTCACGAACCGCGCATGGGGGTCATGATCTAGCCTGGACTCTTCACGAACGAACCGGAGGCCCGGCGGGTGGCGCGGAGCGCACCGCGTAACGACCGGTTCGCTCGACAGATCGTCGCCGGCGATGTTGAGCCTCGCGCTCGCGGGAGCGAGCACCGTGAGGCTGTTCGCGGCGCCGGGACCCGCCGGCCTCCCGAGATCTGTCCGGCGTCTTCATGAATAGTGTCGGCTAAGGGATCGGCATCGGGGAACGAGGTCGGTGGTGCTCACTCCCACTCGATGGTGCTCGGGGGCTTGGAGGAGATATCGAAGACGACTCGGTTCACCCCCTTCACCTCGTTGATGATGCGGCTGCTGATCCTCTCAAGGAGGTCGTACGGAAGGCGGGCCCAGTCGGCCGTCATGGCATCCTGGCTCATGACGGCCCGGAGCGCGATGACCTGGGAATAGGTACGAAAATCGCCCATCACCCCTACGCTCCTGACCGGAAGCAGCACGGCGAAGGCTTGCCAGAGTTCCTGCTCGAGCCCGGCTCGCCGAACTTCGTCCTGGACGATGGCGTCGGCTTCTCGGAGCAGCTCGAGACGCTCTTCGGTGAGCTCTCCAAGGACCCGGATGGCGAGCCCCGGGCCGGGGAACGGCTGACGCCAGACGATCTCCGGGGGAAGCCCCAGCAGCTCGCCGAGCTTCCGGACCTCGTCCTTGAAGAGCTCCCGGAGCGGCTCCAACAGCTTGAACTCCATCCTGCTCGGGAGCCCCCCCACATTGTGGTGGGTCTTGATCGTCGCGGAAGGCCCCTTGAAGGAGACCGATTCGATCACGTCAGGGTACAAGGTCCCCTGCACCAGCCAGCGGATATCGCCCAGCTTTCGCGCCTCCTCCTCGAAGACCGCGACAAACTCCGCCCCGATCCGCTTGCGCTTGAGCTCGGGGTCGGCAATGCCGCGGAGCCGATCCAGAAAGCGCTTGGACGCATCGACGTGGACCAAGTCCATCTTGAAATGGTCCCTGAACGTGTGGACGACGCTCTCTGCCTCGCCTTTCCTGAGGACGCCGTTATCAACGAAAACGCCGGCCAGCTGGTCCCCGACCGCCTTGTGGACCAACACACCCGCCACTGAGGAGTCGATACCGCCGGACAAGGCGCACAGGACTCGCTCACCCCCCACTCGCTGCCTGATCTCCCGGACTGCGCTCTCGATGAACGAGGCCATCGACCAGCTGGCGTCGGCCTGACAGAGGTCGAGAAAGTTCCGGAGGATCGTCGTCCCCTGCGGGGTGTGGACGACCTCGGGGTGGAACTGAACCGCGTAGCAGCGGCGAGCGTGATCTGCCATGGCCGCCACCGGGCAGTTCTCCGTGGCCGCGAGCCGGGTGAAGCCCTTCGGCGGCTTCAGCACCGTGTCGCCGTGGCTCATCCAAACCGTCAGGGTCTGGCCGCGCTCGGGCCGCACCCCCGCGAAGAGTCCCTCGCTTGCCAGAAGCTCGAGCGCGGTGCGACCGTACTCCCGCCGCTCAGCAGGAACCACGTGGCCTCCCAGCAGATAGGCCATGACCTGCATCCCGTAGCAGACGCCGAGGACCGGGATGTTCGCCTCGAACAGCTTCTTGGAGGGGAGCGGCGCGCCATCGTCGTAGACGCTCGACGGGCCGCCGGAGAGCACGATCCCCTTGACATCGGCGGCGAGGAGCTCCCCCAGGGGGTGAGTCGGAGGCACGATCTCGGAGTAGACGGAGAGCTCCCGAATCCGCCGCGCGATCAGCTGGGTATACTGCGACCCGAAGTCGACGATCGCAATCTTATCCACGGCGAACCTCGGAGGGAGCCGGACTCCCCCCGCGTCTCACTTGGCCATTCCCAGCTTCTGGGCGCGCTGAAATACTTTGCCCTCGGTCTTGATGGCGGGAGCGATGATCAACTCGGTGAGCTGGAGTTCCCGAATCGTCCGGGCTCCCACCGACCCCATGCAGGTCCGGATGGCACCCACCAAGTTCATCGACCCGTCCTCGGTGAAGGCCGGGCCGAACAGGATCTGCGCCAGCGTCCCCACCACCCCCACACGGATCCTGGTGCCGCGGGGGAGGTTCTGGTGGGGCGTGGCCATCCCCCAGTGGCATCCCCGCCCTGGCGCCTCGACGGCTCGGGCGAAGGCCGATCCGATCATCACGGCGTCGGCTCCAGCGGCCAGCGCCTTGCAGATATCCCCTCCTGTGGTCATGCCACCGTCGGTGATGATGGGGACATACCGGCCGCCCTGCTTGTAGTGGAAATCCCTGGCCGCCGCCGCGTCTACGGTGGCCGTCACCTGCGGCACACCCAACCCGAGCACCTCCCGGCTCGTGCAGGCCGCTCCGGGTCCGACCCCGATCAGCAAGGCGTCCACGCCGTACTCCATCAGCTCCAGGCAGGCCTCGTAGGTCACGCAGTTCCCCACGACGAGCGGGATGGAGAGGTTCTTCTTCAGCGCGCGGAAGTCCAGCGGCTTGTATTGGGTGGCGATGTGGCGGGCGGTGGTGACGGTGGATTGAACCACAAACAGGTCAGCGCCGGCCTCCTCGGCGATCTTCGCGAAGCGGTCGGCGCGCTGAGGGATCGATGACACCACGGCGGGTCCCCCACCCTTCTTGATCTCGGTGATCCGCTTGTGGATCAGCTCCTCCTTGATCGGCTCGCCGTAGATCGACTGAATGATCCGGGTGGCTTCGTCGAGGCTGGCCGAAACGATCCGCTCGATCACCTGGTCCGGGTCCTCGTATCGCGTCTGGATCCCCTCGAGATTGAGCACGGCGAGCCCGCCCAACCGCCCCATCTCAATGGCCATCTGGGAATTCACGACGCCGTCCATGGCAGCGGCGATGATGGGGATCTCGAAGCGGCGGCCGCAGAGCTCCCAGGAGATGCTCACTTCGTTCGGGTTGACGGTGACCGCGCCGGGAACCAGGGCGATATCGTCAAAGCCGTAGGCGACCCTCGCTTTTCGTCCCCGACCAATCCACATCCCCATGGGCGATCTCCTTACCGGGTGTGACCCCTGTATATAGACGGCCCCGTTCCGGGCATACTAGATTTTGTGGGAAGTATACCGGTGGCCAGGCTCGATGTCAAGCCGGGTGCGCCTGCTCATACACGAGCCGGAGGCCCTCCAGGGTCAGGTCGGGGTTCACAATCTGGATACCCCGCGCAACCGTATGAATGAGGGTCGCCAGGCCTCCGGTTGCCACCACTGTGGGGGCGCCGTCCATCTCGGCGCGCATCCGCTCCACCAGTCCATCCACCAGGCCGGCGTATCCGTACACCAGCCCGGACTGGATGTTGCTCACGGTGTCCCGGCCGATGGTTTCCTTGGGCCTGACCAGCTCCACCCTGAAGAGGCGGGCTGCCCGGGAGGTCAACGCCTCGCAGGCCGCGGTGAGTCCCGGGGCGATCGCGCCGCCGATGAACTCTCCGCGAGAGTTCACGCAGTCGAAGGTCGTGGCGGTGCCGAAGTCGATCACGATGAGGGGGGGGCCGTAGAGTTCCACGGCCGCCACGGCGTTGACGACGCGATCGGCACCAAGCTCTCTCGGGTTGTCCACCCGAAGCGGGAGGCTGACGTTGATCCCCGGCTCCACGGCGAAGGGGGGAAAGCCAAAGTACTTCTCGCACATCCATTCGAGGGTCTGCTGGACCGTGGGAACCACATTCGAGATGGCCACAGCCCGAATCTGGCTCGGCTCAATTCCGCGGCTCTTGAGCAGCGTTTGGATGAACACCCCATACTCGTCCGCGGTCTGGTCACGCCGGCTGGTCAGACGCCACGAGGCCAAGAGCCGCCTCTGCTCGAACACCCCGAGGACCGTCGTGGTGTTCCCAACGTCCATCACCAGCAGCATGCTCCCTCCCTCGCGCCGCTCCGACTCACTTCGCCCTGCTTCGTTCCCGGCCGTCGGCCGTTCCTGTTCGGGCACCCACTCCCGTTCCTCCCTCTCGCCCCGTCCTGCTCGCTGCTGGGGCCGGCTCCCCTAGCCGAGTTCGCCCGCCACCAACCGGATCACCTGGCCTTCCGCGGTCCTCACCACCAGCGCTCCGTCCGAATCCAGGTCTTCCGCCCTTCCGGTGACGCTCCCCTGTCTGATCGGCCCGCCCAGCCCCCGCGCGGTGCGGAGCCAGGCTTCCCGCACGGGGAGAAACCCCTGTCGGAGGTAGCGCGTGTACCAGCGATTCAAGGCATCGAGAAGCCTTTCAAGGAGCGCTTCGCGATCGAGCATCCTCCCCGCCTCCAGGGCCAACGAGGTCGCCTTCCGGGGCAGGTCGGGAAAGTGAGTCTGGTTGACGTTGATACCGATCCCGAGAATAACCAGCGAGACCCGGCCGCCAACCGAGGAGGCCTCGGCCAAAATCCCCGCGACCTTCAGACGACGTATCTCGAGATCGTTGGGCCAGCGGATCTCGATCTGAAGCCCGGTGGATGCGGCGAGAGCCTCCTGTGCGGCCACAGCCGTGAGGAGCGAAAGCTGAGGGACCTGCGCCACGGGAATCTTGGGGCGGAGGAGCAGCGAGACGAGGAGGTTCGCTCCCGGCTGGTCCACCCAGGACCGTCCCTGGCGCCCGCGCCCCTCTGTTTGGTGGTCGGCCACCACCACCGCACCCTCCGGAGCCCCCGCCTCCGCCAGCCGGCGGAGCTCGTCCTGCGTAGAGGGCAGTACCGGAACGGCATGGAAGACCTTTCCCATCGCGCCGAGCGGCAAGCGGGCCGAGAGGCGGGGGAAGAGCGTCGAGTCAGAGGTTGTGCCCGCCAAGCTAGGACGGAGTGAGCCGGAAAAGCGTCGTCGGCCCGACCCGTGCATACCGCTCGGAACGCTCCTCCGCGAGAGTGATTTCGCCATGGGGACGCTGATTCTCCACTGCCGGGCCAGACTCCGGCTGGCAGCGGTAGAGCAGATACTTGAGCGGAGGAGTGGCCTGGAGGAGCTCACAGTGTGGAGGAATGGAACAGTGCCCCTGTTTTTCCACCAGGAGAAAACGCCCGCCCAAGCGGCCGGTAAGACTGGCCCGATAGACGCGCTGCATATTGGCAACCAATCGCCAATCGGCGGTCAACGCAGACGGACACACAGAGACCAACGCACGTCCATCTAGATCAACGCCCTGGAGCGGGAGGTCGGCATGGAACTCCTTCGCCCTTCTCACCTCCCCGGCATTCACCAGCATCAGAGCGACGGCGACAACCCCGCCTCCGATCGCCGCACCCATGACAGCCCGCGACCACGTTCGCCGGTCCTGCACCAGCTGCTCGACCCGGAGGGCCACCGATTCGAAAAGAGCGCCCAGCGCCAGCGCGAAGAATGGCAGGCTGGGGAACAAGTACCTCGCGTACAGCTTGGGACTGATGAGAAGCGGCAGGCTTCCGCAACAGGCCAGAGCCAGAAAGAATCCAAATCTTCTGTTTTTGAAGATTCGAACGGGAGTCTTGCAGAGAAGGGCGCCGAGCGCGCCGATCCCCACCGGCACGGCCAGTTGAAGAAGGCCAGCGCCGAAAAACGCCCACCGCGAAGCCTGGCCCCCTCCCCGACCCCCCTGAAGCTGCGACAGCACCCCTTGGGTAAACGCGTGAAAGAACTCCCTGGCTCCTGGACTGGAAACATAGATGATCGCGATTCCACCGACCAGAGCCCCGGCCATTGAAACGGTAGAGACGAGCGCATGCCGCCACCTGACCGCAGAAGGAAAGAAGAGTGCCGCAAAGACAGGAAGCACGAGCGGAAAGATTGCCTGAGGGCCTTTCGTAAGGCACGCGGCAACGAGCAGGAGTCCGGAGGCCGTTCCATAGCCGATTTGTGCTCGCACCTCCCTGCGACTGAGGCCCAAGAGGGCCAGCACCGAGGAGGCTAACACGAACACCGCCATCGGGTGTTCCATGAGATTATGGGTCAACGTCTTCGCCGTCATCGGAAACGACACGAACATCAAGACAGGCCACCACGCCCCGACGGCGGCTTGCTCGGTCCGCCAGGCCAGCGTCCACATTGGGACGAGCAGGAGAACAATCAACAGCCCGGTCGCCAAGTCCCACATGGGATCGAGGCTGACATGATCACCAAACAGCCGATAGACCCATGACTGGAGCCAAAATCCGAGCGGCGGAACGTCAAAATACCGAGGCCAGACGGTCTCGGTGTAATGGGGGGCCCAGAAGGTGCCCTTGCCCTCGGCGAGGTTGCGCGCAAAACTGGAAAACGTCACGCCGTCGAAAAACATCCCCACTTTGAGGACACGGGGCAACGTCAAAAGAGCAAGCGCAGCCAGCGTCAAGAAGAGAAGGCGTGTCCCTGCGGCCATGGTCGCGTGAAGCTAGGAGCCGTCGCCGACGCGCCCGAGGCTTTCGAGAAGCTTGGCGCGGACGGCCTCCTGCGTGGCCAGCCGGCCCTCCTCGCGCTCGACGACCTCTGCGGGAGCCTTTGCTCGGAATTCCGGTCTGGCCAGCTTGCTTTCGAGAAACCGAATCTCCCCCTCCGCCTTCTTGATCTCCCGGGCGAGCCGTTGGCGCTCGGCAGCCAGGTCCACGATCCCGGCCAGCGGGACAAAGCACTCCACAGGCCCGACCAGGGCCAGCGCGGAGCCGGGCGGCCGGCTCGCCCTCGGGTCCAGGGTGACTTCGCATCGGGCGAGCGCCTCGATCAAGGAGAGCAGTGGCGCCAGGCGGTCGGCGGTGGCCTGGCTGTCGGGCCTCAGCACAGCCCTGAACGAGGTGGAGGGGGCGATCCGCATCTCTCCCCGGATGTTCCTGATGGCTGTGACAACCCCCATGAACAGCGCCATCTCGGCTTCGGCGGCTGGGTCCTGGTCTCGCCGCACCACCTTGGGGAAGGGCGCCACCATGATGGACTCTCCCGTGTGGGGGAGCCGGTGCCAGATCTCTTCGGTGATGAACGGCATCAGGGGGTGCAGCAGCCGGAGCGTGGCCTCGAGCACGGAGAGGCAGGTCGTTTGCACCCGGGCCCGCGCGCTCACGTCCCCGGAGCGGTAAAAAGTGGTTTTGGCGCACTCGAGATACCAGTCGCAGTACTCGTGCCAGAGGAACTGATAGACGGCGCTCGCCGCCTCGTTGAACCGGTAGGCGCCAAGCGCCCGCCGGACTGCCCCGACGGTGTGGGAGAGTCGGCTCCGGATCCAGCGCTCGGCCAGGTCCGGCGTGGCCTTCCGGGCCAGGCGAGGGTCGTAGCCCGCAAGGTTGGTCAACACGAAGCGAGCCGCGTTCCAGAGCTTGTTGGCGAAGTTCCGATACCCCTCGATGCGGTCCACGGCCACTCGGATATCTCGCCCCTGAGCGGCGAGCGCAGCCAGCGTGAAGCGAAAGGCGTCAGTGCCGTAGCGGTCCATCACCTCCAGGGGGTCGATCACGTTGCCCCGGGACTTGGACATCTTCTTCCCCTCGGCATCCCGCACCAAGGCGTGAATGTAGACATCGCGGAAGGGCACATCCCCCATGAACTTGAGCCCCATCATGATCATCCTGGCCACCCAGAAGAAGAGGATGTCGAAGCTCGTGACCAGGCACGAGGTGGGGTAGAAGGCCCGGAGCTCAGAGGTCTCCTCAGGCCAGCCGAGCGTGGAGAACGGCCAGAGCTGAGAGGAGAACCAGGTATCCAGCACGTCTGGATCCTGCCGCAGCGGGCCTTCGCAGGCAGGGCATCGGGTCAGGTCGGTGCGGGAGACATGGGTCGCCCCGCACCCCTCACAGTACCAGACCGGCAGGCGGTGTCCCCACCAGAGCTGGCGCGAGATACACCAGTCCCGGATGTTCTCCATCCACTGATAGTAGGTCTTGGCCCAATGGCGCGGAACGATTCGGACCTTGCCGGTTCGAACCGCCTTGATCGCGGGTTCGGCGAGCGGCTTCATCCGCACGTACCACTGCCGGGAGACGAGCGGCTCCACCACGGTCTTGCAGCGGTAGCAGACGCCGACGCTGTGGCGGTAGGGCTCGATCTTCTCGATGAGGCCCAGAGCTTCCATGTCCTCGACGATGCGCTTGCGGCACTCGAAGCGGTCAAGCCCCGCGTACCTCCCCGCGCGCTCGTTCATCCTCGCGTCGAATCCGATGACCTGCTTGACCTCGAGGCCGTGGCGCTTGCCGATCCAGAAGTCGGCCGGATCGTGGGCCGGGGTGACTTTTACCACGCCGGTGCCGAACTTCGGGTCTACGGCTGGATCGCCCACGACCTTCATGGTGATCGTCCCCTCCACCGAGGGGATGGCGAGCGCCTGCCCGACGTAGCGCGCATAGCGCTTATCCTTGGGATGGACGGCCAGGGCCGTGTCTCCCAGTTTGGTCTCGGGCCTGACGGTGGCCAGCGCCAGGGGCCCGTAACGAATGTAGTAGAGGTGGGCGTCGCGCTCCTCGTGCTCCACTTCCAGGTCCGAGAGCACCGTCTGGCAGCGGGGGCACCAGTTGACAATGTAGTCACCCCGGTAGATGAGCCCCTCCTCCCAGAGCCTGACGAACACTTCCCTCACGGCCGCCGAGAGCCCGGGATCCATGGTGAAGCGCTCGCGCTCCCAGTCGCACGAGCAGCCGAGGCGCTTCAGCTGGCGGACGATGAGCCCGCCAGACTCCTCCTTCCACTGCCAGACCTGCTGGACAAAGGCCTCCCGCCCGAGTTCCTCCTTGGTCTTTCGCTCCTGGGCGAGCTGACGCTCCACCACGTACTGGGTGGCGATCCCCGCGTGGTCGGTCCCGGGCATCCAGAGCGCGTTGAAGCCGTCCATGCGTTTGTACCGGATGAGAATGTCCTGAAGGGTGTTGTTGAGCGCGTGACCCATGTGAAGGGAGCCGGTCACGTTGGGGGGCGGGATGACGATCGCGTACGGCTTCTTCGGCGAGGCGGGGTCGGCATGGAAGTAGCCGCCCTCCGCCCACGCGCGGTACCACTGCTCCTCGACCTGGGAAGGATCGTAGCGGTCGGGGATCTGGCTCATTAAAGCAGTTATTCTAGCACGGGCACCTGGCGCACCGGGTAAGGAAGTCGGTCGACGCCGGCAAGCTCCCACCCCTGAGAGCTCCGCCGAAAGTGAAACGCCCAAGGGTGGGGATCGCCGGGGTTGGTTGCAGTCACGGTGGCCACCTGAGGGGACGGCCCCTCCAGGATGTCGCAGGCAGGCTCCGGCTCCAGGCGGTCGGGGAGCCCTCGAGGCAGTGGATCCAGACCCATCTCCGCGAGGACGTCCCGATCGTGTCCCCGGAGCGCGGCGAAGAGCCGAGCCACCCGGGCGTGCAGCTCCCGGTGCCAACCGTTGAAGACCCGCCGGCTGGCCAGGATGAACCGCCCTGAAGCCGGGTCGTAGCGGTAGAGGTCCTCGTGCTCGGTCTGCCCCGCGCAGCCTGGCCTCCACCCCCGGTAGCGGACCTCATACCGAACGCCGAGCTGCTGGCCTCGCACCGCATAGTCACGGGCATAGGCCTCAGGTCCCAGGGATTCGGCCAGACTCCAGGCGACGCGGAGCCGACCGTGCTGCCGGCGCCAGAGCTCGACCCGGAGCGCCGTCGTCCCGCGGGGTGTCGGCGGGCCGACCCAAACGACCAGGAATTGAACCTCTCCGGCCTTCGTGGGCGGCATGGCATACAGGTGCGGGACCCCTTCCCGGAAGATCGTTCTCAGAAGCTCCCCGCGGCCGCCGTTGCGCCCATAGACGCGGACGCTGTTGCCCCGGGTGTTCGGTGAGAGCTGGAAACTTCCCACGGTGAGCCCTCCACCCGGAAGGACCAGGATCTGGAAGGTGCTGCCTCCCCACACCTCGCTGAAGGCATCCAGCCGCACCTGGAGAAACCCTTGAGAGGCAAAGACGCTCCCGACATCGAGATTCTCCAGGATCTCGTCGTCGAGGAGCTCGTAGATCTCCCGGAAGACCTCGGTGGCCGGGTCGCCTCCGAAGACCCCCAGGGCGGCCAGCCGGGAGGCTGCAAGCCGGCGGAAGCGCTCCAGCCGATCCTCCGCCATCAGCGGGGCGACGCCTCCCATGCCTCTCCCCCCACTCAGGTCAGCTCCCACCGCCTGATCGGGTGGAGCAAGCCCGGTGAGCCAGACGAGGGCGCTCAGGGCGCAGACGACGGTGCCGAACCGCACAAGGATATGGTACAGTAAAATGCCGAGGCGCGGCATCTCCTTAAAGAGCGTGCTCGGCCTCCCGGTGTTCCAGCTCCCCTTGTGCCGGGCCCTTCCGGTCCCGCTGTGCCGTCCCATCGGGCCTGGCTCATCGCACCTGGACAAGGGCATGTGGCAGAAGACGGACAAGAGCCAAGCGCGCTGGTTGCCACCTCTCGCGATTCTCCTCGTGGTGATGCTGCTCGCGCTCGTGGTCTCTTACTCGCCCCGTGCGATTACAGAGGCGGCCGCACGCGAAAGCGGGCCAATAGAACGCGCCACACTCCTCCTCTATCTGGCCGGCGCCGCCACGCTGTCGATCTTTGCAACATACAAACGCCGGGGCAGCGGGTATGCCGCGAGCTTTGTGTTCCTCCTCTTTGGCTTGCGCGAGCTGGATTTTAACTCCCGATTTACCACGCAGAACATCGAGAAATGCTTGACCCTCTGCTTTTTCCTATCGCCTGACGTTCCCGTGAGCGAGAAGATCATTGTCGGGACGGCACTCCTCATACTCGCGGCGATACTTCTGAAGCTCATCGCGAACTATGGGCCCGGAGTCATCAAGGCCATTAGGGCCGGACGGCCGTATGCCATCTCCATGCTCTCCGGAACTCTCTTGCTCCCGGTCAGCCAGGTGTTTGATGAGTGTGCCCACTTTCTCCGGCGGCGAGTCGTCGTATACGATGACGTTGTTCTGGCCTGTGCACTTCTCGGGGAGGTGCTTGAATTGGCAGTCCCGCTCCTCTTCTTGCTTGCCTTTCTCCAATGGACCAACGATGCCTCCGCCATGGGGAAGCCGCAAGCCTAGGATCGGCGGGGCCGCTCATGAGGGTGACGCTTGACTCATCGGCCACCGGATGGCAGTCGACCACGCGGAGGGCCCGAGCCGCACACGCCGCTACGGCACGACGCGAGGGGATGAGATCCTAACCGGCTGAGGCGTAACACGATGCGGATCCTCGATCGGTACGTGGTCAAAGAGCTCGCTCCTCCCTTCATCATGTGCGTGGCGCTCTTCACCTTCTTCCTGATCGTCGACCGCATCTACCAGCTCACTGATCTCGTCATCGCCAAGGGCGTCCCGCTCCACCTCGTGCTGGGCCTGCTGGTCTTCATGCTGCCCTCGTTCCTGGCCCATACGCTCCCGATGGCACTGCTGGTCGCCGTGCTCCTGGCGGGCGGGCGGATGGCCGGAGACCTGGAGGTGGTGGCGCTCGAGGCCTCAGGGGTGAGCCCCGTCCGGTTCATCCGCCCATTCCTTCTTGCGGCGCTGGTCGTAACCGGGGTCACCGCGGTCCTGACGTTGGCAGTTGCCCCATGGGCAACCGGGGCTTTCCAGCGACATCTCCTCAAGATCGTCCAGGCGCGTGTCGCCACTGGGATCAAGGAGCGCGTGTTCAACACCACCTTCAATCAACTCGTGATCTACGTGGATGAGCTGACCGCCTCTCAAGTGGGGCTCAGGGGAGTCCTGGTCGCGGACGAGCGGAACCCCGAGGTCTCGCGCATCATCACGGCGAGCCGGGGCAGGCTCCTGGCCGACCAGGCACGCGACCGGATCACCCTCCGGCTCATCGACGGCGCCGTGCACGAGTCCGACGCCGGGAACGCGCATCGCTACCGCTACACCACCTTCGGCTTCTACGACATCAACCTTTCCATCCAGTCCTTCCTGTCCGGGGCGGCGAGGGTGGGGAGACCGGAAAAGGATCTCTCGCTCCGGGCGCTCCTCGCTGGCACCCGGAAAGGTGGAAACGTCGTGCGCTACGAGATCGAACTCCACAGGCGGGTCGCGCTCCCACTGGCAGCCCTGGTCTTTGCCCTGGTCGGGTTTGCGCTCGGAGCTCGCTCTGACCGAGGCGGCCGCGCCATTGCCCTGGGCGGCAGCTTGGCGATCGTCGTGACCTACTTCATCCTGCTCACCTCACTGGAGGGAATCGCGCTGGCGCAGCGGATGCCTTCCTGGCTCGCCATCTGGGCCCCGAACTTACTATTCACCGCTTTCGGGGTGGTGCTGCTCTCGGCCCCGCGAGTGAAGCTTCCCAGGACGTGGGCCCAGCGCCTCTGGTCGCTCCAGAGCCTCGGGTCTCGCTTCATTCGCGCCCCCGGGCGTCCTGCCGGGCCGTCGCGAGTCAGCGCCCGCGCACTCGGAAGCCGGATCATCGACCGCCACATGGTCCGAGAGTACCTGACCTACTTCGCTTATGGCCTGGGGGTGGGCGCGGTGCTGATCCTGATCGCGACGCTCCTCCAGAAACTCGACAACTTCCTCGTGTTCAGGCCGCCGCTCCGCTTCATCATGGAGTACCTCATCTACCGGATTCCCACGGACCTCTACCAGGGCCTCCCCGTCGTGACCCTCGTGGCCACGATCTTTCTCTTCCTGTCCATGGCGCGCTACCACGAGCTCACGGCGCTGAAGGCCGCGGGCGTGAGCCTCTACCGCATCGTCCTCCCCATCTTGCTCCTGGGCCTCGGGGTCAGCGCGGCGTCCGTCGTGTTTCAGGAGACATTCCTTCCGGTGCTGAATGCGAAGGCAAGGGAAGTCGACCGGGTCAAGATCAAGCGGAATCTGCCACGGCACCTCCAGCGCCAGACCCAGCTCTGGTATCGCAGCTCAGACGCCGGTTTCTTTCGGATTGAGCTGCTGGACCCCGTGGGACAGGTGATGGATGATGTCACGGTGCTCCAGATCGACCGCGATTTCCGCGTTCGGAGCCGCCTGGACGCCAGGCGCGCCCGCTGGACACCGATGGGATGGGAGTTCCGGGAGGGGCTATTTCGCGAGTTCGGGGGCGGAAACCAGGTCGAAGCCGTCCCGTTCCGAACCACCACCTTCGCGCTCCCCGAAGACCTCGAGGATTTTACCCAACTCCAGACCTCGCCAGATGAGATGAGCTACGCGGAACTGCGAGCCTACCTCGAGAAGCTCCAGGCGAGCGGCCACCATGTCCGGAAGTACCTGGTAAAGCTCTACTCCAAGCTTTCATTCCCGCTGGTTCACCTGATCATCCCCCTGGTGGCGATTCCCTTTGCGCTCGTCGCGCCGACCGGGGGGCGCATCATCGGAATCGGGCTGGCCATCGTGCTCACGGTGGGCTACTGGGTGGTGCACTCGCTGGCTATCTCCTTCGCCAAGGCTGACATGCTTCCCCCTCTCCTGGCGGCGTGGACGGCCAACCTGGTCTTCGCTGGGCTGGGGGCCTCCCTCTTCCTCCGCACGCGAACGTGACTGCCCAGACTTCCCCGCCGCCTAGGTGAGTGATCTCTTCCTCTTCACCACGCGGCGCTCAAACGGACTACCCGCCATCTCCGTATGGTTTCCCTCGACGGCTTTTCCGGAAGCCGTGTGGGTACTTGCCCCACCTGCATCATGCTCGCATCCCGAAAGAAGAGCCGGAGGCATGCGCCCTATCGGCCGCCGGCAGCCGCGGCAATGACCGCGCCCGTAGCCATGGTCAGGAATAAGTGACGAGGGCCAGGCACTCTAGACAACTGCTTTGGACGCCGCCCGGACTCCTCCTCCTCGTGGCGGTCTACGCCACTCTTCATCTGTTGCTTCGTGTATTTCTCGAGCCCAGCTTGAGTTTCGACGAATCCGAGCAGGCGCTCTTCGCGCAATCCTTGGCGTGGCGCTATGAGGATGGACAGCCACCACTTTACACCTGGCTCGCTTGGGGCTCCTTCAAAGCATTCGGACTGAACCTGTTCAGCCTCGCGCTTGTAAAATATTCGATCCTATTCGGCGGTTATGTCTTCGTGTTCCTGTCGGCTCGGAAGATTACGGATAATGACAACTTAGCGGCTCTTTCCCTTTATAGCTACGGGTTCGTCGCCCACTTCGCGCGCAACGTCCACGATCAGATGACCCACACGGTCGCAGCCACCACACTGCTCGCTGTAACTCTCTACCTCCTGACCCGGGTCGTCGAATCCGGGCGATGGCACCATTACTTGCTCCTCGGGCTGAGCAGCGCGCTGGGGATTCTGGCGAAATACAACTTTGCGCTCGCGATCGCCGCCGGGACAGTTGCGGCGCTTTTCGTCCCGCCTTTCCGACGACGCCTGCTTGACTGGCAGATAGTCATCACTGCCGCCGCTGCGACGTTGGTGATCGCCCCACACCTGGAGTGGTCTTTCGAGCACCACAATTCGTTTCTCGACCTGCTAAGAAGCAGCACGTCCGCCGGGGCGGCATCCTCCTACACCACTGCTGTTACCGGCGGGTTGCTGAAGCTCGCGAGTAAGCTCTTCACTTTTACCGTTCCGCTCTCGCTAATCCTCCCGTTCATATTCCCGAGGCTGCTGCTCCGCACCCGCGAGGCTCTCCCGGATCCTCACGGCTATCGACGCTTTCTCGGTTATTTCATGCTCTGTGGCATCGGGTTCCTGGTGCTTCTCGTTCTTCTGCTCGGCGCCATGCGATTCAGGACGCACTGGATGCCCGTAGTGCTGATGTTCCTGCCTGTCTACCTGTTTGCCCGGACACGGCTGGACTCTCTTTCGCGCGCTAGAGTGCGGGTATTTCTCGGCGTGGTCCTCGGAGTAACCGTCCTATTTGTCGCTGAGCGGCCCCTGCTATACGAGATATGGCCAAGGTATTGCGACGGTTGCCGAAAGTTCGCCCCATTCCCGGCGTTGGCGGAGCAGCTCCGTGCCGCTGGCTTCAAGCGTGGCACCATTGTGGCCAAGCGCCATCATACCGGTGGGAACCTGAAGCTGATCTTCAAGGAGTCTCGGGTGATCGTCGTGGGGTATCCGCTTTCCGCCTTCCCCGAGGAACCTGTCGGTGACCAATGCCTGATCGTGTGGCGTGGCAAATCGCCCGAAGCTCCCCGGGAGATGCGCGACTATCTGCGCACGGCGATGCAGGCGCCCGCGTTCGAACCTATCCGCGATGGCGTGGTAGAGGCGGGCCTGATCAACGCCGAACAGCGCCGCTTCGCGCTGTCCTACACGCTCATTGACGGGGGTGTCGGCACCTGCCGGTAGGCCGTCGGCGACCATCCTGACGCCGCTTCTCGACACGCTGGTGCGGCTGAGGCACGCCTAGCCAGGAAAGGCCATCCAGGTCATCGCCAATGACTTAGGGCAGGCACAGGGTCGGGTGTGCAGACGGTGGGGCCCCACAAAGGCTCGGTAACTTTCGTGGGAGTTTCCCAGCGGGCAAGCGGTTCGTCCGGGAGTGAGCCCGTGGTCGGAGATAGCCTCCGGACCGCGGTAGCCATTGAGCAGCCCCCTCACTCCTCGCCGGGCGAGGCGACCGTCATCATGAGCGCGGAGGCCCCAGGATCGAGGATCGCCGATCGAACCCCGAGAGTTCCGAAATGCCCGAAGGAGCGGGGCGCTCACCACAACTCAGACGGTGAACGGGCTGCCAGGGGGCAAAACTAGAGGCTCGGGCCCGCTCGATTCAGCGCGCCGCGCGCCTCTGGAGCTCCCGCAGGGCCTTCTCGAGCCGACGCTGCTCCGAGCCGTATCCCGCCCAGTCCCCCCGGCGGAGCGCCTCCTGGGCTCGGCTCCACGCCTCCCAGGCTTGTCGGGCAAACGCCCCGAGTCGTCCGCTCTCAGCCCGGTCCGGAGCCCTAGGCGGGGCGGGCCCGGCGACGACCGGCCGCGGGCCCCGCCCTCTCCCGAAGATCCGCTCGAGGGACTGCTCGAGCGAAGGCTCCATGGCAATCTCGTTCCCGTACGCCACAAAGACCCGGCGGAGCTCCGGCAGCGCCCCCACCGCGGACGCCGCCAGATAGAGCGGCTGGACATAGATCAGGGACTGCTCGATCGGAATCGCCAGGAGCGAGCCGCGAATGGTCACCGAACCCCGCTGGTTCCAGAGCGAGAGCTGCTGAGAGATCACCGGATTCTGATCGATCCTCGCGTCGATCTGTCGAGGCCCGTACACCAGCTTTTGCTTGGGGAACATGAACGCGATCAGCCGACCGTAGTTGGGGCCATCGGACCGAGCAGCGAGCCAGGCGATCATGTTATCGCGGCGACTCGGGTTGTAGAGCATCAAGAGGACAAACTCCTCCTTCTCCTCCCCCGGCAGCCGCAGGATGGTGTAGTACGGCTGCATGGCCCGGTCCGCCCCCTCCACGCCCCGCTGCGGAACTGCCCAGAGGTCCTCCTTGTTGTAGAAGACCTGCGGGTCTTCCATGTGATAGGTGGCGTACATCTTCGCCTGGGCGGCGAACAAATCTGCCGGGTACCGGATGTGGCTTCGGAGGTCAGCCGGCATCTCGTCCAGCGACTTGAAGAGCCCGGGGAAGGCACGGGCATAGACCCGGACCACCGGATCCTCCGGGTCCGCCAGGTACAGCGTCACCGCGCCGTGGTAGGCGTCGACGGTGGCCTTGACCGAGTTTCGGATGTAGTTTCCGAGGTCCGGGACCGGCTCGGAGTAGGGGTAACGGTCCGTGACGGTATAGGCGTCGATGATCCAGACCAGGCGCCCGTCATCGGTGATCACCAGGTACGGGTCCCGGTCAAATCGGAGGAACGGGGCGACCTTCCGGACCCGCTCGGTGATCGTCCGGTAGATCATGATCCGGCTCTCCTCGGTCAGGTCATCGGAGAGCAGGATCTTGATCTCGCCGAATCGGACAGCGAACGCCAGCTTGGTCAGGAACGAGCCGATAGGAATCCCCCCCCGCCCCTCATACCGGGTGTAGACGTTCTCGTCGCCGGAGGGATAATCGAGCTCCTGGGCATTGGTCCGGACGAACACATACCGGTTGGAGCTCTCGCCGAAGTAAATCTCTGGCCGGGTAATCTCGACGAAGCTCTTCGACCCCGGCGGGATGTCCTTCACGAAAAACTCGGGGAGCCCCTCGGGGCTGATCCGGTTCACCGGGCCCACGACGACCCCGTAGCCGTGGGTGTAGATCAGGCGCTCGTTGATCCAAATCCGGCTGGGGAGGTGCTCGTAGGAGAGCTCTCGGGGGGAGAGCATCATCTGACGGTACTCGCCGTTGATGAAGTAGCGGTCGTTGTCCACGTCGAGGAACTTGTAGTAGGTCCGGATCTCCTGGAGCTGGCCGTACGTTGTCAGCAGCGGCCGGTGATCCCAGAGCCGAATGTTTTTCACCGTCAGCTGGTTCCGCGCCAGCGCCTCGACGTTGAGGTTCTCCTCGGCGGGGAAGTCCTCGTCCTCGATCCGGTTCAAGCCATAGGCGCTCCGGGTCATCCGGATGTTGTGGCTGATATAGGGCCGCTCCATCTCCAGTTCGTTGGGCGCCACGCGGAAGCGCTGGACCGCCGCGGGATACAGCCCCAGGCCCCCTACCCAGGCGACGGCGAGCACGGCGATCGCCCCCAGGAGAACGCGAACGTTCGGGCGGACGAGCTGGAAGAGACAGAGCAGAGCGCAGAGAAAGATCACCACCGCGAGGCCCGAGAGGACCGGCAGGGAAGCGTTCACGTCTGTGTACGAAGCCCCGAACACCACCCCCCTGGGGGAATAGAGCAGCTCGAAGCGGTCCAGCCACAACCCCACCCCCCTGAGCACCAGGAACGCCGCCCCGAGCACGAGCAAGTGGCTTCGTGCTCGGGCCGCCAGCTTCGGGCCCTGGGCCGTGAGCACCAGGGCTCGCTGGAGCACGTAGAGCGCGAGGCTCAGCACGAAGGTCGCTCCCAGGAGGAGCAACCCCCAGCCATAGAGGAGTCGCCAGAAGGGCAGGCTGAAGACGTAGAAGGCCAGATCACGGTCGAAGAGCGGGTCCGTGGCCCCGAAGGGGCCTCTGTTGAAGTACGCGAGAACAGTCTCCCAGGCACCGGAAGCCCCCACCCCGGAGAAGAAGGCGACAACGCCGAGGATGGGAACCAGAAGCCGCTGGATCAACGGCTCCAGCACCTCGGGGCCAGGAAGCCCCAACTGGTCCTCAAGCTCCCACAGCGCGTCGGGCGGGGCCGCCCGTGCGGCCAGGGACAGATTCAGGTAGAGGAATACGAAGGCCCCAAGCCCTACGCCGATGAACAGCCAGGCGCGAAGGGTCAGAATGGAGAGGAACACCTGCGTATAGCCGACCTCCCCGAACCAGAGCCAGTCCGTGTACAGGGGTACGGCCTGGGCGACGAGCCCGAGGCCGATCAGGGCCAGGAAGAGCCAGAACGCCGGTGGGATACGTCGCGCAGCCATCGGACGGTTAGAGCAGGACCCTCGACCCTACTACGTCCCCTGGGTCCAGGAGGAGAGGTATGCCTCCTGCTCCGGGGTCAGCCGATCCAGTTGGATGTCCATGGACTGAAGCTTCAGCCGGGCGATCTCGCGGTCTATGGTGCCCGGGACCGGATAGACCTTCCTCTCAAGGGGCTCGCCGGAGTGGACCAGGTGCTCCACCGACAGGGCCTGGTTGGCGAAGCTCATGTCCATGACCGCGGAGGGGTGCCCCTCGGCAGCAGCCAGGTTGATCAACCGACCCTCCCCCAGCACGAAGAGTCGACGGCCACCCGGGAGCGTAAACTCCTCTACAAGCGGACGCACGACCCGCCGCGACTGCGCCATGGCCGCGAGGGCCTCGAGATCAACCTCCACATTGAAATGGCCGGAGTTGGCCAGGATGGCTCCCTCCTTCAGTCGGACAAAGTGCTCCTTGCCGATGACCCGCGTGTTCCCGGTCACCGTGATGAACAGGTCGCCCAGCTCCGCAGCCTTGAGCATGGGCATGACCTCATAGCCATCCATCGTGGCCTCCAAGCCTCTCAGCGGATCCACTTCCGTGACGATCACCCGCGCCCCCATCCCACGGGCGCGCGTCGCGAGGCCCCGGCCACACATGCCGTACCCAGCCACCACCAGGGTCTTCCCCGCCAGCAGGAGGTTGGTCGCTCGGAGAATGCCGTCGATGGTGGACTGGCCGGTGCCGTACCGGTTGTCAAAGAGGTGCTTCGTGTTGGCGTCGTTCACCGCGATGACCGGGAACGCCAGGACTCCCTCCCGCTCCATGGCCCGAAGTCGAACCACGCCCGTGGTCGTCTCCTCGGTCCCGCCGATCACCTTCGAGCGGAGCGGCGCCTGGCTGCCGTGCAGAGTCGTGATGAGGTCCGCGCCATCGTCCATAGTGATCTCGCACTCGGTCGCGAGCACGGCCTGGATGTGGCGATAATACCGCTCACTGTCCTCACCCTTTTGGGCAAAGACCGGGATCTCGTGTTCCTCGACCAGGGCTGCCGCGACGTCGTCCTGCGTCGAGAGCGGGTTGCTCGCGCAAAGGGTCGGGAGGGCACCCCCGGCCTTCAGAGTCAGCATGAGCACCGCGGTCTCCGAGGTTACGTGGAGGCATGCCCCGACCCGAATCCCGCGGAGCGGCCGCTCCTTCGCAAACCGCTCGCGGACCTGCCGCAGGACCGGCATGAACTGCTCCGCCCACTCGATCCGGAGGCACCCGGCAGCAGCCAGGTCGAGATCCTTGACGTCGTGGCCCGGTGTCGGCGCCATCCGTTAGATGCCGGCGTCTTCCCGGAGATCCTTCACCCGGTCCGCTCGCTCCCAGGAGAACTCCGGCTCGGACCGACCGAAGTGGCCGTACGCAGCGGTCTTCCGGTAGACGGGGCGGCGTAGGTTCAGGTACTTGATGATGCCCGCCGGGGTCAGCTCGAAGTGCTTCCGAACCATCTCCTGAAGCTTCGAGGTAGGCACCTTTGCGGTCCCGAACGCTTCCACCATCACGGAGAGGGGCTCGGCCACGCCGATGGCGTAGGCCACCTGCACCACACAGCGTTCGGCCAGGCCTGCGGCCACGATGTTCTTGGCGATGTGGCGGACCATGTAACTGGCGGAGCGATCCACCTTGGTCGGGTCCTTTCCGGAAAAGGCCCCGCCACCATGGGGGCACGCACCTCCGTACGTGTCCACGATGATCTTGCGACCGGTGAGCCCCGTGTCCCCCATGGGGCCCCCGGTTACGAACCGCCCGGTGGGGTTGATGTGGAACGCGCACGCCTTCGGCTCCATCAGCTCCGGTGGAATCGTCGGAAGGACGACGTGTTGAACGATCTCCTCCCGGATCTGCTGGAGAGTCACGTCCGGGGCATGCTGGGCTGAGATCACCACCGCCTCCACCGCCCGTGGCTTCCCGTCCACGTACCTGACCGTCACCTGGCTCTTCCCGTCCGGCCTCAAGTAGGGGAGGACACCGCTCCGGCGGACCTCGCCGAGGCGTCTGACGAGCTTGTGGGCCAGCATGATGGGCATGGGCATCAGCTCCGCCGTCTCCGTGCACGCGTATCCGAACATCATTCCTTGATCACCGGCTCCCAGGGCATCCACACCCAGGGCGATGTCCTTGGACTGCTCGTCGATGGCGGTGGTGACGGCACAGGTCTCCGCGTCGAACCCATACTTCGCGCGGGTGTACCCGACCTGTCGGATGGTGTCGCGGATAATCCGCGGGATGTCGACGTAGCACGTGGTCGTAATCTCGCCGGCCACGAAGACGAGCCCGGTCGTGAGCAGGCACTCACACGCCACCCGACCGGCGGGATCCTGTTCGAGGATCGCGTCCAGCACGGCGTCGGAGATCTGGTCGGCGATCTTGTCGGGATGACCTTCCGTCACCGACTCGGAGGTGAAGAGGTTTGATTCCCCTGCCATCTGGCTCCTCCTTGGTGAACTGCCACAGGCTCCGTTACGCTAGCACACCCGGTCAGCCGCCCTCAAGGGAAATCATCGCTTCACTCTCTCGAAGCCGCCGTTTGAGCGCCTCAAGGGTGGGCACCGACCACGGATCTCTCGCCCGGAGGAGTGCCAGGTAGTAGCTGACCCAGTCCCCAAGGTGGATCAACGAGAGCTGTCGGGCCAGGCGCGCGCGCCCCCGCGGCCACACCTCCGCGACTCCCCCGGCGTGGGCCCCGATCAGCTCCCTCGTCAGGCGAACGCGGCGGCCGACCACCTCCCCTTCGTCGGGATCCCGGAGGAACACCGCGTAGAACCCCCTGCCGGCCGGGTCGCCCCATCCCTCGATCTCGTTATGGTTCACCTCCGGGAGACACCCGTGGAAGGCCAAGAGCTTGGCGTTTTCTTCCACCGCGGTCTTCCAGCGATAGGCCGCCGCTTCGGTCGCCGCGCTCCCGTAAAGCACCGGGATCTTGCCGTGGAGCATCAACGCCAGCTGCTTGGCTTGATTTTCCGCTGTCGGCCGCTCCGGCCGGAGCTCGCTTCCCATGCCCTCGAGCAGTTGAAGGGCCTCGTCGCGCTCCGGCCCCGTCACCACGGCCAGCCCGGTCGCGTCGAGCAGCCCGAGGAGCGGGAACAAGAGGTAGCCGAGGGCCAGGCGAGGCATCAGGCCGAGCGGAAGCCTCACCATGGGCAGCCCACGGGAAGCGGCCAACGCCGCCAGCTCCCCGCCGCTCGTGAGCACTGCAGCCGGAGCGCCTCGTTGCAGAGCCGCTTCGACCGCGGAGAGGGTCTCCTCGGTCTTGCCGGAATACGACAGCCCGAGCACGAGCGTCCTGGAATCCACGAACGCCGGGATGCCGTAATCCCGCCACACCGTGACCGGGAGTGCCAAGCGGGCGGCGGCGAGCGCCTTCAGCAGCTCCCCGCCCATGGCCGAGCCTCCCATCCCGGCTACGACGACGTGGTGAAACGCCATCCGGGAGAGTGGGCGCGACGGCACCAACGTGGCTGCGGCGCGACAGTGAGCCGGAAAATCCGCCAGGATTCTTCCCACCCCTCGGGGATCCTGGCCCTGGAGGCCTGCCGCGTCGTCGAGCAGCGCGGCGCGGGTCATCTGGCTCGATCGGTCATTCGGCGACCCCCTTGCGCGGCGACCCCGAGAGGGCGAACTCATCGTGGCAGGGGTGTCGCCTCGGCGAGAGTGGGCGACTCATTCACGGTCGAGGTCCCGGTGGGTCACGGCGGGCATGAATCCCAGCGCTTCGAAGAACGGGCGAAGCTCTTCTACGACGGTCACCGAGCGATGGCGCCCCCCGGTGCAGCCGATCGCTACGGTGAGATACGCCTTCCCCTCGCGCTGGTAGAACGGGAGAAGGAATCTGAGCAAGGCCTGCAGGTGCTCGAGGAGCTGACCGCTCTCGGGGTGGGAGAGCACGAACCCTCGAACGGCCGGCTCCCGCCCGTCCCGGGCGCGCAGCTGTTCGACGAAGTGGGGGTTGGGGAGGAAGCGCACGTCGAACACGAGGTCGGCATCGTACGGAATCCCGTGCTTGTAGCCGAACGACACCAGAGCGACGGAGAGCGCCGGACGAGCGTCCTCGCGCCCGTAGGTCTCGACGAGGAATTCCTTCAGTTGATGGACCGTCAGCTGAGAGGTGTCGACGATGCGGTCGGCGATCTCCTTGAGATGGGCCATGGCCTTTCGCTCGGCCGCAATCCCCTCCAGGATGTTCCCCTCGACCGCGAGCGGATGGCGGCGGCGGCTTTCGTGGTAGCGCCGGACCAGCGCCTCGTCCCCCGCCTCGAGAAAGAGGACGTCTGCCGGATGGCCTTTGGCTCGGAGCTCGTGAAGGATCTCCACGAGGTGAGCGAGGTACTCGCCTTCGCGCACATCCACACCCAACGCGATCCGCCGGATCCTCCGGGTGGATTGCGCGCACAACTCCGCGAACGTCGGGATCAGCGTGGTCGGCAGATTGTCCACGCAGAAGTAGCCCATGTCCTCCAAGCATTTGATCGCAAAGCTCTTCCCTGCCCCGCTGAGCCCGGTGATGATGACAAAACGCAGTGAGCCGTTCATTCAGCCGATAGGCTCGATCAACCCCAAGCTCCCGTCCTTCCGGCGGTAGAGGACGTTCACCGTCTTCGTGACCGCGTTGGTGAAGACGAAAAACCGGTCGCGGCGGAGCTTGAACTGCATCGTCGCCTCCTCGATGGACATGGGCTTGGGGGTCAACGACCGAGGCACCACTTGGGGCTCTGCGGGCCCCTCACCCGGGCTCGGGATCTTTCGCGCAGACGCTCGGCGGGGCGAGACCCGGGGCTTCCGCTGGCGAATCCGATCCTTTGTGTGACGAACCTGCCGCGTGAGGACGTCCACCGCCAGGTCGACGGCGGCCGAGAGGTCCTGCGCCGTCTCCTTGCTGTGGAGGAGCTTTCCCGTGCCGAGAAGGGTGACGTCAGCGGTCCGCCGGTACTTTTCGGCCGACAGGACGACCTTGGCCTCGTGGATCTTGGGGAGGATGCGGGAAAGCTTCTGCACCTTCTCCTCCACACGAGCCTTGAAGGCGGGCGTGGTGATCACGCCGCGACCGCTGATGATCACGTGCATGGCACCCTCCCTTCACGGAACCGAGCCACCCGGGCAGCAGCCAGGCCTCGCGCACCACGCCGAACCTCTCTCCCCGCGCGCTCAACCCTCCCCCCCGCGCCCCTACGCCCGCCTGCGCGGCGCGAGCCGGCGTTGGTGCGACGGGAGCAGGTTGAGCTC
Organism: Methylomirabilia bacterium; assembly: GCA_046758965.1. GTDB lineage: Bacteria > Methylomirabilota > Methylomirabilia > Rokubacteriales > CSP1-6 > JBHIBG01. Next base: position 19,633 of record JBHIBG010000001.1, on the reverse strand, counting down.
TTCGCGGTACTTGGCCACGGTGCGCCGGGCGAGGGTGAGACCGCGGTTCTTGAGGATCTGAGCGACTTCTTGATCGGAGAGCGGCTTGGCCGGATCCTCCTGGCCCAGGAGATCCCGGATCATCTTCTTCACGGAGATCGAGGAGACCGTCTCCCCCGTCCTGGTGGCGATGCCGCTGTGGAAGAAGAACTTGAGCTCGAACAGCCCCTGGGGAGTCTGAACGTACTTGTTGGTTGTCACCCGGCTGATGGTGGACTCGTGCATGCCGATGTCCCCGCCCACGTCCCGGAGGGAGAGCGGGTGGAGGAAGGCCACCCCCCTGTCGAGGAAGTCGCGTTGGAACTTGACGATGCTCTGGGTAACCTTTCGAAGCGTGCGCTGACGCTGGTCCACGCTCTTGACGAGCCACATGGCCGACCGGAGCTTGGCCTCCACGTACTGCCGAGCATCTGTCCCGCCGTCACGGAGGAGACGGCGGTAGAGGGTGTTCACGCGGAGCCGTGGGAGGCCTTCCTCGTTCAATACGACGGTATAGTCGTTCCCCACCCTGTAGACGAAGACGTCAGGAGCCACGTAGCGGGTGTCCGAGACGGCAAAGCGCCGGCCGGGCTTCGGCTCCAGAGCCTGGATCTCCTCCACGGCCTCCATGATCCGGTCCAGAGGAAGCTTGAAGGCTCGGGCGATCTCGGGGTAGCGCAGCCGCTCCAGGTCCTCGAAGTGATCCTGAACGATCTCCACGGCCACCGGGTCTGGCTGAGGATCGGCCTTGAGCTGGAGGAGCAGGCATTCCTGGGGCGTTCGCGCCGCCACGCCCGTCGGGTCGAACGACTGCACCAGCGCCAGCGCCTCCTCGACCGCCGCCATGGGGACCTTGGCGAGTTCGGCGATCTCGTCAAGCCCGGCCCTGAGGTAGCCGTCTTCATCGAGGTTGCCGATGACTACCTGGCCCGCGGCCCGGAGGGGTCCGCCGTCCGTCGCCAGGCGAAGCTGCTCCTCGAGGTAGTCGCCCAGCGTGGAGGTGGAACGAACCACGCTCTCAGGGGTGAAGTCGCCCCGCTCCTCCTGCTCCACCAGCGTGGGCTCGTCGTGCGTGTCGAACATGACCGCCGTGAGGTCGAAGGGAAGGTCGTTGGCCCGGTCTCCATCCAAGCTTGGGCTCGTGGGAGGAGTGGACTCGGGCGGGGGCAGGGTGGCCTCGCGCGCACCTCCCTCTCCCGCATCCTCGCCCTCGGGGGAGACCTCCTCGAGGAGCGGGTTCTCCAGCAGCTCTTTCTGGATCACCTCCTGGAGCTCGACGGTGGAGAGCTGGAGGAGCTGGATCGCCTGCTGCAGCAGCGGAGTCATCACCATCCGCTGGGTCTGCCGGAGGGAAAGCCGCATCTCCATCGCCAGGGGCCTTCTCAGTTAGAGGGAAAACCGCTCCCCGAGATAGAGCTCTCGGGCGATGGGGTTCCGGGTAAGCTCGTGGGCGGTGCCGGATAGGAGGACCCGCCCCTCGTAGAGGATGTAGGCGCGGTCGGTGATGGCCAGTGTCTCCCGCACGTTATGATCCGTGATCAGAATGCCGATGCCCCGCGACCGGAGCAGGGCGACGATCTCCTGGATGACTCCAACGGCAATCGGGTCGATGCCCGTGAACGGTTCGTCGAGAAGCAGGTAGCGGGGCGAGGTGACGAGGGCCCGGGTGATCTCCAGACGCCGGCGCTCCCCGCCGGAGAGCATGAAGGCCTTGTGATGCGCCAGGGAGGTCAGATCCAGCTCGGCGAGGAGCATCCTGAGCCGCTCCGTCCGTTCCGGGCGGGAGAGGTTCAGCGTTTCGAGGATCGCTAAGAGGTTCTCCTGCACGGTGAGCTTCCTGAACACTGAGGACTCCTGGGGAAGATATCCAAGCCCCAGGCGACAGCGCTTGTACATGGGAAGGCCTGTAATCTCTTCCCCTTCCAGGAAGATCCGTCCGGTGTCGGGCTGAAGCATCCCCACGATCATGGAGAACGAGGTCGTCTTCCCCGCCCCGTTCGGCCCGAGAAGCCCCACGACCTCGCCCCGCTGGATGTCGAAGCTCACGTCGTCGACCACCCGGCGGCTCTTGAACCATTTCGACAGCCCGTGCGCGACAAGGCCTTCCATGCTCACTCAGGGCAGGGAGCTCCTCCCCCCGCCTCCGGTCTCTCCCCCCGGGACCTCGAGGAGATCACCGCCTTGACGCGGCCCGACTTCCCCGCCTCCACGACGCTCCGCTCCTCGGCCAGGTAGATCGTGATGCGCTCGCCGCTGACGACGTTGTCCGCCTGCCACACCCGGGCGTCGCCGACCAACACGACCCGCTGATCCGTATCGTAGTGCTCGGCGCGGCGGGCGGTCCCGATCTGACAGTCGGGGGTGATGACCCGGACGTTGCCGGTCGAAACAGTCCGGATCACTCGCTCTCCCCGTTCATCCAGGTAGACCTCCATCCGGTCCGCATACTGGATGGAATTGTTCTGCCGCGCCACCACGTTTCCGGTGAAGATCACCAACCCCTCCCTCTTGAGGGTCTCCATCCGGTCGGCATCCACGACCACAGGGTGACTCTCCCCGTCCGGCTCTGGAGATGGCGAAACCGGGGGCCCGGATCCGGCCCGCGCCCTGGCGGGGTTGCCTTCGAGTCCTGTGCTGGGCCTGGCACCGGCGGCAGCCAGGACTCCGACCGAACCCTCTGCGAGCCCGACGGACAAGAGACCAACCAACACGGACCTCAGCGTGCCCCTCACCGGCCGCCTCCCCCTGGCAGCGCCCGAAGCAGCGGGGCGCGCCGCGCCGCGGCGAAGGTGGCCCGAACCCTCCCCTTCACCGCGGTTCGCCCTTCGGCCAGCCAGCTCTCCAGGCCCTGGCCGGTCACCACCGCTCCGTCTTCGTAGATGGTCACCGGGGTGTCGGTCCACACTCGCTTCGCCTCGGCCTCCCAGTGCAGGGTGTCGGTCTCGAGGCGGACCCCGTCGCTTCCGACCAGCACCACCTTCTTTCGGATGTCCACATCCTTCGTGGCGGTCGCCAGGCTTCCCTCCTCACCGGTGACTGTCCAGGTCTGGTCGGGCTCCTGAATCGTGATGGTCACCCCGGCCAGCACAGTCCTCCCTTCCCGGTCGAAGATCTCCGCCCGGTCAGCGTTCAAGGTCCATCGGCTGTCGCCGGCCTCATACTCTTGGAGGTAGATGTCCTTCATCCGGTAGTCGGCCTTGCTCTGGGGAAGGTCACGGGTGTCCGAGCGAGGGGCTCGTGCCTGGACGATGAGGAAGGCCACGAGGGCCGCGACAAAAAGCAAAACACCTGAAAAGATTCCGAGGGATAGCCGTTTCATGAGCTTTATGCAATTTTGATACCAGGTTAGCACACTCCCGGTGAGGGAGTAAAGCACAACCCGAAACGGCCTTACGTAGCCTTTGGGTGGGGCCAGGCAGCCCGCGCCCGCAGAATCGCCTCCACGGCCTCCCGCACCGCTCCCGCACCTCCGGGCGAGCGGCTGACCCAATGCGCGACGCGCCTCACTTCGGGCACGGCGTTCGCGGTGGTCAGAGCCAGGCCCACCGCCTTGAGGAGCCGTAAGTCAGGAAGGTCGTCCCCCATGTAGGCAACCTCTTCAGGGGTGAGCCGGAACCGACGGAGGAGGTCGGAGAGCAGCGCCATCTTGTCCCTGACGCCCTGGTGGACCTCGTGGACCCCCAGCTCGGCCATCCGCCGGGACACCGCCACAGAGGCGCGGCCGGAGATCACAGCCACCTGGAGACCGGCCCGTTGGGCCTCTACCAGGGCGACACCGTCCCGGACGTGAAAGACCTTGCCCTCCTCCCCTCGAGGGTCATAGTACAGGCGCCCGTCCGTGAGCACTCCGTCCACGTCGAGCGCCAGGAGGCGGATGGGGCGGGCCCGGCGCGCGAAGGCCCGAGGCGCGGGTGAGCCGCTCACACGAGCTTGGCCCGAAGGATGTCGTGGAGGTGAATGACCCCCTCCGGGCGGCCGTGCCTGTCGAGCACGATCAGCTGGGTGATGGCGTGGTGCTCCATGACTTCGAGCGCTTTGGCAGCCAGCTCGCTCCGACCGATAGTTTTCGGGTTCCGGGACATGACATCGGAGGCGGCCTTCTCGAACACCTGGCGGTCCCGCTGAAGCGCCCGCCGGAGATCGCCGTCGGTAACGATCCCGATCAGCCGCCCCTCGCGATCCACCACCGCGGTGGCGCCGAGACGTTTCCCCGTCATCTCCAAGATCACCTCGCCCATGGGGGTCTCCTCGTGGACCTCCGGGACCGCCTCCCCCCCGTGCATAAGCTCCTCGACCTTGAGGAAGCGGCGCCCCAGGTGCCCGCCCGGGTGGACGAGGGCGAAATCCTCAGGACCGATCCCTCGAAGCTCGAGCAGCGCCACGGCCAGGGCGTCCCCCATCGCCAGGGCTGCCGTGCTGCTGGAGGTCGGGACCAGCTTCATGGGACAGGCCTCATCAGCCACGCTGACATCGAGCACCACGTCCCCGTTGCGGGCCAGGGTGGATCCAGGACTCCCGGTGAGGACAACGAGCGGCACACTCAGCCGCTTGATGGCGGGCAGGAGGCTCAGGACCTCCCCGGTCTCGCCGCTGTTGGAGATCGCGACCACCACATCGCCCCGGGTCACCATGCCGATGTCACCATGCACGCCCTCTGCCGGATGGAGAAAGAGGGCTGGCGTGCCCAGGCTTGCCAGGGTAGCCGCCACCTTCCGGCCGACCAGGCCGGACTTGCCGATGCCCGTGACCACCACCCTGCCCTGGCAGCGGCGCAAGAGTTCAAGCGCCTGGAGAAAGCCTGCGCCGAGTCGCGGCACGAGTCCCAGGATCCCTTCGGCCTCCGATCGCAGCACGTGCTCGGCGAGCTTGAGGACGTCCTCGCTCATCCTGGCCTCCCCAGCGCGGCCTGAACGGCCCGGATTTCGGTCAGCAGCCCCGGGAGATCGTCCAGCCTGAGCATGTTCGGACCGTCGGAGAGAGGACGACCGTCCGGAAGCGTACGGTCGGGATCTTCGTGGACTTCCATGAAGAGCGCATCGATGCCGAAGGCCACCGCCGCACGGGCCAGGGCGGGGATATATTTTCGCTCTCCCCCCGAGCGATCGCCCAGGCCGCCGGGCAGCTGGACTGAGTGAGTGGCGTCGAACACCACGGGATAGCCGAGCTCACGCATATCCTGCAGCCCACGGAAGTCAACCACGAGGGTATTGTAACCGAAGGCGGTGCCGCGTTCGGTGAGAAGGATGCGATCGTTGTCCGTCGAGCGGATCTTCTCGACGATGTTCGCCATGTCGCGCGGGGCGAGAAACTGCCCTTTCTTCACGTTCACCGGCTTTCCGGTACGACCGCAGGCGACCACGAGGTCGGTCTGGCGACAGAGGAAGGCCGGGACCTGCAGGACATCGAGGACCTCTGCGGCCGCCTCCACGTCGGCGACCTGATGGACATCCGAGAGGACCGGACATCCGACAACCTCCTTCACCTTCCTGAAGATTCGAAGGCCCTCCGCCCGCCCCGGGCCCCGGTATGACGCCAGGGAGGAACGATTCGCCTTGTCATAGGAGGACTTGTAGATGAACGGAACCCGCGCCTCTTCGGTGATTCGCTTGAGGCGCTCTGCCACCAGGAGAGCGTGGCTTTCACTCTCGATGGCGCATGGCCCCCCGATCAGCGCCAGCGGCTGGCCGCCGCCGACCTTCACCGGTCCGACCACGACCTCCCCCGTCACCGCTTCTCCCTTCGCCTCAACTCCGCGCTCGCTCCTCGGCCGTTCCGTTGCGGGCCCTCCCGGATGCCGGCTCGGCCGTCACCCCCCAACGTTCGGTGGCTACCCGCTCCTCCCTCTCCCCTCGTCATGCTCGGTGTATAGCCCGGCATGACTCAGCCGCTCGAGCTCTCTTGGTGCGCGAGCGCGGCCCGGATGAAGGCGGAGAAGAGAGGGTGAGGCTCCCACGGGCGCGAACGGAACTCCGGGTGGAATTGGCTGGCGACGAACCAGGGGTGGTCAGGCAGCTCGATGATCTCCACGAGCTGCTTCGCCTCCCAGATCCCGGAGACTCGAAGCCCGTTCTTCTCGAGGTCCGTCAGATAGTCGTTGTTGACCTCGTAGCGATGGCGGTGCCGCTCTTGGACGCTCTCGCGCTCGTACGCCTTGAAGGCGGCGCTCCCCTCGACGAGCAGGATGGGATAGAGCCCGAGCCGCATGGTCCCGCCCTTGGTGGTCAGCCCCCGCTGCTCGGGGAGCAGATCAATCACCCGGTGACGGGCACCGGGCTCGAACTCCGAGGAGTTCGCACCGGCTAGGCCGCAGACATTCCGCGCAAACTCGATGACCGCGCACTGCATCCCCAGACAGATCCCCAGGAACGGAACGGCGCGCTCTCGCGCATAGCGAACAGCTCGAATCTTCCCTTCGATCCCCCGGTCACCGAAGCCGCCGGGGACCAGGATCCCGTGCGCGTCCTTGACGGAAGCCTCCAGCCCGCCACGCTCCACGTCCTCGGCGTCCACCCAGGAGACGTGTACGCGCGCGTCGCTGGCGATCCCGCCGTGGGTGAGGGCCTCCGAGAGGCTCTTGTAGGCATCTTTCAACTCGGTATACTTCCCCACGACGGCGATCCGTGTCTCCCGCTCCGGGCGGCTGATCTTGCGGATGATCGCCTCCCAGCCCGAGAGGTCGATGGGGCGATCGGGGAGGCCGAGGAGCTTCACGATGCTGGCGTCCAGCCCCTCGCGGTGGAACACGAGGGGCACCTCATAGACCATGTCGACATCCTTGGCGGTGATCACCGCCTCTTCCTCCACGTCGCAGAAGAGCGCGATCTTGGATTTGATCTCCGGCGAGAGATAGCGGTCAGTCCGGCAGAGCAGGATGTCAGGCTGGATCCCGATAGAGCGGAGCTCCTTCACCGAGTGCTGGGTGGCCTTGGTCTTCAGCTCCGAGGCGGCCTGGATGAACGGGACCAGCGTCAGGTGAACGTAGATGACGTGCTCCCTCCCCACGTCTTTTTTCAGCTGGCGGACGGCCTCGAGAAACGGTAACCCCTCGATGTCTCCCACCGTGCCTCCCACCTCTACGATCACCACATCCAGATCGTGGGCTACCTTCATGACGGAGGCCTTGATCTCGTCGGTGATGTGGGGGATCATCTGGACCGTCCGCCCCAGGTAGTGCCCGGACCGCTCTTTCTTGATGACGGCGTCGTAGACCTTTCCAGTGGTCACGTTGTGGTCGCGCGTCACCGCGGCCCGGGTGAACCGCTCGTAGTGCCCCAAGTCGAGGTCGGCCTCGCCGCCGTCGTCGGTGACATAGACCTCCCCGTGCTGGTAGGGGCTCATGGTCCCCGCGTCCACATTGATGTAGGGGTCCATCTTCTGGAGCGCAACGCGGAAGCCGCGCGCCTCCAGCAGGGAGCCGATCGAGGCGGCCGCCACCCCCTTTCCCAGCGAGGAGACCACCCCGCCGGTTACGAAAATGAACTTGGGGGTCGCACTCATCCTCCTCCATCCTCCTCTTTCTGCCGAGAGAGCACCTCCCGGGCTTCGTGAGGGGGCCGCCCGTTCCCCGCCCCTGACTGCAGCGAGGCCTTGACCAGACGAATCTCTTCCTCGCGGGTCAACGTCCCGCGGTCCAACCGCTCGTCGCGGAGCCGGTGAAGAAGCTGGCTCATCTGAGGTCCCCCGGAGACGCCGAGGGCGAGCAGCTCGTCCCCGCTCAGGAGCGGACGGATCCGCCGCCCTTCGGCGAGGAACCACTGAACCTGCCGGCGTGCCGATCCGGAACCAACGATCCACGCGAAGGCCAGGACCTCCATGGGCCGACCGCGAAGCAGCGACGCCCGCTGGCTTGCGGGGGCGGCTCCGCTCGCCTCAAGCCGGCGCGCGAGATCAGGGCCTTCCCTGAGAGCCGCCACGAGGCGGGCCAGCGGCTCCCCGGTGAGGGCCAGCCGCCGAAGCCCGCGCTCGGCCAGCGCGGACTGCAAATGGCCGAGAACTGTCAGAACCGCCAGTGGCAGCGGATCCAGGGCGATGCCGTGGGCGCGTCCCCAACGGAGCAACTGCCCGAGAGCCTGGACGCGCCGGATCGCGACTCGGGAAAAGCGATAGGATGGCTCGATCAGACGGAGCACGCCGAGCCGACCGAGGGTCAGGAGACCCCTCCCCCACCCCGGTTCTGCCATGATGAGCTCGAGCTCGGCCCTGAGTCGCTGCCCCGAGAGCGCGGCGTAGGGCGCGTGCTCGAGGGCGAGGGCGAGCGTGCGCCGGCTCTGGCGGTCCAACGCGAACCCGAACCGGATCGCGTAGCGGACCGCCCGGAACGCCCGGGTCGGGTCCTCCACGAACGAGAGGGGGTGGAGGGTCCGGATCCGCCTGCGCCGCAGGTCGGCGCGGCCGCCGAACAGGTCAAGGAGGGGACCGAAGCCCGACCCCGAAATCGCCAGCGCCATGGCGTTGATCGTGAAGTCGCGCCTGGCCAGATCTACGGCGATTGAGCCCGGCGAGACAGACGGCAGGGCGCCGGCAGTCGCGTAGCGTTCCCGGCGCGCCGTGGCCAGATCCACCCGGCCGCCGCCCCACCCCTCAACGGAGGCCGTGCCAAAGCTCTGGTGGGCCGTCAGCTTCGCCCCGAGCTGGCTGGCAAGCCGGCGGGCCAGGGCCAGCCCACTCCCCTCCACGACCAGATCAAGATCCTGAGTGGGCGCGCCGCGGAGCAGGTCGCGGACGAATCCGCCGACGACGTAGGCGGCGACCCCGAGTGAGTCCGCCAGCCGGCCCACCTCGCGCAGAAGGTCCCGAGTGTGGGGAGGCACCCGGCGCTCGAGCCGGACAGTGAGCGGGAGCGGAGGATGCGCGGCCCCTGGGGCCTGGGGCTCCAGCGCCCCGATCACGCCCCGCCGCTCGCGGACCAGCAGCGCGGGGGCGCCCTCTCGCAGGAGCCGACGCATTGTCGCCTCGGAGGTCCGGGCACCCACGACCGGGATCCCCCATCGGGCAATCTCCCGCACGCGCCGGGCGCCGAGTCCGAACGCCTGAGCCCGCCGAAGGTCACCGGGCCACGCCACCGCCACCTCGCTCGGGCCTCCAATCACCAGGAGGGGGGCCCGCTGCCGCTGGAGTCGCGGGAGCATCTCTCTCACGCTGATCTCACGCGAGCAGACTCTCACCGCCCGGTGGCTGAGGCCGAGGGCGCCGGGATCCACCTGAGCGAAGCCGCCGGCTCCGGAGCTCCGGCGTTGCCGGCTCGGGCCGGCCGACGCCCCGGCTCCCGGCCGCCCGGTGTGGCCCTCGCCCCCGCCGACTGCCGCCTTCATCGCGCCCTCGGGTGAAACTTCATGTACATCGCCCTAACCGCCGAGGAAGAAAGGCGAGTGTAGATCTGCGTCGCCGTGATATCCGCGTGCCCCAGCATCGCTTGAACGGAGCGGAGGTCGGCGCCACCCTCGAGCAGGTGGCTGGCGAACGAGTGCCGGAGCGTGTGAGGTGACACCACCCGCTGCATCCCGGATCGCCGGGCGGCCGTCTTGATGATGCCCCACAGCCCCTGGCGGGAGAGCGGCCTGCCGCGACGGTTCACGAACAGCGTGCCCGGATCCCCCCGCCTGGCAAGCCGGGCGCGGGCGTCTTTGAGGTAGCGCCGAAGCCACGAGAGCGCCTCACCCCCCACCGGGATCAGCCGCTGGCGACCCCCCTTCCCCGTCGGCACCACGTAGCCGGCCGAGAGGTTCACTTCTTCGATCTGGAGGGAGAGGCACTCCGAGGCGCGCATGCCGGTGGCATAGAGGAGTTCGAGCAGAGCCCGGTCTCTGAGCCCCAGCGCATCGCTCGGATCGGGCGATTCGATGAGGCGAGCGACCTCCTGAGGCAAAAGCGTGCGCGGGAGCCTCGATGGCGGCCGCGGGGCTTCGAGCAGATCGGTCGGGTCGCTCAGGAGCCGGCCTTCACGGAGCAGAAAGCGGTAGAAGCCGCGCAAGGCAGAGAGATGCCGCGCGACGCTCCGAGGCCCCAGACCTTGCCGGCGGAGAGCCAGGAGATACTGCGAAAGCCCTTCGACGCCGACCTCGTGAAGGCCCCAGGAGCGTTCGCGGAGAAACCGCTGGAATCTCCTGAGGTCTCGGCCGTAAGCAGAAAGCGTGTTGGGGGCAGCCCGCCCTTCGGTCTCGAGGGCTTCGAGAAATTCCTCGACGGGATCCATCTACTGATCCCGTGGGCCAGATGGAGGGAGGGAGAGGTCAGAACACACGCCGACGCCTCGGGTCTCTCGGCCGATCCGGACCGCACCGACCGCTCCCGAGGCGCCAATCACCCTTACCGGGAACAGCTGCATCCAGGGTCCTTTGCAGCTCTCATTATATCAGCCTCCTGCTCGGGGAGGCAAGGCGGCTGTCCGGTGCGCGAGCGCCAGGAGCGCGGCCCACTCTTCGCTCCTCAACAGCGCGCTCACCAGCGCATAGAGCACCATGCTCCCGCCGATGGCGGCCGCGAGCCAGCCGGCTTCGGCCCAGCGAGACGGCTCAGCCGGCCACCACCGAAGCAAGAGCCAGCACCACCCTGCCATTACGCCCGTGGCGATGCTCATCAGAGACAGACTCCGAACGATCCGGCCACCGCCCACTGCTCCGAGCCGCCGTCTCAGAAGCCAGATGAGCCCCACCAGGTTCGCGCTCGACGCGCAGGAAGAAGCCAGGGCGATGCCGCCGTGGGTCAGCGGTCCCATGAGGGCGAGGGCGAAGAGCACGTTCAAGGCCACCGCGCCGATCCCGATCCTGACCGGGGTGGCCGTGTCACCCAAGGCATAGAAGGTCTGCGCCGCGATCCGGGTTCCAGAGAAGGCCGTGAGCCCCAGGGCATAGAACCCGAGCGCCCACGCTGTGGCTTCACTGTCGGCGGCACCGAACTCCCCGCGCTGGAAGAGCACCCGGATGATCGGGTCCCTGAGCAGAATGAGCCCCACCGAGGCCGGGATCGCCACGAAGCAGGAGAGCCGAAGGGCGAAGTTCAGCGTCTGCGCGACTCCGGTAAGCTCCCGCCTTGCGGCCTGCGCTGCCATGAGGGGGAGGGTTGCCGTGGCCACGGCGATGCCGAACACGCCGAGCGGAAATTCCATCACCCGGTCCGCGTAGTAGAGGTAGGAGATACTCCCCCGCGGGAGCAGGGAGGCGAGAAGCGTGTTGACGAAGACGCTGAGCTGGACCGCCGCCAGCCCCAAGACCGATGGGCCGAGGAGCCGAACGACCCGGCGGACCGCGGGGTGGGAGAACTCCGCCGACGGGGCCAGCGGGACCCCAACTGACCGGAGCTCGGGAAGCTGGATGAGGAACTGGCCCAGGCCGCCCGCCAACACCCCCACCGCGAGCCCCAAGATCGGGGTCTCGATGCGCGGGGCCAGGAGGAGCACGGCGGAGATCATCCCGACGTTGAGGACCGCAGGACCGAGGGCGGAGGTGAAGAATCGGCGGTGGGCGTTCAGGACACCCATGGCCAGGGTGGCGAGCCCCACGAGGATCAAGTACGGGAACATGACTCTGGTCAGCGAGCTCGCCAGCCCGGCCTGCTCCGCGTCGGCCGTGAATCCCGGAGCCAGGAGCCGGACGAGCCACGGCGCCAGGAGAACACCGACAACGGTGACGGCGCAGAGCGCGGCGAGGAATACCCCCGCCACGGAGCGGAACATCCGGTTGAACTCCTCTCGGGGGCGCACCGTGAGAAATTCGGTGAAGACCGGGATAAGGGCCGCGCTCAACGCTCCCTCGGCCAGGAGCCGGCGAAAGAGATTCGGGATCCGGAAGGCGACAAAAAAGGCGTCGGTGATCGAGCTGGCCCCGAAGGCCTGCGCCACGACCACGTCCCGGAGGAAGCCGAGGAGGCGGCTCACGAGCGTGGCCAGGCTGACGGTGCCCATGGCCTTCACCACTCCGTGCTGAACTGCCAGTTCGGGGAGCCCCTGGTCGTCCGGGTCGGCGCCCCTCATCGACCCCCGCCCCTTGACAGACCCCGATCCAGACGGTAGCGTGGACAGTCGTACTGAGCGATCGCGGCAGGAGGATCCAACGCATGGCCAAGATCAGATCCGCGCTCAAGCGCACGCGCCAGAACGAGAAGCGGCGGCTCCGGAACCGCGCCATCCGGACCACCGTTCGGACAGGGCTCAAGGCCTCCCGGAGCGCACTGATCCAACGCTCCGAGGATGCGCAGGCACTCGTCGCGGAGGCAGTCCGCGCGCTGGACAAGGCGGTGACCAAGGGCGTGGTCCACCGGAACACCGCCGCCCGAAAGAAGTCGGCCCTCGCACGCCGCCTGGCCTCGCTCCACTGATCTGCCCGGCCACCCCACCACCCGGCTCACGAGCCGGCGAGCCGGCGGAGAATCGCCTTCGCCCGTTCGGCGAGAATCTCGCCCGCCGTCCTGCCGTAGAGGCTGGCGCAGGCGATGTAGTCAACCCGGTGGTACTCCCCGCGGGTGAGGAAGTAGCCTACGTAGTCGTTGGCAAGACCCACCACGAAGGTGCGACGGAAGAATCGCCGGCCTTCGGCCTTCACCGCCAGACCGAGACGGGTCTGGAGCTCTCCTGGAATGGTGACCCAGGCCTCGGATCCGACAACCACTCCGACCATCTCGCTCGCCCGCGGCATGGCCCAGCCGAGACTCAGGGTGATCCAGCGGGGGACCCAGCGCCCCAGACAGTTTCGAACTGCGAGGTGCGGGGGAGGAAGCGACAACGGCTGGACGACCGCCAGAAGCCGCGCCCCTGGCTTCACGGACACTCGCCCCCACACATCCAGGACTTCACGGGCCAACGCCTCTCCGGCCTGCTCGGCTCCACCGAGCCCGTGTACCGCAGGGCTCACGTCCCCCACGGCGCCGTTGGCGTAGAGTGCTGGGGCCCCAAGGGCTCGCTCCAGACGCTCCGAGGCCACGCCCATGACGTCACCCGAAAGTCGGCGGTTTGCCTTCCCCAGCGCGGTCCCGTGGATCGCGTAGTTCCAGAGGACAGCCACGGGAGCCCCGTCCTGCCCGACGACCTTGAGCACACCCACCTCGGGATCCAGCGGGAGCGCCACCCGGCTCTTCCCAATGCCGACGACTTTCCCGCTGCCGCCGCCCACCCTTGCCGGGACCTTCCGCGCCTCGGCCTGTCGGGCCGCCCTGACCATCGCCGAAACGAGGCAGTCGGCGATCTCGGGATTGTAGCGATCGAGGGCGAACAGGCTGAACAGGCCCGAACGGGAGTAGGCGCCCGGGCCGGAGTGCGTGTGGGAGGCGGCCACAACCACGGCCGTATAGCGGAAGCCGGCTTCGGCGAGGCGAGATTTCAGCTCCCTGACGAGCCCGGGATCCACACCAACCAGGTCCACGGCCACCCAGAGCAGTCGAACATCCTCCCGCTCGAGAACGAGCGCCCGCGCCTTGATCGGCAGGTGAGTCCCTTCGGACGGCTTGAGCCAGAAGGCATACGGGTGGCGATTGAGGATGTCCGGAATCAGGAGCCGGCGGCGGAGCCCGCCGTAGCCGGCAAGCGGGACTCCTTCCGGCAAGGGAATTTCCACGGTGGCAGCCCCCGCCAGGAGACAGCCCGGGCACGATGTGCGAACAGGCGAGGGGATTCCATCCGGAGCGCACTGGAGGGCATACGCCGCGGGAGCGCCGGGGTCACCGATCGCGAGGAGCAGGACGACGACGAGGAGGCCGGTCCGGGTCCGCCCTCTCATTCCGCCGCACAGAGTTCGGCGACCAGCTGAGCCAGCTCGGGACGGGGGAGCCCGCCGGCTTTGAGCCGACGCTCCACCTCCCAGCAGCGCGAGAGCTGGCGGGCCAGGGCAGCGGGAGAGCATGACTCGGCGCGAGCCAGGAACGCCTCCACAGCCTGGGATGGTCGACGCAGGAGCCGGGCCACCTCTTCAGCGGACTTCCCTGCCCGGAGCCACTCCTTCGCAAGCCAGGTCAGCCGCACCTGCCGCGTCAGCATGCCGAGAACACCAAGCGGTTCCTCGCCGGAGGACAGGAGCCCCTCCAGCACGCTCAGCGCGCTCCCCAGAGCCCGGTGCTCCAGCGCACGCGTCAGCTCAAAGATGGACCGCACCCGGTGTTCTCCCACCACCGCCCTGACTTCCTCCACGCCGACCGTGCGACGCTCCGGCTCCCGGACCAGGCCAGCCTTCTCCACCTCCCCCGCCAGCGCCCCGAGGTCTTCGCCGACCCACTGGATCAGGAGTAGGGCCGCCTCTTCAGTGACCGTAAGCCCCGTCGCTGCCGCGCGCCCCCTGAGCCAGCTCACCAGCTCCCGGCCGGTCGGAGCCCGCACACGGATCAGTGCGGCCGGGGGGGGCAGCTTCACGAGCCAGTGCGTCGGCGCCAGCGCCTCACTGGCCAAAAAGAGGAGCCGAGCCCCGGGGAGCGGCTCCTTCGCATACCCCAGGAAGGCGTCGCGCCCCTTCACGGACAAGGCCTGGGACTCTTTCACGACGACGAGCCGCACGGGAGCGACGAACGGCGCGGTGAGGAGCGCGCGGAGAATGGTCTCGGGCTGGGCCTCACGGGCATCGAAGAGCTCACGGTTGAGCGAGATCAGCGAGGGGTCGGGAAAGCAGGCCCGGGTCACCAGCGCCAGGGCTTCCTCCAACAAGAAGGGCTCAGGGCCGTGGAGCAGCGCGGTCTGTGGAACCGTTCCCCGCCGCAGCTCGCCTAGAAAGCTCGCGTAGTCCAAGACTCCCCTGTCGCTATCGGGCGCAGCCGCTCGCGCTCGCTTCCCTCGCGGTCAGAACTGATTGACCGCGCGATTCACGATCTCCCGCCCGATGATGACGGCGGCTTCGCGGAGCGCCGTCTCCTCCCGGGCGATGGTCACGGCCACCTGACCGGGCACCCGAAAGTCCGCCCTCTCCTGAATTCCCTCGTGCCGCCAGAGCACGGTGTTCTTCCGCAGATCCCTAAACTCGAGGTTCAGCGTGAGCCAGAGGCGATACTCCCGCACGTTGGCCTGGGGATCAAAGGCCAGCGCCTCGACACGGTAGCCCACGATCTCCCCTTCCAGGAGCGAATCGGCGCGCTCCGGCGGAACCACCCTGAGCCGGCCGCTACTGCTGAACGCCTCGATCACGGCCCGTGTAATAAAGTTCTCGACCCCTGGCTCGCTGGTCCGATTGACAAAGACGGGAACGGCGACGGTCCTGAGGTGGCTGGGAAGGGTACCGCGCAGGCCATAGCCGCACCCACCGAGCAGGACGGTTACAAGGACCAACCAGGCGAGGGCGGGCCTGCTCACGGGCGCGTGACGATATTGATCAGCCTGCCCGGAACCACCACGATCCGGTCCACCTGGCAGGAGTCAAGCCACGGTCGCACCTTCGGGTCCGCCAGGGCCAGGGCCTTGACCTTCTCTTCGTCAGCTCCGGCCGCCACGGTGAGTCGGCTCCGGACCCTGCCGTTCACCTGAACCACAACGAGGACTTCCTTGCGGGCAAGGGCTGAGCGGTCCGGCTGGGGCCAGGGGTAGCGAAACAGGCTCTCCCTGTGGCCGAGCTGAGCCCAAAGCTCTTCCGCGAGGTGCGGCGCAAACGGGCCGAGCAACACGAGCAGGGTTTCCACCGCCTCGCGAAGGAGCGCGACCCGCTCCTCCCGATCCATGCCGGAAAGCGAACTCTGGTCAAACTCGTACAGCGCGTTCACCAACTCCATGATGGCGCTGATCGCTGTGTTGAAGTGGAACTCGTCCTCGATGTCGTCGGAGACCCGCCTGATGGTCTCGTGGATCGTGCGGCGAAACCGGCGTCCGTCCTCGGAGTACCGGCTCACGCCGGACTTGGCATGGGAGAGTGCGGAGCGGTGGCTCTGGACAACGCGCCAGATTCGGTTGAGGAACCTGGAGGCGCCCTCCACGGCCTGGTCGTTCCAGTCGAGATCCTTCTCCGGCGGCGCCGCGAACAGGCAGAAGAGGCGCGCGGTATCCGCCCCGTACTTCCTGATCAGCTGATCCGGGTCCACCACGTTCCCCCGGGACTTGGACATCTTGGCGCCATCCTTGATCACCATCCCCTGGGTCAGGAGGTTGGCGAACGGTTCATCCAGCTTCAGGAGCCCCAGGTCACGGAGCACCTTGGTGTAGAAGCGAGAGTAGAGCAGGTGGAGAACAGCGTGCTCGATCCCTCCGATATACTGGTCCACCGGCATCCAGTAGGCGGCAGCGTCTGGCTCGACCATCCCGCCCCGAAACAAGGGAGAACAGTAGCGAAGAAAGTACCAGGAGGACTCCACGAAGGTGTCCATGGTGTCGGTCTCGCGCCGGGCCCTCCCCCCGCAGCGCGGGCAAGCGGTCCGGACGAAGTCAAGCAGGTCGCCCAGCGGTGAACCTCCCGTCCCGCTGATCTGGACGTCCTGGGGGAGCACGACCGGAAGGTTCTCCTCCCTCTCTGGCACCGTGCCGCACCGGTCGCAGTAGATGATCGGGATAGGCGCTCCCCAGTACCGCTGGCGGCTGATCCCCCAGTCCCGGAGCCGGTAATTCACCGAGCGCTTGCCGATCCCCCTGGCCTCCAGGTCCGCCGCCATCCGGTCACGCCCTTCCGCCGAGGCAAGCCCGGTGTAAGGGCCGGAGCCTACCAGCCAGCCGTCCTCCAGGTAGGCCTGATCGAGGGGCTCCCGGAGGCTCCGGTCTCGGTTCTGGACCACGAGCGGAATGGCCAGGCCGTAGGCTCTCGCAAAGTCGAAATCCCGCTGATCATGGGCGGGGACGGCCATCACCGCCCCGGTGCCGTATTCGAGGAGGACGAAGTTCGCGACCCAGATGGGGATCGCCTCGTTGGTGAAAAGGTTCATGGCGTACGCCCCGGTGAAGACGCCCTCCTTGGGGGCCTCGGCGGCGGTTCGCTGAACCTTGTCTGTGCGCGCGACCCGTTCCACGAAGCTCAGCACTTCCTGCTCCCGGCCCGTCCCCCGGGCAAGCTCCCGCACCAGGGAGTGCTCCGGAGCCAGAACCATGAAGGTGGCGCCGTAGATGGTGTCCAGGCGGGTGGTGAAGACGCGGAGGGCGGTAGGGTGATCCTTCAGCGGAAAGTCCACCTCGGCTCCCTCCGACTTCCCGATCCAGTTGCGCTGCATGGTGAGCACCCGCTCGGGCCACCCTGTCAGGCGATCACACCAGGCCAGAAGCTCCTCGGCGTACTCCGTGATCTTGAAGAACCAGCCCTCGATATTCTTGGAGGTGACCTCCGAGTCACAGCGCCAGCAGCGTCCCGCCTCCACCTGCTCATTGGCTAAGACGGTCTGGCAGCTCGGGCACCAGTTGACCGTGGAGAGCTTCTTGTAGGCCAGGCCGCGCTCGAACATCCTGATAAAGATCTGCTGCTCCCATCGGTAGTAGTCACGGTCGCAGGTGGCGAATTCCCGATCCCAATCGTAGGAGCAGCCCATCTGTTTGAGCTGGGCCTTCATGTACGCGATGTTCTCGTAGGTCCAGATCGCGGGGTGGACGCCGTGCTCCATCGCGGCATTCTCGGCGGGAAGGCCGAAGGCGTCCCAGCCCATCGGGTGCAGCACATTGAAGCCGCGCATCCGCTTGTACCGCGCGACCACATCCCCGATCGTGTAGTTGCGGACGTGCCCCATGTGAATGCGCCCCGAAGGGTATGGGAACATCTCCAGGCAGTAGTACTTGGCGCGCGCGGGATCCTCGGCGGCTTTGAAGAGCTTCGTCTCCTCCCAGAGCTTCTGCCACTTGGCCTCGATTTCGCGAAACGGATAGCGAGCGAAACGCTCCTGAGCAGCCATATTCGGACTGATTTTTACATACTTAGCGGACAGACGCAAGAAACGGCCCGGAATTTTTACCTTTGGGCCCGCAGGCATCTCGGTTTAGCGTAGAAGTGATGGGGTTCGGTCAGGTTGTGAAAGGCTGGCGCCTCTTCTCCCGGATCCTCAGCCTGCGCGAGGCGTCGGCAATCATCTTCACGCTCACCACAATTCTCCCCCTGCTCGTGGTGCTTGCCTTCCTCTCTCGTTCCGCACTAATGGTGAGCACGGGGGCGCAAGCTGCCCTGCTCGTGGCTCTGCTGATTGGCGTCCTCGGATTCGTCTTGCTGCAGCGGATGGCGGCTCGGATCTCACGCTTGGCGCAGGCCGTCGAGGGAAGCAAGCCGCCCGAGCGCTCCGAGGGGATACCGAAAGTCGACACGGCCACGGTGCCCGGCGTGGGCTCGCTGGCCGAGATCGGACAGATTTCCGAGGCCTTCAACAGACTCTTCGAGAACGTGCGGGAGTCCACAGAGCGTCTCGAGGATCTCGTGTTCAAGCTCGGGGCACTCAACGAGATGGTCGAGCTGGCCGCCAGTATCCCGAAAATGCAGGACCTGCTGGCGCTCGTCCTGGAACGGACGATGCGGGTGGTGAAGGCGACGGCCGGCTCGATCATGCTGCTCGATCAGGAGCGCCAGATGCTCCGGATCGCAGCGGCGCGAGGGCTGCCGGATGATGCGACCGCCAGGGGTGAGGTCCGCCTCGGCGAAGGGATTGCCGGGCAGGTGGCGCAGTTCGGGGAGCCCGTGGTCGTGGACGATGTCGAAAGGGACCCCCGGTTCGCCGGAGCCAACGACCCGCGCTGCGCCAGCGGTTCGTTCATCTGCGTGCCGGTCCGGGTGGCGGACCGAGTCATCGGCGTCATCAACCTCGCCAAGACGGCCGACCGCCCGGGGCGCTCGGCCCCGGCGCGGGCCGTCAGCGCCACGGACCTCCAGCTTTTGAACGCGCTCGTGACCTATATCGGCTACGCCGTGGACAACGCACGCTTGCTCGAAAAGACCCAGGAGTCGGCGCAACAGCTCCAGAAGGCGCTCGATGAGCTCAAAGCCACGCAGGCGCAGCTCGTCCGGGGAGAGACCCTGCGCGCCATTGGAGAGCTGGCATCGCGGATGGCCCACCACATCCACAATCTTATGGCGGTGGTCGTGGGGCGGGTGCGGATCCTCCAAGACAAGCTCCACGAGCCGGACGTCCGTCGCGCGCTCCAGATCGTCGAGCGGTCAGCGCTGGACGGAACTGAGATGGTCCGTCGGCTGAACCGCTTCAGCAGGGGACAACCGGTTTCACACGGGGTGCCGGTGGACCTGAACACGATCGTCGAGGAGGTGCTCGAGCTGATCCAGCCGTTGTGGCGGGACCGGACCCAGGTCCGGAGGATCCCGATCGAGACCCGCCTCGATCCGGGACGGATCCCGGCTGTGACCGGCGACCTGGTCTCCTTGAGGGAAGCGCTCATGAATCTCGTCCTCAACGCAGTCGATGCGCTCCCCGAAGGGGGGACGATCACGATCAGGACCTGGGCCTCGGACGGCCAGGTCCATTGCTCGGTGGCCGACACGGGGCCGGGAATGTCCGAGGAGGTGCGGCGCCGGGCGCTCGAGCCATTCTTCACGACTAAGGGCCCCAAGACCACCGGGCTTGGGCTGAGCGTCGCCTATGGGATCATCAAGCACCACGGGGGAGAGCTGACGATCGAGAGCGCGGAAGGACGAGGAACCACTGTCACGATCCGTCTGGCCGCGGCCGCGCCGTCGGATCTCCATGACAACCTGCCCGGCTTGCACACGCACTCCGAAGCCCCGGACCGGACGAGCTGAATCGCCGGATG